>DAOUKQ010000097.1:0-53367 GCA_034421135.1 Dehalococcoidia bacterium
CCCGACTTGTTCGGGGACCCGCTCGGCTCCCCGTCTCGTACCTGGTAGAGCCCCGGTAGTGCCGAACGGGAACGGGTCCCCGAACAAGTCGGGGACTGGACCGGGTCGGTTTACGCGCAGGTCTCCAGAGGAAGAGGGGGTTAATCTTGGCGCTTGACTCGCAGGTCTCTGAGAGGGGTGATCTTGCCTGCTACACGTACCGATCGAACCACGCGACCATGCGCTCGTAGTACTCCTTGACCAATGCTGGATCTCCAACGCGCATCATCAGGTGCGAGCAGCCGGGGAAGCGGACCATCTCGGCCGTCTTGCCCCGATAGCGCAGGCCCGCGAAGTACTCCTCGCCCTGCGAGATGGGCACGCGCCAGTCGTGCTCACCGTGCAGGATCAGCACCGGGCATTGCACATGTTGGACATAGGAGATCGGCGAGCGCTCGCGGTACCAGTCAAAGTTGTCGTCGGGCACGTCGCCCCACTGGTACGAGCCCCAGGACGGCCCGATGTCGGAGACGCCCCACATCGACCAGAGATTGACCACCGGCGCTCCCGCGACCGCCGCTTTGAAGCGGTTGTCGTGGCCGATCAGCCAGGTCGTCATGTAGCCGCCATAGGAGTAGCCGTGCACGCCGAGACGGTTGGCGTCGACGTAGGGCCGCTCGCAGACGACGTCCAGCGCGTGCAGCAGGTCGAGCGAGTCCTCGCCGCCCCAATCGACCGTGACCGCATCGGTGAACTTCGCGCCGTAGGTAGACGAGCCGCGCGGATTGATGAACAGGACGAGATAGCCCGCCCCGGCGATCACCTGGTGCAACACGTTGAAGCCCTCACCGAAGAACCCGTTCGGCCCGCCGTGAATCTCGATCACGAGCGGATACGACTGCTCAGGATCGAAGCCGGGCGGGTAGACCAGACCGCAGGGAATCTCCCAGCCGTCGCGCTCGACGCTGAAGAATTCGACGTTGCCGACTTCGTGGGTCTCGACGAATGTCTCCGCAGCATTGGTCAGGACTGCCTGCGAGTCGTGGCCGATGGCGACAATCTCGCCGGGCGCATCCGGTGTCGTGGAGACGATGGCCACCGACTGACCGTCGGCTGAGACATCGAAGCCGCCGATCAGCTCGCGCTCCGCTCGAATCGCTTCGACCGGCGACGAGCCGTCGTCCGCGACACGGTAGACGCCCGACCGGCCATAGGCGTCGCCGGCGAACGTAATCGCCTCATCGCTCCAGACCATCGTCGGCGGGCCCGCGATCGGGAAGAACCCGGTCTGCGGATTGACCGTGTCGTCCGTCAGCCGGGTTCGCTGGCCGCTGAATCGCTCAACCCGCTCCAGATAAGCCTGGTGGCGCTGCGACATGTCGGTGACCGACACAGCCAGTGCGGAACCGTCGGGCGACCAGCAGGGCTTCCCGGCCGACATGATGCCTGGCGTCAGCCGCTCGACGTGTCCGCCGCCGGCGACGCCTTGCGTGGACATGACGCAGAGCTCGGAGCCGAATGGTCGCCGGTTCTCGCGATCCACATTGCGATCGGCCGTAAACGCGACCCAACGGCCGTCGGGCGAGACGACGGGGTGCGCGTGGTTGTAGGTCCCCGTCGTGAGTTGCAGCGCGTCGCCCGTCGCGGCGTCGATGCGGAAGAGTTGATGCCAGGCATCCTCGCGGTATCCGAGCGCGTCGCCGCGGTAGTAGGTGTCGCGCACCACCGTCGTCCTGGAACCGTCTCGCTTGCCTCGGTGCGGATCGATATCGACGGTTGCGATGATCCCCGAGCCATCCGGCAGCCAGTCGAACCCTGCGACGGCGTGCGGGAGATCGGTCAGCCTGTGCGCTTCGCCGCCGTCCGAGGGCAGCAACCAGATCTGCCGGGGCGAGCCTGGATCGCTCGAGCCTGGTCGCAAGAACGCCAACGTCGAACCGTCGGGCGACCAGACCGGCCCGGAGTCGGACTGGCCTGAGGTGAGCCGTCGCGATTCGCCGCCTCGGAACGGGGCGCACTCAATCCATGAGACACGCTTGTCGTCCTCGACCTGTCCGCGGACGTAGGCGACCACGGAGCCGTCGGGCGAGATTGCCGGCGACGAGACGCCGCCCAACTCGAACACGATTTCAGGGCCAATGGGAGTCTTCATCACACGCCTCCGTCCAATGCGCAGACCGCCGATGTTCGACCCCTATCCTACCCAGCGAGACCGCCATTCCCAATCCAGCAACGGAGCCACACCATGTCCAGCATCGACCGAGACGGCGTCAGCATCCACTACGAGGCCAGCGGCTCCGGACCGGCGATCCTGCTCTCGCACGGCTACGGCGCGACCTCGCAGATGTGGGCCGGACAGCTCGATCTGCTTTCGGCGGATCACCGGCTGATCGTCTGGGACATGCGCGGCCACGGGCAGACCGATTCACCCGACGACCAGTCGCTCTACAGCGAAGCCGAGACAGTCGCCGACATGGCCGCGATCCTGGACGCCGAGGGCGTCGACGACGCCGTGATCGGCGGACTCTCGCTGGGCGGCTACATGTCGCTGGCCTTCAACGTCGCGCATCCCGATCGGACCCGCGCGCTCATGCTCTTCGACACCGGTCCGGGCTACAACAACCCCAAAGCTCGCGAGGGCTGGAACACCGGCATGGCGATTCCCCGAGCGGAGTCGCTCGAGCGAGACGGTCTGGCCGCACTCGGTGGATCGGAAGAGGTCCGCGTCTCGACGCACCGCTCGGCCGAGGGTCTGGCCCGGGCCGCGCGCGGGATGCTCGCCCAGTTCGACAATCGCATCATCCAGTCGCTCACCGGCATCGACAAGCCGACGCTCGTGCTGGTTGGCGAGAACGATGAGCCGTTCCTCGCCGGTACCGACTACATGGCGAACAAGATTCCGGGCAGCACCAAGGTCGTCGTGCCCCACGCCGGCCACGCCGCCAACATCGACAATCCCGCCGACTTCAACGAGGCGGTGGCGTCGTTCCTTTCTTCACTTCCCTCTCCCTGAGGGTGAGGGCCAGGGTGAGGGCACTTCGGCGTTGGAACCGGAACCCTCACCCCAACCCTCTCCCAGGGGGAGAGGGAGTCAGGATCGATCCCTTCTCCCGGAGGGCGAGGGGGCAGCATTTGGAGCCATCATGCAGGTCAGTCTCTTCTTCCTTCCATCCGTCGGGACTCGCGAGGACATTGAAGCGGGGATGGCCGGGCTCCGACCCGAGCTGTACCAGGACATGCTGGCCGACCTGTCGGAGTTCGCGAAAGCCGGCGACGCGCTGGGCTACGACTCCATCGGCTTCACCGAGCACCACTTCCACATCGAGGGCTTCGAGGTCTCGCCCAATCCGGTCATGCTCGACCTCTACCTGGCGATGCAGACCGAGCGGATTCGCGTCGGACAGCTCGGTCTGGTGCTGCCGGCGCAGAATCCGATCCGCGTGGCCGAGGACATCGCGATGCTCGATCACATGTCGGGCGGACGCGCGGTGGCCGGCTTCGCGCGCGGCTATCAGCGGCGCTGGGTCGACACGCTCGCCCAGCAGATTCACGGCGTCCATGCCGCCCGACCGGGCGACCACGACGCGATCGACGCAGCCAACCGCGCCGCCTTCGAGGAGCACTTCAACATCATCCGCAAGTGCTGGACCGAGGACATGATCTCCTACCAGGGCGACGCCTGGCAGATTCCGCCCGAGGGCACGCCCTGGGACATCGAAGCGACGCGCAAGTGGGGCCGCGGCATTGACGAGAACAACATCGTGCGCGAAATCGGCGTCGTGCCCAAGCCGCTGCAGAAGCCGCACCCGCCGATCTTCCAGCCCTTCGCCTCGTCCGAACGCACCATCCGCTGGTGCGCGCGCGAGGGCATCACGGCCATCCTGCCGCCGATGTACCCCGAGCTGCAGAATCGCCTCTACGACGTGTACCAGGAAGAAGCGGCGTCAGTCGGCAGGGAGCTGAAGCCGGGCGAGGGCCTGGGCGTCCTCCGAGACGTGATCATCACCGACACCGACGAGGAGGCGATGGAACTCTGGCGCCACTCAGCCGCATTCGCCGGCGGCGCCTGGTTCGCCCCCTTCGGCTTCGCCGAGGCGCTGCGTCCCCCAGGCGGAGAGATCATGACTCCCGAGCAGCAACTCGAAAACGGTCTCCTCTTCGCCGGAACCCTCGACTCCGTCAAGCGCCAGGTCCAGGCCATGATGGACGTGACCCCCGTGAGCTGGATCTTCATGTACCAATACAACGGCCTGCTGACTCGGGGCCAGATCCTGAGGTCGATGGAGGAGTTCTCGGAGAAGGTCCTGCCGGAGTTCGGCGAAATGGGCGGCTAGGGATTGTCCACAGTAGTTGCCATCATGGGAACACATGTCCTAAGATGCTAGCAGGTAGGCTCGAAGAGCGGAGTAGCTGATGCCTGGAAATGGGGACGCGCATAGTAGACGATCCACTCAGTTCGCTGAGCCGTCGCTCTTCCATTCCTTGTCGGATCCGAAATCCCTCGGTGACTCCTCGCGAGATTCCGACATGACCGCTGCAGGTGTTCGCGCAATCGTTCTGGACTGGCTCAAGGGGAGACTCTCAGAGGCTGACATCGGCCTGCCGGAGTATGACGATCGACTTAATCAATGGCGCGTTGCTCTGCTGGCCCGGCACAACGGCCGGGAACCCGTCGGTGAAGTGCGGGTGGCCGACGGACAGGTTGTCTTCTCGACGGACCTGGAAATCGCCGCTAGAAGGTGCCGGGACCGCCCTGTTCTGTCGAGCCGTTCCAAATCCCGGCAATCGATCACATTCCGCCCGATTCCATCACGCATCGTGCTGGGGGACTCTGCCGAAGTGTTAGCCGACTATCCGCCTGATTCGGCCCAACTGGTGTTTACCTCGCCGCCCTACTACAACGCCAAGCCCGAGTATCACGAGAGCGAAAGCTACAGCGAGTATCTCGACTTACTAAAGATCGTGTTTTCTCGATGCCATGACATCCTTTCGGAGGGCCGTTTCCTGGTCGTGAACACGAGCCCGGTACTCATTCGGCGTGCCCACAGAAACACATCTAGTCGCCGTATCCCGATCACCTTCGATCTGCACGCGATACTCGACAAGATCGGCTTCGAATTCGTGGACGATATCGTCTGGCAAAAGCCGGAAGGCGCCGGTTGGCACTTGGGCCGCGGTCGCCGGTTCGCCGCGGATCGCCAACCATTGCAATACAAGGCGGTCACGGTGACAGAGAATGTCGTCGTGTATCGCAAGAAGACCGACAAGTTGATTGACTGGAATCTGCGCAACCATCCCGATCCCGAAGCGCTTCGCGCGTCGTTGATCGAGGACGGCTATGAGCGAACGAATGTATGGCAGATTCATCCCTCCCACCACAAGGAGCATCCAGCGGTGTTTCCGGAGGCTCTGGCTGAACGAGTGATCCGCTATTACTCATTCGTCGGCGACCTGGTGTTGGATCCCTTTGCCGGAGTGGGAACCACAGGGCGGGTCGCCGGTCGGCTTGAGCGCCGCTTCATGATGGTAGAGAAGAATCGAGCCTACTTCGCTGCTCAGTGTCGTGATTCGGAGATCCAGAGCTACGCGCCGCAGGTCCTGGACTTCGATTACTTCGCAGGAACGGAGTAGGACGATGCCCGATACTCCCGAATGGGTTGATCCGTTCTCTCCGAAGGGAACGCGCGCGGCGACGGCGAAGATTCTGACAGGGAGAAACTACCGGCTGTTCTATGAAGACGCAACTCGTCGCACGCTGATTGAGACCTACAGGACGCTCACTGAGCTCGCTCGCATGTATCCAGACGACCCCAGCGAGTGGAAAGCTCATGTGCGCGAGTTGGTGAGCACTGGCGACCTCGAAGATAGGCGTATGCGCCAATGGCTCATCGGACTGACAGCAAAGACTGCTCAGAATCTGGGCTTGCGAGTCGCAGACTATCCCACAGTGTTCGACGACATGATGGCTGACATCGAATCGGTGGCATCATCCGAAGAAGACCAGCGAGTACTGGCATTGCTGCTGTGGTGCGGCACCGCGACATTGACGATTCGCGGGTCGCAGAAATCGAAGATTGGTAAGTCGCTGGAAGTGGCTATTGCTAGGGCGGCGCTGGTTGCCATCGGCTTGAGCGAGGAAGCGGGCGATTTCCGGCTCAACGTTGGCGCAGATCAGGAAGTAGATCGCGAAACGGACTGCGAAATCAAGACGCCCCGCGGGTTCGTCCGTATGGAAGTGGGACTGATCGGCCAAGGCAATCCCGAGGTGATCGGTGACAAGGTCGGCCGAATGGACCGCAACGGCATCATTCTGATGGATTACCTGCCTGCCAAGAGCTCGGCGTATCAGACAGCGGCTATCCGCGGTGTTCGGCTGATTCAGCTTCGCAACAATCATCCCGTGGAGGAACTCAGGCAACACCTCGCGAGCCTTCAAGTTCCTGTGCAACCCGATTCAATATCTCCGGAAGAGGTGGAGCGTCTTGTCTCGGACTTACCGGACTCAGCATTCGTTCGTCGGGAATGAGACTCATAGTCGAAGCAGCAACACCATCGCGATGATTTGCATCGACGTGAAACCGATCGTGGCGAGTGTCAGCTTCTTCGTCAGCCTTCCGACAAGCTCGTCCACCCTTTCACTGGTGAGTTAGTCGTTGCTCTGGCTTGTCTGTTGCATTGCAGGAGCGCTCTAACCCAGCCGCTCCATGATCCTCGCAACATTCGCCGGATCCGACCTCAGCTCCCCGACCGGGAACGACCTCACCACCTCCGACACGGCCTCGTTGATTGGCGTGGGCACCTCGACTGCCTTGCCCTGCTCGACCACCCAGCCGTTGAGGGCGTCGATCTCGACTCGGCGGCCTCGGATCACGTCCTGGAGGAAGCTGGGGCGGCCGGCGCCGAGGGCCTGGGCTCCGGCGATCAGTTCGGCGTCCAACTCGGATGGATCGGCTCCGTTGGCGACGTCGACGAACTTCTGCGAGTCGATGCCCCAGACGCCCTCGATGTTGTGACCGTGGGCGCGGCCGACCTGGATGACTTCGGCGGCGATTCTGGTGCAGAGCCAGCGCGTGTCGTCGCGACTTCGGACTTCGCCCGATCCGTAGCCGGAGAGCCCGGCGATGGGGTTGGCCATGCAGTTGACAGCCAGCTTGCCCCAGCGCTCACCCCACAGATTGGTCGTCGATTCCGAGCCGGCGACGTGGTTCATGATCGCGGCGATCTCGCGGGCGCGGTCGGAGTCGGAGCCGTCCAACTCGCCGACCTTGAAGCCGAGCGTGCGCGTGTCGGTTCTCATGCAATGGCCGGGGTCGTACATACCCGCGCCGATCGTGATCACGCAGCCCAGCGTGCGCTCGCGCCCGACGACCGCCGCGACACGCTCGTCGTTGATCCCGTTCTGGAAATCGACAATCGCGCCGTCATCCCTCACCAGCGGTGAGATGAAGGCGGAGGCCCACTCGGTGTCGTAGCTCTTGACCGCGACAATGCCGATGTCGAAGGGCTCCGCCAACGCCTGCGCCTCGTACAGGTGCTTGGCCTTGACCGGGATGCGAATGTCGCCGATCAGCGGGCCGCTCAATCGCAGGCCGTTCTGTTTCATCGCATCGATGTGTTCGACCCAGTGATCGAACAGGGTCACGTCGTAGCCGGCGCGGGTGAGCATGCCGCCGACGACACCGCCAATGGCGCCGGCTCCGATGATGCCGATTCGGGTCATGCGCGGGCCCGCCGGGGCAGGCGGACGGTCGCCCAGCCCGGCGTGGTCACGCCGAGGCGGTCGTTCTCCAGCCACACCTCTAGCTCGACCAGCCCGTGCGACGCATCCTGCTCGGACTTGGCGGTGACCTTGCCGCGCGCGTGGACCTCGTCGTCGGGGATGTTCATCCGCCGCATCTCGAAGCGGAACTTCGACATCCAGCCGGCCGGTCCGGCCCAGTCCGTGACCACGCGGCAGAGCGCCGCCTGCGTCCAGCCGGTGTTGTAGAAGATCGCCGGGTGGCCGGCCTCGGCCGCAAACTCGGGGTCGTGGTGGACCGGGTAGAAGTCCTGCGAGCCCGAGACCTGCTCGACCATCTTGGTCCAGTCGAGGGTCAGGTCGTAGCCCTCGATCAGGTCGCCCTCACGGACATCCTCGAAGTACGTCTGCTCGGTCGCGACGCTGTTGGGTGCATTCCTGGTGGTCATTGGGGGCGCTCGCCTTCTTCTGATTCGACTTGTTCGGGAGTGCGGTGCGTACAGAGCGTGTTGGTGCCGACGGCGACCAACTCGCCGTCCTGGTTCGTGATCCGCATCTCGGTCTTGATCCAGACGGCGCGCGGATCGAGCCGGATCGACTTCTCGTAGATGTCGACGACCTCGGTTTGCGTCGAGAGGTGGTCGCCGACCTTTGCCGGCCGCAGGTATTCCCACTCGGTGTTGAGGTTGATGTTGCGCTCGCCGCGGGTCGGCACCTGCCGCATCAGGCTCACGCCCTCGTCGGTCGTTGGCGGCCAGACGCCGGCTCCGGCGAAGTAGCGGGTCATCACCGGCGGCGCGATCACCGCGCCCCACTCGGACTGTTCGCCGTAGTCGGGGTCGAGGAACAGCGGATTGGTGTCCTCGACCATGTGGCAGTGCCGGCGAATGCTGTCGTGCTCGACCGGATAGCGCCCGCGCACGACCGGCGACTTGCGTCCGATCCACTCGCTCCGCACGGCCTCAACGTCGTAAAGACCTTCCACTCGGACCATCTGGCAACTCCAAGATCGTCTCAACGCTCTGTAGGTAGACTGAGGATAACGGACAGGCGGAGCGAGACCGCGTGGAAGTCTGTGATGTCGGTGATGATGCCCATCCTGCGGATTCGCAAGGTACTTCGCTCCATCGGAGCGTCATCTGAGCAAGCCGACGAGTTCGCAGACGCGATGGACGCCTACCCGACCCGACGAGAGTTCGAGCAGCGCATGGAAGCGATGTTCCAACGTTGGTTCAATCGAATCGTGTTCGCCCTGATCGCAGTCACAGCGCTTGGTCTCACGGTCTTCGGTCTGATCAGCGCAATGATTGACTGATAGTCAGCCCTCACTCCGAGGGCCGAACGGCTCCGGGATGAATGGTTCGTCGCGGGCTCGGAGGAATGCGCCGAAGCCGCCGGATTCCCGTGCAGCGTCGAGATGCGCGACCTCCGGGCCGTCGGCGGACGCTTCGACCATGGTCGAAAGCATCGAGCCGACATTGAGCGCGTTGCGCAAGCCCATTGCTTCGAGTCCGCGCGAGGTGATCAGCTTGTTGTAGCGGACCGAGTGCGACGGCACCTGCGCCAACCGACGCGCGAGGGCGTCTGCCCGTTCCATCAGATCCTCTGATGGCACGATCTCGTTAATCACACCGATGCGCAGCGCTTCCTGCGCGTCGAAGTGGTCGCCGGTCAGCGCGTAGCGGTGAGCGGTCTTCCAGCCGGCCAGTGCGGCGAAGAGCACCGAGCTGTTGGAGATCATCCGCACCTCGGGCTGGGCGAACACGGCGCGGTCGGAGGCCAGCGTGATGTCGGCGGCCAGCGAGTACCAGAATCCGCCGCCGATGCACCAGCCGTTGACGGCGGCGATGATCGGCTTCTCCAGCGTCATCAGGTGCATCATCATGTCGGGATTGCGCGATGAGAAGCGGAACCAGCGCTCGAGGTGCTCGGAGACGGGCTGGCTCGGCCCGCCGACCTCGCTCTCGATGCCCGAACCGGCGATGTTGTAGCCGGACGAGAAGGCGCGGCCGGCGCCGGTGAAGATGATCGATCGCACCGACGGATCGCCGTTGGCGACATCGAGCGCGTCGTGGAACTCGCGCTCCAGCGCCGGCGTAATCGCGTTCAAGGTCTCGGGATTGTTCCAGGTGATCGTGACCACCGGGCCGTCCTGCTCGTAGAGGATGTGCTCGTAGTCGGACATGGCGCATCTCGCTTTCGCTTGCTGATCAGAGTCTAGGCACAGACCTCGCGTACCCTGCGCCATTGAGGAGGAGATATGCCCGGACCGCTCGATGGGATCAAGGTGCTGGAGCTGGCGCAGATCATCGCCGGGCCATTCTGCGGCACGGCGCTCGCCGACCTGGGGGCAGATGTCGTCAAGCTCGAATCGCCCCAAGGCGACGCCTCTCGCCGCATTGGTCAGTTCGCGCCGGGCGAGAGCAAGGCCTTCCACGGCCTCAATCGCGGCAAGCGGGGGATTGTGGTCGACCTCAGCTCTTCGCAGGGACAGTCCGTCGCGCATCGGCTGATTCCACAGTTCGACGTCTTCGTCACCAACGTCCGTCCCGGCGTGGCGGAACGCATCGCGATGGACTACGACACGCTGGCCCGGTTGCGGTCCGACCTGATCTACCTGGAAGTGACCGGCTACGGCACGCGCGGACCGAGCGCGCAGCGGGCCGGCTCCGATGTCGTCGTGCAGGCGTACTCGGGCCTGCTCGCCGGCGACATGAAAGTCGATCGGCGCGGCGCGCCGGAGCCAATCACGGCATCCGCTCCGTCCGACTACGTCGCCGCGCTGGGCGGCGCGATGGGCGTCTGTGCGGCGCTATTTCATCGCCAGCGCACGGGCGAGGGTCAACGCATCTCGACCACGCTGCTGGGCGCGGGGCTCGCGCTGCAGGCTCCCTGGGCCGGCGACGTGCCGGTCTCGGACGCAATCCTGATCGAGCCGCTGCGCCGGATGATGTCGGAGATGCGCGAGGCGGGCGCGACCTATGCCGAGCTGATCGAAGCTCGCCGCAGCCGCCCCAACCAGGGCAGGGCGTTCCGCATTTACTACGCCGGCTATCCCGTCAAGGACGGCGCGATCATCCTTGGAGCGCTCACGCCGCAGAATCGCGACCAGATCCGCCGCGCTCTGGGCATCGTCGACGATCCCACCGACGACGACGACTTCAACGCCATCGGTCCCGAGGCCGACGCCATCGTGTCGCGGATAGAAGAACAGATTCGCTCCGCGCTGGCCGGCGGCAGTATGGATGAATGGATGGAGAAGCTCGACGCCGTCGGCGCGCCCGCTTCGCCCGTCAACTGGCTTGAAGACATGGCCGACGATCCGCAGGTGGCGGCGATGGACATGATGCCCTCGATCGACCATCCCCTGACCGGCCCCGAGCGCCAGGTCGGCCCATTGGTCCGAATGTCGAAGAGCGCCACAGGCTCGGACCGCCCGTCGCCGCCGCTTGACGCCGACACCGACGCCGTCCTCCGCGAGCACGGGTTCAGCGACGACGAAATCGCCGACCTCCGCGCCTCGGGCGCGGTGGGGACATAGCGGCGATTGTGGTGACCCGGATTGACGTTTCAAGGCTCAATGTGGGTGTGTCTGGAAGCAGCTACCGACTCCGGCAATGCGTTAGTCTCGGTCAATCCAACGCCGTGGCGTGATCACCGTGATTTGTAAGTGACCGTAGTTCTCCGGCGTCGTCCTTGGCGAGATCGGTGCTGACGCCTCGCATCCAAGTCAACACCCGGTCCACCTCCAACAGGGCGGCGGCGAACTCAAGCACCTCGCTACCCAATGATGTCGAAGGCGACCGCTTGGAGAACACGTCGTCACTCACGACCATCTGATTGAACAGCAGCACGCTCTGAAGCCACGATGAAGCGGAGCTGTGTTTGAGGTCATCCCAATGTGTGTCTGCGTTGAACAACGTGTCGCCGTTGTCGCTCAGGCTCCAGGCGTCCCGGTTCGGACAGAGCAGGATGGTGATCTCGTCCCCGTTCGAGTAGCAGAGCGGAACATGGACCCGAAAGTCCTGTTCGCCCTCCGCCTGCACCTCGACAGCTTGGGCGATGGCACTCCGCAGCGCCTCAGGGTTGGTCGTGGAGTTCATCGCATCCCCTCGTTGTCAGAGTAGGCGATCGAGCAGTTCAGCAACCGCGGACATGTTGGCATCATCAATGAGACATCGCCATGCTTCTCCGAGGTCTGAGTACCGGTCGGTCGCCACGGCGAATCCATCTTCTCGTGCGTTGGCGTACCGCCGGTAGCGCTCTGTGGCCTGGTGAATGTGACACCCTGTGACCCGCTCATGCTCAATCCGGTTCCGGTGCCTGTGGCTGCCACCGTCGTAGCGACCGAGGCGAAAGAGTCGACGTGTCTCTGCTTCGACGACTAACGCCAACACCAGCGAGAAGTTGTTACGGTCTGCCTGATCCTGACGGGCGATGACGACAAACTCGCGTCCTGTCTTACCACTTACCTGAACGCTCCGTTGGCGATCGTTGCGCTTGGTGATGACCGGTGATTCCTCTCGCCAGGCAGTGGACAGGATCTTCTGTTCGGCCATCAGAGCGCTAATCTCCGCGTCGGTGACGATGATCGGCATTTGGTGAGCGTATTCTCAGAACGGCATCTCGGTATGGCGATCGCAGGAAAGGAACGGCCCATGGCTGGAGCACTTGACGGAATCAAGGTTCTGGAGGTGACGCAGATCATTGCCGGGCCGATGTGCGGGGTGATGCTCTCCGACATGGGCGCGGATGTGATCAAGATTGAGTCCGCCGCCGGCGACGGAATGCGGCTGCTGGGACAGTTCGCGCCGCACGAGAGCAAGGGCTACCACGTCTTCAATCGCGGCAAGCGCGGCATGGTCCTCAATCTCCAGCATCCCGACGGACAGGCCGTGGTCCATCGACTGATACCCGAGATGGACGTCTTCCTGATCAACGCGCGGCCCGGCGTGCCCGAACGGTTGGGCATTGATTACGACAGCCTCCGTTCGCTCAACCCGTCGCTGATCTATCTGGAGAACACGGCCTACGGCCCGACGGGGCCGTCGGCGCATCGCGCCGGCGCGGACATCATCGCCCAGGCCTACTCGGGATTGATGGCGGGCGACGAGAAGGTCGACGAACACGGCGGACCCGACCTGATCACGGCGACCACGCCGGCCGACTTCGCCGCCGCGATGACCAGCTCGATCGCCGTCTGCGCGGCGCTGTTCCATCGCGAGCGGACGGGCGAGGGCCAGAAGATTGATACGTCCTTGCTGGCCGGAGCGATGATGCTGCAGAACGCCTTCGCCTCGCGCTTGCCGGTCTCCGACGCGATCATGCTGCAACCGGTCCTGGACGGCCTTGCGGCCGTGCGCGAGCGGGGCGGATCATACCGCGAGATGCTGGCCGCCAAGGGCGGCATCCGCGCCCTGGTCGGCGGCGCGTTCCTGCTCTACTACGGCGGCTACCAGACGTCCGACGGCGCGATCATGCTGGGTTGCGTCACGCCCTCGAACCGCAACCAGGTCAGAAACGCGCTTGGACTCGGGCCCGACGACGATCCCACCGACAGCGGCGACTTCAACGCGATGGCGGAGGGCTCGGCCGAAATCGTGGCCCGCGTGCGCGCGCTGATCAGCGAGCGCTTCGCTGCCGACACGACCGAGAACTGGGTGGCCAAGCTCGACGAAGCCGGCGCGCCGGCCGCGCAGGTCAACATGCCCGAGGAGATGGTCGACGACCCGCAGGTGCGGGCGCTCGGCATCATGGTCGACCTGGAGCATCCGCTCACGGGACCCGAGACCATGGTCGGCCCGCCGTTCGACATGTCGGCCACACCGACCGCAGCGCAGGGATCCTCGCCGCCGCTCGACGGAGACACCGACGAGGTGCTGGCACAGTACGGCTACAGCGCGGAGGAGATCGCCTCGATGCGGTCATCGGGTGCGGTCGGCTTGCCGGCTCAAAGCTAGGAGCGCCAGGATCACAGGGAGCCTGCGATGCCCGGACCGCTCGACGGGATTCGAGTCCTCGAACTGACCCAGATCATCGCCGGGCCGATGTGCGGGGTCATGCTGTCCGACTTCGGCGCCGACGTCGTCAAGATCGAGTCGCCCCAGGGTGACGGCACGCGGGTGATCGGTCAGTTCGCGCCCAACGAATCGAAGGGCTACCACGTCTTCAACCGGGGCAAGCGTGGAATCGTGCTGAACCTGCAATCCAAGAGCGGCCGCTCGGTGCTCTATCGGTTGATCCGCGACTTCGACGTGTTTCTGATCAATGCGCGACCGGGAGTCGCGCAGCGTCTGGGCGTTGACTACGAGACGCTCAGCGGGCACAACAAGCGGTTGATCTACCTCGACAACACGGCGTTCGGCCCTGAGGGTCCTTCAGCCGACCGAGCCGGCGCAGATATCATCGCGCAGGCCTACTCCGGTTTGATGGTCGGCGACGGGAAGATGGACCCACAGGGCAATCCAACCCTGATCACGGCCACGACCCCGGCCGACTTCGGCGCGGCTTTCAACGGAGCTGCAGCCGTCTGCGCCGCCCTGTTTCACCGGGAGCGAACTGGTCGCGGCCAACTAATCGAGACGTCGCTGCTGGGCGCAGCGCTGACGATGCAGAACTACATTGCCTCGAGACAGCCGGTCAGCGATGCGATCCTGGTCCAGCCCTCGCGCGACGCCATGCGGGAGGTGCGCGAACGAGGCGGCACGTACCGGGAGCTGTTGGAGGCCCGCAGCGGACTCCGCGCCGTGACCGGCTCCGCCTACCTGCTCTACTACGGCGGGTATCAGACCTCCGACGGAGCGATCATGCTGGGCTGCGTCACACCGCCCAATCGGCAACAGGTTCGCGATGCGCTGGGTCTGACCGAAGCCGACGACGCCACCGATGCGCCCGGATTCAATGCGCTCGATCCCGCATCGGCGGCGATCGTCGAACATGCCCAACGCACAATCGCCGACAAGTTCCGCAGCAACACGACGGAGTACTGGATGGCCCGACTCGACGCGGCCGGAGCGCCCGCCTCGGAGGTCAACACGCCTGAGGACATCCTCGACGACCCGCAAGTGCAAGCCATTGGCGCACGCCTGGAGCTGGAACATCCACTGACCGGAGCGGAGACGATGATCGGTCCCACGATCCGCATGTCGGATTCGCCTGTGGAGGCGCAGGGTCCGTCGCCAATCCTCGATGCCGACACCGACGATGTCCTAAGCGAACACGGCTACAGCGACGACGAGATCGCAGAGCTGCGGGCATCGGGAGCGATCGGGATCGGCAGCGCGTAGGTTGACGGCGGCCAGACGCTCAACTCACCTGACCGCCGGAGGGTATGGGTCGTTCTCGCTAAACTCACGCTGGGTGTCGAGGATCGAGATGCCGTCGATCGTCTTGCCCGCCCAGAGCGTCTTCACGTACTCCAGCACCGCGATGATCTCCTCGTGCGTGAGCTGGTCCTTGAAGGCGGGCATGTTGCTGCCGAAACCGAGGCCGAGTCCGCCCTCGCTGACGATGCCGTAGAGGACGTTGTCGGAGTGGTGCCAGGTGTGTCCGCTGCCGTCGAGCGGAGGCGGCGGCAGGCGGCCGTCGTCGCCGCGCATCATCCAGTTGTCGGCGCCTTCGCCGCCGGCTCCGTGGCAAGACGCGCAGGTCATGGCAAAGACCTGTTCGCCGCTGCGCGGTCCCGAGTCCATCTGCGCCGCGCCGTCCGGGTCCGGTTGGCCCTGCTGCATCGTTTCCTCGCTGACGCACGCAGCCGCGAGGATTGCCGCGGCTGCCAGGAGGCTTGCGAGCCAGGGACGGAGGGCGAACTTCATCGGCGGGATCGCATTGGGCCAGGACGACTGGGCGGATAGGCTCACGGTAACGAGAACGGCAGGAACAGGAGCCTGGAGATGGTCTCTCCAACCAGCGCCGCGCAGAACCTCGGCACGGAAACCGCCTTTGAGGTCCTGGCCAGGGCGAATCGGCTCGCCGCCGAGGGACGCTCGATCATCAACCTCGGCATCGGACAACCCGACTTCGCCACTCCCGACAACATCGTCAAGGCCGGCGAACGCGCGCTCGCCGAAGGCAAGCACGGCTACACGCCCGGCGCAGGCATCCCCGAGCTCCGCGACGCCGTCGCCCGCGACCTGAAGCGTCGGCACGACGCAGAGATTGATCCCGAGTCGGTGTTGATCACGCCCGGAGCCAAGCCGGTCATGTTCTTTGCCGCGCTGCTGATGGGCGAACCGGGCGCGGAGATCATGTATCCCAATCCGGGATTCCCGATCTACGAGTCGGTGATCCGCTTCTCCGGCGCGACGCCCGTGCCGATCGAACTGCACGAGTCCGACGGCTTCACCTTCGATCCCGACCAGGTGATCAGCCAGGTCAACGAGAACACACGCCTGATCATCCTCAACAGCCCAGCCAACCCGACCGGCGGCGTCTACACCCGAGATCAGATCGAGCGAATCGTCGAGGGCCTTGAACAATGGCCCAACGTCGTCATCCTCAGTGACGAGATCTACTCACGCATCCTCTACGAAGGACGCCAGCACGTCTCGCTGCTTGACTACCCCCAACTCCGAGACCGATTGATCGTGCTGGACGGCTGGAGCAAGACCTATGCCATGACCGGCTGGCGGCTCGGCTACGGCGTCTTCCCGCCCGACCTCTTCCCCTTCGCCGAGCGGCTGGCAATCAACAGCTATAGCTGCCCAAACGCTGCAACCCAGTACGCCGCAGTCGAGGCCCTCGACGGACCGCAGGAAGCCGTCGACATCATGACCACCGCCTTCGACGAGCGGCGTCAGGTGATCGTCAAGGAGCTCAACGATGTCCCCGGCGTCAGTTGCGTCGACCCGGGTGGAGCCTTCTACGCATTCCCCAACATCTCCGAGACCGGCATCAACGCCCGAACCCTGCAAGAGCGCCTGCTCGACGAAGCTGGACTCGCCGTAATCGCCGGCACCAGCTTCGGACACCTCGGAGAGGGATACCTGCGATTTAGCTACGCGGCCTCCCTCGAAGAAATCGTCGAAGGCGTCGACAGAATGCGTACCCTGTTGGCCAACAGCTGATTCCGCAAGGAGTGAGACATGCCCCGCTTCGAGTACATCTCACGCAACAAGCTCGAACTCAAGGACGGCTTCCGCCACGCCACACTCGGTGACGTGCCCGAGCAGGTCGTCTACGGCGTCCAGGGCAAGCTCAAGGAGCACTACGGCGTGCCCGAGGATGCGCCGCCCATGACTGCCACGCTTGACCACATCGTCGCCGCGGTCGGCGGTTGAATGTACGGCACGCTGGCACGGGCGATGTCCGTGCGCAAGGTCGAGTTCGACCCCAACACCTACAAGGCCGATGTCCTGGGCACGATCGAGGGCGAGGACAACCAGACCATCCGGATCACGAAGATACACGTCGTCTTCCACATCCCCGGAATCGCCGAGGATCAACGAGCCGCAGCCGATCGGGCGGTCAAGTTCCACGCCCCCGGCTGTCCCGCCCACGAAAGTGTCAAGGACGCCATCGAGATCACCTGGGAAGCCGACTACGGAGACAACTAGCGGGCTAATCCTCCACCGGCCGCCGCGAGTTCCAGACCACCTGCTTCGGCATTGGAGCTGGCTGCGGCTGAGGATCGACTACCGGACGATTCGCCACATCACCCGTCGTGATGTCGATAAAGTCGTCAAGCGCGACCGGCTTTCCACCGATCGTGAACCGCGCGCTGGACGAGATCGGAAAGTTGCGGTCGGGCTCTTCCGACGCCTCAGCAACCTCAGGATCCTCGTGCTCATGCTCAGACATGCCCGCAACCTAGCATGAGCCCATGCACCAGAGCGAGATCGACTACACCCGGCTCCGCTTCCCCGATCCGCCGCAGGACCGACCCTTCGTCGCCATCAACATGGTCATGTCCGCCGACGGCCGCACGGTGATCGACGGCACGGAGCGAGGGCTGGGCTCCGAGCTGGATCAGCGCCTGATGCGCGAGCTGCGGGTCCATTTCGACGTGGTCATGAACGGCGGAGCGACCTTCCGCGCCTCTGGCACATCGGCGCGCCTGAACGATCCGGCTCTGGAGCAATGGCGCGTCGAGCGCGGGATGACCGCTTCGCCAATCGCAGCCGTCCTGACCAGGACCGGCGACTTGCCGCCGGAGCGCCGCTTCTTCACCGACCACGGCTTCGACGCCGTGATCTACCTCTCCAGCGCCGCCCCCGACGCGGTCCGCCGCGAACTGGAATCTCGCGGGAGGCCCGTCGTCGTAGTACCAGAAGGCAATGAAGCCGCTGCGTCCCTCGATCACATGAGGCGTGAACTAGGGGCGTCGCGCGTCCTCGTCGAGGGCGGCGCAACGCTCAACGGCGATCTGATCTCGCGTGGGCTGGTCGACGAGTACTTCCTCACAGTCGCCCCAAGAATCGCAGGCGGGGACACCGCCCACCCAGCGGTGCAATGGCCCGGCGTTCCAACTGCGTCGAGTCTCAGAGAGTTGAAGCTGCTGCACGCGCGGTCAGCAAGCACAGGCGAGTTGTTTCTGCGCTATCGCGTCGGCGCGGCGAGTGACGATGACTAGCGCTCCCGCACCAGCTTGCTCAGCGAGTGCAGTTCGACTCCCAGCGCCTTGCCACGAATCGTGTTGCACACCTCACCGACATACACGTCGCCCTTCGAGTCCACAGCGATCCCGTGCGGGGCGATGAACTTGCCCGCCTCGTCGCCCTCGTCAGGATGACCCAGCAGCGCAAGCCGATTCCCCGAACGATCGTAGATGCTCACCCGATGACCGAGGCCGGGCGCGCCTTGCATCCCTCCCATCTCGTTGAGTTCGCCGATGTAAATGTTGCCGTCGGGCGCGAGGGTGAGGCCGTCCGGTCGGTGGATGTTGTTCCACATCGTCACGAACTGGCCCGACTCCGAGAAGACCTGCACGCGATGCGCCTCGCGGTCGGCGATGTAGAGCAAGCCGTCTTCGTCGATCGCGATGTTGTGCGGGCGGATGAACTGACCGGCGTCGATGCCGGGGGTGCCCCAGGTCTGTTTATGGTTGCCGTCGGCGTCGAAGCGGTGGACGCAACTGTTGCCGTAGCCGTCGGTGACGAAGATGTCGCCGCTCTTCGGACTGACCGCGGCGTGTGTGGGCCGATTGAACGGCTTGCCGGCCCAGGCCGGCGCCGGGTTGTAGGGGTCGCCGAGCGTCTGCAGGAGTTCGCCGTCGGGCGACCAGCGAGTGATCGTGTGGGTCCCGTCGTCGGCGCCCCAGACATCGCCCTCGGGACCGATCCAGATTCCGTGCGATCGTTCTGTAAAGTTGCCCTGTCCCCAGCTGCCCTGCCACTGCCCCTCGGCGTCGAAGACCATCACCGGGTGTTCGACGTTGCGGGTCAGCACATATACCACATCGTTGGCATCGACAGCCACACCGGGGCACTCAACCAGCGTGATTTCGCCGGGTAACTGCTCCCATATGTCAAGCGCCGTGTAGGTGAAGGCTCCGTCAGAAAGCTGCGCTGTCATCGTTATGCTCCCGGCTCATTCTCGGTTTTACGGCAAGGCTCCGGTGGCGGCCTGCGAAGGAGTCTAACCGCGCAATAATCTGTTGATACGGCGCATTGAGTGGGCCAATCGCAATGCGTGGGCCAATCGCGAGGGGCGGGTCCGATGACTGACACGCGGCAGTACATGGATGACGCGGTGGGCCTGGATGCTGCGCCGCCGATCCAGTCGAGTATCGACGCGAACTCGGACGAGTTCCGCGAGAACGCGGCCTGGATGCGCGGCATGGTCGAGCGGTTGCGGGAACAGGAAGCGCTGGTTCGCGCCGGCGGAGGGCCGCGCAGCGTTGACCGGCATCACTCGCGCGGCAAACTGCTGGCTCGCGAGCGGATCGAGCGGATGCTCGACCACGACTCGCCCTTCCTCGAGCTGTCACCGCTCGCCGCCAATGGCATGTACGGAGACGAAGCGCCCGGGGCGGGCATTGTGACCGGTATCGGACGCGTGGCCGGACGCGAGATCATGGTGGTCGCCAACGACGCGACCGTGAAGGGCGGCAGCTACTACCCGATCACGGTCAAGAAGCACCTCCGCGCCCAGGAGATTGCTGCGCAGAATCGGCTGCCCTGCGTCTACCTCGTCGACTCCGGCGGCGCATTCCTGCCGATGCAGGACGAAGTATTCCCCGATCGCGACCACTTCGGACGCATCTTCTACAACCAGGCGACGATGTCCGCCGCCGGTATCCCGCAGATCGCCGCGGTGATGGGATCCTGCACCGCCGGCGGCGCGTATGTGCCGGCGATGTCCGACGAAGCGATCATCGTCGACGGCGTCGGCACCATCTTCCTCGGTGGACCACCGCTCGTCCGCGCCGCGACCGGTGAGGAAATCTCCGCCGAAGAACTGGGCGGTGGACTGGTCCACACGCAGATTTCAGGCGTCGCCGATCACCTCGCCGAGGACGACGAACACGCTCTGGAGCTGATTCGCGCAGCCGTGGCGAACCTGGGTCGGGAGCCCGCCGGCGATTGGCCGGTCACGCCGCTCGATCGGATCGAACCGCCGCTCTATGACGCCGACGAGATCTACGGCGTCGTGCCGCAATCGACGCGTAAGCCGTTCGACGTGCGCGAGATTATCGCCCGCTTCGTTGACGGTTCGCGGTTCCACGAGTTCAAGCCCTCGTACGGATCGACGCTGGTCTGCGGGTTCGCCCGTGTGATGGGTCATCCAATCGGTATCGTCGCCAACAACGGCATCCTGTTTTCCGAGTCGGCGCTCAAGGGCGCGCACTTCATCCAACTCTGCGCCAAGCGTGGCACGCCGCTGCTGTTCCTGCAGAACATCACCGGATTCATGGTCGGTCGGCGCTACGAGCACGAAGGCATCGCCAAGCACGGCGCGAAGATGGTCACCGCCGTCGCCTGCGCCGAAGTTCCCAAGTTCTCCATGGTGATTGGCGGCTCGTTCGGCGCCGGCAACTATGCGATGTGCGGTCGCGCCTACTCGCCGCGCCTGCTCTGGACCTGGCCGAACGCCCGAGTCTCGGTGATGGGCGGCGAGCAAGCGGCCAACGTCCTGCTCACGATCCGCCAGGACGCCCTGGCGCGGCAGGGCGAGTCGATGTCAGCCGACGAGCAGCGAGAGTTCATGGCTCCGACGCTCGCGAAGTACGAGGAGGAGGGCGCTGCGTACTACGGTTCGGCTCGCATCTGGGACGACGGCATTCTCGATCCGGCCGACACCAGGCAAGCGCTCGCCATCGGACTCGCCGCTGCGCGCAACGCTCCGGTGCCCGAATCCAGTTTCGGGGTGTTCAGGATGTAGACGGACATGCCCAACTCGAACCCGGACCATTGGTCGGGACCACCCGCGGGACAACGAGGCCTGCCCAGGTTGGCGGGCCTGGACGGCATCCGCGGCCTCGCCGCGCTTGCAGTGGTCCTGTACCACGCCGGGGCGTCGTGGTTGCCGGCTGGATTCCTGGGCGTCGACGTCTTCTTCGTCGTCTCCGGCTTCCTGATCACGTCGCTGCTGATCGCGGAGCGTGAGCGGGACAAGCGGACCGATCTGATCGACTTCTGGCTGCGCCGCGCGCGGCGCCTGTTGCCGGTTCTGGCGTTGGTGTTGATCGTCACCACGGCCTACACCGCGATCAGCCTGCAAGACACGCTGATGGATCATCTGCGCGAAGTGCTGGTCGCCGCCGTGTACATCACCAACTGGGACCAGATCGTCCGCGGCGTCTCCTACTTCGAGATGTTCGAGCGGCCATCGCAGCTCCGGCACCTGTGGTCGCTGGCGGTCGAGGAGCAGTTCTACATCATCTGGCCGGTGCTGTTCGCGATCGTCGCGCGATTCCTCCGACTGCGCTGGCTCTGGTGCATCGTCGTTGGTCTGGCCGCGCTCTCGGTGGTCTGGATGGTGCTGCTGTTCACGCCGGGCGACGAGCCGTCGCGGGTCTACTTCGGCAGCGACGCGCGAGCCTTCACCGTTCTGATTGGCGTCGCAGTCGCATTCTTCTGGAAGCCCTGGCGTCGCGAATGGAACGCGCCGCTCGGTTATCTGATGGATGTGCTGGCGCTGGCAGCGCTCGTCGGCATCGGTCTGATTATGGCGGTCGGTCGCCACTGGAACGACTGGATGTACCCCTGGGGACTGCTGTTCACCTCGGTCGCGACGATTGCGCTGGTCGCGTTTGTGATTCGTCCCGGTTCGCTGGCCGGTCGCGCGCTGGAGATTGCACCGCTGCGGTGGATGGGCGAGCGCAGCTACAGCATCTATCTCTGGCATTGGCCTGTGATGTTGGCCCTGCAATGGGAGTACAACTTCGTTCCCAACAGTATCGCCATGTTCGCCGTCGGCATCGCCGCAACATTCATGCTCTCCGAACTGAGCTACCGGCTCGTCGAGCGTCCGATGCGTCGCCCCGAATTCTGGAACCTGCAGCGGTTCCGCAATCAGCTCGCCGACGCGCGGCCGCTGGCCACGATCGCGGCCTCGCTCGCGGGGGCTGTGCTGCTTGCCCTGGTCGTCGGCTTCGCCGCGTTACCCGGACGTTTGCCGTCCGAACTCCTCTTCTCGGCCTCGGCCGAGCAATCTGGCATCTCGGAGGAGGACGGCGCAGAGGCGGCAGCACAGCAAGCTAAGCCGCGACCGCTGCCCGTGCGTCCCTCCCTCGACAATCAAATCCAGTCTGGCGGCGGCGCAGTCGGGAGCGTCGTCTCGCTTCGCTCGCGATCGGGCGAAGACGACGCCGTGCCCGCGTTCATGCGCCCCATCGAACGGGACACGTACGCGGAAGGCTCAGCCGCAGCAGCAGGCGGCGCCAATGCGTCGCCTGCGAGCAATGCCGCTCGCGTGGATGGTTCGGTGCGCGATGGCCAGCCAGACCAGCCCGCAGGCCGAATCGAGCAGGCTCCGCCGCTGATTCAGTACCCGCCGGGCGACTACTACGCGTTCTACACGGTTCGGGCCGGCGATTTCCTGAACCGGTTGACGCGCATGTTCGACACGTCCATCGAAGAGCTGGTGGAGCTCAACGGCGAGCGCATCGCTCGCGTGATCCATCCTGGCGACGTGCTCACGATTCGCTGCCCCGGCACTGCCCCATGTACGTTCTTGCAGTTCAATCAGGTGGGCGACGGATGCGCCATGATCCAGACGGCCGCTGACGTTCGACAAATCTGCGAGTCGCAGGCAATGCTCGTCGAGCTGCCAGTGCGGCTGAGCGCAATACCCGAGCAACCGCTGGACTCGCTGCCCAGGTGGCGCTGGAACGGTGTCGAGTCTGAAGGACTTGACGTTACGTTGCTGCTCGAACACATCGAGCCAAACCTGGGCGGCTCAATGATCGTCGATCTGCGGCATGGACTGCCGCCGCTCGCAATCGGCGACTCGGTGATGGTCGGAGCGAAGCAGCATCTTGAAGCGGTCGGTGTCGAGGTGAATGCCGAAGTCGGACGTCTCGCCCACCAGTCCGTTGCGATTCTCGAGCAGGAGTTCGCCCGCAACGGCGTCCGCGACACCGTGATCTTCCACGCGGTTGGTACCAACTTCCTCGACGAGGCCGGATTCGAGAAGCTGGTCGAGGCCGCCCACGGCGTTCGACACCTGATCGTCTTGACTCGCCAGTTCCCGCCGCGCGAACCGTTGCTGAGTTACGAGCGCGACACCAACAAGATGCTGCGCGAGCAGGTTCCCAGGTACGACTGGATCACATTGCTCGACTGGAACGAGATCACGGATGGCCGCGAGGAGGAGGTGTCTTGGGACGGCACGCACCTCAACGCGCTGGGCCAGCAACTCTATGCCGACCACATCCTGGCGGCGATTGTCAGCCGTCCACCGCCGCTGATGGCGATGTCCGATTGGTAGACCTCGGCCCGGGGTTCACTCGGGCAACGACTGCCCGTAGCCAGTCACCGAGACCACATCGCGGCGCTTGAACAGCCACTCGCCATCGACCTTGACGATGACGTCCTCGTAGCCGAGCAGGATCGATGCCACCGACCCGTCCGGCGACGGCACCTTGAAGTCGAGGAAGCACTTGTGATTGCACGTGTCGCCGTCAATCTCGAAGAGGTGATTGTCGGTGAAGTGCATGCCGCCGGGGAACGCCTCGGCGAGCTGGCCGCAGAATGGGACCAGTTCCTCGCGCCCCTCGGCTTTGCCGGCCGGTCCGGCGAACACGCCGTCCTCGGTGAACGTCGCCGCCCAGCCCTCGCCGTCGGCCTGATCGACGGTGTAGTTGTAAACCGAACAGAGGTCGATGATCGCAAAGCGATCCTCAAGCGAAATCTTGCCCATTGCTCTCTCCTGTGATTCCGTCAATGCCGCGCTCCGGCGCGGGTATGACGAGTCCTTCCTGGCCGTCCGTTAGTCCAACACCGCAATCGCCTCGACCTCGATCATGAACTCCGGCGCCGCCAGCGCCTGTACGCCGATCAAGGTGCTCGCCGGCGCGGTGGATCCCTCAAAGACCGCCTTTCGCGCGTCGTTCAACGCCCGGCCCATCGAGGGGTCGTAGTTGACGATGTAGACATTGGTCTTGGCCACGTCGGCCGGGGTTGCGCCAGCCGCTTCGATGGCGACGGCCAGGTTCTCGTAGGCCTTCTTCGCCTGGGCGGCGAAGTCGCCCTCCCCGACGATGCCGCCGTCGACATCCCAGGCCACCTGGCCCGAAATGTAAATCGTCTTGCTCCCGGTCGCCGAGACCACCTGCGTGAACGAACGCAAGTTGACGAGACCCTCGGGGTGGATGTGCTCAAGTCCCATGAATGCTCCTCTACGCATGGTTGCGGTTGGTCAGGCTCGTTGGACGCCTACGATAGCGTCGAACGCAACCGCTCGCCCGATCCGAGGGAGGAACCGCTCATGCCACGCTATGGACGCCTGGGACTGCCGCTCTACGAAGCCATCTACTCGATGCGCGCGATCCGTCGGATGCGACCCGATCCGATCGCCGACTCGGACCTGGAGATCATCCTGGACGCCGCGCGCCAGGCGCCGAACGGCGGCAACGCGCAGCCCTGGCACTTCATCGTCGTCCGCGATCCGGCGAAGAAAGCCGAGCTGGGCACGCTGTACCACGAGGCCTGGTGGGCGAAGCGGGCCGACGAAGGCATCGAAGGCCCCGATCACCCGGCGTTCGAGAACCCGGTCCGCCGCTCCGCGATGCGGCTTGCCGACGAGATCGGCGAAGCGCCGGTGATGATCCTGCTCTGCGCCACCGCGCCCGGACCAGGGGCCGCGAACTCGGTCATTCCGTCAGTCCAGAATCTGCTGCTCGCCGCGCGAGGCCTCGGCATCGGAGGCACGATTACGACGCTGCACGCCGTCGTCGACGAGCGGGTCAAGGCCCTCTTCGACATCCCCGACGAGGCCCAGATCGTCTACTGCGTCCCGCTCGGCTATCCCCGAGGGCGCTTCGGTCCGCTCAACCGAAAGCCCCTCCGAGACATCGTCTCCGAGGACAAGTGGGGAGCCACCCCAGACTGGATCGACTGACCCTTACGGCACCAGCATCGAGCGCGACACGTTGGTCTCCCGCTCGTGCCACTCGCTGTCCTCGAAGGCCCGGTTGACCTCGGCCAGCGGGTACGTGTGCGAGACGATCTTGTCGTAGGGGATGTCCCGCTGGTTCTTGAGCAGCATGTCCATCATCAGCGGCAGCAGATGAGGTCGATACATAACCGAGCCCATGATCTTCTTGCCGCTCAGGATCGTGCTCGGATCAATCTCGACCGTGCGGCCGCGCACGATGTCGCCGATCTCGACGAACGTGCCGCCGTTGGCCAGGTAGGTCAGACCTTCGGCCAACAGCTCCGCGCGGCCGACCAGTTCCATCACGATGTTCGCACCCCGACCCTCGGTCAGCTCCCAGACCGCGCGGCGGCGCGTGTCGGGGGTGTTGAACTCCTCGATGTTGATCGTGTGGTCGGCCCCGAACTCCTCGGCCAGCGCCAGACGCTGCGGCAGGCGGTCGAGCACGATCACCTTGTGCGCGCCCATATCCTTGGCCATCGCGGTCGCGTTGAGGCCCAGTCCGCCGGCGCCCTGGATCACGACGAAATCGTTCTCCTTGCAGCCGGCCCGCAGCAGACCCTCGGTCGTTGTGCCCATCGCGCAGTTGACGAAGCCCAATACCTCGTCCGGCAACTCGTCGGGGACTTTGAAGACCGGGTGATTGGGGCGGAGGTAGTAGAAGTCGGCGTAGGTTCCGGTGAAGTATGGCGCGATCCCGGCCTCGCGCGACCAGGCGGCGCGGTCGGAGCACCAGTTGGGCTCGCCGCGCGAGCACTGGTAGCAGCGCCCGCAGGGCGTGATCGCCGAGTACATCAGCCGATCGCCCACAGCGATCTCGTGCCCCAGCGAGTCGGTCGAGACGCCCTCGCCCAGGGCATGGACGACGCCCGTGCCTTCGTGACCCATCACCCGCCCGTTGGCAGGCAGCGGAGTCTCGACCATGTCCCCGCGCCACGTATGCAGGTCCGAGCCACAGACGCCGGCCTGCGTAATCCGCAGCACAATCCCGCCTGGCTCAGGGTCGGGAACCGGATACTCCTCAATCACAAACGGCTGCCGATACTCCTTGACAACAACAACCCGTCCGGTGGTCATGGTGAACTCCTCTCCAGCCTGCTGGTGAGGGGAAGTCTAGGGATTTCTGCGGATGTCGATCATGCGCGACGCCGGCTACCCAGCCCCCCGCAGGCGGGGGTCGAATGCGTCGCGGAGGGCGTCTCCGATGATGTTGAAGGAGAAGACCGTGAGGAAGATGGCGAGGCCCGGCCAGACGGAGAGCCAGGGTTGCTCAATCATGTGGATTCTCGCCTCCGCGCCGAGCATGAAGCCCCACGAGGCGGCGGGGGGTTGGATGCCGTAGCCGAGGAACGAGACCGACGCCTCGATCAGGATGGCGACGCCCAGGTAGGCGGTCGCTATCACCATGATCGGCGGCAGCGCGTTGGGCAGGATGTGTCTCACGATGATGCGCGGGGTGCTCGCGCCGATCGTCCGGGCCGCCTCGATGTAGGGCTGCGAGTTGACCTGAATTGCGGCAGCCCGAGAAATGCGAATGCCGCCGCCCAGCAGGGCGATCGCGATGACGACGACCAACAGCGAGACGCTGGTGCCGAAGAACGCAGTCAGCGAGATCACGATGATCAGGCCGGGGAAGGCCATCAGCATGTCGACCACCCGTTGGACCAGCACGTCGAACTAGCCGCCTCTAGTCTCGCCCCAGATGGCTCCTCAAGATGTCTTTCACGAATTCCGGCAGAGGGGACTTCGTCTCTTCCGCTTGAGTGTTCAGGCGCTCGAACTCGTTCACCTCCTCGCCAGACCAAGTCATGTCGAGACGGCGCTCCTGCCTCGTGGCGACATGCGAATAGCTCTCCGGGGATGCCCAGTAACAGGTGTGGCAGACTTCGGGCTCGCGATCTTCCCAGTTTGGGCAGTGTTCGCAGCTCCAAGACTTGGCCCTGTTGGCTGACGCGGATAGCAACATGTAGGCCTCGGTCGGTTCCTCGCCGTCTTGCTCTCCTGCGATCTCGAACGGCACTCGATGGTCTATCTGCAGTTCACTCTCAGGCAGTTGGGCCAAGGTGATGTTGCAACGGGCACCAAACTGATCAACAAGCTGGCCTTTGAGTCGCGCTGTGAAAGCCGTTCTGCCCGATAGTTCAGTGGCTCTGACCTCCGATGGCTCACCGAACCTGTAGGCACCGATGCTCCTGCCGTCTGAAGCTCGAACCCTGAAAGTCACGAGAGGGATACCCAGTTCTCGGACGTCCCGAGCAGCCCTCGGAGGATGATTGTAGCCGTACAGTTCGCTCAGCTCTTCTGTCGTGATATGACCGTGAGCAAGTATGTGGTCGATGACTGTCTTGGGCCGCTTGTCGGTTACGGAGCGGAGTAGCTTGAGAAAATCGTCTGGAAGCTCTGCGGCACTCATGACACCTCCGCGGACTGTGTCATCTGGAGAGGCCGCAGGAATACTGGGGAGGACTCCTGAAGTCGCGCACTCAAAGCCGGCGACAGATAGAGTGACTCAACAGTCATGCTTCTGTCTCCGAGGAGCGTGGACTGAGTCGATACTCCGGCGTCCACATCCAATCGGACCAACTCCAAGCTCGAAGGCAAGTACTCTCCGTGTTTCTTGGCCCCGGTGCTGCCATCGTAGCTCACAATGTACGAAAGTCTCCTTGCATTCATTCCTGCCAAGGAGTCAACGAACTCCTCGAAAGCAAGTCCAGAGTAGTATCGATGATCTCGCGCTGACGATGTGCCTTGATACGGCGGATCCATGTACAAGAGGTCAGCGACGTCAGCAGTTTCGGCCGCCAAACGGAAGTCGCCCGCGGTCAGTTGCGTGCGCCCTGACATCAACTCGCAAGTTGCCATGATCTGCCGGCGCATTCGTGTTGGGTGCATCCCAGAACGCCGATTGTCCGCGCTCTGGTTAAATCTACCGTCTGCGCTGTACCTCACAGAGCCCTTGACGATTCGCGCAAGTAGATAGAGAAACCGGTGCGGCTTTGGATCCGCATTGAAGTCCTCGCGCACTTTGAAGAAGTACGCCTTTCGATCTGGGAGTTGCTCATTCCAGAGACGAGAGTAGCCAGCGAGCAAGTCTCCTGGTTCGTCCAAGACTGCGCGCCAAAGATCCATTAGCGAGGGGTTGAGGTCGTTCAGGGCGAACGACCGTACCAATCCGTTTGCCGCCGCGGCGATGGACACTGCGGCGGAGCCGCAAAATGGCTCGATCAAAGTCCGCGTATCGGCGGGGATGTAAGGCAAGATTTGATTAGCTATCCGACGCTTACTCCCCTGATAGGGAAATGGTTGTGGGATCATCTGCCTCAATCCAGATCCTCATGGCGCTGTCTCGAGCCAAGACGGAGGCAGCGCAGGCTTCCTGTGGCTTTGGCTCCTATAGCGAGAGTGACGCGCCCCTCGCCTCGGAACGTAGCCGAACGCCGGACACGCCCGACGATCCACATGAAGGTAGCACTGATGCACTGGATTGCAACCCGCTTACCCCAACTCCCCGAGCCGAGGGTCGGAGGCACCTTGATGTGTACCGCCGATGACGTTGAATGAGAGTACCGACAGATCGGGCCAGACGGGCACTCACGGCTGTTCGATCATGTGAGGCCGGGTATCCGCGTCGAGCAGCGACTCCCACGCCGCTGGCAGATGGGTCACTCAGCCCAGGAATGAGACCGATGCCTCGATCAGAATCGCGGCCCTTGGTATGCCGTCGCGATCATGGTGATCGGTGCCAGCGTGCTGGACAGGATGTCACGCGCGGCGGTCCGTGGCGCCGTCCCGCCAAGCGTACGCGCCAACTCCTCTATCGCCACACCACCGCTCGCGCGAGCACTCCGCTTTCATCGCAGGGATATCTGCAAGAGACGGTGGTAGACTTCGTCTCAGCAGCGAGACGCAGGAGGCTCGCAACCTATACTCTGGGTCAACCGATGAAACGACTACGGGATGTTCCTGAAATAATCGTCCCACATCGACTCAAGTCCTCCGAGGTGAGTCTCAAGCCCTTCCATTACGTCGGCTAGGTTCTGCAGATCGAATTGGGCCATTGGCACCCGTTCTGCATATCGAAATGCAGTGCTTTTTGCGTCAAACCTATGAAACTCAAGCATCAGATTCTCGACGATGTCGATTTCGTCTTGGTCCTCTGGGCCAACTGTTTCATAACAATTGTCTCTTACGAACCTCCACAGAGTTTCGAGGTTGTGAGTATGGAGGAAAGTGTCCCCTGTCCCCTCGCAAGCGTGATAGAGCTCTATCACGCTCTTGAGCATTAGCTCGAGGTACTGCCGGTAACAAAATGCAATAGGGAACACCCAGAAGTTGTTTGTATATCCTGATAGCAGTGTCTCGACCATTTCATCGGCAGCAGACTTGAATCCACTTGCGGCGAAGCCCAGTTCTCCTTCCCAGATCGTGCCCTGGGCAAGAGGTGGACCACCATAGACAAAGAGCTGGTCACTCTGTTGGGGAACACGAATATTCAATCTCGCCCTCGCGATCTGTGGGCAACTAACTTGGAAATGGCGACATCGCCGCCCGAAGGCGATGTCAAGAGGCAATGGAAGCGAGGGCTCAGCTCTTCTGCTTGTCCTCGAACGTGTCGAAGAAGCGGTTCTTGACGGCCTTCTGGTTTTCGTAGATTGAACCCTGCTTGGGAGCCGGCGGCAACGGCAGATAGGCCGGGACCTCGGTCTGGCGCGGCTGCTCGACGTCCTCGCCTGCGCACATGAAGCCCTTGTAGTCGTCCAGCGACATCTTGCCCAGACCCATGATCGGCCAGGCGTCGGCGGCTGCATAGCCGAAGAGCAGCAGGCGTCGCGGATTCTCGGAGCGGTTCAGCGCCGAGCCGTGCATGATCCGCACGTGGTGGAACGAAACCGAACCGGCCGGACCCTCCAGCGCGACCAGGTCCTGCTCCATGTCCCAGTCGAAGTGCTCCGGCTCGACCGCGCCGGTGAAGTAGCGCTCCTCGGGGTGATGGTGGTCGTAGATCGGGCGCTTGTGCGATCCCGGCACGACCAGCAGCGGGCCGTTGATTGCGTAGCAGTCGTCGAGCAAGATGCCGGCCGCAAGCAGGTCGTCGTTGGTGTGCGGGTAGAACGGCCAGTCCTGGTGCCATTCGACCGGCGCGCCGTACTCGGCCGCCTTCATGTTCAGCTTGTCATTCTGTAGCCGCACGTTGGGACCGATCAACTTGGTGACCACGTCCATCAGCACCGGATGCTGGGCCAGCTCGCGGAAGAAGGGCCAGTGCCACGACGGGGACTTGAGCCGCCGCACCCGAGGTTCCTTCGGCGAGTGCGAGTCTTCGAGGTCGTACTGGGCGTTGTGGTCGGTCAGCCCCGCCGCCTCGGCGACGATCCGGTCGGTCTCGTCGCGCAGCGACTGCAGCACGTCGTCAGGCAGCAGCTTGGGCATCAACAGGTAGCCGTTCTCGTTGTAGAACTCGACCTGTTCCTGGGTGACGGCGGATGCGGTCGCGGTAGTCATCGGTACTCCTCGCACGATTGCAGGTTTCAGGATAGACACTGTCCCAGACGGCCCGCTCTGGTTCCCCTCTCCCAGAGGAGACCTGCGCGTAAACCGACCCGGTCCCGTCCCCGACTTGTTCGGGGACCCGTTCCTGTTCGGCACTACCCGGGATCTACCAGGTACGAGACGGGGAGCCGAGCGGGTCCCCGAACAAGTCGGGGACTGGGAGGAGTGCGCCATCGCATTGAAGCTCGGGCTTATGCAAAGGTCTCCAGAGGGAGAGGGGGGTGATTCAAGCGATCTACGCGTGTTTCTCCTGTGGGAAGGGGTTCGAGCCTGCCCTCGGCCCGAACAGGAAATCAATGGGGGAACCATCCGGCGATCACGGATCGAATTCGTCAGGGGACCGATGCAACCTTCGGCGACTCGCTCTCCGACATCGCCGGTGCGATCCACCACGTGTAGCCCTCCGCCAGGCGGGTGAACTCGGTCCAGAGGTCGAAGCCCGTCCAGATGTCTGGAAACTTGGTCGCGTCGTCGGGCACGTCGAGACCGCCTGCGCGCAAGGTCTCAATGACGGTCGCAGTGTCGGGAAAGTGCTCGAAGTAGATGATGAAGATGACCCGCCGGATATCGCCGTAGTCGGTCGCCGAGAAGAAGTGCAGCCGCCCGCCGAACAGCAGCTCAGCGCCCTGTACCTGCTGTTCAATGTTCTGGAAGACGGCGTCGTAGTGCTCGCGGCGCACGTCCGCCACATTGACCCCGTAGTAGGGCGACTCCACCGACGGCATTTCCCGTCGGAACCGCCCGCCCCAGTCCGGAGCGTCGGGACTGACCTCTGGAAGCAGCTGGAATGCCGACCCGAAATCGCGCTGGGAGGACTCTGACGAAGACATGGACCGCACGCTACCAGATATACGACAACGCTCTCAGCGAAGATGGTCGGGTCTACGCGGAGGACTCTGAAGACGGGTATGGGGGTATGTTCGGCAGCAACCGGAAACGATTACGCTGGACACATCGCACTGAGAACAGAGGTCAGCACTGGTGATTGCGTTGATCGAGGAGCACCTGTACGAGTTAACGGACCTCTGCCGCCGCTATCAGGTGGACCGGCTCGACCTGTTCGGCTCCGCGGCCACGGGCGATTTCGATCAGGTCTCCAGCGACCTCGACTTTGTCGTCGCATATCAACCGAATGCCGACCTCGGGCCCTGGGCGGCGCGGCATTATGAACTGCGCGCCAATCTGGCAGCGCTCTTCGGCCGGCCCGTTGACCTGATCATGGATCGCCGATTCCGAAATCCCTACTTCCGCCAATCGGTCGAGGAGTCGAGGATGCAACTGTATGCAGCCTAGGTCTGCCGCTTACCTGCACGACATCGTCGAAAACGCCAACTTGATCCGGCAGAGCGTGATCGGCAAGACGCTGAGCGATTATCAGACCGATATCCGGTTGCGGCATCAGATTGAGCGAGAGTTCACTATCATCGGCGAAGCAGTCGCACGCCTGAATCGAATAGACGTTGCGGTCACCGAGCGAATCACCAGCGCAAGCGGGGTAGTCGCGTTTCGCAACACCATTGTGCATGAGTACGAAGGCCTGACCGATGAAACCGTCTGGAACATCATTCAAGAGCACCTGCCCCTGCTGATCCAGGAGGCGGAAACTCTGCTCCTGGAGGATCGTTGACTCCGACGTTGCGTGGACGGCTGGATGCAGTCGCCCGTGGGCGTTTCGTCCGCCACTACCGCGCGATCCCCGGTTGCCTTGAGTATCGGGATCGGATGATCTCGGACATCTTTGGAGCTTCCTGTCTCAGAACGCACGACCAGCACGCCCAGCACGACGGGACCAGGCAACCGGGCGCCGGGCCTAGACTGTTCCCCATGACGAATCTTCCCGAACACCCCTTCCGTTTTGAATCTCGGCGCTCGCCCGTGCTCTCTCGTAAGGGCATTGTCGGATCGAGCCAGCCGTTGGCCTCGCTGGCAGGCCTGCGGATCCTGCGCGAGGGCGGTAACGCCGCCGATGCTGCGGTCGCCACTGCCGCAGCTTTGGCCGTGGTTGAGCCGACGTCGACCGGTATCGGCGGCGACTGTTTCTGCCTGTTCTACAACGCCGGCGATCAGTCGGTCGCCGCGATGAACGGCAGTGGCCGCGCGCCGGCGGCGCTGGACCTCGATGTGGTCGAACGCTGCGGCGAGTGGGATCGGCAGGGTCCGCACGCCGTCACTGTTCCGGGCTCGATCATGGGCTGGCACGACACCGTGACCCGCTTTGGACGGATGACGCTGGCCGACGTGCTGCAGCCGGCCATCGAGATTGCCGAAGAGGGATTCGTGATGACCCCGGCCATCGCCCGCGGCTGGGCCGGCCAGGCCGAGTTGCTGGCCGAGAAAGGCCCGGCCGGACAGGACATGCTGCTCGGCGGCGAGGCGCCGAAGGCGGGCGAGGTCTGGATCAATCCGCTGATCGCGACCGTCATGCGCGAAGTCGCCGAGGGCGGGCCCGACGCCTTCTATCGAGGTCGGCCGGCTGAGCGTATCGTCGAGGCGCTCGAAGAGCACGGCGGCGTGATGTCTGCGGAGGACCTTGCCAGTCATTGCTCGACGTTCGACAACGCCATCTCCACCACCTACCGGCGTCACCGCGTCTGGGAGTGCCCGCCCAACGGTCAGGGCATCACCACCTTGATGGCGCTCAACATCCTCGAGGGATTCGAGATCGGCCAGCTCGAAGCCCGCTCGCCCGAGGCGCTGCACCTGATCATCGAGTCGCTGCGCCTCGCCTTCGCCGACGCCCGCGCGCTGGTCGCCGATCCCTCGCAGGTGAGTGTCCCGATCGACGAAATGCTGAGCAAGGCGTATGCGGCCAAGCGGCGTGAGCTGATCTGCAGGGAATCGGCGATCGAGCTGGCTTCATCCGGGTTCCTGCCCGGCAAGTCGGACACGGTGTACCTCTCGGCCGCCGACCGCGAGGGCAACGCCTGCTCCTTCATCAACTCCAACTACGAGGGCTTCGGGAGCTGCATCGTTCCGCGAGATTGCGGCTTCAGCCTGCAGAATCGCGGCGCCGGATTCGTCGTCGACAACCCGGACCATCCCAACGCGCTCGCCGGCGGCAAGCGTCCGTATCACACGATCATGCCCTCGATGATTACGCGTCCCGACGGCAGCCTGTTCGCCAGCTACGGCGTCATGGGCGGCTGGAATCAGCCGCAGGGCCAGACGCAGGTCGTGGTCAACCTGATCGACCGAGGGATGGACGCCCAGTCCGCGATCGACGCGCCTCGCGTCTCGATGTACGAGGAGCCGCCCAACGGTCGCATCTACGTCGAGGACACCTTTGGCATCGAAGTGCTCGCTCGACTCGCCGAACTCGGGCATCCCGTGTTGCCGGCGACCGGGGCCATGCGCACCGGCGTCGTCGGCAAGGGCCAGATCATCTACCGCGACCCTGACACCGGTGTCCTCTGGGGAGGCAGCGATCCGCGCGCCGACGGCTGCGCCGTGCCGCTGTGAGCGCGTTCCGTTCAGAGGCTATGGGTGACTTGCGGGCAGCAGAAACGACTCCAGTCCCCGCTTCACGCGGAGACTGGGAACTCTGTGTTGGCCGCGAGATCAGCGACCACCGACCAACGGGGGCTCGTCCACTAGCGTCCCATCGGCGATGAAGCTATCAATCTCGGCTGCCGAGAAACCCAGTTCCTCACAGATCGTCCTATTGTCGCCGCCGAGCGCCGGCGACGGGCGCATCTCGGGACGCTCTCGATCGCTGAACTGGATCGGGAAGCCCCCGTACTCGTAGACGCCGACACCGGGCTGGTTCCACTCGACGATGAAGCCACGGTCGCGCAGGTGCTCCGACTGCATCAGATCGCCATTGGTGAGCGCGGGTAAGGCGGTGACTGCGGCGGCCTGTAAGCGCCCGGCAAGTTGGAAACGGTCTTGAGGCTGGGTCCAATCTTCGATGATTCGGTCCAGTTCGTCGTGCTCTGCAAATCGACCCTCGACCGAGGCATATCGGGCGTCATTGAGTCGCGAATCGCCGATTACTTGCTTGAAGCGCTGCCATGCGTCGTCATCCTCGATGGTGATCGCGATCCACATATCCATCGACTCGCGGGCGTCGGGACTCTCGTCGCGGCAGCGGTAGACGCCCTGGAGCGCGGCGCCTCTCGATCGGTTGCCTCGCGCGGGAGCTTGACCGTGCACCGAGGTCTCGAGCAGTAGGTCGCCGGAGATTCCGGCATAGGTCTGGAGTTGAGAGAGGTCGACGAAGCAGCCTTGTCCGGTCTCCTCCCGTTCCCACAGCGCCGCCAGAACGGCGAAAGCGCCGTGCAGACCGCCGATTGGATCGGGGAAGGCGTGACCCATCTTCATCGGTCCGCCGTTGGCGTATCCGGTCGCCGATGCAGCGCCCGAGTGGGCTTCGAGCACTGGTCCGTAGGAGACCCGCTGCCGGAAGGGACCGGTGTGGCCATAGCCGGTGCACGAGACGGAGATGATCTGCGGATTCCATGCGCTGACCGTCTCGTAGTCTATGCCCAGGCTCTTGACGCCTCGTGGACTGAAGTTGTCCACGATCACGTCCGACTCCTCGACCAGGCGCCGCCAGATGCGCTTGCCGGATGGCGTCTTGAGGTCCGCGCAGAGACTGCGCTTGTTGCGATTGAGCTTGTTGAAGATGCCCGCGCGATTCCAGGGGTCGGGCTCCGGCTCACCCTCGGGAAAGACCGAGGCGCGCAGTGCCGGTTCGACCGCTTCGCCACGACGCCAGTCGTCGAGCGCGGCTCGCAGGTCCGGGTCGTCTGGTAGGTGTCCCCCGCGAGCGCTGTCCTGTTCGACTTTGATCACGTCCGCGCCCAGATCGCCCAGCATCCGGCCAACCAGCGGTCCGGCCCAGGCGTAACCGAACTCCAGCACGCGAATCCCGGACAGCATCTCCTCAGCCATTGTTCGCCCCCAATGTGACGGTTCCGGCTTGAGCCAGGGATGCAATCTCATCGTCTGAGAGACCAACCTCCGACAAGACCGCCCTGCTGTCGGCGCCCAGGTCCGAGGCGGCGCGGAACGAGTCGGGCGCCGACGGCAGCGCGAAGGGTACGCCGGGCATCTTGGCGGTGTTTCCCAATGCCTCGGGATATGCCCAGTACGCGCGAGCCTGAAGCTGTTCGTCCTCCAACACCTCGTCCATCGCGAGCACGGCACTGGCGGGTACGTGATGGGATTGCAGATGCTCGACGACTTCGGTCCGTGTCCTCGCCATGAGGAACGGCGCAAACCGGCCATCGATCTCCTCGGCCCGGTCGAACCGCAGCCCGGCGGTCGCGTAACGCGGATCGTCACCCATTTCGGGCAAGTCCAGCGCGATGCAGAGGTTGACCCACTGCGCCATTGTCGGCGCGGCGATGCAAACCCAACCGTCTCCAACGGGCATCAGCGCGACTGGATGATGCGCCTCGGCGTGGCGATTGCTGGCGCGGTGCTTGATCCGTCCCTGGTGCGACCACATGACCAGGCTCCACTGGTGCGACGACGCCATCGCTTCCATCGCGCCCACATCGACGAGCTGGCCACGTCCGGTGCTCCGCCGCGACCACAACGCCGCCATTGCGCCAACCGCCGCGGTGACACCGGCTACGTACGATGCCCACGGACCCGCGCCCTGCAATGGCTCGCGCAGCGGATCGCCAGTCAGATAGAGATAGCCTCCGGCGGCCCAGTCGGTCAGGTCGGACGAACGCCAGCCCGCCCAGGGTCCGGTCAGTCCGTAGGACGTCGCCGAGACGTGGATCAGGTGCGGATGCTGATCGCGTACACGCTTGTCGAAGACGAGCGCGTCGGCAGCGGACATCGTGGTCACCACGAGATCGGCGGCGCCGAGCAACCGGCCAAGCGCTTCGAATCCCGCGTCGGACTTCCAGTCGAGGGCGACACCACGCTTCCACGCGGACAGATACTCGAATGCCGCGCTTCGCGAAGGTTGGCTCGCGGTCAGCAAGGGCGGCCGCGAACGCAGCGGCGATCCGCCGGGCGGCTCAATCAAGGTGACGTTCGCTCCAGCGGTCGCGAGCAAGCGGGCGCAATACGCGCCGGCGACGTCGTCGCTGAGATCGATCACGCGCACATCGGACATGCCCGCCATAGGTCAGACCTTCGCCACCGGGACGACGCCCTCGTAGACTCCCGGCGTCCATTCGCCGTTCTGATCGAGCGCTTGTTCAATCATCACCGGCGCCATGTCCTTCGCTGCCGCGTACAGTTCCTCCACGTCGTCGAACGAGCCGAATGACGCGGCTCGCAATCCGGGCCGCCAGATCACTGTCGGCACGAGCGATCCAAATTGGTCAATCTCAGCCTTGGTCCGTTCCTGCACGGCGATCTCCATGGATCGCATCAGCAGATCGACCAGGCCTCTGGGTCGATAAGGAGAAGGCTGCACGCCGAGATCGACGGCGAGCGTGTGAGTCGCGCCCTGAAACAGCGCCGTCTCCAGATCGAGTCCCGACGACAGGCCGCCGTCGACGCACCAGTCGCTGCCCAGCCTGACCGGCGGAAAGAGTCCCGGCACCGCGATCGAGGCCATCACGGCGTCCAGCAGCTCGCCCCTGGAGTAGATGGCCTTGCGTCCGTTCGAGAGGCTGGTGGTGACGATGAACAGCGGGATTTCCGTCGCGGCAATCTCGTCGAACCTCACGTGCGGTTTGAACAGGTCGCGCAGGAATCGATTCGAGTAGACGGAGGTCCCGCGCGTCAGCAGGTTGCGTCCGATGCGCAGCAGATTGCGATGCCACAGTCTGGTGCTTCGCAATGCCATCCAGAGGTCGGCCAGGCCGTCGATGTTGTCCGGATGCAGCGCGAGAAACGCGCCGTTGACCGCTCCGACGGAGCAACCGACCACCAGATCGGGACGGATGCCGCGCCGCGTCAACTCCTCGAGGAACGGCACCTGGACAATGCCCGACGCACCGCCGCCACTTAAGACAAGCGCCAGGCGCTGGTCACTACCTGTCGGTCCACGTTGCCGGTCAAGGGTCATTAGACCATTACCCTAGCTGCCGCCTCAGGCACGGGACCAACTCTCGCCAGGGGAGACCTTCGCAAAAGCCCTTCTGATCTTCGGGTAGGCCTCTTCCCGCAGACGCGCCGCTCAACTAGGCCTGGGGCCTGCGGTCGGGGACGATCTCGGTGAGGATGCCGCCGGCTGTTTTGGGGTGGAAGAAGGACGCGGTGATTTCCTCGATTGGTCCGCCGAAGTCGATGTAGGCGAGCCCGCGCTCCATGAAGAGCTTCGTGTCGCCGACGACATCGGTGGAGGCGTAGCCGAGGTGATGCAGGCCGGCGCCGCGACGTTCGAGATAGCGACCGATCCCGCTCTGGTTGTCGTCGGGCAGCAGGATTTCGATGCGCGTCTCGCCGAGGTTGACCTTGACGAAGAAGATCTTGGTGCGCTCGGGCGCGAAGTAGCCGCCCTGAGGATAGGGCGAGCGCTCAGTGTCTCGTTCGAGACCGAGCTGGTCGACGAGAACTTCCAGCGATTCTTCCAGCGTGTGCGCGACGATGCCTACGTGATCGAGATGCGTAATCATGCCCACTCCCTCGACAGATGCCGGTCGCAGCGGCGGCCGATGGCGTCAAGATAGTGGACGACGCCCATATGCAACCGGTGCTATTGGAGCCGCCTCAGGGTCGGCGAGAAGACGCCGAATAAGGCGAGCGCGCCGAGCAGCATGATCGCCACGACGAACACGGCCAGGCGGATGCCGACCAGTTCGGCGACGATGCCGAGCACGAAGACACCGCCCTGCATCACGGCGAACTGCATCATCAGCACCGACATCGCGCGTCCGCGATAGGCCGGCTCGGCCTGCTCCTGGATCAGCGCCGAAGCCATCGCCATCCGTCCCGACTGGCCGATACCCATCAGGATCATGATCGGCATGCTCAGCCAGATCCAGGGCGAAATCGCCATGCCGAGGATCGATCCGCCGAGGAAGACGCCCATCAGGATCAGCAACTTGCCGCGACCGCTTCGTCTGAGCGACGCGATGATCAACGCGGCGAGAAATGCGCCGATCGCAGAGAAGGTCATGAACAAGGCGGCGAGGGCGGGTCCCGCGTCGAAGGCGTCCTGTACGAATCCGGGCAGCAAGCCCTGGAACGGCGTGCCCAGCATCGAGACGAAGAAGGCGAGCAGCAGGACCATGCGCAGCACGCGATGCCGGGCGATGTAGCGGAAGCCGTCGCCGATGTCGCGGAACGCCTCGCGCACGCCGCCGCGTCCGCGACCGGCCTGAGCGGCAACCGATGGAATCGGCAGCATGGTGATCATCGCCAGCACGTAGCAGCCCGCCATCGAGTAGAACGTGACGCCGGCGCCTGCGGTCGCCAGCAGGACGCCTCCGATCAGCGGCGCGCCGAACTGCATCATGTTCATCGCAGCCGTGTTGAGCGCCACGCCGTTCATGATTCGTTCGCGCGGCACAATCTCCGAGACCATCGCCTGACGGGCCGGCACCATCAGCGCGACGAGAACGCCTTGCGAGACCGAGGAGATCAGCAGATGCCAGAACTCGAGGATGCCCATGATCGCCAGCGTGCCGATCACGAACGCGTTGAGGAAGCCGACGAACTGGAAGATCTGCGTGACCGCCTTCTTGGGGAATCGATCGGCCAGCACGCCCCCGTAGGGACCCAACAGGAATTGCACGACGCCGCTGACCAGCGCGACCAGGCCGACCGCCGCGTACGACTCGGTCAGTTCGTAGACCAGGAAGGTGCGGACGAACATCTGGCCGATAGCTGAGTACATCTGGCCCAGGGTCGAGATGAAGAACCAGCGGAAGGCGGAGTCGCTGAACGAGTCAAATGTCCGCAGCCGCCGGCCAAACACGCGCATCGGCGGTTGCGAGGGCGGCTGCGGCGACGGCGTTGGCCTCAGGCCGTTCCCTCGTGGAGGTCCGCCGAGTCCATTCGCAGGCGCGGCTGCAGGATACGAATGCTGTCCGGCCCGCCTGGCGACGACGGAATCGGACGGCGGCCTACCCGCCATAGTGCCATCCGGTGTAGAGCGATGTCAGCGGGCCCTCATCGATCGGCACGGTGTCGCCGTCGAAGACCCGGCACAAGGCAAGGATATGTTCTCCGACGGGAATGAACTGCTGCGCCTCGGCGGCGACCCAGGCCAGCGAGTCTTCCAGCACCGGCGCTCCGTGTTCCAACTGGCTGTGCGGCAACTGTTGATGCGGCACGCCGCGCATCTTGTCGGGCGCGGCGAATTCGGCCGAGCGACCCTCGATCTTGGATGGATCGCTGGGCTGCAGGAAGCGCGCCGCCAGGTCCATGCCCGACTCGGGCAAGAGGTTGACGGTGAGCTGGCGCGTCTCGCGCAGATTGCGCAGCGACGCAGCATCGCGCTCAAAGGAGATGCAGAGGATGCGCGGGCGGAACGACACTTGCATCACCCAGTCCGCCACCATCGCGTTGGGGGCGCCCTCGGGAGTGACCGTTCCTATCACGTAAACGCCGTAGGGGAGGTGCTGCAAGGCAGAGCGGATCTTGGCGTCGCGCCGACGCTCGCGCGTGGTCAAGGAGCGACCATTCTGATCCGGCGCGATCACTTCCTCGACTGTTGGCGTGTCGGCGCCCAACAGCAGGTCGACTGCAGCGTTCAACTCCAACATGCGGGCGCCGGCCGCATCGTCGTCGGGATTGGCGTCGGGGTGGTAGATCCGGGCCAGGCGTCGATATCGGTCGCGGATCGTGTCGCGGTCGGCCGTCAGACCCACGCCCAGCAGCGCGGCAGCGTCGGACGGCGTACTCGGAATGGGCATTGTGGCGCTCCTCGGCTCGCTAGACCGCGAGTCTCATCGTACCCCCAACCACGCTCTCCCTCGACAGGCCGACGGAGAGCAGCGCGCCGTCCTGGTTGGGGTCGCGCCGAATGCCAACCGGCCTGATAAGCTGGAGTGGGCTGGCGGACGTCGCCGGTCGGCGAGGGACTCGGCGCAAGCCGAGCCCTTCGCTTATCTGCCGATGATAGTGAGACCATAGTCATCAATCTCGCCGTCAGGCCCGTGATACATCTTGCGTTGAATCAGTTGAAACGGGTCGTTCTGTTGCGGACGTCCAATCACATGCCGCGCAATCGGATAGGCAATCAGGTAAGCGACCTCCAAACCGACCTGTCCCTCCTTTTTCGTGGCAAACGATAAGTCGACACCGGTTCCAGTTGGATTGGTCGAAGCAGGATTCTGAAAACTTTCGAACTCAGCCCTCAACTTGCGATCTTCGGAGCGTCCACGACTCTCGACCATCACTTTGAGCGAGAACGGTTGTTTAGTCACGCCGGAGAGACACTGATATGAGCGCTCCAAACCGGCTCGAACGCACTGTTGGTACAAGTCGACGTGGGTTCCGCTTCGCGCGCCGACACTCGACTTATCGGCGGCCACTGCTATCACCGTGAATGGCAACTGCTCCAAAGTCTGTGTGAGTTCACTCATGAAGGCGAGCCTGTTGGCTTCGCTACCAAGCGACGTGAATGCGCCGCGACGCTGGCGAATCTCTCGTTCATGGAACACGACGTTATCTGTGCCGAAGTGGGCTACTTTCAGTTCATGGAGCTGACGCCTCACCATCGTGTTGTACTCCGAGCGTCGAAACAGGCAGAAGGCCAAGACAAGTACAGGAAACTGCGGATCAATAGGATCAAGAACAGCATCACCGCTTTCGTCGACGAACGCAATGTACTCGTCCTCCGACATCGCCATTCCTAGAGGTGGCGCTCGAAGTAGCGAGCGACTCGGCGCTCCTGGTACTCGAGCCCGGCTTGATCGCGCGGCATGTGACGCTCGGCAGGGAACATCAGCAGGTCGTAGTCGCGATCGGCTGCGGTGAGCGCCGTGATCAATCTTGCCGTGTGGCGGAAGTGCACGTTCTCGTCGACGCCTCCGTGAATGAGTAGCAGTTGACCGCGTAGCTTGTCGGCGTGGGTCAGCAACGACCCCTCGCGGTAGCCCTCGGCGTTGTTCTGGGGCGTGCCCATGTAACGCTCGGTGTAGCCCGTGTCATAGCCGTCCCAGTCCGCGACCGGCGCGCCCGACACGCCGACCTTGAACAGGTCGGGGCGCCGCAACATCGACATCACCGTCATATACCCGCCATACGACCAGCCGTAGATGCCAATTCGATCACGGTCCGCGAGTCCTTCGGCGGCCAACTGCTCGACCGCCGCCGCCTGATCGTCGACCTCGATCGTGCCCATCCGCCGATGCAAATGCGCCTCAAATTCGAGACCGCGTCCTGCCATGCCGCGATTGTCCAGCTTGAGTACCAGGAACCCTTGCTGCGCCAGGTATTGGGCGCGCAGATCGACGGTCAGTCCCCAGGCGTCGAGCACGGTCTGGGCGTGCGGTCCGCCGTAGACCGCCACTAGGAGTGGATGCGGCCCCTCACCTTCCGGTCGGTAGAGCGCGCCGTAGAGCGTTGTGCCGTCGGGGGCGGAGAATGCTCGCAACTCGGGCGCTGGCAGGCCGAGATCGGATGCTGAGACATCCGCCTGGTACATCGATTGACGATTCGACCCATCGGCTGCCACAAGGGAAATCGCAGGTGGATCGTTGAGCGACGAGTCGAGCATCGCCAACCACTTGCCGTCTCGCGACTGCGAGGCTCCGTGTACGCCTCCGGCGGGCGAGAGCGTTTCGATCGCGCCTTCTTCGAGCGATACCCGCTCGACATGCCGCTCGATCGGCGATCCGCGGGTCGAACTGAAGTAGACCCAGCCGTTGTCCTGGTCGACGCCGATCACGCCGTCAACCATCCACTCACCACCGGTCAGCGTGCGAATCACCGCGCCATCGAAGGCATGCAGCGACAGGTGCCGGAATCCGGTCGCCTCCGACGACCAGAGGAACGTCCCATCATCGAGCCCGCGCGCATCATCGGCGACGTTGACCCATGGTTCTTGCCGTTCGTCGATCAACGTGACTGGGAACTCGCCGTCATACCTGATCAGTTGCAGCCGCTTCTGGTCGCGGTCGATCCACTGGGCCACCAGGCGCTGGCCGCCGCGACCGTCCGGCCACCAGGCGACGCGGACGAGGTAGCCGTCCTCCGTGGGCAGCGGCATCGCAACCGCGTCTCCGCCGGAAGCAGGCACGACCCAGAGCGAAACGTCGGCGTTGGCGTCTCCCGAGAAGGGATAGCGGTGCGTCTCGACGTCGACCTCATCCCCGCCCTGATGCACGATGGGATACGGCGCGATATGGCGCTCGTCGACGCGCAGATAGGCGATCCGGCCGTCTTGCGACCACCAGTGGCCGCGAAGCTGGCCGAATTCTTCCTGGGCGATGTAGTCGGCGAGACCGTGGGTCAGGCCGTCCTCGGCGCCCGACGTGAGCTGCGTTGCTTCGCTGTCGCCGTCGACGGCGATCACGTGCAGTTCGCCGGCGCGAACGAAGGAGAGTTGCGTACCGTCCGGGCTCAGGGTTGGCGTCAGAGCGCCTTGCGTTCCGTCGAGCTCGCGCAGCGGCTCCCCATCCACGGAGACGCGCACAACCGGTCCGGGAATCATGAGCACTGGACTTTCGGCATCGGTGGCCCAGGCGTAGGAGGCGACGCCGAGCTCGCGGGTCCGGGTGCGTTCGCGCAGCAGCTCTTCTTCGCGAGACATGGGCGCGTCTGCGCCCGGGCCGGCGATCACCGAGCGCTCGCCGGTCTCGATGTCGATCCGCCAGAGCGATCGCACGAGTCCGCCATCGGCGGCATGCAACCAGGTCACGGCCTTGCTGTCGGGTGTGAACCCGACCATGCCGGGCGCGTCCATTCCCGGACGCGGGTAGCTCGCGACATCGGCAATCGTGAGCCGCTCAGCCATGCGATCCGCCCAGCGCCTCGCGTCGGATCGCCTCGATTTCGCGTGCCGCCTTGGGCAGCGCGCCGCTCATCACCTCGCAGCCGTCAGCGGTGATCAGGACATCGTCCTCGATCCGGATGCCGCCGAAATCGAGCAACCCATCAACCACGTCCCAGTTGACCATCTGCGCATACCGCTCTCGACGCGCGGGATCGGTCAGCAGCGCCGGGACGAAGTAGATGCCCGGCTCGATGGTTACGACATAACCGGGAGCCAGCGGCAAGTCCGCGCGGAGATAGGCCAATCCGAATCGATCTTCGGGTACCCGTCCCTCGAGATATCCGGCGCAATCGTGGGTCGAGAGACCCAGCATGTGTCCCAGACCGTGGGGGAAGAAGAGCGCGTGGGCGTCGGCGGCGACGAGGTCGTCGGGCGCGCCGTTCAAGATGCCGGCGTCGACCAGTCCCTGCGCGATCGTCGCGGATGCGGCTAAATGGAGCGACTTGTACTCGACGCCTGGCCCTGCCTCCGCGATCGCTTGCTCCTGCGAGGCCAGGACCACGTTGTACAGGTCGCGCTGGATACCGCTGAACTCCGCCGACACTGGGAACGTGCGTGTCACGTCCGAGGCGTAGCCGTCTATCTCGGCTCCGGCGTCGATCAACACGAGCTCGCCGTCGGACATGATCCGTTCGCCGGGCGTACCGTGCAGGATCGCCGAGTTCGGACCGGAGCCAACGATGGACCCGTATGCCGTCCGTGCGCCGCCCTGGCGGAAGAACTCCGCCTCCATTTCAATCTGCAACGCCCGCTCGCTGAGTCCGTGCCTGGCCAGCCGTTGAGCCGCGAGATGTCCCTGCACCGCCGCGTCGACTGCGCGGGTCATCCGATCCAGTTCAACCGCGTCCTTCGCGCGGCGCAGCTCGGCCAGCGCCTTGCCCAATCGTTCGGTCGCGTCCTCGTCGACCACCGCTTCCAGTGTCGACCAGGCGTCGACGCCGTACTCAGTCGCGCGCGACTCGATGTCGCGTGAGCCGAGCAGTGCCAGGTCCTGTCCTCGGCGAGCCTCAAGCCAGCCGGCCAACTCAGCGCGGTCGAGCGAGTGGCTAACTCCGGTCGCCGTCGCCAGATCCTCCGGCGAGGGCGGCGCTGACATCCAGACCAGGTCGTCTATCGACAGCGAGGGAGCGAACAGCGTCCAGCCGGAGTCCGGTTCCCAGGCCAACGCAGCGCCGGGTTCCGCGACGCCGCTCAGGTACTGAAACTCGGGATGCGCATGGAACTCGTGAAACTGGTCGGTGCCGTCAATCGGGATCGGCAGACTGGCGGGAATCAGGACCGGGCCGGCGAGCTCCGTAGCCGACCAGGCGGCCTCCACCCGACGTCGGCGTTCACGCAGGACATCCGCATCGCTCATGAGGAGGCTCCAAGTTCAATCAGGACCGCGTCTTCGTCGACCGACGCGCCCGCTGAGGTATGGATCCCGCTGACCACGCCGGTGTTAGGCGCCGTGAGCAGGTGCTCCATCTTCATCGCTTCCATCACCGCCAGTGTCTGTCCCGCCTCGACCTCGTCGCCGACGGCGACCAGGATCTCGATCATTGTGCCGGGCATTGGCGCGCGCACGACGTTGCCGCCGGCTGAACGCGATCGATTGCCCCCACCTCGACGGCGGCGTTCGCGCAGGAACACCCAACGGCGTTCGGCATCGCTGACCACGACGCCGTGTTCGGCGACATCGGCCGTCCATTCCCGTCCGTGGGCCGCCGGCTGGAAGTCGTCGCCGTCGATCGCAGCCGTCCAGCCGTCCATGCCGCGGCGCAGCCGGACTTCGTGCAACCGGCCGTGCAGCGCGTACTTCCTGACCAGTTCGCCCGTGGATCGCCAGGCGCCGACTTCCGACTCGGCAATCGCGGCGAAGGTGAGGGCATCAACCGGGATCGAGCGTTCGGCGAGTTCGACTCGTTCGAGCCAGCCAATGTCGACGGATCCCGAGCGGAAATCGTCGGACTCCAGGATCGCTGCGAGCTGTGCCAGGTTGGTCGTCACGCCGTCAATGGCCCAGGCGTCGAGGGCCGCTGACGCCTGAGCGATTGCTGCTGCTCGAGTCTCGGCGTGGACGATGGTCTTGGCCAGCATCGGGTCGTAGAAGGCGGTGACGACATCGCCGGTTTCAGGTCCGGCGTTGTGCCGGGCCCACAGGTCGAGCGGCTCGAACCAGTGCAAGCGGCCGGTCGAAGGCACGTAGCCGCGAGCTGGATCCTCGGCATAGATACGGACTTCAATCGCATGCCCGTCGAACGTGATGTCGCTCTGAGTCACGGGAAGCGGCTCGCCCGCGGCGACTCGGAGTTGCAGCTCGACGAGGTCCAGGCCGGTGATCGCTTCGGTCACCGGATGTTCCACCTGGATTCTGGCGTTGACCTCGAGGAAGACGTACGAGCCGTCCGGCATCAAGAGGAACTCAACCGTTCCGGCGCCGACGTAACCGGCGGCGGCGCAGACTCGCAAGGCGGCCTCGCCGAGCTCGTGCCGCAATGCGGGATTGACTGCCGGCGACGGCGATTCTTCGATGACTTTCTGGCGTCGGCGTTGAACCGAGCAATCGCGTTCGCCCAGGTGGACTCCGTTGCCGTGGGCGTCAAAGATGACCTGGACCTCGACGTGGCGGCCCTGCGACAGCGCACGCTCGACCAGCAGCCGTCCGTCGCCGAATGCGGCCTGCGCCTCGCGTCGTGCGCCCGCCACGGCCGCCTCCAAACCGTCCGGCGCATCGTCCATGGATTGCAGCAAGCGCATCCCTCGACCGCCGCCACCGGCGGCCGCTTTGACCATGACCGGCAGGCCCATCTCGGCAATCGCCCCGGCAAGCGCGGCATCGCCGTCATCCTGCTCGACGCCTTCGGCGACCGGAACACCGGCATCCGCGGCGAGCCGACGCGCTCCGACCTTGTCGCCAAGCGCATCGATGGTTTGGGGCGGTGGGCCGATCCAGGTCAGTCCCGCATCGACGACCGCATGAGCAAAGTCGCTGCGCTCGGAGAGGAAGCCGTATCCGGGATGTATCGAATCGGCGCCCGCGGAGCGGGCTGCATCGATGATTGCTTCAATGTTCAGGTAGCTGTCGACAGCCGCAGCGGGACCGATGCGCACTGCGGCGTCGGCTGCGGCGACATGGGGCGCCGAGCGGTCGGCGTCGGAATAGACCGCGACGGTCCGCGCACCCAGTCTGCGGCAAGTGCGGATGATCCGCGAGGCGATCTCGCCGCGATTGGCAATCAGGACACTCTGAGGCAGGCTGACGTCGCCGGACATGCTCTGAGTCTATCCCTGACCTATCACGCGCCCGATATCCTGAACCCATGACTAGCCAGATCGACGAACTCCGAGTCTTCGCCGAGCAAAACTTCGGTCGCCACCTTGCCGCCAACAGCTATCCCGGTCGGGGCATCGTGGTCGGACGCCTGGATTCCGGCGGCGAACGCGACATCTGGGTGCAGGTCTACTGGATCATGGGACGCAGCGAGAATAGCCGTAATCGCCGCTTCGTGGTCGGCGGCGAGGACGGGAGCGAACTCCGAACCGAGGCGCAGGATCCGAACCTCGTTTCCGATCCGACGAACATCATCTACGACGCGATGCTGGAGTCGCCCAACGTCTACTACGTCTCGAACGGCGACCACACGCACACGATCAAGGACGCGATTGAGCGCTCGGCTCGATTCGAGGATGCGCTTGCGGTGCGTGAGCGCGAAGACGATCCGCCGAACTACACGCCGCGCATTGCGGCGATGCTCGATCTGCGCGGACACGGCGAGCTCGCCTTCGCCATCCTGCGCGCTAACGCTGCCGATCACGATCAGACTGACCGCGTCGTCTGGCGCTTCCCGTTTCCGCCGCGCGGGCTGGGCTACTGCATCACGACTTACCGGCACGACGGCAATCCGCTGCCGCCATACGCCGGAGATCCGCTCTGGCTGCCGCTCAGCGGCTCGTTCCACAACATCGCCGACCAGTACTGGAACGCGCTCGACGCGAACAACCGGATCGCATTGGCGGTGAAAGTGATCGACGGCGCCGGCTCGCGCATCGTGCTGCGCCAGTCCGACTGAGGCGCGCCGTCTCAGCAGAGCGCTGACCACTCCCTCCCGCAGGAGACCTGCACGGAGCTGCATTCCGGTCCCCTCTCCCGGAGGAGACTTGCGCGTAAACCACTTTCCGGTCCCCTCTCCCGGCGGGAGAGGGTTAGGGTGAGGGCCCTCCGCGACCCAGTCAGGCCCCACGACCAGATAACGAGCAGCGGCCGGACCCTCACCCCAGCCCCCCCGCCTTCGCGGGGGCAGGCTTCTCCCAGAGGGAGAGGGACTAAGACCCCAGCGAGTTACGCGCGGGTCTCTGGAGGCAGAGGAGTGACTACCTTGTCGACTCACGCGCTTGTCGTTGCTAGGTCGATTCATCGCTTAGCTACCATGGCCCTATGAGTGATTGAGGGGGGATTGATGCCTAGCGACACGGCAGACAGGGCGGACACGACAGTGGACATGATCTCGGTGACGGTCGATGGACAATCCATCGAGGCTCGCGCCGGTGCGACCGTGCTCGACGCGGTGCTGGCGGCCGGTGTCGACCTTCCGCATCTGTGTAAGGACAACGACGGTCCCGCCCTCGGCGCTTGCCGCACCTGTCTCGTGTCGATCGAGGGTCAACGCGGTCTGCCGGCGGCCTGCCACACGCCGGCGTCCGACGGGCTGGTCGTCAACACCGACTCCGAGGCCGCTCGCACGGCGCGCAAGGGCATCCTCGAGCTCACCCTCGCCATGACCGATAGCGCCGCGCACACCAATGGATCCAACGGATCGGAGACGACCGAGCTTCGACATCACGCTCAGTCGCACGAGGCCGACGCGCGGCGTTGGCGCACCCGGATCAACGATCACCAGGATGCCTCGAACCACTTCTACCTGTTCGACGCGACCGATTGCATCCTCTGCGGTCGCTGCGTCTCCGCTTGTTCGGACCGTCAGCACATCGGCGCGATCGGAATTGCCGGCGCGGGCAAAGCGGCGCGGATCGCGTCGTTTGGCGACGAACCGCTGGGCGAGTCAACCTGCACATCCTGCGGGTCCTGTGTCGCCGCCTGCCCAACGGATGCGCTGACCCCCAAGCGCGCCGCTGCGGGAGCGAAGACGGTTTCCACGGTCTGTCCGTATTGCGGCGTCGGTTGCGGGATCAAGATCACCGCCGAGGACGGCGTGCTCACGCATGTCGATGATGACCCGGACAATCGCTCGTCCAACGGTCTGCTCTGCGTGAAGGGACGATTCGGGACCGCCTTCGTCAATCACTCCGACCGCTTGACGACCCCCTTGATCCGCGGTGCGGACGGGCTGCAACCCGCCACGTGGGACGAGGCGCTCGATCTGGTGGCCGAGAAGTTCGCCGAGCATCGAGGCGCGTTCGGCGCGTTCTCGTCGGCCAAGGCGACGAACGAAGACAACTACATGCTGCAGAAGTTCGTCCGCGCGATCATGGGCACCAACAACGTCGATCACTGCACGCGACTGTGTCATTCGCCGTCGGTCGAGGCGATGCTGGCCCAGCTTGGCTCGGGCGCGACCTCGAACAGTTACAGCGACTACGAAGCCGCCGACTGCCTCTTCGTCGTCGGCGCCGATCCGTCCTCGAACCATCCGGTCGCCGCATCGAGGATGCGCACCGCGGTTGATCGCGGCGCGGCGCTGATCGTGCTCAATCCGAAGCGAATCGAACTCTGCGACCACACCGACCTCTGGCTGCGACAGTATCCGGGCACCGATGTCGCCGTGCTCAACGGCATGGCCATGGTGATTCTGGACGAGGGGCTTGCCGACGAGTCGTTCATTGCCGATCGCACGGAAGGCTACGAACAGTGGCGCGCCGAACTGGATACCTACACGCCCGAAGCAGTCGAGCAGATGTCGGGCGTCCCCGCCGACCTGCTGGTCCGGGCGGCCCGCACCTACGCACGGCCCAATCCGACTGCCGAGGGTCCCGGCGGATCCTGTCTGATCTGGGGCATGGGCGTCACGCAGCACACCAACGGCACGGCGAATGCGACGGCGCTGCTCAACCTGGCCCTGCTGACCGGCCAGGTGGGTCGCGTCGGTAACGGCGTCTCGCCGCTGCGCGGACAGAACAACGTGCAAGGCGCGGGCGACGCGGGCTGCGTCCCCGACGCGCTGCCCGGGTATCAGCGCTACACCTCGGATGTTCTGGAGAAGTTCAACCGCGTCTGGCAAGCAGATCTGCCTGCGGACGAAGGGCTGCGCGCGACCGACATGGTCGAGAGCATGCTTAACGCCGACGGCCTCCGCTGCATGTACATCGTTGGCGAGAATCCGCTGCTGACTGAACCGAATCTCGCGCACGCGCGCGAGGCGATCGCCAAGCTGGATTTCCTCGTCGTCCAGGACATATTCCTGCACGAGACGGCGGAACTCGCCGACGTGGTCCTGCCGGCCGCCTCGTTTGCCGAGAAAGAAGGCACCTTCACCAACTCCGAACGTCGCGTCCAACGCGTCCGGCAGGTGATCCCGCCGGTCGGACAATCGCGAGCAGACTGGGAGATCGTCCAGGACCTCGCGCGACGCACTGCGCAGCGGCTCGGTATGGCCGGCGAGGGATTTGACCACGGCTCGGCCGCGTCGGTCTTCGACGAGCTCGCTTCGCTGACGCCGATCATGGCCGGACTGTCCCATCGCCGGCTCGACGCGGAAGGCGGCATCCAGTGGCCCTGCCCGACAGCCGAGCATCCCGGTACGCCGCGCCTGTACGACGAGTCGTTCCCTCGCGGCCTCGGCAAGTTCATTCCCGTGCGGCAACTGCCGCCCTCGGAAGAGTCGCCTGACGAGCGCTACCCGCTGATCCTCAACACCGGACGCGTCCTCTACCACTGGCACGGCGGCACGATCACGCGCCGCGTCGACGGACTGGTCGACTCCTGGCCCGAGCTGCGCGTCGCCATCCATCCCAACGACGCCGCGCGGCAGGAAATTGGCGACGGCGACGCCGTCTGGGTCGCCTCCCGGCGAGGCCGCCTGGAAGGCGTCAGCTTTGTCACCGAGGATGTCGCCGAGGGATCAATCTTCGTGCCCTTCGTCCGCCTCGCCGACACGGCCGCCAACTGGCTGACCAACAACGTCTACGACGACGTAGCCAGAATCCCCGAGTACAAGGTCTGCGCCGTCGCAGTCGAGCGCGTCGCCGAGCCGTCCGAGTGGCGACACTCAGGCGCAACCGGCAAGCGAGGCAAGCGTCGCCAGTACTGGTAGGAGACGTCGCGTAAACGCGATTGGCGCCGCACGCGCGCTCCGTTTCCCAGTCCCCGCTTTACGCGGGGACCCGTTCCCCTTATGCGCAGGTCTCCAAAGAGAGAGTAAAGCCCAGCGCATCGGTCGACGCGACTGTTAGGTTCCCGACTCAGCGACCGCCGTCAGCAGAGCGACGATCACGATCCGGTCCTCGTAGCTGTGCGTGTCTTCGTCGAAATCGCCCGAGCAGGTGATCAGGGTGACGACAGACTCCCGAGTCTGGCTCAGATACCTGACGGCGTCGGAGGAGTCGGGCTTGATTGTGGCGGTCTCGACCACGTCGTAGATGTAGTAGCGGTCGGTGGCCGCGTTGCGCATGATGAGCTGATCGCCGACGCGGGTCTCGTCCATCTCCCAACCAACGCCGACGTCGATATTGCCTTCGACATCCTCGTAGTCGCGGTGACCGCCGAACAACGCGTTGCCCTGTTGTCCCGGAATCGCCGAGCGATTGAACCAGCCGAACACGAACGGATTGTCCGGCGAGCCCATTGCGCCGTTCGGCGTCAGGCCGACCTGCACGACCGCAGCGCGAATACCGGCCGAGGGCAGGATGATCTCCCAGGTGGTATCGAAGCGAGGTCCGCTCGATGGCACAATGCCGTTGTCCAAGGGCAGGATGCTGCCCTCGGAGCCGTCCGATCCGTAGATCAGATCGTTCTCCTCGAAGTTGTCGCGCAGGACCTCCGAGAGGTTTCGAACCATGACCGTCGGTTCAGGCGATTCGACCTGCGTCGCTTCGTCGCCCGGTTCGCTCTCGGAGTTGGCCAGGCCGCCGTAGGCGACGTATTGTCGCCCCTCCGACTTCGCAAGATGGCGAGGTTCCGACAGGCCGGCGTCCGCAACACTGCCGCGATCCGAGCTTCCTCCCAACGTCAACGCAAGCGCAGGCGCCGCGACGAACAGCCCGATCGTCAGCACGATCAGGGCTGCGAACAGTCGCGGTTGGGAGTAGCGCAGGTCCGAGAGGAACCAGAGCAGGTCGTAGCACCAAGCCAGCGAGCTGCGCAGGAGTTGGAGCATCGGCTCGCCTCGGGCGTCCTAAGCGTCCGGCGACGCCACGGCGGCCAGCTCCCCAACCACCACGAGCCTGTGCGAGTATCGGTGCGTCTCCGTGTTGAACGATCCCGTGCAGGTGATCAGGGTGATGACCGCCACGTCCGTGTTGTGCAAGAATCGAGCCGAAGCGGGATCGGTCGGGTCGAGGGTGACCGCCTCGGTCACGGTGTACACGTAGTAGACGTTCAGCTCGTCGTCCCAGATCAGCATGTGGTCGCCGACCTGCGTGTTGTTCAGCTCCCAGCAGACGCCGGTGCCGATGTTGCCGGTGATGTCCTCATAGTCGCGGTGGCCGGCCAGCAACGTGTTGCCGACCTCGCCCGGCGCGGGCGTCGAGTCGAGCCAACCGACCACATACGGGTTGTCCGGCGAACCCATTGCGCCGTTGGGCGTGCGTCCCAGCGATACGACCGCGCTGCGCAAGCCCGCTGAGGGAATGATCAACTCCCAACTGGTGTCGTGCTGTTCGCCGCTGGAGCGGACGACGCCGTTGCCCAGCGGCAAGATGGCTCCCTCCGAACCGTCGCTGCCGTGTTTCAGCGATTCCGCATCGAGGTCCGCCTTGATCAGACTGCTGAGGGAGACGACGCGGAATCCCGCCACGACCTGCGGCGCCGACTGTTCGGCCTGTTGCTGCTGCGCCTGGGCAGCGGATTGGTTCGCCTGTTGCTGTTCCGAAGCGGCCTGCTGCGACTCGGATTGACCCGCCGGGTCGGCCGCCGATCCGGTTGCAGCCTCCTGCTGTTGCTGAGCTTGACCGCCCTGGACGATCACCGTGACCGCGGGCTGGCTGGTTCCGTCCTGTTGCTGCGCCGCCTGGTCGCCGCTTGCTTCGTCGGACGACGCCTCCTGTTGCGACACCACCTCTTGCTGCGGCTGACTTGCATCGCCGCCGACTACCAGAAACAGCACCAGCAGGGTGACGACGAATGCCACCGGCGCGATGCCGGCGGCTGCCACGAGTACTGGTCGATCAGCCCACAGTTCTCTGACTCGTTCGAGCATCGCCCTGTGTCCTCTGCGTCAACCCCGACGCCAGTATTGTCAATGTACGCTTGGTCCGCCGACGCCGACAAACGGAATGCGCAATCTCAGTTAGACCAGCGTAAAGTGATTTCCGGCGCCGCGTGCCGCGATACACATGGGTCGGCGGATTCACGCCCCTCGCCCCGGCTGGCAGTAGCGCATCGGCGAACGCGGTCGTACGCTGATCGTCACCGGCTTCCGTGGGGCTGTAGCTCAGTTGGGAGAGCGTTTGACTGGCAGTCAAAAGGCCGGGGGTTCGAGTCCCCCCAGCTCCACCATCATGTACCGAATTGCGAACTCCCTCTGCCAGCGCTACTTCAGCGGCGTCT
>DAOUKQ010000098.1:0-13846 GCA_034421135.1 Dehalococcoidia bacterium
TCTCGGGACGGAACTCAGTCATGGTAGTCCTCCACATCAAGGATACGTACTTCACCTTCACGATCGCCTGGCTGCAGAATCAGCCGCCATCGGCCAGTGAGCCGTGCGGCAAACTGTCCACGCCGATCGCCATGAAGGGGATGCATGTCGAGCTGGCGCAAGTCGAACAGGTCCTGCCAGGTTGGCCGCGACTGAATCCGAGAGACTCGCTGGACATATCTGGCGCCGACGTCTGCGCCCCAGAGACGGGCAGCGCGCGTCGGGTCGCGGTACGCCCGCTCAAGTCGCCGAGTGCGAAAGCGGAGTTCCATCCTCAGATCGGCACCGCGTTGGCCGCTTTGACCAGGTTGCGCATCAGGCGGATGGCTTCGTCGTGGGGGACTCGGCCGACGCCGCAGCTGGTCGAGACCAACAGCCGCTCAGCCGGAATCACCTCGACGAGTTGCTCGATCTTCTGGCGCAGTTCGGTCACCGGCGCGGGCTTCGATTTGACGTCGGCGATACCGGCGATGACTTCCATGCTGTTGGGCAACTCGGCCAGCAGACCGTGCTCTTCCCACTGTCCCGAGTACGAGCACTCGACATGGACGCGGTCGACAATGCCATCGAGCTGTTGAATGAACGGGATCAGCGAGCGCAGGTTTTGTACTTCGATTGACGGCTTGCGGGCGATGTCGCCGAGACAGAAATGGATGCTGCGCGTGATCTCTGAGGCCGGCGCGAGCGGTTCGGCCACAAGGGAGTGCAGCGAATCCGCTGAACGGCTCTCGGACACCAGACCAATGGCCTCACCGGGTGCGTCCAGTTGGATTTCCTGCAGTCCGTTAGCGACCATATCGGCGATTTCGTCCTGGACTATCTGAATCAAGTCACTCAGGTGGGCCGACTCGTCACTCTCCTGGGGTACGACGAAACCGCCGCCGATCGTCAGCGGTGATGGCACGGACGCCTTGTTCAGTCGCGGCTCGATTTCATGCTCACGACGCCAGGCTTTCGCGTGTCCGGTGCCTCGCGGAGCGGACACGGTGCCCGCAACCTGGTAGCGGCCGACTCCCTGTTGACCCTTCGAGGTAACGCGCGGGGTCAGCGTGTGCAGACCATCGAGTCGCGGCGGGATGTGATGGAGGAAGTCGGGAGCGAAGACCTCACCGCCCATGAGTTGATCGAGCCCGCAGGCAATCTGCTCATCCATCGCGATCCGTGCGGCGGTTTGCAGGACATCGTTGGCTTCCTCGTCCGACAACTCGCCGGCGTAGTAGCGCTTGAGTTCGAGACGCTGTCCAAACGGGATCGGCCATGATCCGACAACCGTGGTGCGGATAGGCATCGGAAACGCTCTCAATCATTCGGCGTCGGCGTAGATGCGGAAACCGTAGTCGTTGTAGCGATAGTTGGGCGAGAGGCTCGAGCGAGCGCTGACGCGGGTGAACTTGATCCGGTGTCGCCAGGATCCGCCCCGGCTCGCCTTGCGTGCGCCGTCCTCCGGTCCGGTCGGCGCGCGACTCGGCGAGACGGCGTAGTAGTTGCGGTCGTACCAGTCCGAGCACCACTCGTGCACGTTGTCGGCCATGCAGTAGAGGCCGAATCCGTTACGGCAGGCGTCGAGCGGGATGTGGGGGCGCTCGCCGGTCGCGACCGATGCCCGGCATGAGGCGTCGGGCCAGTCGGGCGAGTCCTCCGGCCAGTCCGATCCGATCAGACCGCCGCGCGCGGCGTACTCTCGCTCGGCCTCGGTCGGCAGGCGATACTGCGTGGCCGTGAGCTCGGAGAACCATTCGCAGTAGTCGACCGCATCGTGCCAGGAGATGCCGACCACCGGCGCGTCGGGGATACGGAACGCAGGCTGCGACCAGAACGGCGGCGGCGCGGCCGCGGCCCGCTCGACGAACTCGGCGTACTGCCGGTTGCTGACCGCCCGAGCGGCGGCGCGGAAGGGCGCGAGCGTCACCGGGTGCGCGGGCTGCTCGTCGCGCCGCCGGTCGCCGGCGCCCATGACGAACGTTCCGCCGGGCAGTTCGAGCAGTGGTGGCGCCAACAGACTTGGATGGCCGCTCATGACCGCAGTCTATGCAGGGGGCCGCCGTCGCCGTTCGGCATGGAGAGTCGATCATCGTTCGCGGAGCGCCACAAACCGCTCTGCCGCCTGGAGATCACTGAGATTCCATCAGCTCATGAATGGATTTCATGCACGCCATGAATAGATTTCATGAAGTTCGTGAATGATATTCACCCGATACCTGCATGATTGTCACGCATGTCATGAATGATTATCATTCATGACATGAACCCCGATGCCTTGCCCCGAGTCGTCAGTCGCAGCCTAGACACGCGCCTGCGCGTGATGCCGGCGGTGGTCGTCACCGGCGCGCGGCAAACGGGCAAGAGCACGCTCGTGCGGTCGCTCACGTCGGAGCGGCGATACCTGACGCTGGACGACATCGACGTGCTCAACACGGCACGGACCGAGCCGGAACTGCTGCTGGAAGGACCGCAGCCGGTCACGATTGATGAAGTGCAGAACGAGCCGAAGCTGCTGCAAGCAATCAAGCGATCGATCGACGAGCGCCGTGAGCCGGGGCGCTTCCTGCTCACCGGCTCGGCCAATCTCCTGCTGATGAAGGGCGTGTCGGAGTCTCTGGCCGGACGCGCCAGCTATCTGACCCTCTGGCCGATGACCCGCGCGGAGCAACTCGGCCTGGGTCGCTGCGGGATCTGGGAAGAACTGCTGAGCACGCCGGCAGAGCAGTGGATCGATCTGCTGCGCGCGCACGACCGTCCGTGCGAAGACTGGACCGACCTCGCGCGGCGCGGCGGATTCCCTCCGGCGGCGCTCCAACTCGAGACGGACGAGGAGCGGGCGATCTGGTTCGACGGTTATGTCCGCACCTACCTGGAGCGTGACCTGGCGCAGCTCTCAGCGTTATCCGGCCTGCCCGACTTCCGCCGGTTGATGCGGGCCACGTGCCTGCGCATCGGCCAGGTGACGAATCAGACCGATCTGGGCCGCGACGTGGCGCTGACCCAGTCGACGGCGCACCGATACCTGAACCTCTTGGAGACTTCCTATCTGCTGGTCCGGCTCCCGTCCTACTCCGTCAACCGCACCAAGCGGCTGATCAAATCGCCCAAGACGTATTGGAGCGACACGGGCGTCGCCTTGCACCTGAGCCAGGATGCTGAACCGCGCGGCGCGCACCTGGAGAACGTCGTGCTGCAGGACCTGCTGGCCTGGCGCGACAGCGGCCGGACCCGAGCCCAGATTTGCTATTGGCGCACGACCAGCGGCGCCGAGGTCGATTTCGTGATCGAGACGGACGATCGGCTGCTGCCGATCGAGATCAAATCCTCGCGTCGGGCGCGGATTCGAGACACGGCCCACCTGCGCACGTTTATCAAGGAGTACGAAGACCGCAGTCTGCCCGGGCTGTTGCTGCACAGCGGCGAGACCCTGGAGTGGATCGTCCCGAACGTGCTGGCCGCTCCCTGGTGGATGGTGTTCTGAGCCGGTCACGACCTCGCCCCGCGCCGCATCAATCGGCCTCAGCAAGTGCGCTGCTAGACTGACTCAGCCCGCCGAACGACCGCAGGGGGCCGGGCGAGCCGGAAGATTGGAAGGGTCACATGGGTCTGTTGGACGGACGTAAGGCGCTAGTCACGGGGTCCAGCCGGGGCATCGGCGCCGACATCGCTCGAGAACTGGCGGCGCACGGCGCTGCGGTCGCCGTGGCGGCTCGCTCGGATGAAGCCTCGCCCGATCCGCGGTTGCCCGGCACGATCCGCACGGTCGCCGAAGAGATCCGACAGGACGGCGGTCACGCCGTGCCGATCCAGCTCGACGTTCGAGATCCGGAGTCCATCGTTCGCGCGATCGACAACACCGCCTCGGAACTGGGCGGTCTCGACATCTTGATCAACAATGCCGCCGTGCTGGTCCCGGGCACGTTGGAGTCGGTCCAGGACCGACATATCGACCTGATCTGGCAGCTCGACCTGCGCGGTCCGGTGCTGCTGGCCAAGTATGCCGTCGAGCATATGAAGGAGTCGGGCGGCGACATTATCAATATCTCCTCCGGCGCGGCCGACTTTCCCGGCCCCGGACCGTATGACGAGGTGCGCGAGGGCGGACAGTTCTACGGCATGGTCAAGGCCGGCCTGGAACGCATCACCCAGGGTTGGGCGATGGAGCTGCAGAAGTACCAGATCGCCTGCAACATTCTGACGCTGCGCTACCTGATCAAGACGCCAGGCCACTGGTACGCGTTGACCACGCCCGACGATCCGCAGACCGAGTTCGAATCGGCCGACTGGATGGCGCGGGCGAGCGTCTGGATCGCCAGCCAGCCGCCGACCTACACCGGGAACATTGTTGACGACCGCGAGATGCGCGATATCCTTGCAGGGATGTAACTGGATCCACACGTACACACGTCCAGTTCATTAGGATATTCATTCGCATTCGCCCCGGTCGCAACCGTGCATCGGTCCGGGCCGAACCAACCGGCATTCAGCCATTGCACATGCCGCGTGGAGGAGATTGGTCGTGCCCGATCTGATCTACGAGAAGTTCGATCACTACGCCATCCTGACGATGAACCGGCCGCATCGGCTGAACGCGCTGGGCGGCGACCTGCGCCGACTGATGCGCGAGGCGGTCGCCGATCTGGAAGCCGACCCGAACATGCGGGCCGCGATCGTGACCGGCGCCGGTAGAGCATTTTCGGCCGGGGCCGACCTCAAGGAAATGAACGAAGGCAATCAGCGGCGTGAGGGTCTGCGCAACACGATGGGATACGACCTCGATGAGTCGATGCCGTTCGCGCGGGCGCGCAAGCCGTTCATCGCCGCGATCAACGGGCTCTGCCTGGCAGGCGGGCTTGAGCGTGCGCTGGACTGCGACATTCGCATCGCGTCGACCGAGGCCTATTTTGGCCTGTTTGAAGTCAAACGCGGGATCATGCCCGGCTACGCGATTCATCACCTGGCCAGAATGCTGCCCATCGGCGACGCCCTGTACATCATGCTGACCGCCGATCGGATCGAGCCGGAAGACGCGCTGCGCATGGGTCTGATTCGGGAGATCCTCGAACCGGAGGCCCTGTTGCCGAGGGCGGTCGAGATCGCCGAGATGATCGCCGCCAACGCGCCGCTGGCGGTCGAGGGCACCAAGTTCATGGCTCAGCAGTGGCGGCAGTTGCAAATCGACGAGTCCTACCGGGCGGGCCAATGGGTCGGACGGACGGTGCTCAACTCCGAGGACGCGAAGGAAGGCCCGCGCGCGTTCGTCGAGAAGCGCCCGCCGAACTGGACGGGCCGATAGCCGCCGTTCGCCGCCGTTGCTTGCCGGGTCACGCGTCGCCTCGCCATGTTCAGGTCGCGTCGCCGTGCGCTGCTCACGGGTCTCGCCGTAGTCGGACTGCTGGTCGTCCTGATCGCGTCGGCGGCTGACAGAGCGACATCACAGGACGCCCCGACCGTCGAGTCGGCGCAGATCGACGGCGCCGTCTTGCGAATCACGCTCTCGGAAGAACTGAGTTCGGGCGCCACCGCGGATGTGGCCGATTTTTCGGTCAAACTCGGCGACGAAACCCGCTCGGTCTCGTCGGCAACAGTCGAAGGCGCAGTGGTCAGCCTGACCCTGGCATCGGCAGTGCCCGATGTCGATTGCACCGAGGCCGACGTCACGGTCAGCTACAGCGCCGCCGCTTCGTCGTTGGCCGGCGCGAGCGGCGCGCTCGCCGCGTTTGCGGACCAGAGCGTCATGAACGTCACCGACCAACCGCCGGCGATCGTCTCGCTCGAGACCGACGCCACCGGTCGGTACATCTACGTCGACTTTTGCGAACCGATCACGGCTTTTGGAGGTCAGTGGTCAGATTTTTCTGCATTCACCGTCAGGCGAGATGGGACTGTCGTTGTCGTGAACAACCTAAAGCGATCGCCTGTTACGCCGACGCGTCTACAGCTCGACCTGACCAACAACAAGAGCAAAGTCGCGCGGGAAGGCGAGGTCGTTACAGTCTCCTACGACTCGTCAAAAGCACACGAGGAAGATCTGTTTGCCGATGCGGATCAACACGGACTGCCGGTAGAGAGTTGGTCTGCGCTAGCTGTCACCAACAAGGTTGACAGTCCTCCGACGTTGCGGTCGGCAACCGCGCTCTACGACATTGTCACCTTGACCTTTAGCGAGGCGCTGGACGAGCAAAGCGTTCCTGAGGCGGACCAGTTCACGATCACGGGACGCACGGTGACTGCAATCGCGATTTCCGAGGACACGGTCACGCTCACGCTGAACGGCATTCTCGCCGGCGGGGATACGATGTACACGCTTGACTACGTCCAGCCGTCCGAGTCGCCGCTGCGCCAGCTCGACGGGGCTCACAACGTCTCGGACTTCTTCGCCTACCAGTTCCAGAGCACCACGCCCACGACGCTACCAGTAGTTCAGACCGCATCGGTCAACGGCGCGACCCTGACCATCGAGTTCGACCTGCCGCTCAAGAATGTCGCGCCCGCCGGCGCCTTCACAGTCGGCGGTCAGGATGGCGTGAGCGTGACCGCTGCTTCGTTCGCCGGCTCCGTCGTCACGCTGACGCTCTCACCGGCCGTGACGCCAGGCTCCACAGTCACCGTGACCTACGACAAGCCCGACGATTCGCCGAGAGTCGAGGCGCGCAACAACCTCAATGCCGACTCATTCTCCAATCGCGCCGTCGTCAACAACACGGTCGCGCCCGCGCCGGAGTTGAACGGGGCCGTCATCTCCGCCGACGGCGCGACGCTGACGCTCGCGTTCTCGCTGGCGCTCGATTCCGCATCCGCGGGAACGCCCGCCGCGTCTACGTTCAGCCTCTCCGGCACGGACGCGGCGGTGGACTCGGTCTCGGTCGACGGAACCTCGGTGACGCTGGCGCTCAGCCCGCCGGCGGATGTAGGAGAGACGATCCCGATCTCCTACACGCCGCCCGCTAGCGCAGCGGAGCCGAGGCTCAGATCGCTGGCTCACTCGCAGCCGGCGCTCGCGTTCTCGGACCAATCGGCGACCAACAACGCCGACGGCACGCCTCGGCCGCGCTCGGCGACGATCATCGGCTCGCAACTGGTCGTCGGGTTCGACCGCGCGCTGGACGCGGCTTCGATTCCCGCAGCCTCCGCCTTCACGCTCAGCGGCGCGCCGGGCTCGGTTGCGTCGGTCGCGATTTCAGGCAGCGACCTGACCTTGACGTTGAGCTCGGCTGTCACCCACGAGCACACCGTCTCGCTGAGCTACACAGCGCCGACGGACTCCCCGCTCCAGCGCGACGGACAGGCGATCCTGGTGGCCACGTTCGCCGCGCTGGAGGTGACCAACGAGACGCCGGATCCGACGCCCAGGTCTCAGTCGGCCGAGATTGACGCCAGCGGCCGCGTGCTGACGATTGTCATGTCGGGTCCGTTGCTGGAGAGCGCGGCGGGCGTCCCCGCAGCAAGCGCGTTCGGCGTCAGCGGAAGCACCGCTGCCGCTGTCGCCGGCGTTGCCGTGGCCGGGTCGACCGTGACCCTGTCGCTGTCTCCCGCGGCCGATTTCGGCGAAACGATCACGGTGTCCTACAGCCAGCCGTCGGAGGCAACCACCGCAGCGCTGACCAGCGCCGACGGAATCTGGCGGACGCCGTCGTGGGGTGCGCTAGCAGTGACGAATCGTGCGGACGGCGTCCCGCGGCCGCTGACCGCCACCGTCGACGGCGGCACGATGACGATTGCGTTCGATCGCGCCTTGTCGGAGTCGCCGCTTCCTCCGGCGGGTGACTTCACCATGTCGCCGGCGTCGGTCGCTGTCAGCACCGTTTCGATTTCCGGGAACACGCTCACGCTCACGCTCTCACCCGCGGTCGCGCACGACGACACGGTGACCCTCTCGTATAGCGCATTGGGTACCCCGAAGCTGATGCGGGCCGCCCCCATGATCGCCGTGTCGGCGTTCAGCGGCTTCGCCGTGGTCAATCAGACGCCGGAGCCGCTGATCCGCTCGGTGATCGGCGACGGGGACGCAATCGTCATCACATTCTCACAGGCGTTGGACGGGACCGGCGCACCTTCCGGGTCGTCGTTCTCGCTTGGCGCAAACGGTCCAACCGTCGATACGGTCACGGTCAACACGATGTCGGTCGGCCTCGATCTGGCGGAGTCGTTGATTGAGGGCGCCGAGTACACGCTGGTCTACACCCCGCCGTCCGAATCGCCGCTCAGGACCATGGACAGTGCGGTGGCGGCGTTTTCGGAGCCGGTGACCAACCGGACGGACTATGCCCCCGCTCTGCGGTCGGCCGTCGGCGACGGAGCGGTTGTGACGCTCACCTTCGATCAGCCGCTGGACGGCGAGTCGGCGATTCCGCTGACATCGTTCGCCCTCGGCGACAACTCCACGACAGTTACTGATGTCGCAATCGCCAATGAAGCCTTGACCTTGACCCTGTCGCGGCCGCTGGCAGAAGACGAAGCGATCACGTTGAGTTACACCCCACCATCGACGGGCGGCATCGTCGATCCCACCGGCAACCGGACCGCGGCGTTTACAAGAGCGATCGACAACCAGACCGACACCCCGCCGGTTCCGGCGAGCGGAACCGTGACGCTCGACATGATTGAGATCATTCTCGACCAAACAATCTCTGACGATCCGCGATTCGACCTGGACGTGCAACCGGAAGGCTACCCGACTGAGCACTTCAAAGTTAAGAAGGTCGAGGAAAAGGACGAGGACGAAGAGTACCCCATTGACTTCGTTCAGGTCTCGACCGACGGTCCAGGCGGTGTCGGCAAGATCGTGATCAGGCTGGAGGAGCCGGTATCTGCGGAAGACGATGTCACGATTACGTACTTTCCCGATACCGGGACGGTCCGTATCCGCGAAGACGACGCCGGGCAGAATCGCGCGCAGATCAACCAATACCCGTTGCAGAACCTCACGCCCGCGAAAGCGAAGTCAGCGACAGTAACTGACAAGAACCTGGTGGTCACGTTCGACAAGGAACTGGATTCGGCGACACGGCCCCCAATGGCAGCCTTCCAACTGACGAGCCAGGCGGGGTCCATCGAGTCGCTTGCTGTCGAGGGGAAGCGCGTCCTGTTGACGCTCGATGTCCGCGTGAATGAGGACGACAACGCAATCACGCTGGACTACACGCCGCCCGAGACCGGCGCGCTGATAGACGCCAACGGCGTCAACGCCCTGGGCTTTACCGACCTGCCGGTCGAGAACCACACCGACTATGCCCCGTATCCAACTGGCGCTTTCACGGACGCTGATGGTACCCAAATCACAGTCACGTTTGATCAGCGCGTGGTCGTGCCTGGAACAATTCATCGCTCCTGGTTCACCACGATGCCGCCGTATGACATAGGTCCCGAAGTCATGCTCTCCGACAGGAAGGAGTCGCCGTACAATACGACGCTCACGATGGCTTTCGACACGCCGGTCCGCGAGGGCGTCGACGTCACGCTCACGTACACAGCTCCAGGTAGCAACGGGCTGCAGGACGATGACGCGGGCAATCCAGTGGAGACGTTCACAGAGATTGTCGACAACAACGTCGATGTCGCGCCGCAGGTGGAGCGGGTCACGGTGAACGGGAATGTACTGACAATCGAGTTCGATCAGATGCTGCATCCGAACCATGTACCGCCGGCAAGCTGTGAACAGTTGGAAGAGATCGATTCGGAAATGATCGATTCGGAAATGATCGATTCGGAAGTTGATTGCGAAACGCCCGAAGATTTCACCTGGTTCACCGTGAAGCGAATCGAGCCTGGATCTGAACCCATGGAAACCGTTGCCATTGAGACCGTTTCGGTCGACGAGGACATGGTCGTGCTGCAACTTGGCGAACGCATCGGCAGGACAGAAATGGTTGGGATCGAATATCAACCCAAGTCCTACAACGACGACAGCCGGAACCTGCGCGACACGCCGGAACCCCCTCACCCGGTTGAAGGATTCAGGTTTCCATCGAGTGAGTTTCCCGGCCGGGAGATCGAGAACGTCACGCCGGCCACAGCAGAACAGTCGATGCTCAATCGCGAGCGGCCGGGCGAGCTGCGCGTAACGTTCGACTCCGAGTTGGATCCCGATTCAGTGATCGATATCGGATCGTTTACCGTCACGGCCGACGGAGCGGTCATTGACATTCGAAGCGTGAGCGTCGACGGGACCGAGTTGATTATCGACCTGGCAGGCGAGGTCCCCGAGTGCGCGACCGTCGTCATCGAGTACGAGCCGGGAGCGTCCCCGCTACTGGATTCCGACCAGCGCGAGATTGAAGCGTTTCGCTTCGAGGTGGAGAATCTGATCAACGCTGAACGGGGATTGATCTGCGTGCGCTCCAACTTCGGCGGGCTGGTCCTGACGTTCAACGCCACCTGGATACCCGACCGGCCCGGCCACGAGTGGCGCCTCGCCGTCAACGGCGAACAGCGAGAAGTCGAAGCGGTATCGACCGGTTCAGTAGTCCGCTTGACCACGCCGGAGTCCGTGTGCCTGGGCGATTCGGTCGAGATACGTTACTCGGCCAACGACGAAGGCGCTCCGCTGGTCCCGACACGAACAATCGATCAGGCAGCGCCGTGCCCGATGTCGGCCGTGGCGGACGGGCAGGTGTTGAGCGTCAGCTTCGATTCGCCTCTGGACGGCGCGCCCGCCGATGTCGCGGACTTCGAGATCAGCGGCGGAGCGACGATTGCGCGGATTGCGGGAGTCAGCGGCAATGTGCTCACCCTGCGGCTCGCCGAACCCGGCATCCTCAGCGGGCGGACGGCGACGCTGACCTACGCGGGTGACAGCCTGCAAGGCGGCGGGCTCACGGTCGGGCCCTTTGAGCTGGAGGTTGTCAACGATTCCGCGCCGCCCGAATTCGTGTCGGGGATTGCCTTCGGCACGTTCGTCTCGCTGACATTCGATCAGCCGCTGATCCCGAGAGCGGTCCCGGGGTCGCGATTCCTGCTGCTCGGCAGCGACGAGCCGCCGGAAGTGGAAGAGGTATCGATATCCGGCACGACGGTCAGCCTGATTCTGTCGGCAGACCTGCCCGACGAGCCGGATCTCCTCGCCGTGGTCTATCTCGCAGGCTCGCGCGGGGGACTGGCCGGCCTGACCGGCGCCCGCGTGCCTCCCGGAGCCTTCGTCGTGCAGAACCTGACCGAGACCCCGCCGAGCGTCAACTCGGCCGTCACCGACACACTCACGATCCGGGTTGGGTTCGATCAACCCGTGAACGGCGACGACGCGCTGCCGTCGGACTTCTCGCTGGTCGCCGGGCATCGAACCATTCAGATCGAGTCGCTGGAGTGGTCGGACGAGGAGCTGGAGTTGACGCTCGCCGAGCGCGTCACGTCGCTCGACGCGGTGCGACTCACTTATGCACCTGAAACTGCAGGCAGCGTGCGGGACACCTCGGGCCTCCCGCTCGCGTCGTTCGAGATCTGGGCCGACAACGAGACGCGGCGGGCGGACATGATCGCCGAGCACGTCGACGATGCGCGGCTGCGATCGAGCCGCGGCGCGACCTTGTTTGAGCGCGAGTTGGCGCGCGAGTATTCCTCGGGTCATGGCATTCGCGCGATTGCGGAAGGCGGCATTGGCCGGACGACCCTGGTGCGCGGCGATATGCAGCTCACGCTCGACGCCTCACAGTTGGGCGACGATGCCATGCGCATCGAGCTGCATCCATTGACGAACGCGCGACAGATGCTGAGACAGCTCGACTCGGTCCCTGCAGTCTGTTGGGATCAGGAAGGCGCCGGCAGGATGGTCGCCTGGCTGCTCGATCTGAGCGATGTCAACGGCGTCCCGGCGACTGGCAGGCTGCGCGTGTCGATCGATGGCGCGGACGCCGCGTATCTGCTGGGCGGCTGCGTATTCGATCTGATCGACGGCACGTGGTCGTTCGCTCGCCGGGATGGACGAGTCGACGGGCCTGCGCTGTTGATCGAGCGGCGGGATGGACCGGTCACGATTCCGATTGCCTTGCCTCGCGCAAGGTGACCTCGCCGGCAATGAAGGTGCGTCTGTCCCCGCTGTCGGATTGCACAATCAGTGCTCCGGCATCATCGACACCGACTGCGAGGCCCTGGAACTCGTCTCCACCGGGCGACGTGATCGTCACAGGGCTGTCGAGCGTGTTGAGCCGAGCGACCCAGGTCCGATGAAGGTCGGCGGATTCCGCCTGTCGATACCGCTCTTCGAAGGCGTTGAGCAGCGCGGCGAGAACCGGCTCGCGTGCCTCGCGCCGACCGAGTTCGATCATCAGACTCGTGGCTGGCCGATCGATCTGCGTGGCCCAGGGAGCGGGATCGAAGTTGACATTGAGTCCGATGCCGACCAGCGCGAACTTCGGGTGGCCATCGCCCCAGTCGGCCTCGATCAGGATGCCGCCCAGTTTGCGCGACTCGATCTGCACGTCGTTGGGCCATTTGATCGAGGGCCGCAGAGAAGTCGTCGCCAGAACGGCGTCGGTCGCGGCGACCGGGCTGACGATGCTGAGTCGCTTCAATTCCTCGATGCTCGGGCGAACGATGATTGTGGCGTGGATGCTCTCGCCGGGCGGCGAGACCCAGATACGGCCCTTGGTCCCGCGACCGGCGGTCTGCTCGTCGGTCAGGACGACCGTGCCGTGCGGCGCTCCCTGCTCGGCAAGACGGCGGGCGTCGTCCATGGTTGAGGTGGTGCGGACGCGGTATTCGATCCGCTGCCCGATGATCGAGGTGGTGAGTGAAGCGCGGACGCGGTCGATATCGAGGCGCTGGTCGAGCGGGAGAAGGTCGAGGTCGGACATGGGGCGAGGCTAGCGAGTTAAACGGTACGACCCCGAGCTGGGCGGCTCGGGGTCGTTCTGGTTCGCCCAGGTATCCGGGCGACGTGTGTTGTCAGCGACTAGGAGGCGCCCACCTCCACTGCGCTGCGTCGTCGGTACCTGGGCGATCGTTGACTATGTCCCAAGTTGCATCACCTCCTTTCCTGCCTCACAGGGTAGAAGACTGCCGTCACGGAGGTCAAGCGTCAGCCGCTAACGAGATCGAGAAGTTGACGCCGGCCTCGTCGACGCATCCGTGCTCAGGGCCGACTAGCGCGTCAACTGTCGATCGCCGCCTGCTGTTGTCTCGTAGGGGCGACCCTTGTGGTCGCCCATGTCAGAGGCTCAGTCACGACCAGGGGGAGGACGACCAACGTCCGACATCGACCCCTTCGAGCGTTCCATGAGCAGTCGTAGGAGAGCTTGGAGTGCCGATCAGCGCTACTCAGACTGGTCGAGCATGGCCCAGATTGGGGTGAAGTCGAAGCTGAAGCCGGGAAGCGTGTCGCCGCCGTCGAGCTGCGCGGGGCGCTCCAGGTGTTCCGGTTCGTGATTGGGGCGGTAGACCCAGACACTGAAGTTCTGAGGATCGACCAACCAACCGAGTTGAGCGCCGAAGTCCATCCAATCGGCGACCCGGCCTTGCTGGTAGGCGAGGGAATCGTTGGGCGAACGGACTTCGACCACGAAAGTAGGGCACAAGTCCCAGAATCCTTTGCGAGGCGGCGCGCCGCCGGCGTCGGCGAGTTGTTCTGGGGTCATCCAGGACACGTCGGGACCCCAGAGCGGCTTGCGACTGCGGTCATCGCTCCGATCGAATCCGGCGCTGGGTTCCTGGACCATCCCGCCGGCCTGTCTCATCCAGATTCGGACCTCTGTGAGGATTTCCACGCCAATGTACGAGCTTGCTCCACCTGCGGGCATTTCGATCTCCAGCTCACCGTAGTGCCCGCGTCCCAGGCGGAGGTCCTGATTGAGGCTGCTGAGTTCTTCCAGGCAGTCGTTGCTGAGCTTCCACT
>DAOUKQ010000099.1:0-3157 GCA_034421135.1 Dehalococcoidia bacterium
TCGACGCGGCCGCGACGCAAGAGGAGCGGGTCGCCGAGTCGCTTGAGGAGCTCGCGGCGTTCAACGTGCTGCTGGAAGCGGCGCTCAACGCCTGCGCCGATCCGGAGTGTCCGATTTACAACGACGGCGATCCGATTGACTATTTCAGGCAGGCGGCGGCGAAGCTGCACCTGGTCAACGAGGCCGCGAGCGACCATCCCCAGGCGGGCATGTTGGGCGTGGTCTCGACGCTCTACAGCGAGGACTACTGGCCGCTGCTGTGGCTGGGACTGTTCGAGTTGCAGCAGTACGACGATCCCGCCATTCTGCTCGATTTCGCCTCGTTCCAGCTCGGCGAGACGCCCGACGCGGCGAGCATCACTGAACACGTCAACTGTCTCGACGGCCTGGTGCTCCAGCCGGAGCTGGACCGCGAGACCCAGTTGGCCGACGGCGAGCTCGCCAACGCCATCGTCGCGGACGAATTTCCACTGCTGGCGCTGTTGGGATCGTCGGGGGCCAGCGCCTGTCCGTTCTACGACCAGTTCGCCCCGGCGCCGCTCGAGATCCCGTTCGACGGCGGCGACGTACCAATCCTGGTAGTCGGCAATCACACCGATCCGGCGACGCCGTTCGGCGAGTCGGAAGAACTGGCCGTCGAGACGTTGCGCAACGGCTACCTGGTCGAGACCACGCATCCGTCCCACGTGGTTTATCCGAACAACGCCTGCGTCAACGAGCATATTCACCGAGCGCTGATCGACCGACAATATCCGCAGGAGCGGCGCGTGATCTGCGAACGCGAAGGTTGATCCTGCCGGCTGCCGAGTTGGTCGTCGGGTGGACCGGTTCGGCCATCCGACGGAACACTGAGTCTCTGCTCCTCGACACGGGCTTGCCGCAAGGGCCGACGTAGCGACGGCGGCTCAGGCTTGATACCGGGCTGAAGTCCGCCGTCGCCGGAGGCGCCGGTCGGCTACTCGAGGTTGATCGGCTCGACCTTGGCGCCTTCGGCGATGATCGTGCGGTTGTCCAGGATGAGCGCCGTGAGTTCGGCGGGGTCAAGTGTGAACACGTTGGCCACGCTCAGTTCCCAGGGCGTGATCAGCATGACCGTCGGTTGGTCGGTGATCGGAGCCAGCGGGAAGCTGGCGATGTGCATCAGCGCGCTGACGACGAAGTAGCCTTGCGCCTCGCCGGCGTCGGCGATGCCGGTGACATCCAGCGCTGTTCTGCCCTCCCGCGCGCGCGAATCGCGGAGCCGTCCGCGCTCCGGGCTCGATCCCATCGGCAGCAGGCGCTTGTCTTCCAACACCGGACCGAGTTCATCTTCGATTGCCGTGGCCACCCTGAGGACCTCGAAGGACGTACCGGCGTTGAGTGTGACGATCACGTCGTTCGAATCGTCGCCCTCGGCCATAAGCACCTCGCGGATCGCCTGCTGTAGCGCTTCGGCCTCGTCCGCCGTGGGCAGCGGAATCCTGCGGACAGTGCCCTCGTACGACTGCTCAATGCCGTCGCAGCGTTCCTCGAGGCCGACGTTCTGGCGCTCATGGATCAGGCAGGCGACCACTCCCGTGATCTCCTGCGCGTTGAGACGCTCGCCGATGAAGCGTCCGGCGGCCTGGTCGTCGAGCGCGATATGCAGCTCGGAGCCGACCGACTGCGCGTGGCTCGCGCCGGAGTTGAAGGTGACAATCCACGCGCCGGCATCCCTCGCCGCCAGCAGCGCATCGCGGACGGCGCCGGGGTCGGCCAAGGTGGCGGCGATCGCGACGGCGCCGTCGGAGCTGCATTGCGTAATCGCCGCAGCCTGCGACTCGCCATCCGGCGATGAATGGAAGCGAAGATGCGCATCAAGATGCAATGATGACTGGTACATGTAACCGCGCACCTGCTGCCAGAACGGGTCGTCGATGTGTCCGTGCGCGACGACGCAGAGCAGCGGCCGCTCTTCCGCGTCCGGCGCGGTGACCGCCAGCTCAATCGGCGAACTGTGCAGCCAGCGATTGGCCGGGGCGTCTGCGCGGAGCTTGTTGAACTGTGGATGCTGGCGTTCGCTCCATTCGTCCCCCTGATGTTGCTGTAGCGCGACGTGAACGGCGCCGGCATCCGATTTGATCGCGGCGATGCGCACCGTCGCGCCTCCGACATGACCGTCGGCGCCGGCGCGGTTGGTGAACAGCTCCTGGGCGATCAACGTGAACACAGCGCCGGCCGCCAACAGCATGGCGGCCAGCATGATGATGCTGATTGAACGGTTGTGTCGAGCAAGCGCCTGTGGCCAGTGCATGGCATTCCTCTCCTGGTGTTTCCGAGTCCTACGCAGAGCGGAAGTTGTTCCCGAGACCGAAGCTTGGAGCCTTGCGCGCAAACCCCATCTCTGCGGTACGCGCGCTGGAGCGCAGGCGGGGCGGCGCTTCGATTCAACAGCGCCAACGGCTCGACGGGTAGCCTACGACAACATCGCCTATTGCATCCATGTCATGGCCATGCAATTGCCAGGCTTCCGAAACCAGAATGTTTGTGATTGTTATATACCGCCGGCTCTCAGGCCGCTGAACGGCGGCTCAGTGAAGCCGAAGCGGCGGTGATGCGAGGGCGTCCGTCCGGTCCTCCAGGGCGGGATCCCCTGGCGGGTATGTTGGGCGTCGTCTCGACGCTCTACAGCGAGGACTACTGGCCCTACCTGTGGCTGGGTCTGTTCGAGTTGCAGGAGTACGACGATCCAACCATCCTGCTCGATTTCGCCGCGATCCAGCTCGGCGAGACGCCCGGCGCGGCCAGCATCACCGAGCACGTCAACTGTCTCGACGGCCTGGTCCTCCAACCGGAATTGGACCGCGAGACGCAGTTGGCCGACGGCGCGCTAGTCAACGACGTCGCCGCCGACGAGTTTCCACTGTTGGCGTTGTTGGGATCGTCGGGGGCCAGCGCCTGTCCGTTCTACGACCAGTTCGCCCCGGCGCCGCTCGAGGTCCCGTTCGATGGCGGCGATGTGCCAATCCTGGTGGTCGGCAATCACGCCGATCCGGCCACGCCGTTCGGCGAGTCGGAAGAACTGGCCGTCGAGACGTTGCGCAACGGCTACCTGGTCGAGACCACGCATCCGTCCCACGTGGTCTACCCGAACAACGCCTGCGTCAACGAGCACATCCACCGAGCGCTGATCGACCGA
>DAOUKQ010000100.1:0-14608 GCA_034421135.1 Dehalococcoidia bacterium
GCGCAGAGCGTGGCCTCGTCGAACGCGGCCGCCGCGCTGCGTTGCAGCCCGAGCCGCATCTGCGACCTGATGCCGCGGTGCGAGACCCATTGCACGTTGAACATCGCGCCGCGGTCCAGGAAGGGCTGGCCGCCGTTGATGCTTCCATAGGCGTCCTGCACCCACCCGGTGATGCCGGGGATGGTGGAGCTTTCACCGGGGGTGATCTGGGCTTGCCAGAGGATGCCCGTCGCCGGAGGTGGGGTCACATCGGCGCAGGTGGCCGGGGCGCGGACAATGCCCACCGTCACCGGCGCGCCGACCGTCCAGGGCGCTGTCGAGCTGATCGCAGCGTTGGTGAAGTCAAGGTTGATTTCGCCGGCGCCGGCCGTCTGCACAGGAATCGGAATCGCCAGGCTCCCTGCGCAGAGGGTGGCCGCGGCAAACTCGGCCAACTCAGCGCGGGACATCCTGAACCGCACGAGCGAGTCGTTGCCATTGTGCACCAGCCAATTCACGGTGAACGTCACGCCGACATCCGTGAACGTCCGGTTGCTGGCGGGCAGCGTCCCAAAGTGGGTATCAGCAGCACCAATGGCCGACCATCCGGTGAGGTGAGCAGCATCTGCAGCGGGGTGTACAGCGGGGATCAACGACGCTTGCCAGACGACGCCGGTGGTCGGCGGCGGGGGCGCGATCTGGGCGCAGGTGGCCGGGGCGCGCACGATGCCGACCCTCAGCGGCGTGCCGAGCGTCCAGGGCGGTGTGGCGGTCACCCCAGAGGTGGTAATCGCAAGGTCAATTGCCCCAGTCCCGGCCGCCTGCCCAGCAATCGGAACCGGCTGGTGTCCTACACACAGCGTGGCCGCGCCAAACGCAGCCGACGAACTGCGTTCCAGCCTGAACCACACCCTCTGAGTGCCGCTGTTGTGCGAGACCCGCTTCACGGTGAATGACGCGCCGCCCTCGATGAAGGTCTGGCCGCCGTCAATGCTTCCGTAGGTGCCTGCCTGCCAGCCGGTGACCCCAGTGACCGTGTGGGCAGCGGGGGTGATCTCGGCATGCCAGACGATGCCGAGCGAGTCGCACGTCGCCGGGGCGCGGACGATGCCGACCGTCAGCGGCGTGCCGAGCGTCCAGGGAGGGATGGGTTCTCTGCCAAGCTCGTTGTATTGGTTGGTCCCGGCCTTTGCAGGCAAAGTCACCGCCTGATCCCCAACACAAAGCGTGGCCTCGGCGAACGCGGCGGTCGGAGGGCGGAACATCCTGATCCTCACACGGCCGCCGGGTCGATACATGACCCTCTGCACGGTGAAGGTCGCGCCGTTGTCGGTGAAGGCCTGCCCGCCCTCGATGCTTCCGTACCTGTCGCGCTCCCAGCCGGTGTTATGGGAGTTCGGATCGTCCGCGGGGGTGATCTTGACTTTCCAAAGGACCCCCGGAGGGTTGCCGGTCTGGGGCGCGAACGTGTCGCAGGCGGCCGGCCAGCGCACGATGCCGACCGTCACCGGCGAGCCGGTCGTCCAGGGCGGCGCCGCGGTCACGCCGTTCCCTGTAATCACGAACTCATGAACGCCGGCGGAGCTGCGCGAAGGGATCGGCACCGCAAGGCCTCCGGCGCACAGCGTGGCCACGGTAAATTCGGAGGCCGGACTGACGGTCATCCTGAGCAGCATGGCGGTGCTGTCCGAGATGCCGGTTCCATCCCGATGCGCGAGCCGTTCCACGGTGTACGTCGCGCCACCGTCTGTGAAGGTCGCGGCGCCGTGAAGCGTTCCGTGGAGGCTACCGCTGACGGTAGACCATCCGGTGACCCCGGAGGCGCCGCTGGCAGCGGGGGTGATCTCGGCATGCCAGATGACGCCCGGGTGGTCGCCGGCCTGGGCCTGGGCGGGTCGAGAGTCGGAGAGGAACACGAACAGGCCGGCCAGGGCCAGGCCCAGGGCGGCGAGGCTAAGCGCCGCGAGTCCGCGCCGCCTCACGAGACACCCCATAGAACTGGTGAGCGAAGTGGGGGGGGGGTACGCGATTGAGGAGCTTGGCTGGCAACACGTGATCTCCATTTCAACGGCAACAATCGGCCCGACCACCGCGTACGCGCGGTCCACAGGCCACACGGATCGTATGAGAGTAGGTTGCGGGATGCAAGATTATCAATTCGTTATTCGTTCGATAACACGAATCACGACATATGAGTATCGCTATCTTGTGGTCGTGAGAATCCGGTGTTGCATCGCCGGCGGTTGGTCGGAGGGGCCTCTCCCTCAGGAGACTTGCGCGTCAGTTGCCTGGGTCCAGTCCCCGACTTGTTCGGGGACCCGTTCCCGTTCCGCCGACGGGGTACTGCCAGATACGTGACGGGGAGCCGAACGGGTCCCCGAACAAGTCGGGGACTGGGAACCGGAGGGCCCTCACCCTAACCCCCCGTGTCAAGCACGGGGCAGGCTTCTCCCTCAGGGAGAGGGGATCGGAAGGGAGCGGAGCCGAGCGGGTCCCCGAACGAGTCGGGGACTGGGAACCGGAGGGACCTCGCCCTGCGGCTTCGATCATGCCGAAGCGGGACACGGGGTATCCTGCATCTGTTGTGCGTGCGAGACCAGCCAGACCCTGGGGTGAACGATGACGACCAGCGCGGCCCGAGCGCCGATGCGTCCCGATGACATGCAGGCGGAACAGCATGTCGTCTGCCGCGACCTGTTCAAGATCTACAAGATCGCCGACCTCGAAGTCGTCGCCCTGCGCGGGCTCGACCTCACGGTCGGGCGCGGTGAGGTGCTGGCCATCGTCGGCGCGTCGGGATCGGGCAAGTCGACCTTGCTCAATGTCCTCGCCGGTCTGGACATCCCCTCGGCCGGGCAGGCCTATGTCAACAAGGCCGACCTGCTGGCGCTGACCGAGCAGGAACTGGTCGACTACCGCCGCGAGGAAGTCGGATTCGTCTGGCAGCAGACCGGGCGCAACCTGATTCCGTATCTCTCCGCGCAGCAGAACATCGAAGTGCCGATGATCCTCGCCGGACGCTCGCGCAAGCACGCTCGCGAGCGGGCGCTCAACCTGCTCGAAGCCGTCGGCCTGATGGACAAGCGCAAGCAGCGCCCCGACCAACTCTCGGGCGGCGAGCAGCAGCGCGTCTCGATCGGCGTCGCGCTGGCCAACGATCCGCCCTTGCTGCTGGCCGACGAACCGACCGGCGAACTCGACACTCACACATCCGAGGAGATCTTCCAACTCTTTCGCAACCTGTCCAATCAGTTCGGCCTCACCATCGTCGTGGTCACGCACGACCCCGCAATCGCGGCCCGTGTCGACCGCGTCGTCGCGATTCGCGACGGCACGATCGCGACCGAGACGGTACGCCGCGTCGAGAATGCGGGCACGGAGATCGCCGAGGTCGTGCACGAGGAGTTCGCCGTCGTCGACGGCGCCGGCCGCTTGCAGATTCCCAAACCGCTGCTGGATCAGGTCGCGCTCGGACGCCGCGCCTACGTCGACTCACGCGACGGGCGGATCGTGATCACGCCGGCGCACGAGGCGGACGCCGGCGACGAGGAGGCCGAGAACAGATGACCACCACGCAGCTTACGAATCAGGTATCAAACGGATCGGCGCCGGCGCCGGGCCAGGACCTCGTCGTTGATGTCCAGAACGTCAGCCGCAAGTTCGTGGTCGGCGGAGAAGACATCTGGGCAGTGCGCGACGTGTCGCTGCAGGTCACGCGCGGCGAGTTCGTCGCCCTGATCGGCCGCTCCGGCTCAGGCAAGACGACCTTGCTCAACCTGATCGCCGGTCTCGATTCGCCGACCTCGGGCCACGTCACGATCGACGGCGAGAACATCACCGAGTACTCGGAGCGCCAGCTCACGCAGCTCCGCCGTCACCGCGTCGGCTTCGTCTTCCAGTCCTTCGGTCTGCTGCCGCTGCTGTCCGCCTACGAGAACGTCGAACTGTCACTGCGCATCGCCGGCGCGGGCATCCGCGAGCGTCGCCGCCGGGCAGATGAACTGCTGGAAGCGGTCGGCCTGGGCGGACGCGCCAGGCATCGCCCCTACGAACTCTCCGGCGGCGAGCAACAGCGCGTCGCCATCGCCCGAGCGCTGGCCAACTCGCCCGCGCTGATCCTCGCCGACGAGCCAACCGGCGAGCTCGACTCGACCACCGCCGTCTCCATCTTCCGCCTGCTGCACGACCTCGTCGTCGAACAGGGCGTCACGATCATCACCACGACCCATGATCGGACCGTGATGGAGCTGGTCCCGCGAGTCGAGGAGATGCGCGACGGTCACCTGCTCGAACCGGACGAACAGGAGCTGTTCCGCTACACGGTGCGCGAGGAGCGCTCGCGCTTCGCCGCCGAGCTGCCGTCCGATGTCCGCGAAGAAGTCTCAGCCGTCGGAGCGCACGGCGCCGACTTCGCCCCGACGATCGAGGAACGCGTCGCCGCCGAGCGGGCCGCGCACCCGGAGATCAGCGAAGCGCAAGCCCGCCACGTCTTCGGAGCCGACGAGCCCGTATCGTCGCAGATTGCCGAGTCGGAGAGCGCACCCGACGAGGCCTGGCAGCCGGACATCCCCGAAGCCGAGCAACCGGACGAGGAAGCCGCAACCTTCGCCCCACCCGAAGGCGTCGAGCGCCCAACCTGGGCACGCCCTCGTCAGGACTAACTCTCGGTGGCGAGCGATCCCATTCCGGTCCCCTCTCCCCGAGGAGACCTGCGCGTAAACCCATTCCGGTCCCCTCTCCCCGAGGGAGAGGGAGCAAGACCCCAGCGATTTACGCGCAACTCTCCAGAGGGAGAGGGGGTTAGACTTCCCGATTTACGCGCAGGTCTCCTCAGGGAGAGGGGACTGGACCACTTTGATTGACGCGCTGCCGACCTACGGCTCGCTCTCGATCCGGGTCAGCACGAACCGTCTTGGCTGCTGATCCCAACGGATCAGCCGATGAGGTGGATCGATCTCGTACCACGCCCGCGAGACCTCGACGCCCGGCGTCGCCACGATCTGCCAGACGACGACATCGCCCTCCGGGCCGCGCAGCGTGTCCTGACCGCGCACTGCGACCTGAACGAGCTGGCTGCGCTGCTGGATCACGTTGACCGACCGGTAGGTCAGCTCGAGGTCCTGTCGGAAGGCCAGTGTTCGCCAGAGCCAGGCCGATGAATCGTTGTCGAATGCGTAGACACCGGCATCGAGCGTCTCCTCGGTGAGTTCGCTGCGCTTCGCTTCGTCTTCCTCTTCCTTGTCGATCTCCTCAACCGACACATCGGCCGAGATCTCGCCATCGGCGTTCGATACGTACACAGCATCCGCGCGGATCGACTCATCCGGCGAGTCGGCAGTCCGTTCGTAGCGAATCGGCGACATGGTCTCGGCGTCGACCCAGACCGTAACGACGTCGCTGACAGGTCCGTCTTCGGTGTCCAGGCTGAACGCCAGCGACAGCCGGTAGCGGTCGTCTTCCCGCACGGTCTCCATGACCAGCGTGCCCAGCCTGGTATCGGTCTGGTCGAGCATGTCGTAATGCAACCGCTCGAAATCGGGCCAGGCGATCTGCGAGACGGGATTCTCGGGGTCGCCGAAGCTGCTCTCGGAGCTGCACGCGAGGATCAGCAGCACGCAGGCGGCCAACAGCGCCAGTCCGACAGGACGCGCGCCAGCCATCACGAGGCAGGACCGATCTCGGCCTCGGCCATTCGGCGCAGCGCCTCGGCGCACTCCTCCGAGGACACATCGGCATGGGTGACCAGGCGGATCTTGGTCCGGTCAGGCGTCGTTACCAGCACGCCGATCTCACGCAGTTGAGCCTGCAACCCGGGAGATGGCGTCGGATCGCTCGACGTATCGAGCTGGACGATGACGATGTTCGTCTCCACATCCTCCGGGTTGATGCCGAATCCGAGTTCCGCCAGGCCACGCGCGAGCTGACGCGCGTTGGCGTGATCGTCGGCGAGCCGGTCGATCATCTGATCGAGGGCCACCAATCCGGCCGCAGCCAGCATGCCGGCCTGACGCATCCCGCCGCCGACCAGCTTCCGGGTTCGACGAGCCCCGTGGATGAACCCTTCGTCGCCGCAGATCAGCGATCCGACCGGCGCGCCTAAACCCTTCGAGAGACAGAATGTGACACTGTCGGCCGGCCCGGCGAGCTCGGCGGCGCTGTGGCCCGAGGCGACCGCCGCGTTGAAGATGCGTGCGCCGTCCATGTGAACGCGCAGCCCTTGCTCGTGCGCGACTCCCGCGATCTCCTCTGTCCGCTCGAGCGAGACGACCGCGCCGCCGCAGAAGTTGTGCGTGTTCTCCAGAGCCAGCAACGTCGTCCGCGGTTGGTGCATGTCGTCGGGACGCACCGCGCCCGGGATCAGCTCCGGATCGAATCCGCCGTCGGGCTGATTGGGCAGGGTCGTGGCGAGCACGCCGCCCAGCCTCGACACGCCGCCCGCTTCCGAGCGCACGATATGCGCCCGGTCGCCGACCAGCAGCTCGTCGCCCGCCGTCGTGTGCGTGAGCAGCGAGACCAGGTTCGCCATCGTCCCGCTGGAGACGAACAGCGCCGCCTCCTTGCCCATCCGCGCAGCGGCCGTCTCTTCCAGCCGGGAAATCGTCGGATCCTCGCCGAAGACGTCGTCGCCCACGTCGGCCTCGAACATCGCCTGACGCATCGCCGGCGTCGGCCTGGTCACCGTGTCGGATCGCAGGTCGATCGGCGGCAGCTCGGAATTCTGATTCTGTGTCACTCGGCAGGTCCGTTCGCTCGTTCCCAGATGGTGCGAAAGCCCTCGCCGCCGGTGATCGCGGCGACGATCACCGCCCGCTCGCCATCGTGGAGCTGCTGGCTAATCGACGCAATGTCGTCCGCGTCGGCGCCCAGGCCCAGCAACCGCGCCTCGATCTTCTCCCAGATGCCCGACTCGTCAAAGGCGCTGATTGCACGCGGCCAGGGAAACGAGAGAATCCGGTCGGGCAGCGGCATCCGCGGGCGCAGCGACTTGAGGTGGCGGAACCGCTCTTCGGCCGAGTTGACGCGGTCGACCAGGCGGATAATCGGCATGTCCGGCGGATCGGTACGGAAGTCGACCAGCAACCGAGGCTCCAGCACCTCAAAGCGCACGATCAACACCGCCGCGCGGTCGATCACGCGCAGGATCTCGTCGAGGTCGACGCCGTAGTCGTCGGTCATCTCAACCTCCAGTTCCCGCTTGACGCGAGAACCTGCTCCTGTCCAAGAACCAAGCGGATCCCCGCGCAAGGCGGGGACTGGATCAAGGAGGAACTGTCACGCTCCGACCGAGCCGCCATCCGCCTTTGAGTCTATGGACGGCGCGGGAATGCGTCCAACGCCGGAGGGCATCGCGGGTAGCCCACCGATACCCAACAGCGCCTCTCGCGCCGCGTCATAGCGCTCCTTGGCCCGCGCCTCCCGATTGAGCAAGCCCTTGAGCCTGGGCGGTTCCAGCGGCTCGCCATCGAGAAACACCTCATGCATGCGCGTGAGCTGCTTCTGCCAGGCATCCCAGGCCTCGCGATACTCAGCCTGGCGTTGCGGATCGACTCGGACCATGACTTCCCTGTTCAGCTAGACGAGGTTGCGGTAGATGTTGATCACGGCCGAGTCGAAGACCATCGCCTCGCGCACGGCGCGGCGCAGCTTGGCGAACTGCTGATCCTGCGCGGCTAACTCCTCAAACTGTTCGAGCTCCTTGAGATCCTCGAACTCGGCCACGATCTCGACCGTCGAGGCGGCCCCGGTGATCGCATCCCAGACCGAAAACTGCGCCTCGATCCCGCGCGCCGCCTGGTAATCCAGCGCCTCCTCGACCGCGCGGAGAAACTCTCCGTGCTTGCCCGGAGCGACTCGGCCGGTCAGGACTCTGCGGTACATAGCCATCGGAGCATCCCTTCAACTCTGAGTCTGCGTGCTGACGAGGTCCCCCGATAACAGGAGCCGTTCGACTTGCGCGAGATCCTCGGGTCGGTTGATATTGGTGAAGGACTCAAGCTGTGGATCAAGCGCGCGAAGGTCGTCCTCCTCCAGCAACCGATGCTCGACCAGCGGCAGCAGCGCCCGGATGCGTCCGTCGCCCGCTTCCAGCAGCCGCGTCGCATGACGCACCACCGATGGTCGGTAGGCCGCGAGCAGCGGCTGGGCAACGCCGTCGAGGTACGGCATCGCGATCTCGACGTCGGCGCAAGCCTCGGCGACGGCGCGCAGCACATCATCGCGGAGCAGCGGCATATCGCACGCCACCGCGACCGCCAGGTCGTGCTCAATCATCGGCAGCGCCGCTTCGAGACCAGCCAGCGGACCGCGATCGTGGCGATGATCGACCGCTTCGCGCCAGCGCACGCCCTCCAGCGGCGGCAACTCCTGGTCGGGACGACTCGCGACGACGATGTCGTCAGTCACCTGGTTGGCGGCGAGCGCGCTCCAGTGCAGCAGCGGGCGACCGCCGGCAATGGCGGTCGCCTTGTCGCGGCCCAGGCGCCGGCCGAATCCGCCGGCGAGGATGACCACCGAGAACGCTTCACTCATGGCTTGAGTTTACGCTGCGGACATGAGCAGCTCGAACCGTCCGTCCCACGCAGGCGGGAATCTGCCGTTGCACGAGGCGTTGGGGATTACCCGCGCGGCCGTCTTCGCCACCGTCGGCGGCGGCGGCAAGACGACCATCCTCTTCGCGCTCGCCGCAGAGTGGGAGACAGCCGGCGGCGACGGTCTTACGGTGTTGACCACCACGACCAAGATGACCATCCCCGCCGAGGGCCACCGGCTCCCGCTCGCCATCGGCCGCGACGACGCCTTCCGCGCCGGTGCGCTTGACGACATCCGCCTACGAGGCCGCGCTTCAGCCGTCGTCGGCTCCGGCCGGGGAGACCGAGAGCGAGTCCTGGGCGTCGACCCCGCCTGGCCGCGCAGCGCCGTCAACGCCGGCCTCGCCAGTCTCGTCGCCGTTGAAGCCGACGGCTCGCGAGGCCGCCCCTTCAAGGCCCCCGGAGTCCATGAACCCGTGCTCCCCGACGGCGTCGATGTCGTCGCCGCCGTGATCGGAGCCGGCGTCCTGGGCCGTCCCCTGGACGAACGCTCCGTGCATCGACCGGAGAGCGTGGCCCGGATCGCCGGAGCCGGGATCGGCGACGAAGTCACACCGGAGTTGGCGGCGAGGGTGTTGACGTCGCCCGACGGAGGTCGGAAGAACGTGCCGGAGTCGGCGGAGTTCGTGGCGCTGGTCTCGAACGCCGGGAGGAACGTTGAGGGCTCGAGGGAGTTAGCGTCGAAGATCGAGGGTCGGGCGGTGTTGTGGGACGTGGGGTCGGGGTTGTTGGAGGTAGTCGACTAAAGGTCGTTGTTCAAAGTGAGCTGGGCTGTGTCGAGAATGTTGTAGAGGTACCCCCTGGCTCTATGCGACATAGATTGCCGTCCTCGACTCCTCGACCGCCTGGCGGAAGTAGGGATTGCGAAAGTCGGTCTCGATGACCAGGTCGACGGGGCAACTAAACAGTCCGCAGAGGTCGGTGTCGAGGCGGTGGTAGACGCCGATGTAGGTGGCGTTGGCTTCGGGGAGGAAGGTGACGAGGAAATCGAGATCGCTCGACTCGGGGTCGAAGTCTCCGCTGGCGGCGGAGCCGAAGAGGTCGAGGCGCTGGATCTGGTGCTTGCGGCAGAGGTCGGCGATCTCGTCGGTGTGTTCAGCGACCAAGGGAGCCATGATCACGACATGGTTCCTTGTGTTGGTTTCGCCCTCCCAGCGTAGCTGAGCCCGGACGGGCCTCCGCTTCACGCGAGGACCGGAACGCGTTTCATACGCCGGCGATATCGCTGGTACCATCGCGTTGCGGGTTGGGGTCTGGCGGATTGCATGGTTCGATCGACGCTTGCGATCACCGCGGTCGTGATCCTTTTGAGCGCCTTGCCGACTGCGGGCTACGCAGCGTCGGCTCGGCCTGCCGAGCCCGAGGGCGGTGCTCAGATCTCGGCCGGGAGCCGGACGCTGCGTGTAGTTGCCGGTCACTGGGCGGCGATCACCGACCAACGGCGCGATGTGCTCGACATCAGCCGGCGTGATGCCGTTCGGATTCTGCGCGGGCTCACCGGCGACTGGTCCGAGCTTGGCGGATCGGCGCAGCCGATCACCGCGTTCCTGCCGAGCTCGCAAGCGCGGATGATCGCGAGGTCGTTTGGCCTGGCGCTGCGCGAACTGTCGGTCGAGCTGCTGCCCGACGCGGAGGTCGTCGACCGGGTGGCGGCGACGCCCGGCGCGTTCGCGCTGGCGCCACCGCAAATGCTGCGCCTGGGCGTGCTAGCCCTGACCGTCGACGGTCACGACCCGTACCGCGATCCCGGAACGGAGTCGCCGCTGCGCTTGGTCCGCTGGATCCCGGCGCCCAGGAATCTCGTGGAACTCTCGGACTTCATCTCGATGGTGCGCGAGCTGCCGAAGACGTTCGATCCGGTCGGCATGGCGATCACGGGCGAACTGATCCCGGTCCGCTGCGCGAACCACCTGCTGGCGCATCTCGACGATTACGACGCCATGTTCGACGGCGTCCGCGAACGGACGCTGGCCGCCGACCTCACGGTCGCGCCGCTGGAACATCCGTTGACGGCGAGTGACGATCTGACGCCGTGCGTCGAGACCGTGATCTTCAGCGGCAGCCATCGCGTCGTGCCGGCGATGGCCAACGCGGGGATCGATGTGGTGTTCACGATCGGCAATCACATGATGGACTGCTGGGGCGGCTGCAACGGCGTCGCGGCGCTCTACGAGACGCTGGAGCGCCTGCGCCGCGCCGGCATGGTCACAGCCGGTGCAGGCGAGAACCTGGGAGCCGCTCGAGCGCCTGCGCTGGTCAGCGTCGATACCGAGGCCGGGCCGGTCAGCTTCGCCTTCCTCGGTTACGACATCATCGCGCCCTGGTACCACGCCGAGGAGGATCAGCCCGGCACCGCCCCGCTCGAGGCCGAGTACGTCCGCCGGGACGTGCGCGCTGCGCGCAAGCTCGCCGATCACGTGATCGTCGGCGCTAACTGGGGCGTCGAGTACGTCGCCAATCCGGTCGCCTTTCAGCGCGACATCGGCGGCGTGGCGATGGACGCCGGAGCGAGCCTGCTGATCGGCAATCATCCGCACTGGGTGCAGGCCGTCGAGCACTTCGACGACGGGCTGGTCGCGTACTCGTTCGGCAACTTCGTCTTCGACCAGAGCTGGTCAGTGCAGGTCACACAGGGGATGATGATGGAGATCGGCTTCACAAACGATCGGCTGCTCGGCTACCGCATCCGGCCGGTGAGCATCCGCGCGCACAGCGCCGAGCTGCCCTGGCGTTACCGACCCGAATTCGTCGATCCCGCCGGCGCCGGTCGGCCGATCCTCAATCAGATCTGGAACGCCAGCGATCGGCTGCCAGAGCGGCCGGAGGCGGTTAGCATCGCTACAGACTCAGAGTGAGCTAGAAACACCAAGTCACCATGCGCATCGAAGACGACAACGGTATCTCCGGCCTGCTGATCGGCGAGGAGACGCGGCTCTGCGGCGGATTCGGCTTCATCGAGGGGCCGATCTGGATTGCTGCGGACAACGCGCTGGTGTTCAGCGACATTCCCGGCAACCGACAGCACATCTGGCGGCCGGGGGACTCCGAGGCGGCGGTCTACCGCGAGCCATCGGGCTGGTCGAACGGGCTGACGCTCGACGCCGACGGCAACCTGCTCGCCTGCGAGCATGGCGGACGGCGCGTGTCGAGCGCGCCCTACGGCTCACCCGGCAGCGAGACCTCACTGGCCGATTCTTGGGACGGCAAACAGCTCAACAGCCCCAACGACCTCGTCGTGCACTCGTCCGGCGCGATCTTCTTCACTGACCCGGCCTACGGCATGGATTCCGGTCGCACGCCGCGTTTTGGTCAGGAAGGTCAGCAGGCGGAGCTCGACTTCCGCGGCGTCTATCGGATCGATCCCGACGGATCGCTTAGCCTGGTCGCTCCGAGCGGCTTCTCGAACCCCAACGGACTCGCGTTCAATCCCGACGAATCGCAGCTCTACATCGGCGACTCGCAGGAAGGTCTGATCTGGCGCTACGAGGTCAATGCCGACCTCACGCTCGGAGACCGCATCCTGTTTGTCGACCAGTCGAAGGATGACCGCCTCGGCGCGCCCGACGGGATGAAGGTCGACACGGACGGCCGCCTCTGGACGACCGGAGCCGGCGGCGTCTCGGCGCACGCCGCCGATGGGACTTACCTCGGCGTCTTCGAGATGGACGAGCACGCCGCCAACCTGACGTTCGGCGGAGACGACTTCTCGACGCTGTTCATGACAGCGGGGACAAGCCTGTTCAGCATCGAGACCACGGTGCGCGGGATCGTGCCTGGGTCGGTGTAGACTTTCGATACGTCAATCGTTATCCTAATCATATGGAGGCACGCGACGTGGCGACCGCGAGTGAGAGTGCGCGGAGCGATTCGACGGCAACCGGTCTGAGCCTGCTTCGCTCGGCGATGGCCGCACCGGAGGAGGCGAGCGCGCTGCCGTTTGCCGCGTACCGCGATGCGTCGCTCTTCGCGTTCGAGATGGAGCGCCTCTTCCGCGGCGATTGGGTCGCGGTCTGCGCCGAGTCGGCGTTGGCCGACGCTGGTGACTACTTCGCCCTCGAGATCGGCGGCGAGCCCCTGGCGTTGATTCGCGGCGCCGACGGCGAGTTGCGGGCGCTCTCCAACGTCTGCCGGCATCGCGGCACGCTGATGCTCGAGTCCGGGATCGACTGCCTGGAGAAGGGGACGATCGTCTGTCCTTATCACGCCTGGAGCTACGCCGATACAGGCGCGTTCCGCGGCGCGCCCTACACCCACGGCCTCAAGATCGATCCCGAAGAGCACAGTCTGCCCGGCTTCCGCATCGAGACCTGGATGGGCGTCGTCTTCGTCTGTCTCGACCCCGACGCTCCTCCGCTCGGCGAACGGCTGGCCGGCATTGCGCCGCACCTGGACGAGTTCGACCCAGGGTCGTTCACCGTCGCGGGATCGATCTCCGCGCCTGAAGTCTGGGATGCCAACTGGAAACTGATCCTCGAAAATGGCATCGAGAGCTACCACTTGTTCAAGGTGCATGAACAGACGCTGGAGAAGGTCACGCCGACTCGCGGCGCCTACTACATCGAAGGCTCGGCCCCCTGGACGCTGACCGGCGGCGAGGTCGTCCAGTACGGCGGGGACGGAGTCGTGGGCAAGCTGTTCAACAGCTTGATGGGCGGCAACCCGAGCGCTGATCACTACGTCCTGGTCTCGATCCCGCCCTCATTCGTCGGCGTCATGACCCTCGATTCATGGGACTGGATCATCGTGCATCCCGTAGGACCGACCAGTTCGCGAGTCCTGCAAGGCACCCTGACTCGGGAGCCGCTCGATTCGGTCTCGGAGAAGATCGGGCAGGGCTACGCGTCCGCCTTCCTCGAAGAGGATCGCTGGATCTGCGAACGCGCCCAGGCCGGCATGGCCTCCGAACACTCGCGCGGCGGCCGGCTGGTCCCGCTCGAGCGGGTCGTCGCCGACTTTCACAACTACCTCGCCTGGCGCTTGACCGGCGAGCAACCGCCGGCCAGGTACGTGGAGGAATCAGCATGAGCTTCGACCGCCGCGGGAGCGCCGCGACTACGGGACGATCGCGAGGCCTGACCATCGCCGCGCTGATTGTCGTAATCGCCGCCGTCGTCCTGAACTTCCAGTGGCTCTGGGCTCTGCTCTTCCTCACCTGGTCGGTGCCCAGCCTGTTCACCGGCGTGACCTACCTCGTCCAGCCGATCAGCCGCGACGAGGACCCATGGCTGTACTGGATCGTGGTCTTGCTCTGGCTCGGATCGAGCGTGGCGATGATCGCCTGGGAGATCTACGAGCAGTTCGCCTAGGCGCCGCCGTCAGCCCGCCGACCGCAGCACCGACTCGAACACCTCCAGCGTGCGCCTGGTGAAGAGCCACATGTTCTCTTCCCTGTCGTCAATGCCCGTCTCCAGCGTCTCGACGTATTCGCTCGGGCCCGCAATGGCGATACAGGTGTGGCCTGAGGCGTCGCCGTAGACGTTGCCTCCGGGGCCGGCGGCGCCGGTCTCTCCGATGCCCCAGGTTGCGCCCAGGCGCTCGCGGATCGTTTCGGCGATGATCTTCGCGTACGGCTCGCTGCTGGATCGGACTCCCGGGTAGTCGTCGAGGTCGATGCCGAGGAACTCGGTCCGGGCGACCAGCGTGTATGTGACCGCCGCGCCTCGGTAGTAGCGGGATGCGCCGGGAATCGAGAGCAGCGCCGCGGAGACCATCCCGCCGGCTGTGGTCTCGCAGATTGCGACCGTCTCGCCCCGCTCGCGCAGTAACTCGGCAATGCCTGCGGCCATGGGTTGCAGTGGTTCCATCTCGTGCCTCCGTCCAACATGCGGTTCACGCGTTAGTATCGCCGCATGCTGCGCAGCAGGGAGGAACATGCCATGAACACACCGATCCGCGTCCACGTCGTTGCTGGGGGATTTCCTCCGGGTAAGCACGCCGGTCACGACATCGACTACGCCCGCATGCGCATTCTGATGGCGTTGCAGTCGAACGAAGATGTCCACACGACCGTCAGCAGCGACTTCACCGACTGCCACAAGTGG
>DAOUKQ010000101.1:0-135692 GCA_034421135.1 Dehalococcoidia bacterium
GCCATGGGCTGCGTCGGCGTCTGGTGCGGCACCGTCTTCATCCCCACCCAGGAAGCCAACCTCGACGAATTCCGCAAGCGCCGCATCCTCGCCGCCAACGACGAGGACACCCGAGTCACCCGCCTCTACTCCGGCAAGACCATGCGCAACATCACCAACGAGTTGATCGAAGCCTGGGAAGACACCGGTACCCAGGCCCTCCCTATGGGACTCCAGGGCCTCCTCATCGCCGACATCGCCGAAGCCGCCAAGCAGGGAGAACGAGAAGACCTCCTCATGAACGCCGCCGGCCAGATCAGCGGCCTCCTCAACGAACTCCGCCCCGCCGCCGAAGTCCTGGAGGAGATGGTCCGAGAGGCCGTCGAGGTGTTCACGTCGCGGTTGCCCGCGAACGTGCGTACGGCCGTTGGGACATAAGAAAGCTCCAATCCTGTAAGAGCGTATGTGCTACATTGGCTGAGGAGATGAGCCAATGTCCATGTCCGCGCAAGGCATCGTTGAAGAGGCAATAGTTCGCGCTTGCCGAAGCAAGTTCCAGCAGCTTACGGCTGGCCTAAGCCCAGAAGACAAGGCCAGCCTCATTGATTTCGCCCTTGTAGAGCTGGATAAACTCCGCAGCTCCGATCAGATGCCCGACTACCGGAAGCCGGCGGTGGGGCTGTTCTACGCCCTTTGGTATCTGCCCAGCCAAATCAACTTGGCACACCATCTGTTGATTGAGAATCTCGACTTCGATCGTGGCGGTAACATCATCGACTTCGGCGCTGGGCCAGGGACGGTCTCATTAGCACTCGCGATGGCGTTCATCGATTCCGGGAGATCTGAGCCGATCTATGTCCATGAGATCGATGTTGATGTGATGGGGCAGCTTGGAGAACTCATTTGGAAAGAGGTTTACGAAGTCTTGAGGGAGTGCAACAAGATTGCGCCAGCCCTATTGGGCCACATTCATCGCTACGCATATCCGAATGCCGAAGCACTGTATCGGCATCATCGATGGCGCTCCCTAATGAATGGAGGAACGCCAAGGGCCGTGGCAGCGCTTCATGTGGTCTATGGCGAAAACTGGGATTCCGTAAGGCCAGATGTAGAGAAGCTTTGGACGAAGGGTCAACCCGATTGGGGCGTTTTCACCGCGCCAGACTTTCCCGGAAAGGCTGAACGACTCGCCGCGCTCTCCTTTCTGACACAATCCGAGGGTGTAAGGCCACTGTTGAGTAAGTGGGGGAACGCTGATCGGATCACAAACCTCAGGCAGAACATCAGGAAGGAGTGCCCTCCAGCCTGGAAGAACGCATGGCTCCTTGAGAAGGACGTCACTTGGCAGTTCGAGAGTGCAAAACCCGTTGTGTATCGACCCTCTGTCAAGGCTGATAGGAGAGCTGGCAATGAATGACAGCACCATAGCCGACAAAGTCGACGCCAGTCAGATCCTCACCAAAGCCACCGGCTTCATGGGTTCCTACGACTTCACCCTCAACCCCTACTCAGGTTGCGGGTTCGGCTGCACCTACTGCTACGCCGCATTCTTCGCCCGCGACGCCGAGAAACGCGATGAATGGGGTAACTGGATCAAAGTCAAGCAGAATGCAGTAGAGCTGCTGAGCCGCCCGCGCCAGCAAGCCAAGCTCGACGGCGCTCGCATCTACATGTCCTCGGTTACCGACGCCTATCAACCCGTCGAGCGCCAACTCAATCTCACTCGCCAGCTCCTGGAGATCATGGCCTATGGAGCACCTGTCGAGTCAGACGTGAATGTGCAGGCAAGCATGTTTGCCGAGCCTCCGGCTGAGCCTTACGGCGACGGCGGGCACGCACCGAAACTCGTCGTCCAGACCCGCTCGCCCGATGTGACCCGCGACATCGACCTCTTCCAGCGGATCGAGTCGAACGGCGGTCGCGTCCAGGTCAACATGACCGTCACGACCGACAACGAAGACGTGCGTAAGAGATTCGAACCGTCTTGCCCCGCGAACCAGCGCCGCATCGAGGCGATCCAGGAAGTGCATGAGGCGGGTGTCCAGGCTTGCGTGACGTTGACCCCGCTGATTTGGTCCGACGATCCCCACGCCTTCGCGAGCCGTTTGCTCGACACGGGAATCGAGCGATTCATCATTCAACCCTTCAAATTCACGGGCGGCAAGTTCGTCGCGCAAACCCGCGACGGCGCGCTGCAGCTCATGGCCGAGTTGCTGGATTGCCATCCGCACCCCAAGGTCATCGAGCGGGAGTACATGAAGCGCTACCGCGAAGCCCTCGCGATCTTCCACGAGGTGCTGCCCAACCTCGGCGAGGAAAAGGACGGCTTCGCACCACCGTTCTAGGCGACATCACTGGTCAGCTGACACTCGCTCCAACCCCTCACACACCCACTCCCGATGCCCGATCCGGGTCACCGTGACCTCCCCCCGACGCGGCCCGGGACGATAGACAATCCGATAATCGCGAACCCTGATTCGGTATAGGAGCTCCGGGCGATCCAGCCGGAGATAGCCCGGCGGATAGGGATCGTCCCTCATCTCGCGTAGCGCTCTGCGAACCGCTCGTTTGGGCGTCGGAGCCAGTATTCGAAGCTGATCCTCTGCCGCGCTGGAGAGGCTGACTCGAAAACGCACCGCTAGTCATCAACCCAGAATGACTCGTCGGCGTCCAGCTCGGCAAAGTCAACCCCGCCGCCAGCTCTCACTTCTTCCACCGCTCTCCGTGAAAGCTCTATCAGCGCATCGAGCTTTTCTGGCGTCAGGCCGTCCTCGTCCTCGCAACCGATGGGCGCGCCGTGCTCCGGGTCCCATCTGGCGACCCAGGCGTTGCCGTTGGCGTCGTACATGAGGCCGCTGCTATTGCGCATCCAATCGGCCCACAGCGGGTACTGCTCGGCGTACTCGTCCAACGGCATCCCTTGCCAGCGACGAATCTCCGACATCGGCGTCACTTCTCGCGCCGATTCTGATTCGCGCTCGACTTCCCCACTGACCATGTTGGCTCTCCTCGAACTCACGATAACCTGTGGCGCATGGCCCCAACTGCACTCGATGGCGTTCGCATTCTCGACCTGACCTCCGAGATGGGATGGTACGCCGGCAAGCTGTTGTCCGATCTCGGCGCAGACGTGATTAAGGTCGAACCGGTCGGCGGCGATCCCTCGCGCGGCCGGGCTCCGTTCTGGAACGGGATGCCGGGGCGAGAGACGTCGCTGCGATTCTGGTACTTCAATGCGGGCAAGCGCTCGGTCACGGTTGACCTGGACCAGTACGACGGGCGCTGGCTGTTCGGCCAGCTCGTCGAGACCGCCGACATTGTGATCGAATCCTGGACGGCCGCCGAGCGCTCGGCATTCGCTGAGCACGGCCTCACGCCCGACGCGTTTCTGCAATCCAAGCCGTCGCTGATCTGGGTGTCGATCACCGGATTCGGACTCGATGGTCCGCGGGCGGGTTGGGAAGTGACCGACCTGATTGCCCAGGCAGCCTCGGGCATCGCGACTCTTGCCGGATATCCGGACGGCTCGCCGATGCGGGTTGCAGGCAACCAGGCCTACATCGTGGCTGGTATCTCGGCCGCCCAGGGAGCGTTGTTGGCCTTGCTCCAGTCGGAGGCAACGGGCGAGGGTCAGCGGGTCGAGACGTCGATGCAGGAAGCGCTTTCGATCTGCCAGGAAACCGCGCACTTGCAGTGGGACTTCCAGGGAACGTCGCGAGAACGCAGAGGCGAGCAGCACCGGATGCCCGGTATCGGCACGTATCAGACGCTTGACGGGTACATCTACTCCTCCGTCGGGATTCCCGGATTCGGCGCTCCCTGGAGCGAGCTGATTCGCTGGATGGACGAAGAAGGCCAGGCCGAAGACCTCACCGAACCCGTCTACGCCGAGACCTTCGCCGGCTTCAACCTGCGCATGCTGGGCATCGAGGAGGAGCTCAAGCGGCTCGCGCCGGTGATGGACCGGGCGCAGGAAGTGCTGACCGCGTTCTACGCGGGCAAGACATCGCTGGAAGCCTACGAGCAGGGACAGGCGCGGCGGCTGCTGATCGGCATGGTCGCGTCGCCGGCGGACATTGGCGACGACGAACACCTCAAGGCTCGCGAGTGGTGGCTGGAGATCGACCAGCCGACCAAACTCGGCTCGGACGACGCCCGCGTCCGTTTCCCCGGTCCGCCCTACCGTCTTTCCGAGACGCCGGTCGAGATCCGCCGCCCGGCCCCGCAGATCGGTGAACACAACCAGGAAGTCTGGGTCGACGAGGTCGGCATTCCCGCCGAAGACCTGATCGCTTTTGCCGGAGAGGGCGCGGTATGACCACGCAGACATCGATGAGCGGCGCAAACGGAACCAGGCCGCTGGACGGCATCCGCGTGGCCGATTTCTCCTGGTTCGGCGCCGGACCGATCGCCGGACGCACGCTGGCCGACTTCGGCGCGGACGTGATCCGGATCGAGTCCGAGGCTCGCGTCGACGGCCTACGCCTGGGACAGCCGCAGAAGCCCGGCACGTCCGGCTACAACGTCTGCGCCTACTTCAACAACTTCAACGCCGACAAGTGTTCCTTCCTGCTCAACATGGCGGCCGAGGGCTCGCGCGATGTCGCGTTGCGGATCATCGAGCGCTCCGACATCTTCCTCTCCAACCTGACGCCGCGAGTCATCTCCCGCTGGGGATTGACCTACGAGGAGCTTTGCGAGGTCAAGCCCGACATCATCGCCGCCTATCAGCCGATGCAAGGACTCTGGGGACCGCACCGCGACTTCCTCGGCTTCGGCGCAGTCTTGACGCCTACTACGGGAATCTCGCACCTGTCCGGCGATCCCGACCGACGCCCGGTCGGCGTCGGCACCAACTATCCCGACTACGCGATCAATCCCGGACACACCATCGTCGCCATTCTCGCCGCCCTGAGGCATCGCCGGCGCACGGGCCAGGGACAGCAGATTGAGCTGGCGCAGATCGAGTCGGTCGCCGCGACCATGGGTCCGGCGTTGATGGACTACACGGTCAACGGCGTCAACCAGGACCGCAAGGGCAATCAATCGACGTGGATGTGTCCGCACGGCATCTCTCGCTGCGCCGACGACCCCTCCGGTCGCGAGCGCTGGATTGCCATTGCCGTCGCCGACGACGCGCAATGGGAATCCCTCTGCGCCGTCGCCGAAGGGTCGGCCTTCGCCTCTGACGATCGATTCGCCACCCTGCTCGGCCGCCGCAGGAACGAAGCCGAGCTCAACCAGGCCATCTCGGACTGGACGGCGTCCTTCGACGCCGCGTCGCTCGCTGTCCACCTGCAGTCGGTCGGAATCCCGGCGGCGCTGGTCCAGGACGCCGAGGACATCTGCGAGCACGACGATCACCTCGCCGAGCGCGGCTTCTACGCCTACCTCGATCATCCCGAGACCGGCATCTCGTTGTACGACGGTCCAACCGTGAAGCTGCACGAGACGCCGGGCTACCTCGCGTCGCCGGCGCCGCTGTTCGGCGAACACACCTACGAGGTCGCCACGGACGTACTCGGCTACACGGACGAAGAGGTGGCGGAACTGACTGCGTCGGGCGTGCTCAGTTAGCCGTCTACTTGTCGCCGAAGGCGAGTTCGCGCTCGAGGAATGGGCCGACCGGCTTGATGCCCTGAGGCATGAAGTCCCAGTGACCGCAGGGCAGCCAGACCAGTTCTCGCGGCTCCGACAGCAGGTCGTAGAAGCGTTGCGTCGCCTCGGGCGTGATTAGATCGTCGCGTTCACCGGCCACGACCTGGACTGCGCGTCCGGCCATCATGGGCGCGTAGATGCCGGGATCGGTGAGCTGATCGGCGAGTTCGCCAGCCGTTCCCCCGCGTCCCGAGAGCGTGCTTGCTCCCGAGATACAGAACGACGCCGCCTTGATCCGGTCGTCGACCCCGACAAACGGCGCCCCGCGCATCCCGCCCATCGAGAAGCCCACGAACCCTACTCGCGACTCGTCCACCTCGGACCGTTCGGACAGGTAGTCGAGCGTCCGCATCCAATCGACGACCGTTTGCAGCGACTGATCGAGCCGGCGCATCGGCCAGCGCTGGAAGTCCTCCATCGAGACCTGCCGCCGGGCGCGTTCGCCGTGACCCGCCTGGTCGATGGTCGCGCAGATGGCTCCGCGCTGGACCCATTGCTCAGCCGGCCAGAGGACGTAGTCGCTTGACTTGTCCAGCGTGCCGGGATGCCCGACTAGCACCAACGGGCGCGGACCCTCAGCCTCGACCGACTGGATCAGAAACCCGCTGACCCGCTCGTCGTAGCGCGAGGTGATCTCGAACCGCTCGACGGTAACGCCGCCGCCTTCGCCGGCCTGCGCGGTCGTCGCGTCGAACGGCAGGTCGCGGTCGTATCCGAAGGCCAACGCTCGCAGGAGATTGGGCTGGTCGGTGTGTTTACTCATAGCGCAATGCCTCGGCGATCGTGGTGCGGGCTGCCTGTCTTGCCGGGAAGTATGTCAGCACGAGCGAGGCGATGAACGCTCCGAACAGCATGGGCAGCACGGTGCCCAGCGGGATGTACATGTCGATCTCGCCGAAGGTGCCTTCGGCGAACAATCGCCACGCGAGTCCCAGCGCCAGCGCCGTGCCGAGACCGAGGCCCAACAGCGCGATGAAGCCCATCTCCAGGAGCAACTCAAATCCGACCAGACGCGACTGGAATCCAATCGCCCGCAGAACGCCGATCTGTTGTCGCCGTTCGACCACGGCGCGCAACGCGATCACGCCGAGCGCGGCCAGGCCGGCGACGAGGCCGATCCCGATGAACCCCTGGAACAGCGCCAGGATCGATGACTGCGTCTGCTGCTGACGCTGGAGTTCGCCCTGGATGTCGACCGCGAAGATGCGCAGCTCGCGCTCGATCCCCTGCGCGACGTCCAATGAGTCGGCCCCGTCGCGGGCCGAGATGTAGTGACGAGTCGTCTCAGACCGGTCAACGACATCGGTCGCGATCGACTCCGGCAGCAGCAGCGTCGGCAGTGCGCCCTCTTCGCCGTCGAGATCGACGAACGCGCCGCTGACGCGCTCCAGAATGGCGATTACTTCCACCTGCCGCGCGCTGCTGCCGATTCCCACTTCGACCACGATGCGCGGCAACCGGGTGGACTCGTCGGTCACCGAGTCTGGAGCCGACCATGGATCGAGACCGGACTCGGCGAATCCGAACGCGCCGTCGATTGCGTCGATGGTCGCCACTGCGACCATCTCGCCGCCGCGCAACGCCGACCAGACGGCGCGCTCATCTTCGTAGCGATAGGAGATGGCCTGGAGTTTGATTTCCTGACCGTCGATGAACTCGCTGTTGACGCCGCCGACGACGACTGCATCGCGGTCTTCCAGGCGCACCCGGGAGAGGTCGGTTTCAATTGGCCGGATATCGCCGTCGTTGTCGAGGATGTGTTCCTCGGTGACCGGATCCCAGCGCTCGGTGAGCACGGTGACGACGCGAGTCCCGCGTTCAGGGCCGGCTTCGATCCTGCCAGCGTTCTCAATGTCGTTGAGCACATCGTCTGCGCCCGCCTCGACGAGTCCCGAGCGGATGTCGGCAATGGCGTTGACCTCGGTGTTGAAGGCGAGCACCTCGAATCCGCCGGCCGTGTCGCTGCCCGTGAACGCCTGACTGAATGAGGCGTTGATCGTGCTGAAATTGACCAACGCGAAGGTGATCAGCGCGATCATGGCAATGGTCATACCGGTCCGGTATTTCGCGGCTGCCGGGTACGCGGCAGCAGTGCGGATCACCGGCGCCATGCGGCCGATCCCGCCAACCAGCGCGCGAATGCCGCCGACGATCAGATCGAGATTGAAGACCAGCAGCAGCGTCCCCGCCGCCGTGAGCATCGTGCCGGCGAGCACGAACAGCTCCGGCCCGCCGTTGAGGTTGTTGTTGAAGAATCCCTCATGCCAGTCGTTGGGGATGAACCAGAGGAAGAGCACGAATCCGGCCCCGACGGTGTACAGGAATCGCTGGTTGATCCGGCGGCCGCCCAACCGGAGCTTGTTCAATCCCATCACGATGCCCAACGGAACCAACGAGATGCCGGTCATGTAGAGGAAGAAACTCTCGCTCCCCAATCCCATGTTGAACAGGTACAGGCCGCCAATGACGAAGAGCATCCACCACTGCGGATTCCAGCGCAGCACGCGCCAGCCGAAGAGCATCACCCAGGGAATGAGCCGTTGCGCACGGCGATTACCCATCATGTTCAGTACGAATGCAATCGGCGCTCCCAGGATCAGCGTGACCGGAGTCGTGAGCACCAACACGAGACCGATCGCCGTCGTGAACAGGCCGAGCACGTTGCGCAGGACGCGCCACGGGGTGAGCGGGAACGTCTCCTCGTAGCGAGACTCCGGGATGTCGCGGATCGCGGCGACGATGTTGAGCCGCGAGGCGCGGAAACTGGAGAAGACAACGGTCACGAACGTGATCACGATTCCGATACAGGCCGAGATCACGAGACTCTTGATCGTCACCGTCCAGGTGAACTGGAAGCCGAAGTTCTCGAAGCCCGAGTTCAGCGCCGCGATCATGCCGATCGCGAAGAGTAGTCCCAACACGACGCCGACCACCGCCGCGCCCATGTTGTAGACCATGCCCTCGGAGATGAACATCTGGATCAGGTCGTTGCGCTGCATCCCGACGGCCCGCGCGATGCCCATCTCCGGTTTCCGCTCCTCGGCCAGCATGGCGAAGATCAGGAAGATCAAGAGCACGCCTGCGGCGACCGAGAACGAGCCCATGAACAGGAACAGGGTGGTGAACAGGCTGGCGATCAGCTCCGCACCCTCGAGACTGTCCGCCTTGATTGGATCGGAGGAGAAGCGCGGGAGGCCGTTGCTCAGGTAGAGGCCGGGGTTCGATCGTTCCAGCTGCGCCAACGCCGCGTTGATGTCGTCGTCGAGCGCCTCCGAGAACTCCAGCGGCTCCACGACGCCGCCTGCGGCGCTGACCAGAATGCTGTCCCATTCATCGGGCGGCGAGAGTCGCGATCCCAGCAGGCTCTGGTAAGCGTCCATCGGCAAGAGACCACCTGCGCCGCCCGCCTCAAGATTGCCGGTCAGCACCGCGTCGCGGCCAATCGCGGCCACCGTGTATTGACGGGGATTGCCGAGCACGTAGAGTCGAACCTGATCTCCGGGTTCCGCGTCCAGCTCGCGGGCCGCGAGTTCGTTGATGACGATCTCGTCCGTCCCCAGCGATCTCAACGGCAGCAGATCGCCATCCTCGTCGCGCACCGCCTGGAGTTGGTCGGCCAGCCCGGGATCGACGCCGACGAGAAAGAACTGCGGCTCGATCTGGCCGGCATCGGGATGTTCGGCGGGTACCAGGTCGAATCGCGAACCGAAGATCGCCTCGACCCGCTCGTCGCCGGCGAACTCCGCCTGCAGGTCCAGCAGCACCTGGTTGGGGATGCCCGTGCCCGTCGTCGATCCGTCTTCCGAGTCGAACTCCTCCGCCGTGATGAAGTGGTCGATCCGCTCCAGGCTGTCGAGCGCCAGGTTGCGGATGCTGACCGCCAGCGAGTCGCCGGTCGAAAAGGCGATCGTGACGATGATCGTCGCCAGGGTCAGGCCCATCGTGACGAGCACGGTCTGCGCGCGCCGCCGAGGGAGATTGCGTAGGCCCATCCGCACGAGAATCGGTCGCTTCAGAAAGATGAACGCCACGACCGCGGCCGCGACGCCGGCAATCGCCACCACGATCCACATCAACTGAATCGTCGGCAGGCCGAAGAGTTCTTCCATGTCGTCCTTCAATCAACCTGTGCGAACCCGCGCTGACCGTGCGCCGGCAGCTAGCTGCCCAGTGCGCGATGCACGGTCTCGCCCTCGATCTCGCCGTCGCGCATGTGAATCGTGCGGTTGGCGCGGCGGCCGATGTTCTCGTCGTGCGTGACGATCACGAAGGTCTGGTGGTTGGTGCGATTGAGATGCTCAAGCAGGTCCATGATCTGGTTCGCGTTGGTCGAGTCGAGGTCGCCGGTCGGCTCGTCGCCCCAGACGATTGCCGGCTCGTTGACCAGCGCGCGGGCAATCGTGACGCGCTGCCGCTGACCGCCGGACAGTTGCGCCGGCCGATGCCCGGACCAGTCGCGCAAGTCGACTTGCTCCAGCGCGATCATCGCTCGCTCGCGGGCCTCGCGCTGGCCAATGCCGCCCAGCAGGAGCGGCAGTTCCACGTTCTCGACCGCCGAGAGCACCGGCAGCAGGTTGTAGAACTGAAAGACGAAGCCCATGCGACGGGCCCGATGGTCGGTGCGTTCGGTGTCGGGCATGTCGTGGATGCTGCGGTTCTCGACGAAGATCTCGCCCTGGTCGATGGTCTCGAGGCCCGACAGGCAGTTGAGCAGCGTCGTCTTGCCGCAGCCCGACGGTCCCATGATGGTGACCATTTCGCCACGCTCGACTGATAAGGAGACTCCGCGCAGCGCGTGTACCGGCTGCCCGGCGCCCGCGTAGGTCTTGTGAATCTCTTGTGCGACGATGATCGGCTCTTGCGATCCTGGACCGGCTGGCGACTTTTGCGGCGCGGCCTCGACATCGATACCCAGGGAGCGAGTGGTCATCCGTGACTCCTGACTCAGCCGCTGCGGTCTGCGGCGGCTGGCACAATACGGCGTTGGCACGCGAGGTGCCAACGCGCTACCGACTCAGCCTATCCCGCGCGCCTGTAGGCTGATCGTTCACTGGAATGAAATTCCATCCCAGTTCCAGGCGATTACCGGAATCAATACCGACTCCAGACAAGGCGATTACCTGATCGTCTCGCAGAGCGTCAATCCGAAGGAAGGCAGCTACCGATGACCGAGTCCACGAGCTTGATGGAGACCGCCGACCAGTTCGCCAAAGATCTGATCGCGAACAACATCGCCGGACTGATGCCGGTCTTCACACCGGTCGGCATCGGGCAGGCGATGGCCCTGCAAGCCCAGCCCGGCTCGGCCGAGGGATCGGAGAGCTACGAGATCGACGACCAGGGCGACAACCTGCTGCACATCACCTTCCGAGGCCCAGAGAGCGCAGGCGGCGACGGCACGATCTTCACCCAGTGGGTCGAGGTCGAGGGTCTGTGGAAGGTCGACGCCATCGGCCGGGTCGACTAGGGCAACTGCACAAAGCGGCCAACCGCCTCAGCATCAGGGGGATACCCCCAATTTGATCGGGGTGTCTCGTTGTCCTCGTCGCCAGCGTCAGTGCCTGAATGGGATCCGCGCGAAATCTGCTGGGGCCTTTACTCCCTCTCCCTCCGGAGACCTGCGCGTAAACCGCCCCGGTCCAGTCCCCGACTTGTTCGGGGACCCGCTCCCGTTCGGCACTACTGGGGATCTACCAGGTACGAGACGGCCAGCCGAGCGGGTCCCCGAACAAGTCGGGGACTGGGAGGAGTGCGCCTTCACATTGAAGCTCGGGTTTACGCGCTGGTCTCCTGGCGCGGCAGTTACAGGCTTGTGGATGTGCAACTTGCATGATGGACCGGACGCGACGAACCGACCCTACGTCAGGCTCAACTCCACCTCGCCGATGCCAGGGAACACGATCGCGACCTCCATCCCGGCCTGGCCGCCGGGGTGGATCGCTGCGGCTCCCGTGGTGATGATCTCGCCGGACGAGACGGTCATGCCGCGATTGTTGATCTCGTTCACTGTCGCGACCAGAATCTCGGTCGGGTTTGGCCGACCGTCGCGACCCTCGGCCACGACTTCTCCGTTGATCTGAATTGAGCAGGGCAGGCTGACCAGGTCCATGTGTTGCCAGTCGGCGATTTCCGGTCCGACGATCAGGGCCTCGTTGCCTACGCCGTCGGCGGCCATGCCGGGCATGCCCGGATTCTCCGAGAAGCGGCTGTTGGGAGCCTCGATCACGATGTAGGCGTTTGAGACCGCGCCAAGGATCGACTCCTGGCTATGTCCGCCATCCGTGGGCGCGAATTCGGCGCCGAGTCGGAAGGCCACTTCCGCTTCGAGGATGCAGTTGACGAACCTGTCGCCCGGAATCGAAGCGGGCGAGTCCATCACCATGCCCTCAAAGAACGGCGCGAGGACCATGTCGCCCTCCAGCACGGCCGCCTTCCAGGCGACGGCGGGCTTGGGATCGCGCGACCAGCGCTCCCAGTAGATGCGACCGCCGTCTGCCGCACTCTGCGGTCGAATCGACTCGGGAATCGGCGGCAGCGGCAAGCCGTTGGCGGTCGCGTGGTCAAGGAAATCGGCAGCTTCCTTGACCTGGGCATCGGAGAGAGCGTCGGGCATCGTGGCATCCAATCGGACTGTTCGGTTCGCTAAGTCGTACCAGCAGGATAAGAGCCGCACGGCTGCTTCCGTGTTTCCGGTTACCCTGCCGATATGACCAACGACACGCCGCGACCCGTTGACGAGCTGGTCGACTTTCTTTACTCCCTGGGCACAGCGGAGATTGACCACACGGGCCACGACTTCCTGTCCCATCTCAAGGCCGTCCACGACCTGCTGGCCGCTCACGATGCCGGTGACGACCTCGCCGCCGCCGGGCTGTTTCACTCCATCTATGGAACCGAGAAATTCCAGGACTTTTGTCTGCCGCTCGATCAGCGTGATCGGGTGCGCGAACTCATCGGCGAGCGTGCGGAACGAGTCGCGTGGTTGAACTGCATCATGGACCGGGCGACCTTCGATGCCGCCGTCTCAATCGCTCTTGGCGGAGCGGCGGAGTTGGCCATTTGTGATCGTGAGGGCAACCCTCCGATCCCGGTATCGACCCAGACGCTGACCGATCTCGCGACCGTGCACCTGTTCGACTGGCTCGAACAGGTCGAGCGCTCGGAGTTCGGCTGGGACTACCGGCGCTCGGCATATCGGCAGATGGCGCAATTGGTTGGGTCCGATGCGGAGACCTTGTACGCCGAGGTCTTCGCTCGCGAACCTCAGCGCTCCGCCGACGCCGCTGCGGGGTCCTAGCCGCTACCGTTCGTTCCGTTCTGCCTTAGACTGCGCACGTCCCGTGCGAAGTTGACGACTCCGCGCGACATGAAGCGATGTCCTTGAAGGGAGCATGACGGTGACGACCGACATTGACACGACGGCAGGCAAGTACCTGCGCGACAAGTACGCCATCATTGGCGTCGGTGAGACGACCTACACCCGAGGCTCGGGCAAGACCACGCGAGCCCTCGGCACGTGGGCGATCAAGAACGCGATGGACGACGCGGGGATTCCGGCGTCGGAGATCGACGGGATGATGTCCTACTCAGGCAACGACTCGACGGCATCGCCGATGCTCGCCGGCGACCTCGGCATCCGGCTCAACTTTTACATGGATGTCCAGGGAGGAGGTTCGTCTTCGGAGGCGCTGATCGGACTCGCGATCGGCGCGATTGAAGCGGGGATGTGCGAGACAGTTGTGGTCTTCCGCTCGATGAACGGCTACTCCCAGGTGCGGATTGGCGGGACTGGCGCTCGCGCTTCCGTGCCGGTCGGTGGTGACGCCTTGCACAGCGCCGCATACGGTTGGTTCTCGGCGGGACAAAACTTCTCGCCGACCTTCATGCGGCACATGTACGACTACGGGACCACGCCCGAGCAGGTGGCGATGGTCAAGGTGATTCACTCCGAGCACGCCTCGAACAATCCCAAGGCCTACTACAAGCAGCGCGTGACGGTCGAGGACGTGGTCAACTCGCGGATGATCTGCAAGCCGCTGCACCTGCTCGACTGCTGCGTCGAGACGGACAACGCGACGGCGCTGATCGTGACCTCGGTCGACAAGGCCTACGACTACAAGAACACGCCGGCGCGCATCCTCGGCGTGGCCGGCCGCGTCTGTAAGCCGCGGATCGACATGCACTTCCAGCACGGCCCCATCTCGACCGTCGCCGGCCACTACATCAAGGACATCATCTACCGCAACGCGGGCGTCGGCCCCGAGGACATCCAGTGCACCGGCGCCTACGACGCCTTCACCTTCACCTCGATGCTGCAGCTTGAGGACTACGGCTTTTGCAAGAAGGGCGAGGGCGGCGACTACGTCTCCTCCGGGATCATGCGGCTCGGAGGCGAGCGCCCCAACAACACCTCGGGCGGACACCTCTGCGAAGGCTACACGCACGGGATGAACATGATCATCGAAAACGTGCGCCAGCTCCGCGGCGAGGTCGACTGCTACTGCCCGCAGGACGACAACGGGAAGCGCATCCACAGCTACAACTACGCGCCGCCTGAAGAGGGCGGCGGCTGCCGACAGGTCCCCAACCTGGAGATCACGCAGAATCTGGGTTGGGCGATGCCCGGCACCGGTTCCTCGCTGATCATGCGCAAGGGCTAGAGCGGAACAGACGAACGACGACGAATCCGAACAGGAGCCGATGATGCCGCAGGGCGAATACCTGGGAATGACCCTCACCGTTCTCGATCTCGACCAGGAAAACCTGGCCTACTTCCAACACTGCGCCGACCACGATTTCCATCTGCAACAGTGCGCCGACCCTGACTGCGCGCTGGTCCGCTATCCGCCGGGCACCGCGTGCCCGTGGTGCTCGGGTCGCGAGTTCAACTGGGTTCCGGTTGACGCTCGCGGGACAGTGCACTCATACGGCGAGGTCCATCACGCGATCCAACCGGCATTCCGCGAGCGCGCGCCGTACATGATCCTGCTGGTCGAACTCGATACCCAATCCGGCGTGCCGACCGAGCACGAAGCGTTGCGCGTCGCCGGCAACCTGGTCGACGCCGACGGCAACTTCGCCGGCCCCGAACTGGTCAAGCAGGTCGGCATCGGCTCACGTATGCGGATGGTCTTCGCCGATGTCGCCGACGGTCTGGCGATGCCTCACTGGACGCTCGACGAAGATGCAGAACAGCCCGAGACGCCCTGGCGCTACCCGCAGGAAGTCAACGGCGTCTGACCTGTCCCCTCTCCCCGAGGGAGAGGGTTAGGGTGAGGGCCCAAAGCGGCTGAGGCAGGACATTGCCATGGGACATTGCTATGAATGAACCTCATCCCTCTCGATTCCAGGGCAAAGTCGCACTGGTCACCGGCGGAGCGTCGGGAATGGGCGCCGAGTCCTCAATTCGGCTTGCTCGCGAAGGCGCTGCCGTTGCCATCGTCGGACTTACAGACGATCCGCGCGGCGACGAAGTCGTTCGGGAGATCAGGGATGCCGGTGGTCAGGCCATCTACGTTGGCGCCGACGTGTCTCGCGACGCTGACTGCGAAGCTGCTGCTCAAGCGACCGTCGACGCGTTCGGGCGCATTGACCTGTGCCTGGCCGCCGCGGGCATTCTGCATGCGCAGTACGTCTCGGGCGAGGTGTCCGACGACGATCCATCACCCAGAAGTCGCGAGACTCACATCATCAACAAGCCGATCGAGTACTGGGAGAAAGTGCTCTCGGTCAATCTGACCGGCGTGATGCTGACCAACCGTGCCGTCGCGCGACGGATGATCGCACAGGGTGACGGAGGGGCGATTGTCAACATCTCGTCGGGCGCGGCCAAGATTCCGATGGTTGGTTCAGCCGACTATTCGGTTTCGAAGGCTGGAGTCTGGATGCTGACGCGTGTGTTGGCGCTCGAGCTGGCCCCGCATGGCATTCGCGTCAACACCGTCGCACCCGGGTGATTGATACTCCGATGGCGCTCGGTCTGTCGCAGGATGAAGAGCGTCGGGCCGCGTTTGAGCGATTCGTCCCTCTGGGACGGCTGGGCGAAGCGGACGACATTGCCGAAGCATCGCTCTTCTTGATGAGCGACCAGTCGAGCTACATCACTGGTCAGATTCTGCATCCGGACGGCGGTTTGTTCACCGGTTAGTCGGACGTTCCACCAGTTTGACAGAACATGACACTAGCCTGTCTCTCCCTTTACAATCCGACCCTAACGTTCGCTCCAGCGGATGAGTGCTCCTGCATTGTCTGAACTGCGGATTGCTGAACCTGTGGAGCAGTCGTGAGCACACAAGATGTCGACATTGACGCACTGCTGCGAGGCAGCCGCCGACCGCGCCGACGGATCGCCCTGCTGCTGCTGTTGATTGCCGCGATCGCCGTCGTCGCGGTGCTGGCCTGGTACTTCACCCGATCCGAAGAAGCAGTGGAACTCTCGGAGCCCGAGACGACCCGCGCTTTCCTCGGACGGCTGACCTCGTCCGTCGAACTTTCCGGCTCCGCCGCCGCCGCCCAGACTTCATCCCTGAGATTCAACATCAGCGGTGAGGTGGAGTCGGTCGACGTCGAGGTGGGCGACGAGGTCTCGCGCGGCGACATCATCGCCCGTCTCGAGGACAGCGACATCAGACGCCAGGTGGAGACGGCCGAAGTGCAGCTCGAGCTCGCTCGCTTGAGGCTCGAAGAACTGCTCGAAAGCCCGGTAGCCTCGAAGATCGCCGCATCCGAACGGGCCCTCGCCACCGCTCAGGCTCAGGTCGTCAGCGCCACGCTCGATCTCGAACAGATCGACGACCCGCCCGACGCCAGCGCGATCGAAGCGGCGCAACAGGCTGTGGCCAACGCGGCCACACAGCTCTCCAGCGCCGCGCAGGACCTGGAGCAACTGACGGCAGCCGTCGATCCCGGCGACCTCGCCCGGGCTCGGCAACAAGTCGCCAACGCCGCCGCCCAGCTTTCGACCGCCGAACAGGCGCTGACCGATCTCACCGATCAGCCGACCGCCACCGAACTCGCCTCGGCTGATCAGGCGGTCGCAAACGCCGCCGCGCAGCTCTCCAACGCCCAGCAGGCACTGGACGAGCTCAACAGCGAACCCTCCGCCGCCGATCTCGCCTCGGCGGAACAGGCCGTCGCTTCCGCAGCCTCTCAGTTGGTCAGCGCCGAGCAGACACTCGAACGCCTGACCGACGACCCCGACATTGCCGAGATCGAGACTGCCCGCGCCGCCGCCGCTCAGGCGCGAAATCCTGTCTCCGAGGCCGAACAGGCCGTCGACAACGCCGAAGACGCGTTGCAGGACGCGCACGAGCGCTTCTGCGACGACATCGTCGTCCTGCCCGAGATCTGCGACGGCGATCCGCCGCTCCCGGAGTCGCAGATCACTCTGCTCGAAACCAAGACTGACAACAGCGGCACGACCCTCGAACGGCGCTCCCGCTCCCTGATCAATGCGCATCGGGCATGGGAGACGGCGGTCAACTCATTGGAGAGCGCCTCGTCCAACCTGATCGCGGCAGAGCTTCGTCTGGCCGACCTAACCGACGGACCGGATGCGCAGGCCGTCGAGCAAGCCAGCGAAGCAGTGGCCGCGGCGAAGGCCGCGCACGACGCCGCCCAAGCCAGGCTTGATGAGCTGTTGAACCCGCCAACCGAAGACGACATCTTCCAGGCCGAGCAGGCCGTCGCCGCCGCCAGCGCAGGATTGGTCGCCGCCGAATCACAACGCGAGGACCTGGATCAGCCGCCCGACGACAACGACGTCTTCCAGGCCGAGCAGGCCGTCGCCGCCGCCAGCGCAGGATTGGTCGCCGCCCAGGCGGCGCTGGATGACCTGCTCCGCGACATCGACCCGAGCGACCTCTACCAGGCCCAGCAGACCGTGGCCGCCGCCAACGCCAACCACGCCGCCGCCGAGGCGCGCCTCGAAGAGTTGCTCGCGCCGCCGACCGATGATGAGATCCTCGAAGCGCAGCTGGCCCTGGCGAGCGCCGAGTCCGTGCTCAAGGAAGCGCAGGCGGATCACGACGAGCTCATGGCCGGCCCCACCGCGACCACGATCGCCCAGCAGCAACACAACGTCCGGCTGGCCGAGATTTCGCTCGAGCAGGCGCTCTCGACGCAGCAGGATCTGCTCATCGAGGCGCCGTTTGATGGCGTGATCGAAGAAGTCAACATCGAGCCCGGCGACCTGGTCGGGGCCAGCGAGGTCGCCTTCGTTCTTAACACCCGCGACCGCATCGTGATCGAGCTCTCCGTCACCGAAGCGGAGTGGTTCGAACTGCTCGAAGGCCAGGCCGGGGTCGCGACGTTCGACGCCATCGAGGAGACCCGCTACGCCGTCATGCTCGACACCCACAGCCGCGTACCGACCATCGAATCCGGCGTGGTCACCTACTCGGTCGAGGCCCGCATGCTCACGCCCGACGAACTCTCCGATGTCGAAGAGGATCTCGCCGCCATCGGCGGGCATGGCGCGGTCACCGTTGGTGGAGACGGCCCCAGCGGCGGCGTCCCCAACCCCTTCGAGGCGCCCCAGGCGAAAGCGCTGATCGAGGCCTTCGAAGCCCGGGTCACGCTGCCGCCCGACCTGACCATCATCGAACTCGTCCGCCTCGTGGTCTTCGAAGAGCCCATCCCCGACGACGTGGTCTTGCCCGATGGATTCGATATCCCGGAGCGATTCAAGGCGCAGATTCGCAACACCTTCCTCACCTACGAGCGACGCCTCGCCGAGTTAGAGGAAACCGGATCGATCGAGGTGCCTCTGCCCGCGCCCGGAATGACCTCGACCGTGACCTTCCTCACCGAGATCCGAGAGCAAACCGTCCAGGTCCTCGTCTCCGCGGTGCGCCAGATCGACGGCGAGTTCTTCGTCGCAGTCCCCAGTGACAATCTCCAGGGCTGGGAACGCGTCGCCGTCCAGGTCGGCGAGTCCGACGGCGAGCGAGTCGAGATCCTCGAAGGCCTCGAAGCAGGCCAAACGCTGGTCCTCGGGGTCGACACGGAAGGTATCGCCTACGCCGCCGTGCTGCTCGGCGCCGGCTGAGAAAGCGCCCAATCGTGATCCGGCTCGAACACCTCACCAGGATTTACGCCACCGGCGATACCGAGTTGCGCGCCCTCGACGATGTCAGCCTGAGCGTCGAACCTGGCGAGTTCCTCGCCATCATGGGCCAATCCGGATCCGGCAAAAGCACCATGATGAACATCATCGGCATGCTCGACCGTCCCACCAGCGGAAGCTATCTGCTCTCGGACCAGGATGTCTCCCAGCTCGACGACCACACCCGCGCGCGTCTGCGCGGCAGCACCTTCGGCTTCGTCTTCCAGTCCTACAGCCTGCTCCCGCGCCTCAGCGCGCTGGAACAGGTCGAACTGCCGCTGATCTACCAGCGCGGACGCGACCGGCGCCGCCGGGCCGCTGAGGCGCTCGCCCGGGTCGGCCTCGCTCAACGCTTCTCCCATAGCCCAACCCAACTCTCGGGCGGAGAGCAACAGCGCGTCGCCATCGCGCGCTCGCTGGTCGTCAACCCGCTCGTCCTGCTCGCCGATGAGCCGACCGGCGCGCTCGATACCGCCACCGGCGAGGACGTCATGGAACTGCTCAGCGACCTCGTCGAACATCAGGGACTCACCATCATCTTGGTCACCCACGAACAGGAGATCGCCGACTACGCCCATCGCACGATCCGCATGCGCGACGGACGTATCACCGAAGACAGCGCCACGACGCCGATCGAGGGCATGGAACAGACCACGGCATGAGCATCCTCGATGCGCTCCGCATCGCCATTCGCGCGATCATCAGCAACCGCCTGCGCAGCGCCCTCACCTTGCTCGGCCTGATCATCGGCGTCAGCTCCGTCATCGCCCTCATTGCCGTCGGACAGGGAACCCAAAAGGGCATCACCGAGCAGATTCAAGGCCTCGGACTCAACCTCATCTTCGTCGCGCCCAGCCTTGGCGCCGACGCCGGCGGCGGCGGAGCCCTCAACATCCTCACCTACGGCGACTCTCAGGCCATCCTCGCCAACAACGATCCCGAAATCGCCGATGTCGCTGCCCACCTGCAGAGCAACGGTCAGGCCATCGCCGGCGCCAACAACGTGCCCGCTGATGTCGTCTTCACCTGGTCGAACTACGCCGGCGTGGTCGATGTCGAGGTCGCCAATGGCGTCTTCATCGCGCCTGCCCACGACGACCAGTCGCAACTCGTCGCCGTCCTCGGCGCAGACATGGCCGAGGCGCTCTTCGACCAGGCCGATCCCATCGGCCAGGAAATGCGCATCTCCTTCTTCGGCGGACAGGTCACGATCCCCTTTACCGTGATCGGTGTCATGCAGCGCGTCGGTCAGGACGGTGCGAACGTCGTCAATCGCCAGATCTTTGTCGGCGCCGCCGGTCTCGCCAACCGCTTCCGCCAGTTCTTCTACACACCCGAAGGCGATATCCGCGTCACCGGCATCGCCATCCAGACCGTCGACAATGCCGACACCGAGCGGATTAAGACTCAGGTCGAGGAGCTCCTCCTCCTCCGCCACGGGGACGCGGAACCGCGCTTCAACGTCGAATCGCAGGACGAACTACTCGAAGCCGCCGGCGACGTCGCCCGCACCCTCTCTATCTTGCTCGGCAGCGTCGCCGGCATCTCCCTGCTCGTCGGCGGCATCGGGGTCATGAACATCATGCTGGTCTCGGTCACCGAGCGCACCCGCGAGATCGGCATCCGCCGCGCCGTCGGCGCGACCGCGCGAGACATCATCCTCCAGTTCGTCACCGAGGCCCTGGCTCTCAGCGTCATCGGAGGAGTCGCCGGCATCGCCATCGGCGTCGGAATCTCACTGTTGGTCGATGGCCAGTCCTTCGGCGAGGAGCAGCTCACCACGGTCATTCAGGCATGGAGCATCTTCGCCGCATTCGGCGTCGCCGCCGGCATCGGCTTCCTCAGCGGCATCTACCCAGCCTGGCGAGCAACCGTCGTCGACCCCATCGCCGCCCTTCGAAACGAGTAGGCGGAACGAGTAACCCGAACCGGTATCTTGTCCCCGACCCAACCGGTCGGCGCACGACACCCAGTCGAGGAGTTGAACCATGCCGTTACCACCCGACGATTCGCTGAACCGCTTCCAGGGCAAGGTCGCCGTCGTCACCGGCGGCGCCAGCGGCATGGGCCGCGAATCGTCGATTCGGCTGGCCCGCGAGGGTGCATCGGTGGTCGTCGCAGGATTGCCGGACGATGAACGCGGCGCAGAGACGGTCGCCCTGGTCGAAGACGCCGGCGGACAGGCCGTCTACATCGGCGTTGATGTCACGCGAGAAGCCGACTGCGACGCGATGGCCGAGGCGGCCCTGGAGCACTTTGGCCGGCTCGACCTCTGCATTGCCGCAGCGGGGATTTCGCACGCCGGCTACGTCTCGGGCGAGGTGACCGAAGGCGAACCGCTGTTGGGCGGATCGCACCGACACGTGATTCACAAGCCGGTCGAGTACTGGGAGAAGGTCCTGGCCGTCAATCTGACCGGCGTGATGCTGACCAACCGCGCCGTCGCCAGACGCATGATCGCGCAGGGCGAGGGGGGATCGATCGTGAACATCTCCTCCGGCGCGGCGAAGGCGCCGATCCGCGGCATGGCCGACTACTGCGTCTCCAAGGCGGGCGTCTGGATGATGACCCGCGTGCTGGCGCTGGAGCTCGCGCCCAACGACATCCGCGTCAACACGGTCGCTCCCGGCCTGATCGATACGCCGATGACGCTCGCGGTCACCACCGACGAGGAGCGCCGGCAGCGCAGAATCGAGAGCATTCCGTTGAATCGCCTGGGGGAGCCGGCCGACATCGCCGAAGCCGCCCTCTTCCTGCTCAGCGATCAGTCCAGTTACATCACCGGCCAGATCCTCCACCCCGACGGCGGAGTCTTCGTCGGCAGCTAGTCATCCAGGTTCGGCATCGTCCGGACCATGAACTCGTCGAACATCGGCACGGTGAATGCAATCTCTCCGTGACCCGGGCTCCAGATCATCCCCTTGTCGATCAGGCTCTTCCGGACGGGAGAAAGTGACGTAATCTCTCGGCCTAGAACCGCTGCAACACTGCTGGTTCGGTATGGTCCAGCGCCGAGTTCTGCCATTCCACGCGCGTAGCGAAGCTCTGAAGGAGTGAGCCGGTCGAAGCGAACATGAAAGAAGCTCCTGTCCAAGTCAATCTGGGCATTGGCTCCGCCACTAACGACGTCAGAGATGGATATTGGCGATCCTGTTGCGACGTTCCAAATGTGTTTACCCCATTCTTGAAGGAAGTAAGGATAGCCCTGAGTTTGCTCAACAATCTGGTTCAAGGCCTCCTGCTCGATGTCAAGTCCTTCATCCTGTACGGGCTTGGCAATCGCTCGGCCGGCATCTGTGGAAGTCAGAGAGCCGATTTCGACGAAATCGAAGAGTCGTTCTGCGTAGGATTTGGCAGTTCCCAATCGGCCTCGAATCTGAGGCAGACCGGCGCCAACCAGCGTGACGGGCAGTCTGAGTTGCGCCGACCGGTGCAGCGCGGTGATTAAGGCAGCAAGTTCTGCTTCCTGTACGTACTGCAGTTCGTCGACGAACAGCGCGATACAAGTGTTGCCAGCTTGCGCCGCCTGTCCCGCCGACTCCAAGAGCTGCTGAAGGTCAAGCTCAAGATCACCATTGTCGGCGACTCCGGGTTCGGTAGCGAAGTCCAGCTTGAACGTGGCCGCACCACCGATCGAGACTTTCCAAACTTCTGCAAAGTTGGTGAGCGCTCCTAGCGCCACGGAGGCGAGATGTTTCGCTGATTCGATGCGAGACAGCGAGATGAGCGCAGTGCGGAGAGCCGGCACCAGTAGCGAGGGCAACGATCGATCCTCTGGTGCTTCAACGGACACTGCGGTGATTCCTTCGCCTTCAGCATCGAGCCGGATCCTGTCAAGAAGGACGGTCTTGCCGACGCCTCGAAGTCCCACGAGTACCATGCTCTTGCTGTGACGCCCGATCTGTAGGCGCGCCAAGGCGATCCTCGCCGTTTCCCGCACCTCATCGCGTCCGGCAAGCTCAGGTGGCGGGGACCCCGCGCCAGGGGCGAACGGATTGCGAATCGGGTCCATGGCGGTCTTCTATCGGTTTGAGGTGATTATTGGTGGTTGATTGGATTATAGAGAGCTTATCGGCTTATAGCACGGGCCGTCTTGCAAAGGTCGCGATACGCTGATTCGGTGCTGACCCTGGCGATCCAGCAGTTGATGACGAAGAAACTCCGATCGGCGCTGACCGTGCTCGGCTTTGGCGTCTGCGTCAATCTATACATCGTGGTCACCACCGTCATGAGGTTCATCACCGACGACCTCGACCTCCAGGTCCAGCGATTCACCGGCGTCCTGTTCGTCCAGTCGCGCGGACTCGCCGGCATGTCGGGCATCGAGTGGCCGCCGATTTCCTCGACGATTTCCAACGCCGAAGCGTCGGCCGTGCTGTCGCTGTCGGCCGTGGACCCGGAGCGCTCCACGAAGGTGGCATTCGCTGCGCTGGCGCCGCCGCCCTATCCAACTGCGCCACCGGAAGCGCTGTTGGTCGGTATCGAACCGGGCAAAGAAGATATCTTCCTTGGCGGCGCCGACGCTGCAGCGGGCCGAGCCGACTTTCCCAATCGCCGTGAGTCTGATCCCGATGCGGAGTCGCCACTGCCGCCGGCCATACTCGGCGTGCTGGCGGCACGTCATTTCGCCTCAGCCGCGTCCGCGACGACCGAAGTGCCGTCGCCGGTCGGACCAATTGCGCTAGCTGCGATTGGCAGCACGATCTCGGTCCGCGGCAGGGAGTTTGAGGTACAGGGTGTGATCGAGCCGGAGACCAATCAGCTTTTGCGTTCCGCCGTCCTCGTGCCTCTTGGTGACGCGCAGGCGGTGCTGCAATCCCAGAACTCCGTATCGGCCATGCTGATCTCGCCCAGGCGAGCCTCCGATATCGAGCCGCTGCAAACCGAAATCGAGTCCGACCACGAGGAACTCATGGTCATCTCCGACAAGCAGCTCGCCGAAAACGCCCGCAAGCTGCTGGATCGCGTCAACCAGCTTTTCAACGTCGTGCGCTGGACCTCGGTGTCGGTGGCGGCGCTGCTGATCGCGATCGTGATGTTCGTTTCCGTGTTGGAACGGACTCGGGAACTAGGCACGCTCCGGGCGATTGGCGCTCCTCGCGGATCACTGCTCTCGCTCATCCTGTCCGAGTCGGCGGGCTTCGCGATGGCGGGATCGGCGGTCGGCGTGCCGATGTCTCGCGTGGTGATCCGCCAGGCGCTTGGTCCCGACGCAGCGGGCTTACGCTCGCGCGAGATCGAGTTGGGCGCTGCCGGTGTGCTGAGCGTCTGTTCAATGCTCGCTGCGCTGATGCCCGCCTGGCGCGCGGTGCAGGTCGATCCAGTGATCGCGCTGCGATATGAGTAGGGCGCGACGTATGGATACCGAACCGCCGACCGCCTCAGACCAAGCTGCGGACCAGCCTGCCCCCTTGTTGTCGGTGCGCAACCTCGAGCGCATCTACCGTTTGGGCGAGCAGACGATTCACGCGCTCGAACCGCTCGATCTCGACATCCACAAGGGCGACTTCATCGCCATCGCCGGACCCTCCGGCTCAGGCAAATCCACGTTGCTGCAATTGCTGGGCCTGGTCGACTCGCCGACCACCGGAGAGGTGCGGATCAAGGATCGCGCCGCGCATGATCTGGGCAACGAGCAACGCGCCGCGCTCCGGTTGCGGACGCTGGGGTTCGTCTTCCAGGCGTTCAATCTGCTGCAGATGCTGACCGCCCGGCAGAACGTCGAGATCGCGCTCGCTCTGGCCGGCTGCCCGCGTCGCCAGCGCCGTAAACGCGCCGAAGCGCTGCTGGCTTCGGTTGGACTGGCGCAACGACTGGAACACCGACCGCTGCAACTCTCCGGCGGGGAACGCCAGCGAGTCGCAATCGCGCGCGCTCTCGCCAACGATCCCGATGTGATCCTGGCCGATGAACCGACCGGCAACCTCGACTCGCAAACCGGTTTCGAGATCGTCCGCCTGTTGGAGGATTTGAATCGAGCCGGGCAGACGATCGTGATGGTGACCCACAATCTCGAGATTGCCCGCAGGGCCGGACGGCTCTTCCTGATGCGAGACGGCAACATGCGCGAGGTCGATCCCGCCGATCCCCAGGCTCTCGATTAGCCTTAACCTGCGATAGACAAGCTGGATTGGACTGGAATCTCCGTGGGTTCTGACGCACCTCAGCACACTGAATCGCCGGCAGGCGGACCGGAATTCTGGCCGGAAGCGCTGGAGGTCCTTCGCAGCGCGCCAATCGCATTGCTCGCGACCGCCGAGGGTCGACAGCCGCATGTGCGGCCGGTCGTGCCCGCCTACGTCGACCTGGTCGCGTATGTGCTCACCACAACCGGAACGCCGAAGACCCGGCAGATCTTAGACAACCCGCGCGTCGAGTTGTTGCACTGGACCCAGGATTTCCGCCACCTCAATCTCTCCGGCGACGGCGAGGTCATCGACGACCCCGAGCTGATTGCCAGCGTCGCGCCCCATTTCCCCTACACCGTCGATGACTTCTTCGGACCCGATCTGCGCGCGCCGGCGCTGCTCAAGATCAGGCTCGATCAAGTATCGATCACGACGTTCAACGACATCATCGCGAACAAGCAGCCGCGAGTCTGGCGCGCATCCGACTGATGCGAGCCGGCTCGGCTGTTCATGTTGAAGAAAGGAATGCACGATGCGTATTGCACTGATTGGGCAAGCGCCCTTTGGCTCCGCAGTCTTCGCGCGGCTGGTTGAGGACGGCCACGAGATCGTCGGCGTGTTCACGCCGCCCGAGCGCGAGGGCGGTCGCCCCGACCCGCTCGCGCAGGCCGCGCGAGACGGCGGCATCACGCTGATCCAGCCCCGGCGCTGGCAACGCCGCGGCGTTGTCGACGAAGAGGTGGTTGCTCAGTACGAGGCGACCAAACCGGACCTTAATGTGATGGCGTTCGTCACGCAGATCATCCCAACCCGCGTGCTGGAGTTCCCGGCGCACAAGACGATTCAGTACCATCCCTCGATCCTGCCCAAGCATCGCGGCCGATCGGCGATCAATCACTCGATCCTGCAAGGCGACACGATGACCGGCGTGACGATCTTCTGGGTCGACGAGGGCATCGACACGGGGCCAATCCTGCTCCAGCGCTCGTGCCCGATCGGTCCCGACTCGACGCTGAACGAGGTCTATCGCGAGTACCTGTTCCCGCTCGGCGTCGAAGCGATGTCCGAGGCGGTCCAGCTTGTCGAAGCCGGACAGGCCCCGCGACACGTCCAGAACGAGGAGGACATGACCTACGAAGGACCGTGGGAAGGCGACATCGCGCGGATTGACTGGTCCCAGGACGCGCAGAGTGTACATAACTTCATCCGCGGATCCGACCGAGCGCCGGGCGCCTGGAGCGAGATCGGCGGCGAGCGGGTCACGCTGCTCGGTTCGACGCGCTCCGAGCACTCCGGCGGCGCCGCCGGCGAGGTCGCGGCCGTCGACGCCGAGGGCATGACCATCGTCTGCGGCGACGGCGAGTCAATCCGGGTGAGCACGCTCGCTGTCGGCCGAGATCGCCAACCGGCCCAGAACTGGGCATCGGCCAACGGAGTCGAATCCGGCGCAGTATTCGCGCCTGCGCCGACGGAGTAGGTCCCCTTCCAGTCCCCAAACCCCCTGGAGACTTGCGCGTAAACCCGATCTTCATTGCTTGGGCACACATTTCCCAGTCCCCGCTTCATGCGGGGACCCGCTCGGTGCCCCGTCTCTTATCTGGTCGAACTCAGCAGTGCGACCAAGAGCGGGTCCCCGAACAAGTCGGGGACTGGACCGGGTCGGTTTACCCGCAAGTCTCCTCTGGGAGAAGCCTGCCCTCGCGAAGGCAGGGGGGCCGGGGTGAGGGTCGGCGGCCTCAGGTCATGTCCTGGACTCGTTTGCCAGAGTCGACCAGAGGCGCGAAGCGGGTCTTGCTCAACGGGTCGTTACGCGAGGCTTTGTCCCAGGCCGCGTCGACCATCTTGGCGTACTTGGGATGCATCTCGCGCATCTTCGTGTTCTCATCCTTGATGAAGGCGGGGCGCGCGATCAGGCGTTCGACCGGCCCACCCGAGTCGCAAGCGTCGCAGTCGGGCGCGGGCGCGTCCATCTTACGCGTGAAGTGCTCCCATTCGTGACCGCAGGTTCGGCAAGCGTATTCGTAGATCGGCATCAGAGACTCCAGGCAACAGGGCTGACGATTCGATCGCCCTGCTCCGATGGTACGATCTTGACGTAGCTACCGCACGTGAGCGGGCGACAATGGAGGCGATTCGTGTACGGCTTGCGCACTATGTTCCTCGTCGTCTTGATGGCCGGTCTGATGATGGTCGTCGGACTCGCTGTGGCTGGCCAGATTGGGTTGATCATCATGGCCGTGATCGCCCTGGGCATCAATCTCTACAGCTACTACAACTCGCATTCGATGGTCCCCAAGCTGATGGGCGGGCAACTCGTCACGGCCCAGGAGGCGCCCGAGCTGTACCGCATCGTCGAGCGGGCCGCTTGCCAGGCGAAGATGCCGTTCAGGCCGGAGCTGCTCACGCAGTTCACCCTCGAGCATCTCGAGGCCCGTTGCAGCGGACATTGCCGAGCCGGCGACTGTCCCAGGCACATTCCCTCGGTCTATGTGATCGACACGCCGATTCCAAACGCGTTCGCAACCGGACGTCATCCGAAGCACTCGGCGGTCGCGGCGACCACGGGCATCATGGGACTACTGACCCAACGAGAACTGGCCGGGGTGATGGCCCACGAGTTGGCGCATGTGACGAACAGGGACACGCTCTGGTCGACGATTGTGGCTTCAATGGCGATGGTGATTTCGTTCCTGGGGATGCTCGCCCAGTGGTCGCTGTTCATGATGTTCCTGTTCGGCGGCATGGGCGGGTCGAGCGACGATGACGGCGGCGGCGGCGCTGGCCACCTGGCTGGAGCCCTCATTGTGGCGATCATCGCGCCGTTCATTGCGATGCTGATCCAGACAGCCGTCAGTCGCCAACGGGAACTGAAGGCCGACGACACGGGCGCGCGTCGCAGCGGCGATCCCGAGGCGCTGGCTGTCGCGCTGATGAAGCTGGAGCAGGGCGTGCGCACTCCGCAGTCGCGCTACGCAGCCGAAGAGATGAAGACGGCCGAGGCGGCCAACCACATGTTCATCGTCAACCCGCTGGCCGGCGGCGCGGGCCGATTCTTCTCGACCCACCCGCCAACCGAGCAGCGAGTCGAGCGCCTGCGCAAGATCGGTGAGGAAATCGGCCGCCCCTTCTAATGGCCAGCGAAACCCCGGTCGACCCTCCTGCGATTTCCACCTTCCTCAACGAGGTAGTGTGGCGTCGAGAGGAACAGGACCGCCGGCTTCAAGAGATATACAGAAAGCTCGTAACAACGTTCACGCTAAACCTTGCATTGGTCGCGATCCTCAGTGCCGCGATCAGATTGGGAGATTCTGGCGAGGGCATTCCGGTTGCGACTCTGTACCTCTCTTACGCGATTGGGGTTCTGTTCTGCATCAACCTCACGCTTACGGGCATCGCCTACCTCCCGGGAAGTTGGAATCTGGCGCCTGACCTGGATGACCTCAGGGAAGTCAGCAGGAACCACAGCGCAACAGTTGTTGAGCTATGGGTTGCGGAGGAAGTGGTTTCAGTGATCAAGGACAACGAAGAACTGCTTGGGCGACTTGCTCGCCGGACAACGGCGGCAATGGTCTCAACGATTCTCACTGTGATGCTGCTTCTCGGCGTTGGGGCCTACACTATGTGGTCGTAGCCGATTACGGAGCGTCGGGGTCCCCGCCCTGATCAGGTTGGTCCTTCTGCGGCCGCTCAAACGTGCCGCGGCGACCGAAGCCCGAGTAACTGATGACATTGACTCGCCCGGGATTGGGCAGCCGCCTGCCCTCCGTCGGCGCTTCCGGCTTTGAAGTCGATGCTTTATCAGGTGTCTTCGCCATGACTGCCTCCGAGCCTCATGTTATCAATCTTCTCGCGCTCGAGACTCCCGGAGCTCTGTTTGGAGCGCCCTGACCTCCTCTTGTAGGGTCTTCAGCTCCTCCAGAATCTGTTCCTGTTCCTTGTCCTGCCCCTGCTCGACGAACCATGCGGCGATGGTCGCCGTGACCATTCCGAGCAACGCGAGACCCAGCAGCGTGACAATCGCGCCCACGATGTTGACCAGGGCAGAATGTTCGTCCTGCACTCCGTCGCCCGTCACCATGGTGTTGAGCGTCCACCAGAATCCGTCGAACCAGGTGTCGAACTCGCCGATGCCGCCTGCGCCCTCGTCCGATTGCTGAACGCGCATGATCGCCTCAGTTCCGCCGAATAGAATCGTCAGCACCAGGAGCACCGAGCTTGACGCGCCCCGTTGCAGGAACATCTTGCGCGCACGTAACGCGAACATCACCAAACGCAGCGCGCGCAGGTAGGGCACCAGCACGATGACGACGTCGAACCAGTTCTCTCGTAAGAACTGAAATCGACGTTCGGCCAACCAGACCCGTACGACCAGATCGACCGCGAACGTCGCCCAGATTGCGACATCAATCCAGAAGACTGCCGAGTGCGCCGTAGGCGAGGTCGCCCGGTCGATCACGTTCTCGAGCACCAGCAGCGGAATCGTGGCGATCGCCAGAGCCAAGAGCAGCCAGCGGGTGCGCAGCTCCCAGCTTGCGAGGTGGGCAGGCGAGCGTCCCCGCCGCCATGCGTCCGGCCAGCCGGTCAGGTCACCAGTAGAGTCAGCAGAAGAACTCACGTCGGGCTTACCTCAAGCTCGGCTTCATTTCTTCCCAGGCTGAGCGGGCGTCTTCGACCGAACCCTCGTCCTCGATGGTTGAGATGTCGCCGGGGTCGGTGTCCAGCGTGACCGCTTTGAGCACGCGGCGCATGATCTTGCCAGAGCGGGTCTTGGGCAAGGCGTCGACGAAGTTCAACTCGCCGATCACGGCGACTGGTCCGAGTTCGCCTCGAATCGTCTGTAGAATCTCGGTCTTGAGCTCGTCGCCCGGCTCAAATCCGGCCTTGAGCACGACGAACGCCGAGATCACTTCGCCGCGAAGCTCGTCGGGACGGCCGGTGACGCCCGCTTCGGCTGCGCCGGGATGCCGCAGGATGGCCGACTCGACCTCAATCGTTCCGATCCGGTGCGCGGCGATCTTGATGATCTCGTCGGCCCGGCCCGAGAACCAGACATAGCCATCCTCATCGACTGCCGTGGCATCGCCGGTGAAGTAGACCTGCCGGCCGGGGACCTTGCCCCAGTAGTCGGTCTGGTATCGCTCCGGTTCGCCCCAGAGTCTCGCGGTCAGGCCGGGGAAGGGTCGCGTGATGGCGAAGATGCCCTTTTCGTCCGCTGCCAACTCCTCGCCGTCCGTATCGAGCACGGTACCTTCGATGCCCGGCAGTGGCACGCCGGCCGAGCCGGGCTTGATCGGCAGCATCTGGACGCCGTAGGGATTGCCGATGATCGGCCCGCCCGTCTCGGTTTGCCACATGTGATCGAGCACCGGAATCTGATCGCCGAAGATCTCGTGTTGGAACCACTCCCAGGCCGGCGGATTGAGCACTTCGCCTGCCGAGAACACTCGCGTCAGCGACGACATGTCGACGGCCTCGGCCGGCTCGGTGCCGGACCGCATCAGCAGTCGGATCGCGGTCGGCGAGGTGAACATGCCGGTGACGCCGTGGTCTTCGATGATCTTGTAGAACGTGCCGACATCGGGGTAGTCGAGCGCGCCTTCAAACGCGATCGTGGTCGCGCCGGCCAGCAGTGGTCCGTAGACAATGTAGGAGTGGCCCACGACCCAGCCGATGTCGGAGGTCGCCCACCAGACGTCTTCGGGCTGTAGATCGAAGACCCAGTCGGCCTGGCTGGCGACCCAGACCGGATAGCCGCCGTGGGTGTGAACGCACAGCTTGGGGCGTGCCGTGGTGCCGGAAGTGGCGAGGATGTAGGCCGGATCGTTGGCTTCCATGGCGGCGACAGATCCGTCGCCGTCCGTTCCGGCGGCGAGGAAATCCTGCCAGCTCATTTCCTTGTCGCCGCCGATGTCTGGGCTGTCCTCGAGGCGGCGTTCGACGATCACGGTCTCGACGATCTCCCCCGCGCCCTCGTTCTCCAGCGCTCCGCGCACGAAGTGGTCAAGCGGGACGTTGCGCCCGCGTCGATACGTCGAGTCGGTGCAGAAGATCGCTTTGGCCTCAGCCAGCTTGACTCGCTCGGCGATTGCGCCGGCGCCGAAGCCGGCGAAGATGACCAGATGCACTGCGCCAATCCGGGCGCAAGCGAGCATCAAGGCGATCGCCTCGTAGTTGGTCGGCATGTAGATCGCGACGCGGTCGCCGCGCTCGATGCCAATGGCGCGCAGCGATGCCGCCATGCGATCGACGTTGCGCAGGAGTTGCGCGTAGGTGAAGACTCGCTGTTCGCCGTTCTCGTCCAGCGCGATCAACGCGGCTCGGCCGCCGTTGCCTTGTTGGACCTGCGCGTCGAGACAGGCGTAGGCGAGATTGGTCTCGCCGCCGATGAACCAGCGGAAGGCGGGAATCTCCTCCGGCGTCCACTCGAACACCTCGTCCCACTCGCGAAACCAGGGGATCCGAGCGGCGGCCTCGGACCAGAACGCGTCCGAATCGTCCAGCGCTCGTCGCTGCATCTCACGAACGATCGGTCCGACCAGATCAATGGTTGACGACATGACAGCACTCCAAACTGACGGCGGACGGGAAGAAATCCAGGTGCGGATACCGTATGGAGGGTATCAGCGGACCGTCACAGCAAAGGCAACGCGCGATGGATGAAGATGTCATCAACGAGGTGCTCGAATCGCGAGTCAATGCGATGGACGAGGCGCGGCCCGAGGCGGTCGCCAGGGTTCACGCCAGGGACAAGTTCACGGCTCGCGAGCGCATCGCGATGATGCTGGATGCAGGCAGTTTCGTTGAGTACGGGGTGCTGGCGATACCGGCGAACAAGTCGATGACCGGCCCGGCCGATGGGCTGGTGCAAGGCTTCGGCACGGTCGACGGGCATCCGGTGGCGATCGCCTCGTACGACTACACCGTGCAAGGCGGAACCCAGACGGCGCTTAATCACGGCAAGTTTGATCGGCTGATCGAGCTGGCTCACGAGCGACGCTGGCCGATGATCACCTTCGCCGACGGCGGCGGCGCGCGAGCGCACGACCTCGCCGGCTCGCGAATGGGGCTGACCGGCCGCTGGGGCACGTTCGATGGGATGGCGCAGCTTTCAGGCTGGGTTCCGACCGTGTCAGTTGTGTCGGGCCGCTCGTTCGCGGGCAATGCGTCGATTGCCGGGCTCTCGGACTTCATCGTGGCGACCCACGACTCGGCAATCGGGATGGGCGGACCGCCGCTGGTCGAAGGTGCGATGGGGCTCAAGCTGACCCCGGACGAGATCGGTCCTGCCGAGATGCACGAACGTGTCGGCGGCATCGATCTGATGGTCGAGACCGAAGCCGAGGCAATCGAGTCTGCCGGCAAGTATCTGCGCTACTTCCTCTACGACCTGCCTGACGGCGAACCCGATCACTGGCTCGAACGCATCCGCTCAATCGTTCCCTCGAATCGGCGACGCGCATACGACATGCGTCGTGTGATCCGCGCGATCATGGATCGCGACACGGTGTTCGAGCTGCGGCCCAAATGGGCGCCGCAACTGATCACGGCGCTGGCGCGACTCGGCGGACGCTCGGTCGGCATCATCGCCAATCAGCCGCTCTCGGTGATTGCCGGCGCAATCGACTCCGACGCCTCGGACAAGATCGCGCGATTCATCCAACTGTGCGACGCCTACGAGATTGCGATGGTCTCGCTGATCGATAATCCCGGCTACATGGTCGGGAGGCCGGCCGAGGAGGCGGGCATTGCGCGGCATCACGCGCGGCCGATCATCGCGCATCAGAACCGCACCGTGCCGCTCTACACGATCCAGTTGCGCAAGGCCTACGGACTCGGTCCGGCTGCGATGGGCAACTCGTACGCGAATCGCGACCTCAAGCTGGCCTGGCCGACCGCTGAGTCGGGCGGGATGGGACTGGAAGGCGCGTCGTTGCTCGTCAACCGCGACCGCATCCGCGAGGTCGAGCAGGACGATCCGGCCGAGGCCAAGCGTCTGCGCGACGAATGGGCGGCAGACATGCGCGAGCGGAACTCGGCGATCAACGCGGGACGCCGCTACGACTTCGACGACGTGATCGCGCCCGAGGAAACGCGGGACCGCCTGATTGCGATGCTGCGGATGACGCCGCGCGCTCCGTTGTCGCCGGTCAAGAAGCATCCGGTGGACGCTTGGTAGAGGGAGTAGCGGGAGTAGGCGGCACATCAACGCCTGCGGCCGCCTCCATCATGTCGAGCGTGCTGTGGTGATGCAACTCTCCGAAGCCGGCCGCGAGGGTGGCCAGCAAGGTCTGGTGCGCCGCATTGGCGACCGGCATCGGGACCTGCAACTCGCGTGCGAGCTCGAGCGCCAGCGCCACGTCTTTCTCGGCGATGTAGGTGGTTGAAGTCGGATTCTCCCACTGCTTGGCCAGAAACAGGTCGGCCAGTCCCATGAAGGGACGTGCGGTTCCGCTGCGCAGTTTGTCGACCAAATCTTCACGGTCGAGGCCCGCCTTGGCGCCGACGACCAGGGCCTCTTGCACGATCAGGTGCGCGGAGAGCAGGATGACGTTGTTGATCAGCTTGTACAGACAGCCCATGCCGGCCTCGCCAAGATGGAGCACGTGCTCACCAATGTGATCGAGCAGCGGCCGGACTTGCTCAAACGCATCCGCATCGCCGCTGCCAAGGACGGTGAGTGTCCCATCACCCGCGCGCACGACGCCGCCGGTGACCGGCGCGTCGATGTGCGTGACTCCCGCCTGCGCCTCAAGCTCGACGATGCGCTGCACGCCGACTCGCGAGTTGGTGCTGAGATCGACGTGGATATCTCCGGGCGAGCAGCCGGCGAGGATGCCGTCGGGACCGGCGGTGGCCGCCTCGATCTGCGGCGGTCCGGGCAGCGAAGTGAAGACAATGGCGCAGCGCGAGGCGACCTCTGCGGCGCTGTCGGCCGGTTCGGCGCCGAGTTCGAGCAGGTTCTCAACCGCTTCGGGCCGCAGGTCGAAGACGACGAGCTGATGCCCGCCGCGAATCAGTTGTCGCGCCATGGGATTGCCGATGTTGCCGGCGCCGATGAATCCGATGCGCTGATCTCTGGATGAATCGGGCATTGAAACGTCGCTTTCTGAACAGCCGAGCGGGGCTGGCTCAGGCTCGGGAGTGGCAATCCTCGGAGAAGACCGGTGCGCAAGTCGTCAGCGTATCCCCCTCCTCCCCTGGAGACCTGTGCGTAAACACGAGCTTCAATGCGATGGCGCACTCCTCCCAGTCCCCGACTTGTTCGGGGACCCGCTCGGCTCCCCGTCTCGTACCTGCTAGATCCCCGGTAGTGCCGAACGGGAACGGGTCCCCGAACAAGTCGGGGACTGGACCGGGTCGGTTTACGCGCACGTCTCCTACAGCGACGCTCGGCCGCCTTCGAGTTGAATGGTTGGGATTTCTGTTCCCGCAGCGGCTTCGAGGGCCTGAAGCGTGGCCAGAAACGACTGCTCGCCCAGTCCGGCGCTGAGCGCCCGCAGATACGTCTGATGGGCCGCGTTGGCGACGGGCATCGGGACCTGATTGACACGGGCCGCCTCGAGCGCGAGCGAGACATCCTTTTCGGCCAGGCGCAGGGTGAACGAGGGATTGTCGAAGCGCTTACCCAGCAAGTACGGGGCGAGTCCCATGTACGGACGCGCGGTACCCAGGCGCAGCTTTTCGACCAGGTCTTCAGGATCGAGCCCCGCTTTCGTCCCCAGGACGAGCGCCTCCTGCACGATCTGATTGCCGCAGAGGATAATCACGTTGTTGAGCAGCTTGAGCAGGCAGCCGGCTCCGGCCTCGCCGAGGTGGAAGATGTTCCCGCCGATGACATCGAGCAGCGGGCGCACGCGCTCGAACGCATCGGCATCGCCGCTGCCGAGCACCGTCAGCGTGCCCGCTTCCGCGCCGGGCACACCTCCGGTGACCGGCGCGTCGATGTAGCTGACGCCGGCGTCTGCTTCGAGTTGGGCCAGGCGGCGGACGGTCGTGATTGAATTGCTGCTCAGGTCGACGTGGGTGTCCCCCTGGGCCGCGCCGGCGAGAATGCCGTCTGCGCCGGTGATCGCGGCTTCAATCTCGGGCGGGCCGGGCAATGAGCTGAAGACAATTGAGCAGCGGGAGGCGACCTCGGCGCAGCTCTCGGCGGATTCCGCGCCGAGTTCCAGCAGGTTCTCCATGACCTCGGGCCGCAGATCGTAGATGACGAGCTGATGCCCGGCCTCGATTAGGTTGCGGGCCATTGGATTGCCGATGTTGCCGACGCCGATGAAACCGATCAGTTGGTCGCGGGAAGAGTCTGCCATTGTCTGAGTCCTCACATTGTCTTCACATTGATTGTTCCGGGGTGAACGTATCTGCGGCGCGCCACATGTACCAACTGCCAACCGAACGAAACGGAGCCCACTTGGCTCCTATCTCGATCGCCTGCCTGGGCGTCGGCGTCTCGGAAAGCCCGTATGCCACCTGCATCCCTTTGCGCACGCCGAGATCGCCAATCGGCAAGATGTCGGGCCGTCCGAGATGAAACATCAGGTGCATGTGAGCGGTCCACTCGCCGATGCCCTTGACCGCAGTCAGCGCGGAAATCACGTCCTCGTCGGACATGCGGTTGAGTCGCGAGAGCTTGAGCCGCCCGTCGGAGGTGTGCAGCGCGAGGTCACGGAAGTACGACATCTTCTGGCGCGAGACACCGCAGGCGCGAAAGTCCTCGTCCGACGTGGCCAGCACCTGCTCGGGTGTGGGCGTCGCCTCTTCGTCGCCGTAGAACCCGTACCACTTGCGCTGGATCGCCGAAGCCGCAGCTCCGGCAAGTTGCTGGAACAGGATCGCTCGGACCAGCGCCGACCAGGGATCGTTGGAAGGTCGCGGCTGATAGGCGCCGTGATCGTCTATCAGACGCGCCAACACGGGGTCGGCCTCGCGCAGGTGCGCGGTCGCCTGGCGGATCGAGAATCTGCGTCGGACGGCAGGCATGGAGCGGCTCAGATTCCTGCTAGCGGTTCCAGCCGTTCCAGTGGAGGAAGTCGGCGAGGGGCTTGCGGGTGACGGGGCCAAAGTTGGCGTTGGGATGGCCCATGGGGATGACGGCGACCGGGGTGGCGTTGTCGGGCAGGTTGAGTTCGGTTCGGAGTTCGTCGATGATGCCGTCCTGCGGGGTAGTGAGGACTGTGCCGAGTCCCTCGGCGCGGGCAGCGAGCATCATGTTCTGGATGCTGGGATAGATGCTGCTACCGGCCAGCAGTCCTGTGGGAGCAGGCGACTCGGGACGCACGAGGCAGGGGATGATCCAGACCGGCGCGGCGGCGAAGTTGTCGAACAGGTTGAAGGCGCCGCGCAGCATCCGCCGCTGGGTTGGATCTTCAATCTGCTCGGGATCCGGACGGTCGGCGCCGAACCGCGAGGCGAACGATTCGCGGATCGCCGCCGCCAGTCGTTCGCGGATGCCGTCGTCGGTGATTACGAGGAATCCCCAGGGCTGAGAGTTGCTGCCGCTCGGCGCCCAGCATCCGGCCTGGATGATGCGCTCAATCACGTCGCGGTCAACCGGCTCGTCGGTCCAGCGACGGATCGCGCGTTGGGTCTGCATGACCTCGTAGATGTCGGTCGTACGGTTGTTCATGGTGAAGCTCTTTCGTCTCGGCGAGTCTGCCAGGTGTGAAGCCGCTTCATGGCGCGGGCGGCATCGCGGATGTTGTAGTAGAGCGGGAGTCCGGCGGCGGAGATCATCCGGGCGAGGGCCGCGTTCGATTCTCCGTGGCGGTGGTCAATGCTGATCGGCACGACCAGTGCGATAGCGATGCCATGTCGCGTTCGAGCCTCGGCGATCTCCGTGATCATCCGTTGCCGAGCCTCAAGCTGTTCATTCCCGAAGAATCCTACGCCCCAGTTCATGCCGACCTGAACGATGATCGCGTCGATCTGCGGGTCCTCGGCGACGGCGTCGATCGTCGGGCGGACCTTCTCACCGTCCCAGAGCGACATCGTGTCGACCGGATTGCGGATACCCGTTCCGGCGACGGGCGTGACCTCGGCCAGGCGCTCCAGCGTGCGCTCGTTCAACGGAGGTAGCTGAAGTCCCTCGCGTTCGACATCGTCGGCGCCCTGGACGGAGATGCCGCCACCGCCCACGACGAGGCCCAGCCGCGGTCCGGCGGGCACGGCCCCGAACCGCCAGCCAACGAGGATGTCGACCATCTCGTGCATGTTGTGGACTAGGATCGCGTTGGTCTGCCGAGCGGCGGTCGCCCAGATCTCGCCGGAGCCGGCCAGCGATGCGGTGTGCGACTGCGTCGCGCGACTGCCGGAGGGCAAGAGACCGCCTTTGAGCAGGGCGACCGGCTTCTCGCGCGCGGCAGCTCTCAGCGAGCGGAAGAACGGCCGCGCGTCGGCCATTCCCTCGATGTACGCGCCGATGATCTCGGTGTTGGGATCGGCGGCGGCGTAGTCGAGCAGCTCGGCGGACGAGACATCGATCGCATTGCCGAACGAGACGACCTTGGAGAATCGCAAGCCGCGCACGGCTCCGTTGTAAGCGGCGTCGCTGGCATTGGTCCCGGATTGCGAGAAGAACGCGACCGGACCGGCGTCGGTCGGCAGACCTCCGGTGAAGGAGACCTTGCCCGCCGGGACATAGAGCCCCATGCAATTGGGACCGATCAGCCTGATGCCGAGTTCGGCGGCGCGCGCCTTGAGTCGCCGTTGGAGTTCGAGCCGGTCGGCGATGCCGGTCTCGGCGAATCCAGCGGTGAAGAGGTGGATCGATCGTGCGCCTTTGGAAGCGGCGTCCTCCAGCAGATCGAGCACCAACCCGGCGGGAATGGCGCTGATCACGTGATCGACCGGTCCGGGAATGTCCTGGAGACTGGGGTAGGCCTTGAGCCCTTCGATCTCATCGGCCCTGGGGTTGACGGGATAGATATTGGGTTGGCCCGCGTCCTTGAGCGCCTGCAACCAGCCGCCCGGACCGCGAGAGCCGCGATTCTCGCGCGACGCGCCAACGACGGCGACGCCACGAGGGAAGAAGACGGGGTCGAGTGGGTGGGTGGTCGCGTTCGCGGCGTCTGAAGTAGTCACGCTTGTGATTCTAGGAGCAGCCTGCCAGTAAGCAGGTACGCCGCACTAGCGAGCGGTCGGGCAGCCGCCGGCGGCGAGGGGCTCCGGCGCCGTGTCGTGGAACTCGTCGAAGAACTGCTCGATGGCCTGCTCGTCGATCCCGTCCAACGGCAATCGCGCGCCCCAGGCCACGAGCATCAGCGGCGCGCTCAGCCCGCCGTATGGCGCCTGGATGACGTAATCGTTGTCGTTCAGGTGCTTGGAGGCAATCTCGGTCAGCGAGGCGATGTCTTCGGCGGTCAGGTCGCTAGGCGAGTACCAGAAAGCGATCGCGCCGTGCTCCAGGCTGTGCACGACCATCTCGAAGGTCGGCGTCGCGCTGTAGATGCCGCAGGTCAACGCGACCGGCGAATGCTCTTCGCCGTACGGCGGAATCACGGTGTAGTCGGCCACCTCACCGGCCAGCAGGTGCCGCTGAGCAGCGGTCGTGTGCTCGTTGTCGTACACCTCGAGCGCCGGGTGGTCGTAGATATCCCCCGAGGCTCCGCCGCAACCAATCGCGAGCGCGGCCAAAGTCGCCAGAGCAAGTCCCGCTGCCACGAGTCGCTTCACTGAGACGCCGTCCCTGCTGAAATGGTGGTGTCGCCGCGTTCGAGTCGGAAGCGGTCGTAGTAGCCGTCCGGTGCGTTTTGAAGGAATGCGGTGAGTTGCTCGTTGCCTTCGGCGTCCCACTCTGGGATGACGAGCAATGTCCGCCATGCCGAGGCCACGATGGCGGCTCCGTCCTGCCGCTCGGCCAGTCCCTCGATCGGGACGACGGCCAGTCGCTCGCGGAACTGGCGCAGGCTCTGCATCGCGCCGAGCAGGTCGCTGGGATCATCGGCGCTGTCGTAGTGCGCGGGGTCGTAGTAGATCACCACGCCGCCGCGTTCGAGCAGAGGCAGCATCTCGGCGGGTTGCGGGATGGACTCGTGATCGGGCAAGTAGACGTCGGCGTCCGGCGATTCGGCGGGTTGGGGTCCCGAGGTCGGCGGGAACGAGTTGTAGGCGTTGAACGTCTCGCCCTCGCCGAGATGCCGTCGGCCTTGATCGGGGAAGATCTGGACGCCTTCGACCTGGAGCACTTCGTCGGGCGGGAAGATGAGCTGCATGGCAAAGACTGCGATCATCGCGACCAGCAGACCGCCAAGCAGCGCGACCGACATTCGGGGCATACCGAGGAACGTGCGCGGTTTCTGCTGCGGTTCCTGGTTGCCGCCCGACCGTCGTCCGCCGCCTCGTCCTCGATCACTGCTTTCCGCCGCAGCCGGTTCGCTGTTGGACTGTCGACCGACTTCGGACTCGCCCGATTCGCCCACCGGGCGGGCTGGCCGCCTTCGGCGTCGTCGGCGGCGTGCTGGTTGGTTGCTCATCGGGCGACTCCTGCGGCGATTAGCGCTCCGAGCTCAGCCTCGGAGAGCCCGAGTTCTCCGCACAGGACTTCCGCCGTGTGCTCGCCCATCAGCGGCGCGCGGCGACCGTGGGTCCAGGGCGTCTCGCTGAGCATGTAGGGCGCTCCGGGAAAGGTCACGGTTCGGTCTCGTTCCTCGTGCTCGATATCGACAAAGAAGCCGCGAGCGCGCCAGTGTTCGTCGGCCAGGCATTCATCCGGCGTGCGGATGATGCTCCAGGCCGCTCCCGCTGCCTGTGCGCCAGCGTATATCGCTTCGGCTTCATGCGCCGCGATGAACTCGGAGATATCGGCGAGCATCATGGCGACTGTTGGTTGTTGGAGACCCAGTTGTCGTTTACGACCGTCCAGCAGCTCGAAGTCCGAGAGGTTCCCACCCATCCCGTGTTCCTGGATGAACGCGACAAGTGCCAGCCAACTCGCCTCCGAGCGGGGCATGCCGAAGATGTTGATGAGACGGCCGTCGGCGGTGGGGTATTGCCAGGGTTCGGTCGGCTGCGGGCCAGCGTGGCGTCCGGCCTGGCGGATCAACGGATGCTGCTCGTACAGCGCCCAGGGCGCGGACGATTCGATGGTGAAGCCCATGCACTCGTGCATGGAGACGTCGATGTGCTGTCCGAGACCACTCTCCTGTCGCTCGTACAACGCGGCGCAGACGCCGGTCGCCGCAAAGTAGCCCGCGATGTGTCCCGCGTGGTGTTCGGTCGGGCGGATCGGCGGCGTGCCGGGGATGTTGTCATAACCGCAACTCCCCATCGGTCCGCCCAGCGCCAGTCCGACCGCGTCCGACCAGGCGTAGTCGCGCCAGGGACCGGTCTGTCCGAACGGGGTCAGACTAATCACCACCAGTTCCGGAAAATGCTCCGACAACGCGATCGGGTCGAACGGACGATCACGCCCCGGCTGCCACGTCTCGAGCACGACGTCCGCCGACTCGGCGAGTTGCAGCAGGATTTCCAGGCCGTCGGAGCTGTCCAGATCGAGACCGACCGAGCGCTTGCCGGCCGCGTAGTGCCACCAGTAGAGACTGCGATCGGTTCCGGGCTGGTCGTCGAGAAAGGGACCGTAACTGCGCCCGACATCGCCGCCGGGCGGTTCGATCTTGATCACGTCGGCGCCGAGACCGGCCAACAGCTTGCCGCTGAAATGCCCACGTGGTTGGGACAGGTCGAGTACGCGAATGCCGTCGAGTGGTCCCATCGTCAGCCCATCGCCCCGTTCGCCTCAAGCTCCGCAATTCGCTCACTGCTCAGACCGAGCAGCTCGCCGAAGACGTACTCGTTGGCCTCGCCGAGCACGGGACCCGGGCGATCCCGATGCGCGGGCGTCCGCGACAGACGAATCTGCAGGCCGTCGGTGAGATGCGGTCCGATCACGGGATGCTCCCGCGTGACTGTCCACTCCCGAGCCTTCATCTGCGGATCGTTCACGACTAGCGCGACGCCATTCTGCACGACGCCAGCAGGGACATCGGCATCCTGCAATCGCTGCATCAGGGCGCGCCCATCCTGTCCGGCGGTCCAGGAACCGATCTGCTCGTCGAGTTCGTCCTGGTGCCGGAGTCGTGCCGGCAGCGTGGCGAAGCGGCGGTCGCTGCGCCAGTGCGGATGATCGCTGACCTCGCAGAACGCTTCCCACTCCGCATCCGACGTGCAGGTGATCATGATCCAGTTGTCGTCGCCGGCCGTGGGATAGGTGTTGTGCGGCGCGGCCTGCGGCCAGACGGAGCGATTCCCGGGCGGGTTGCCGGTCTCGCGGTAGCGACGGCCGTTGACCGTGAAGTCCAACGTGGCCGATCCGGTCAGCGCCATGCCCGTCTCGACCTGGGAGAGATCGATCCATTGCCCCTGCCCAGTCTCGCGGCGATGCCGCAGCGCAGCGGTGATCGCAGCGGCGGCGGTGAAGCCCGCCATGTGATCGAGGTACGAGTAGCCCCAACCGGCGGGCTCGGGCGCGTCGGGCAGGCCGGACATCGAGGTCAAGCCGCTCAACGCCTGCGCTGTCGGTCCCCAGGTCGAATAGTCGCGCTGCGGGCCGGAGTGTCCGAATCCGGAGAGCGAGACGTAGATGATCTCCGGATTCTCGGCTTTCTGCTCCTCGTAGCTGAGTCCCCAGTTCTCGAGGATGCGCGACGAGTAGTTCTCGACCAGCACATCCGAGACGCGGATGAGCTGCTTGATCAGGTCGAGGCCGTCGGGATGGCGCGCGTTGATGGTGACCGATCGCTTGTTGCGGTCGAGCCAGTTGAACATGCCGCTGGAGTTCGGCGGCTCAAAGCCATTCGGATGCGGGCGTCCGAACCGGATCGAGTCGAGCGTTTGCTCGTTCTCCACGCGGATCACTTCCGCGCCAAGGTCGCCGAGCAGTCGGGTACAGGTAGGACCGGCGACGATCCAGGTGAAATCGATGACCCGGACGCCGTGGAGCGGCGGGAGATGTTCGTCGCTGTTCGTCGTCGGCCCCATAGGCGTTGGGTCAGGCGTCCTGCTCTTGCTTGCGGATGTGGTTGACGATGATCCAGCTTGCGAGCAGAGCGGCCAGGAAGATTCCGTTGTTGTTGAGTGCGTCCCGCGCGCCGAAGATCACGGCGCCGAAGGAAAGCACGAGGAAGTTGATGACGCTGAGGTTAATCGAAAGTAGCGCCAGGTTGAAGCGATGACGATGCCTGGTGACGAACAGCACGACCGTCAGCGCAAAGAGGAGGCCGATGCCGAATTCGGCAATGCCAACCACGATCGCCATGGGTTCGGCGAGTGATGTGCTGACGCCGATTGCGGGCAGCAGCTGACCTTCGAGGGCGCTGGTAAATCGTACGCCGAAGAAGAACTCTCCGTTGAACCACTTGTCCGCGCCGTTGGTGATCCAGAACAGACACCAGTGCAGCACCAGTACCAGACTGATGGACACCGCAGCGTTGATTCGTGCGAGTTGGTCGATGATCGAGTCGAGTCCTGGTATCGATCGATCCGACACTTGCGGGGATTCTGCCATTTGCTGTTGCCTTTCGCTGGGCCGGTGGCTGCCAAGCTAAGGAACTGCTAATGGCTCCGTGCGGATATGTACACCAAGCTACACAGGCTCGAACTTGGGCAGGGTGTGCTCGTCGGTGACGTCCTCGAAGACGACCTTCACCCTCATGCCGACGCGGATGTCGTCAACCTCCACATTGACCAGGTTGGTGTTCATCCGCGGACCCTCGTCGAGCTGCACGACCGCCAGCGTGTAAGGAATCTCTTCTTTCCACGACGGGTGGTAGAGCTGATGCATGCGCACCCACGTGTAGACCTCGCCGTTGCCGGAGGACTCGCGCCATTCCCAGTCGGTCGACCAGTCCTTGTAGCAACGGTCGCTGTAGGGGTACTGATAGTGGTCGGCGGAGGGGAAGTACTGGAGCAGCAGCTTGTGCTCCCTGAGGCCGTCGAAGAACGGCTTGGTGTTCTCGTCGGGATTGGGAAGGGGCTTTTCGTAGGCCATGTGCGCGATGTCCTAGTTGGCGTTCGGGGAGAGGATCAGGGTGCCGTGAGTGTCAAGCGTGCCGCCGTTGCCGGAGCAGAGCACGATGTCGTGCTTGTCGATCTGGCGATCGCCGCCCGAACCGCGAGCCTGAATCACGCCTTCGGAAATCGGCGTCATTCCCCACATGTAGTACGAGGAAAGCTGTCCGCCGCCGGTGTTGATCTTGGGCAGGTCCGCTTCCGGATCAGCCGGATCGTCGGGGTACAGCCCGATCGCCTCGCCGGGCTTGGCGAGGCCGTAGTCCTCGATCGTGCGCAGCACCGTGTAGGTGTAGCAGTCGTAGAACTCGCAGACATCTACGTCTTCCGGTCCCACGCCGGCCATCTTAAAGGCGGTTTCGCCCGAGATGGTCGCGCCGGAGGTCGTGCCGACCTCGACCTCGGCGTGAGGGAAGTTGCCCGGGTGTCCCTGTCCCATGCCCCAGATGTAGGCAGGCGAGGACTTGAGGTCGGCGGCGCGTTCAGCCGTGGTGACAATCGTGCAGACCGCGCCATTCGAGACCAGGCAGCAGTCGAGCAGGTGGAACGGCTCCACAATCCAGCGGGAGTTGTGGTAGTCCTCCAGCGTCAACGGCTGACGCATGGTGGCGTGCGGATTGTCGACGGCGTATCGGCGCTGGGCGACGGACACGCGACCGAGATCGTTGTTGGTGATGCCGTAGCGCTCCATGTATCGCCGCGCAGCGAGCGCATACGACGTGTTGGCTCCGTAGAAGCCGAAGGCTGGCATCAGGGAGGCCATCCCCGTCGGCCCGCGGCGTCCTGCGCCTCCGTAAGCTGCGCCCGCCGAGCCGCCTTGCTGCAGCGGAGCATCGGCGAAAATGCAAGCGACGTAGTTCGCCATCCCGTGGTTCACTGCCATCGCCGCGTAGTGGATCATCGCCGAGGCCGTCGCCCCGAACGAGTTCATGTGATTCAGCAGGCGCAGATTGCGCAGTCCCAGGTATCCCTGCAAGGGAATGCTGATCCCGGTGCCCATCATTCCAGTAATGCCAGGATTGACCAGCAAGCCGTCAATGTCGTCCTTGTCGAGGCCGGCATCCTCGATCGCCAGCCGGATCGATTCGCCGGCGAACCATGAGGCATCGTGCCCGTAGACCTTGCCCATTTCGGTGATGCCAAGCCCGCAGACGGCGGTTTGTCCCTTGATCGGATCGCTCATGTGAATCTCCTCGCAAGTCCGGTCCCAGTTTAGCAGCGGCCCTCGCAGGCAGATTCAAACAGAGGCAGCAAGCGAACCAGATGTAGAATCCTCAAGCCGAGATAAGGAGTGGTTCAGTGGCTGATGACGAAATGCAACACATCGAGCCCTCACCACACCTCGGGAGTCAGGTCTTCTACGAAGTCGCTCGTTGGCGACTGACTGAACAAGCTAGTCGTGCTGACTCGCTTGATCGCAAACTCGCTGCGATCATCACCTTGAACGGCGCGCTGATCGCGATCTTCGCCGCAGCATTTGGATTCCGAGAGGCGCCTGTCAGCGACACTGTTTGGTGGCTGTTCCTGGGAGTCGTTTTGCTCTTTGCCTTGAACGGCGCCTGCACGTATGCGTCGTTTCAGCTAAGGCGTTGGCAAGTGAGCCCGAACCTGATCGACCTGGAACGAGTGACCAGGCGCGCAGAAAGCCAGGCCGTGTTGATCTGGACCGCTCGCGAGATGCGGCGCGCCTACCGTGACAACGAGGTTGAACTGGCGCCAAGGCATGTTGGCTGAGATGGGCATTCCGGTTCGGGATGCTGGACATTGCGCTAGCGGCAGCGACAGCAGTGGTGGCGCTGCATCCGTGACACGCGATTCCCGCTTACAGGCCGCGCTCCACATAATCCGGGCGCCCCTTCGGGGGGATTTTCGGATACTTCGGAGGCGGCGTTGACTTCGGAGCCTTTGCTCCAGCTTTCGGTTCTTCCGGCATGGCGTTCCCCGCGTAGTCAGCTCGTCGTCTTCTCAAGTCTACGCGCTTACAACACCGTGATGTCTTCGCCGCCGTCGACGTTGATGGTGTTTCCGGTGACCCAGTTGGAGTCGTCGAGGCTGAGGCCGATGATTGCTTTGGCGATATCGCCGGGTTCGGTGACCCGGCCGGAGGGGTTGTGATTCTGCGCGAAGTCGAGGAGTTGCATGCCGGCAGGAATTTTCTCCAGCGCCGGCGTGTGGGTGATGCCCGCCTTGATTGCGTTCGCGGCGATGCCTTGAGGCGCCAGCTCGACGGCCAGTTGGCGCAAATGCGCGGCGAGCGCCGCCTTGGCCGCTGAGACTGCGCCGTACTGGGGAATGACCCGCATGTCGCCGCCCGACGTCATCCCGTAGATCTTGCTGCCCCGACCGAGCAGGCCGCGGCTGACCATGTCTTGCGTCCAGTAGACGACCGAGTTCGCCATCACGTCCAGCGTCATCTCCATCTGGCGCTGGCTGATCGGCCGATCTTCCTTCTCGCCGATGTAGGGGCCCAGGGTGCCGAAGGCGAGCGAGTGCAGCAGCACGCGGACGGTTGACGCGCCGCCCTGCGAGTCGATCTGTTCGCGCAATCCGTCGAGCATCTCACCGCGCTTGGCGGCGTCGGCGGCGTTCATATTGTGAAACACTGCCTGGCGTCCGTGCGATTCGATGTCCGCAACAATGCGCTCGACATTCGCCATCGTGGAACGCCGATCCAGGTGGACGCCGACGATGTTCATGCCCGCTTCAGCGAGCGCAACGGCTGTCGTTCCCCCGAATCCGGATGACGCTCCGAGAATCAAGGCCCACTGACCGTCGAGTTGAGGATGTCGCAAGACTGATCTCCCTGCTGCTGGGCGCTGGTGTGGCTGCTTCGGCTGGGTTGGATCCAGATTAGTGCCGCTGGGCGCCGGTGAATCGCCGAACGACTTCGAACAGGATCTGAATGCCGGTGTTCAGTCCTTCAATCGGTGTGCGTTCGTTGTGACCGTGAACACCGGCGGCGAGCGATGCATCCATCAGGGTCGGCACGAAGCCGTACGAGTGCACGCCATGGCGCCGCAGCACTCGGGAGTCCGTGAAGCCGACGCACGTCGACGGAACGACCAGAGCCCCCTCGACCTGCTCGCGCACGACATCTTCGATCACGCTGACGATCTCGGTCTCGAAGCTGCTGGACGGGCCCATGCTGCCGAAGACCACTTCAATCTCGACCTTTTCGTCGTCGATCACATCGCGCATGGTCTTGATGAAGTCGTCGTAGGTCTCGCCCGGCAGCAGTCGGCAATCGAGCGTCGCTTCGGCGTCGGCCGGGATCACGTTGTGCTTGATGCCGGAAGTGGCGCCGGTGTTGGAGATGGTGTCGCGTGTGACGGCGGCAAAGGCGGGGTAGGTCTGGCAGAGCTTGCTCACGCTCGGAGCGGATCCGCCCCAGGCGTTGGCGTCGCGCATCCGCTGCAGCGCTTCCGCCGTGTGCGGTTGCACGGTGACCGCGCGGTCCCAGTTCTGGATCGCGTAGAGCGCCCGGATCAGACGCTCGACTGCATTGTCGCCGTGCGGGGTGGATCCGTGTCCCGGCTGTCCCTCGGCCCGAAGTTTGAGCCAGAGCGGCGATTTCTCGGACGGCGCGCAGGCGAAGACTGGTCGGTTCGAGCCGAGCATGTTGAGCGCGCCCATGCCGCCCTCGTTGAGCGCGTATTCAGGCTCGGTGATCCAGTCCTGCTGGTTCTGATCCAGCCACTCCATGCCGAACATCGACCCGGCCTCTTCGTCGGCGACGGCGAGGAAAATGATGTCGCGACTCGGCGTCAGGTTGAGCCGTTTGAAGAGCAGCATGACCAACAACTCAAGGGCGCCCATGCCTTTCATGTCGAGCGCGCCTCGACCCCAGAGCATGCCGTCCTGCTCAACGGCGGCGAAGGGATCGACATCCCAGAACTCTTCCTGCACGGGCACGACATCGGTGTGGTTGAGCAGCATCAGCGGGCGCTGATCGCCGGTGCCTTGTAGCCGTGTCCGCATCGAGACGCGGCCGGGGCCCGCCTGGATGTACTCGCATTCGTACCCCTCGGCCTCCAGGATCGGAGCGAGGAACTCAGCCGCGGCCTGCTCGTTGCCGGGCGGGTTCGACGTGTTGACGCGCAGGTAGTCGCGCAGAATGGACGTGATTTCGGCGGTCACGTCATCCCAGTTGATGCCGAGTTGGGGTGTAGTGGTCATGTCCCGAGTATAGGTTTCGTTTCGCTAGATTCAGGGCTGGTTCTCGGAGATGATGCGCTTCACCTCGGCGGTGATCCGCGACATCAGCTCGCCCGCCTTGTCGTGGATGGCGACTGCGCAGTAGTTGGTGATCACTGTGGGATCGAGGTTGACCTCGATCATCGGGTGGCCGCGCTGCCCGACGGCAAAGGCGAAATCGGCTGCCGGAGAGACGACAGCGGTGGTGCCGACCAGGATGACGCAGTCGGCCTTGGACGATTCGACATAACATCGCTGCAGACAGTCGGGTGGAATCGGTTCGCCGAACATCACGGTGTCGGTCTTGATGATGCCTCCGCAGTCGTCGCAACGTGGCGGCACGACCTCGGGAATATCGTCGAACGGCCAGCGCATGTTGCATTGGATGCAGCGCAGAAGGGTCGTGCAACCGTGGATTTCGGTCAGGCTCGCAGAGCCGGCGGCGCGATGCAGGCCGTCCACGTTCTGGGTGATGATGTGCTTCAACACGCCGATGCGCTCGAGCTCGGCCATCGCGAAGTGGGCGTCGTTGGGTTGCGCCTCGGCGATGGTGGCGGTGAGTTCGTCCGGGTTGCGGCGGCGTTCGGCGACGCGGGACCACCATGCGGCGGGATCGGCGGAGAACTCCTCGTATTGATTCAAGGGCGGCTCGCCGTGCTTGGTCCAGAGTCCGTCCTTGCCGCGAAAGGTCGGAACTCCCGATTCCGCCGAGATGCCCGCCCCGGTCAGCGCAATGCAGTAGTGAGACTGCGCCAGCAGTTGCGCAGCCTGTTCGATTGATTCCTGATGCGGGTGTTGCTCCGCGAATGCGTCACCGTGCCGGGACATACCAGGATTCCTCAGCAATCGCTCAGATATGAGAACGCCCCCTTGCGGGGGCGCATCATCCTGTGTGCATCAGGCTCCCCTAACGGGAGCCGGACCTGTCAACTTGAAGCACTCCGTATCGGAGGTGGATATTCAGCTTGCGCATGGGGCCCTCCTTCCATTTCCCAACCGAGTTCATGGTAGCGCATCGCTCTTCGTTTGTCACCCCCATCGTTCAAGTCCCGGTCCGCCGCGATCTCGGATACACTTCGAACGTAACGTTGGGCTTGCAACACCGACGCTGAGCACGAGAGGCCTGTCCATGCTGAGGCTTGCCGAGCCGCTGCTGAGCAGCCGCTTCGGCGGCTGGGCATTGACTGAGAGTCATCCGCAGCGCACGGCGAGCGGCGGTCGGCATTGGTCCTTGTTCATCCTGCTCGCGGCTGCGATCGTTGCCATGGTTGCGGTGCTGCTTGATGTCCGTCTGCCCTCCACACCCGGCTCGACTGCGACGTCCACTGAAATGATCGCCGGCAACCAGGCTCCGGCGTTTCGCCCCTCCGCCGCCTCGCAACCAAGAATCGAACCCTCGGCGCCCGTGAGCCCGGATCGAGGCTCCCCGTCGGCGACGGCCCGGGCCAACCCGTCGGCAGAGGCGTCGCAGCCGACCGCCGCCCGACCCGCCGCGACGGCGTCATCCGGCATTGAAACAGCATCCGCCTCAGCCGCTGTTGAAGCAGAAGCGGACTCGTCCGAAGCGGCGGCGGCAGGCGATGCCGCCGTTGGCGAAGGTTTCAGCACCGCGGACGCCGCGATCACGTCCGGCGACCCGGCGTCGAGGATCCGCGCCTACCTGGGCATCCACGCCGGCGCGCAGCTCCCGGTCTTCTTCACCTATGAGGTACAGGCGGGCGACACCGCCTCGAGCATCGCGCAGCGCTTCGGCCTTGAGGAAGCCACCGTGCTCTTCAACAATTTCGATATCTACGACGCGAATCACCTGACACCGGGTCAGAGGCTGCAACTGCCACCGATTGACGGACTGGTCTACACCGTCCAACCGGGCGACACTCTGACGCGATTGGAACAGAACTACCAGGCCGACTTCGAAGCCACGGTCGCATTCCCCTCGAACGGCATCACCAGTCCCGAGCAGATCCAGGTTGGGCAACAGTTGCTGCTGGTTCAGGGATCGGCGTCGGTCGCGTCTTCGGCGAGCGCGAGCGTGAGCTCATCCGACGGCGGCGGGCAGAGCGCGCAGGTCTGGGCGGAGCCGACCTTTGTCTGGCCGCTGGGACCGGACGGCATCAGCGACCCGTTCGGCACGCCGCGAGCCAACGCCTTCGGCTATCACACGGGCGTCGACTTCCTCGCTCCGATCGGCACCTTCGTCGGCTCGACAGCCGCGGGTCAGGTCACCGTAGCCACTTGGGACCCGTCCTACGGCAACTGGGTCGAGATCAGTCACGGCGGGGGCTATCGCTCCCGTTATGCGCATCTTGATGAAATCTGGGTGCGCGAAGGTGAATGGGTGCAGTCCAACGCCTACATTGGAACGGTGGGCAACACCGGAAACTCTTCCGGGGCCCATTTGCACTTTGAGATCATCATTGACGGCCAGGCGGTGAATCCGCTGGCTTGGCTGAACTAGCCGAGCGGCGGCCGAATCAGATCAGAGCGATGAACAATGTCCGAGTTGAGCCTTGCGGCCGCTCGGCGTGGAGGCTGGCATGAGCGCTGAACAACCCGAAGTCGATACATCGGGCTTCACCCACGGGTACGCGACCACCAACGGCGTCCGGCTGCACTACGTGACCCAGGGCGAGGGCCCGCTGGTCGTCTTGCTGCATGGCTTTCCCGAGCACTGGTACTCGTGGCGATACCAGATCGGCCCCCTGGCCGATGCCGGATTCCGCGTCGTGGCGCCCGATATGCGCGGCTACAACCTCTCGGACAAGCCGCGCGGCGGCTATGACATCAAGAATCTGACCAAGGACGTGCGCGGCCTGATCCGCGAGATGGGCGAGCGATCGGCGACCATCGTCGGGCACGACTGGGGCGGCGTGATCTCGCTCCAGTTTCCGATCGACTATCCCAAGGCCTGCGACCGGCTGATCGTGATGAACGCGCCGCTGGCGCGATCCTGGTACTGGGGTCGGCGCAACTACCCGAACAATCTGTACGCGCTGTTGATGCAGGTGCCCGGGCTGGCCGAGCGGCGTAACTGGGCGGATGTCGATGCGACCACCGAACGCGTCTTTCGCGGCGTCGGTTCGCGCGAAGGCGCATTCAGCGATGAGGACATCGCGATCTTCGCCGAGGCGCTGAAACAACCGAAGGCGTTGTCGTCGGCGATGAAGTACTACCGTTCCATCTACTGGCCCGACTGGTTCCTGACCTGGGCCGATCGCAACGCGCGCATCACCTGTCCCACGCAGTTCATCTGGGGAAGGGACGACCAGGCGGTGCGGCTGCCGTTCATGGAGGAAGCGGCCGAGCGGGTCGACGATCTGCGCACGGTGCTGATCGACAACGCCGGTCACTGGGTCCAGCAGGAACAGCCCGAGCAGGTCACCAGCGCAATGCTGGACTTTCTCGCTCCGAACCACAGCGCGGACTCGGCCTGATGAGCGAACGGACCACCGAGTCGGAGCCAAAGGGCGCCTGGACTCATGGGTTCGCAACGGGCGCCGGCGGGGTGCAACTGCATTACGCCGAGGCCCGCCCCGAGGGCGACATCGACTCGGCGCCGCTGGCCATTCTGCTGCATGGCTTCCCCGAGTTCTGGTGGTCGTGGCGGCTGCAGATGCCGGCGCTCGCCGCCGCCGGTTACTGGGTCATCGCGCCCGATTTGCGCGGCTACAACCTGTCGGACGCGCCAACGGAGATCGACGATTACCGGCTCGACCTACTGACCGAGGACGTGCAGCGCCTGATCGCACACACCGGACGCGAGCGAGCGGTCATCGTCGGCCATGATTGGGGCGGCGCGGTCGCCTGGCAGTTCGCAATGGACTACCCGGCCCAGTGCGAGCGATTGGTCGTGATGAACGCCCCGCACCCGTCGCGCATGGCGGACGCGTTCGCCGGCCGACCGAACATCCGTCAGCTTGGCCGCTCGTGGTACATGTTCGTCTTCCAGATTCCCTGGTTGCCCGAGCGCTGGCTCTCGATCAACGACTACGAACGCGTCGGCCTGATCTTCCGCGACACTGCGGCGCACCCCGAGGCGTTTCCGCCCGAGGTGCTGCAGGAGTACCGGCGAGCTGCCGCGCGCAACGGTCTGACCGGTCCGATCCACTTCTACCGGGCCGCCGTGCGGGCTGGCGCCCAGGACTCGCGAGCCCGGTTGAGCAGCAGACTCAACGGTCTCTCGAGCGCGTTCGACACGATCTTCGGAGCGTCGACGACCGAGCCGGTTGAGTATCCGCCCATCGCCGCGCCGACCCTGCTGCTCTGGGGCGAACGCGATACCGCACTGGGCAAAGAGCTGACCAACGGCATGGACGACCTGTTCTCGGGACCGTTCGAGATCACCTACCTGCCCGATTGCGGACACTGGGTCCAACAGGAAGGCGCGGAAGACGTGAACCGTCTGATGCTGGAGTTCCTGGAGCGCTACCGCCAGGACGCCCGGAGTCCCAGCCCGAGCGGCTAGCTACGTCAGCGGCCCGTCCGGATCGACATCGGTGGTCGCCGCGATCCAGTATCGATGCCGGATGCCCATCGACAGGTCTTCCAGGTCTTTCGCCACCTGACGCTCGGTCGACGCGTCGAGGCCTGCGCCTCCGCACACGCCGGTCAGCATCGAGCGCTTGAAAATCAGCCCCACCGAGGCATCGACAAACGAGAGATCGCGCGCCTTGTGGGCGAGGAAATACTGCATGTCCTTGGAGTCGAACGGCATCGGTCCACGGCCGTCGGTGGGCCACAGACCCCAGCCGAGATAACCGCCTCGCGCGACATGTTCGCGGACCGCGCGGTGATGCTCGATCACATCCTCTACGTGACCCTCGCGAGCGTCGAAGTGGATCAGATTCGGCCGCGCGTCGAGCACTCGCGTCCAGTTGGGCGCTGCGCAGCAGTGGATGCCAGCCAGCGCGCCGATGCGCTGCACCGGCTCGATTGCGGCTCGCAGCACGGGAACGACCTCGCGCCAGGGCAGCGGAATCGACGGTTCCCCCACCGAAGCCAACTCAGGCTCGTCGAACATGATGATCGCCTGGTAGCCCTGCCGTTGGAACACGCGGGCCTGTTCGGCCGCGGCCGCGCCGAGCCACGCGCCGAGTCGCTCAAGTGTCGCCAGATCCGCGAGCGGCGACGCGCCCGAAGCGTCCCGCGACCAGCGGGCCAGCGTCAGCGGGCCGACCAGTTGCCCCTTGACTACCTTCGATTTGCGCCCGTCTGCGACGGACGACAACCGGTCGAGCAGTTCATGCAGACCGGCAGCGCGCTCGCGCGGCGGAACTGCGGCGTTGGCGATGTCCTCGTCCGACATGCGGCCGTTCCAGGTGATGTACTCGCCGTCCCATGACGCGCCGGGCAAGGAGAGCGCGGTCTGGGGAATCATCAGCTCTTCGTCGGCGCGATTGGGCAGTTGCGGCCAGAACGGGAGTCGCCAGTAGTCCTCAAGGACTTCGGTGACCGCTTCGGCTGGATCGGTGTGCCGCATGGAACCGATCCCGCAGGGCAGGAGGGGAAGGTGAATGGGAGCGTCCACTTGATCAACGCCTCCTGTGGAGATGTGCTTGTGGAGATGTGTACGGCCGCTGGCAGAGGTTTCGGCGGCAGATGTAGTGTACCTGCGGCCCGGTCGAATCCAGCGTCGGTCGAACCGGACGCCGCCGCGGTCGTCCCTTGCCGCTTCGTAAACCAGCCGAAATGCACGGACGAGAAATTATGGCTACACTACCGGCTCAGCTGTTCACTCTGTTGAGCAATTGATGACGGAGAACGCCGAGAGAGACGCTGTCGCCGATCGAGGATGTTCGATACATAACGGAAGGCAATGGTACGCAGCGATCAACCCCACCACCGGGAACATAGGTGCTACTATTGTCACTGCAGGAGAAACCACCATGACACGCGCAGACGACCACTCCGACATCGCCGATGAGGCTGATGAGGCTACTGCTGCGATTCCCGGCGAGGTTGGCGCCGATGAGCAGGCTGCGCCTGCGGCGCGACCCGTCCGCGAACCGCTGATCGGACGCCACTTCACCCAGCCTGGCGAGGACGTGTACGGCCAGATCGAATGGACGTACCGCACCGCCGCGATCACTTCCGACTCGGGCGAGACGATTTTCGAGCAAGAGGGTATCGAGACCCCGGCATTCTGGTCGCAGACCGCAACCAACATCGTCGCCTCGAAGTACTTCTGGGGACGCGCCGGGACTCCTGAGCGCGAGACGTCGATGAAGACGCTCGTGGATCGCGTCGTCGAGACGATCAAGAGCTGGGGCCGCGACGGCGGTTACTTCAACGACGGCGCCGCAGCAGCAGCGTTCGCCCAGGAGTTGCGCTACCTGCTGATCAACCAGTACGCCGCCTTCAACTCGCCGGTCTGGTTCAATGTCGGGATCGAAGAGACGCCGCAATGCTCGGCCTGCTTCATCAACTCCGTCGAGGACTCGATGGAGTCGATCATGGACCTCGCCAAGCGCGAGGCGCTGCTCTTCAAGTGGGGCAGCGGCACCGGCTCCAATCTCTCGACGCTGCGCTCGAGCCGCGAGTCGCTGACCGGAGGCGGCAAAGCCTCGGGTCCGGTCTCCTTCATGCGCGGCTACGACGCCTTCGCCAACGTGATCAAGTCGGGCGGCAAGACCCGCCGCGCGGCCAAGATGATCATCCTCAACGCGGACCATCCCGACGTGGTCGAGTTCATCAACAGCAAGGCTGACGAAGAGCGCAAGGCCTGGGCGCTGATCGACGCCGGCTACAACGGCTCGCTGAACGGCGACGCCTACTCGTCGGTTTCCTTCCAGAACGCCAATCACTCGGTCCGCGTGGCCGACGAGTTCATGCAGGCGGTCGAGGCCAACGGCATGTGGGCGACGCGCGAGGTCGTCACCGGCGAAGTGGTCGAACAGATGCCGGCCCGCGACATCCTGCGCGCGATCTCCACCGCAACGCACCAGTGCGGCGATCCCGGGATGCAGTTCGACACCGTGATCAACGACTGGCACACCTGCTCGAACACCGACCGCATCTACGCCTCCAACCCGTGCTCGGAGTACATGTTCCTCGACGACACGGCCTGCAACCTGGCCTCGTTGAACCTGCTCAAGTTCTACGACCTCGAATCGCACGAGTTCGATGTCGAATCTTACCGTCACGCCTGCCGCGTGATGATCACCGCGCAGGAAATCCTGGTCTCGAACGCGTCGTACCCATCGACGCTGATTGGCGAGAACTCGGAGAAGTACCGGCCGCTGGGTCTGGGCTACACCAACCTCGGCGCGTTGCTGATGGCTCGCGGTCTGCCCTACGACTCCGTGACCGGACGCGCGCTGGCGGCGTCGGTGTCGGCGGTGATGACCGGCGAGGCGTACCTACAGTCGGCCCGGATCGCCGAGCGCATCGGCCCGTTCTCCGGCTACGCGGCTAACCGCGAGCCGTTCCTGCGCGTGATGCGCAAACACCAGGCGGCGGTCGGGCGCATCGACGGCCTCGACACCGTGCCGGACGTGGTTCGCGAAGCTGCCGAGGACGCCTGGCGTCAGGCGGTCGCGCTGGGCGAGCAGCACGGCTACCGCAACGCGCAGGCCACCGTGCTCGCGCCGACCGGCACGATCGCGTTCATGATGGACTGCGACACCACGGGCGTCGAGCCGGACATCTCGCTGGTCAAGTTCAAGAATCTCTCCGGCGGCGGCTACTTCAAGATTGTCAACCGCACGGTTCCCGCCGCGCTGCGGCGGCTCGGCTACGCCGACGACGCAGTCGAGCGCATCGGAACACACATCGACGAGACCGGCACGATCGAGGGCGCGGACGACTTGAACTCTGAGCATCTGGCGATCTTCGATTGCGCGTTCAAGGCGCAGTCGGGACAGCGCAGCATCGCGCCGTTGGGTCACATCCGCATGCTCGGCGCCGTGCAGCCGTTCCTCTCGGGCGCGGTCTCCAAGACGGTCAACGTGCCCGAGCACACGACCGTCGACGAGATCATGCAAACCTACGTCGACGCCTGGAAACTGGGCGTCAAGGCGGTCGCGATCTACCGCGACAACTCGAAACGGATTCAACCGCTGGAGACGGGCGAGCGCAGCGGCCCGGCGGAAGCCAAGCCCGCCGCCGTCGCCGATGCGGGACCGTCGATGCCGACCGACGCTCCGGTCGTGCTGCAGAACGCCGTCTCGCCGCCGGCCTATCGGCGGCACCGGCTGCCCGACGAGCGCAAGGCGCTGACCCACAAGTTCACCATCGGTGAGCACGAGGGCTACATGACGATCGGCGAGTTCGAGGACGGCAGCCCGGGAGAAGTGTTCATTCACATCTCGAAGGAAGGCTCGGCGGTTTCGGGCCTGATGGACGCTGTCGGCACACTGACCTCGGTCGCGTTGCAGTCGGGCGTGCCGCTATCGACGCTGGTGAAGAAGTTCGCCCACATGCGCTTCGAGCCCAGCGGTTGGACCCGCACGCCGCAGATCCCGCAGGCCGATTCCATCCTCGACTACGTCTTCCGCTGGATGGGACTGAAGTACCTCAACGACGAGTCCACCGACACGGTCGCCAAGCAAAGCCGGATGGTGATGTCGCCGGAGGAGGTCAAGCTGGCCGACGAGGCCGCAGGCCCCTCGCCGGTGACGCCGACGCCGGCCACCTTGCCGCTGGTCGAGCCGGACGCCGGCAGCGGATTCCAGAACCATCTCGACGCGCCGCCCTGCGCCGAGTGCGGCTCGATCATGGTCCGCTCCGGCTCCTGCTTCCGCTGCATGAACTGCGGCGCCACTTCGGGCTGCTCGTAGGCGAAAGCCACGAGCCGTCATTCCCACGCTCCGTCCCCGCATCAAGTGCGGGGCGGGCTGCAGGAATCTCGTTCTTCGCGGAGCAGCGCCCGTCGGCGGCGTTCATACTCCGTCTGCGAGAGGCTCGTGCGCAGTCCTTCCAGCGCTTCCAGTTCGGGCGAGTTGCGCGCGACCTTGGGCCGGGCCGCCTCCGCTGATACCGATTGCGAGGTCGCGGTCTGAACCGGCGCTGGTATTGGCGGCCTCACCCTCGGACCGCGAGGCGCGGGCGGCGGCATCTGCGCGTCGGCGGCGGCGAACTCGGGCGAGCTGTCGTAGGGCGTCGGCGCTTCCCGCCGGACCACCACCAGCGTGCCCACCATGCGGTCATGGACGCACTGTCGGTCGGGATTCAGCAGAACCCAGCCGGCGTTGATGACCGGTCCCAACAGGCCGAATGCGTAGCCGACGAGTCCCAGCAGCAGACGCTTGATCACCAGTTCGCGCACCCACATCCGCTGCGTCGTCACTTCCTGCCCGGCCTCGTTGATCACATACATGCCCAGCAACGACTTCGCCGGCGACTGACCATCCCGCGAGGTGAACCACATCATGTACAGCCAGACTGGCAGGAGCAGAAAGATCAGCAGGTCAAGCAGCTCGCAGCCCAGCCGCCGCAGATAGGGCGCGGCGTAGTCGCCCGAGGTCGGGTGCGACATCAACACGCCGCATTGCGAGCAGAACACGCCGACGCCCGGATACTCGTTGCAGATCGCACAGTGCTCAGCGCGGAGCGCGCCCGGCTTGCGGCTGGCCATATCCGGCTCGCATGTCTTGTCGGTTTTCAGGAGTGTTCGATTTGAGGCTAGCGCGGAGTTCGCCGCCTCGACCGCGTCACAGCGCCCGCAGCTCGGCGCTGGGTTGACGGACCGGGCGGACGTTGACGACCAGCGTTCCGAAGATGCGATCGTGAATCGTCTGGCGGTCGTTGCTGAAGAAGATTGCCACGGCGTCGATCAGCACGAACAGCGTGGCGAACGCCAGCAGTGTGGTGATTGCTTCGGGAGGAGACATAATCGGCTCGGCGAAGATCGAGGAGAGCAGGGGAAATCCCTGGAACAGACCTTCTCGCAGCCAGTTTCGCTGGGCGGTGACGTCGCGGCCGTCGGACTGGATCACCTTCGTTCGCAGGATCTGCTTGCCTGGAGTCTGGCCGCGAGCGGCGACGAACGCGAACCAGAGAAACCAGATCGCAGTCGCGATCAACACGCTGATGTTCAGGTCGGACGCTTCAAGCGAGTCCGTGTTGGACGCGTCGAACTCAACGAACCCTGCGCCTTCGAGCACGAAGAACACGATGATCGACAGCCCGACCACGATCACGCTGTCGACCACGCGGGCGGCGAAGCGCATCCAGCGGGATGTGGCATAGCGAACCGTGTGCCCGCGCTCTGCATCGTCGCGGAAAGCGCTGCAGTTGGTGCAGAACCTGGTACCCAGGCGGGTCGCCTCGCGGCACGCTGCGCAGAGCTCGCCATGCTCTTGCGGCTGGCCGCGATACGGATCAGTCGGCAGAGGTTCGAATCGCCCCACGGAACTTCACTCCTCGATCCGAGCTTAGTAGGGCAAGGCGAGAGGTCGGTACGCGCCGCTGCGCAGCGCGTCCATCAGATCGCTGAGCGTCGTAATCGTCGCCTCAAACTCGGTCGCCGCCGTGGCGACCTCGTGCAGCGCGTGCGAATCGCTACCGCCGATCGGCGGCAGCGGACGCGTGCGCCCGCGCGAAGATGCGCTCTGGTTCTGCAAGGGACCGTCGCAGCCGTTCAAACCCTCGACCCCGTCGAACAGTTCCATCGCCTCGCGCGGCACGCGCAGTCCCGGATCGCGAGCCGGGTGCGCCAGGAACATCAGCGCGTCCCGTTCGTCGCAGTAGGCGCGGAGCCGCTTGGAGTCGGTGATCCGGGGAAAGTGCTCGGTCAGGCCGTAGACCAGGACATGTCCCAGCTCGGTCGTGACCTCGACGCCGGGCAAGACAAGGATGCCCGACTCCTTGGCCAACCGCGCAGTTCGGTCCGCCGGCCACTGCACGTCGTGCTCGGTCAGCATGACGCCGTCCAGTCCGCGCTCCCTGGCGCGAACCAGCGCTTCATGCGGCAGCAGGTTGCTGTCGGTCGAGAACACCGACGTGTGGGTGTGCATATCGATCAGCATCTTGTGGAAGGCTCACGGGCTTCGCGCACTCGGTCAACAACCCAGGAATCAAAGTCGGCTGTACCATCGCCACGTGAGACATATCACATGCGTCGGAACAGTGGTGCAGGACGACCGCCAGTTGGACGGCAGCCGGCACGTTGAAGTCGTGACCGAGGTTCACGGCGCGGAGGCGGCCCTCTACCTGGTGGTGGACCACGACGGCGGCCTCGAAGAAGCCGAAATCACCCTCGAGCTCGATGGGGACATCCAATCGGTCTCCTTCGATCGGGAGCGAAGCACGGTCAACTGGAACGATCTCGACTTCCATCTCTCGAGCGAGACAATCGAGTTGCAAGTCAATCCACGCCAGGACGGTGACCTGGACATGCTGCTGATCGTCCATGGAGAACAACAATGACTCGTGTCGCAGTGTTGTCAGGCGGCGTTGGCGCGGCGCGGTTCCTCGAGGGCCTCGTGCAGGTGCTTCCGCCCGCCGACGTGACCGCCATCGTCAATGTCGGCGATGACATGGAATGGTGCGGCCTGCACATCTCGCCCGACCTGGACACCGTCACCTACACCCTCGCCGGCCTGATCAATCCGGAGACCGGCTGGGGTCTCAGGGACGAATCGCGCCGCTCGCTGGACCGGCTCTCGGAGTTGGGCGGTCCCGACTGGTTCATGATCGGCGACCTGGACCTCGCCACGCATCTCTATCGCACGGACCGGCTGATGCAGGGCGACAAGCTGTCGGACGTCACCCGCGACCTGTCCCGGAAACTGGGCATCGAGTGCCTGATCACGCCGGTCACGAACGACAGGGTCCGTACGATTGTCGGCAGCGATGCAGGGGAGTTGGCGTTCCAGGACTACTTCGTCCGGCGACGCGCGTCCGACCGCGTCAACTCGCTCTGCTTTGAGGGTTCGGAGACCGCAACCCCTGCGCCAGGCGTGGAAGCCGCCCTGATCGACGCCGACGTGATCGTGATTGCGCCGTCCAACCCATTCCTCAGCATCGATCCTCTGCTCAGCGTTCCCGGCGTCGAGGAATCCCTGAGCGCCAGCCGCGCGCCGGTCGTCGCAATCAGCCCGATCATCGGCGGGGAAGCGGTCAAGGGTCCCGCGGCGGACATCCTGCGAACGCTGTGGAACGACAACTCGGCGCTTGGCGTGGCCCAGCTCTACGCTGAGTTGGCCGACATCTTCATCCTCGATGAAGTAGACGCCTCACTGGCCGCTCAGATCGAAACGACAACCGGGTTAAAGGTGGTGGTCTTGCCGACGCTGATGACGGACATCGAAGCGAAGCAGCGCTTGGCCGCTTCCACACTGAGGGCGGCGCTCGGTGGCCTCTGACGTGAATCGGATCGTTGCGGTCGTTCCCGTGCGCGGGCTGCCGGCCGGCAAGCGCCGACTGGCTGCCCTGCTCGACCTGGAAGAGCGAAACTCGCTGGTCCGCGCGATGCTCGACGATGTCGTCGCCGCGCTGGTTGCCGCCGAGAGCGTGACCGAGGTTGTGATCGCCTCACGCGACGCCGCCGCTCGCGATGAAGCGTCGCGGTTGGGCGTCGGATTCCTCGACCAGACCGACCTCAGGCTTGGCTATAACCGCGCCGTCGCCATGGCGCAGGAATCGTATGCCCAAGCGAGCGGGCTGCTGATCGTGCCCGCCGACGTGCCTTTGATCACGCCCGACTCGGTCGACATGGTCGTCGCAACCGCCCCGGACGGACCGGCTGTCGTCGTCGCGCCGGCGCACAACGGCGGAACCAACGGCCTCTTCCTGCGCCCGCCGGGCATTATTGCGCCCCAGTTCGGTCCCTCTTCCGCGCGAGCCCACGCACAGTCCGCAGCCGCCGCCGGAGAGGCCGGCGTGCCCTTCCGTGAGGCCCACATCGACGTTTGGGCGTTCGACCTGGACACACCATCAGACCTGCGCTGGCTGCGCGAATCCTTGCCTCAGTTGCCCGAAGACATCGCGCCCAACTCAAGACGCTGGCTGGCCGCCCACGCAGCCCACATGCAAGCGCTGAGCTAGGGCCTTTCCCGCCTGCTGGGACCTGCGCGAAGAGCGAAGAAATCGACTCCCCTCACGCTTCGGAGTCTCGCGCGAACCACTTTCCGGTCCCCTCTCCCCGCGGGAGAGGGTTAGGGTGAGGGCCTTCCGTTGCCCCAAGAAATCGCGACGACCAGATAGCCAATGCCGCGCCGCGCCCTCACCCCAGCCCTCTCCCAGAGGGAGAGGGAGTAAGACCCCAGCGCTTTGCGCACAAGTCTCCTTTGGGAGAGGGGTCCCGTAAACCATCTACGTGCTGCACCAAGTCGGGCGATCGACTTTGAGCGCCGCCTACGCCCGAGGCAGGCCGAAGCCTCGTTGGGCGATGATGTTGCGCTGCAACTCGTTGCCGCCTGCTCCGAATGTGGGCATTACGGCGGAGCGGTAACCGTTCTCGAACGAGCCTTCGATCTGCGCCCGTTCGTCGTCGCTGGTCAGTTGGCCGTACAGACCCATCGCGTGCAGACCGAAGTTCTGCAACCGCTGCATCATTTCGGTCGAGTAGATCTTGACCTGGCTCGCTTCGTAGTTGGGCGACTCCTCGCGCTTGAGCATGTCGAGGATGCGGTAGCTCAGGTGCTGCAGCACTTCGAGCTGGACCTTGTACTCCGCCATCGAGCGCCTGATGCCATCGTCGTCGATTGGCCGGCCGATCGGCGTATCGGACTTGGCCCAATCCATCAGCCGGTCGTAAACGGCTCGCACCGACGACACGGTGAAGATCGAGATGCGCTCACGGTCCAGGGCGTGGGCGGCGTAGTACCAGCCCTGGTTCTCCTCGCCGACCAGCACGTTGGTCGGCACGCGGACGTCTTCGAAGTAGACCTCATTCGTCCGATAACCGGCCATCGTCCAGAGCGGCCGAACCGTGATCCCAGCCGACTGCATGTCGACCAGCATCATTGAGACGCCGCGGTGCTTCGGCGCGTCCGGATTCGTGCGCGTGGCGAGCCAGACATATTCGCTGCGGTGAGCGCCCGAGGTGAAGCGCTTGATTCCGTTGAGGATGTAGTCGTCCCCGTCCTTCACCGCGCGAAGCTGAAGCGAGGCCAGGTCTGAGCCGGCGTCCGGCTCGGTGTAGCCAAGTGCGAACTCGACCTCGCCCCGGGCGATCGGCGGCAAGAACCGCTCTTGCTGCTCTTCGGTGCCGAATCGCATCAGCGTCGGGCCGACCTGCTGCGTCGCGACCGTCGCCTGCGGAGCTCCGGCGTAGTTCATCGCCTCCCAGAACAGGTACTGCTCTTCAAGCGATCGTTCCTGACCTCCGTACTCGGCCGGCCAGGACATGGTCAGCCAGCCGCGCTCGGCCAGCAGTTTGCGGAAGCCGCGCTCTTCGGCCATCGTGTCGGTGGTCGGGTTGCCAATCGTGGCGCGCAGGTCGGGCGTCCACTCCTGGTCGAGGAATTCGTTGACTTCCGCCTCGAAGGCGAGCGCCTGTTCGCTGAATCGGTACTCCATGAGTCACTCCCGTAGACGCGCAACTCGCGCGGATTTCGCTGCCGGATTCGGTCAAATGCTACCGCAGACTGGAGAAGGCTTTGTTCGGCGCAGCCCGAACAATGAAGCTCGCCGCGCCGTTCAGGACGCGTCTCGCCGGCGCTGATCGAGGCGCGGCGGCGGGGTGGTCCTCGGGCGGATGCTGAGGCACCCGAGCGCGCAGGATGACCGGACGCAGCACGATGATCAACACCAGTATGGCCAGCACACCGTACGACAGCGGCGGGAACAGGGCCTCCATCGTCAGCGCTTGCGCAACCGCGCCCAGGGGAAGTCCGGCGGCCTGGGCGAAACCCATGCCGAGGAAGACGAGACCCATGATCCGTCCGCGCATTTCGTTGGGCGTCTCGTAGGCCAGCGTGGCGTTGGCCGAGACCATCGCCGTCGACATGCCAACACCGAGCAAGAGATTGCCCAGCATTGCGTTGAGCTGGGTCGCCGGATTGGTGAAGACCACGAACCCGAGCGCCATCACGATCACGCCGATGCCGGTCAGCATGCCCTTGCGCTCGATCCAGGAGAAGCGAACCAGGATCAGCGAGGCCAGCATCGCGCCGCCGCCCCAGAAGACGGCGATGTAACTGAATTGCGACCAGGTCGCGCCGACGACGTTGGTCACCCACTGCGGACCGAGCGTCCCCGTGGGCGGCATGATCAGCGACATCATCAGCGCGACGATCAACACGGTCCAGAGGATGACCGCCTTGGAGCGCGCAAACCGGAGACCGGCCCCGATGTCGCGGATCGCCTGTCCCGGTCCCTGCCCTTGCCTCGCCGCCATGTGAGCGGCGGAGAACACTGTCCGATACGACATCATCGCCAGGATCAGGACTTCGCCAAGATGGCCGAGCGCCGAAATGCCGAACACGACGCCTTCGCCGAGGTTGTCGATCATCAGGCCCGAGGCGAAGATCGCGAACGGCATCGCAAACTGCATCGCGGCCGAGTTGAGCGCGATGCCCGATGGCGTAAGCCGAGGACCAAGAATCTCGGGTGTGATCGCGTTGCGCGTTGGACCGTCAATCGCGTGGGCGGACGAGGCGATGATGGTCAGGACGAAGAAGATGACGATATCGACGGTGCTGCCCGAGCCGGTCAGCATCATCAGCGCAATCAGCAAGTTGCAGACAAACGCGATCGACTGGGTCGCCATCAGCAGTCTGCGCCGATCGAAGCGGTCGGCGAGTGCGCCGCCGAAGAGGCCGAAGCCGATCATGCCAATCCCGCGGATCGTGCCGATCGCGCCGACCATGATGATTTCGACATCATCCGGCGCGACGACCTGAATCCAGGCGATCGAGGTCACGAACTGGAGCGGCATCATCGACTGACCAACGATGAAACCGGTCAGTAACAGCCGGAACTCGCGGATTCGCAGCGGCTCCATCATGCCGGGACGCGTCGGGGGCTGACGGGCGCTCATGTGCGTAGTTTCGCCGCTTCCAGCACGGTGTGTCGCGATCCCTGGCGGATTTTCGCGACTTGCTTTGGCCCGAAGATATCGGCGAGACGCCGTTGCAGGTACTTGCGCAGGCCATTGACCGCGACCACGGCGAGCGCGCCGTCGCCAGTCAGGGCGCCGTGCGCGTCGAGCAGGAGCTGGTCAAGCGCGTCGTTGCCGGCCTGCGCGGGCAGGTTGGAGACGACGAGGTCGTACCCGATCAAGGGTCGATCAAGTTCGCGGATGCCGTCGCTCAGGATCACGTGGGCGTTCGTCAGTTGGTTTCGCGCGATGTTCTCGGCCGTGGCCTCGACAGCGCGAATGTCGGTGTCCACCATATCGATCTGCGCTGTCGGCCATCGCGCGGCGAGCGTGAGTCCAATCGCGCCGTAACCGCAACCCAGGTCGAGCACTTGAGCGGGGGCAGGCAACGGCTCAAGCTCGCGAATCAGCAGCGCGCTGCCGTCATCCAGCGCCCGCGCCGAGAACAGTCCGTGACGACTACGCAGGACAATCTCACGCGATCCTGCGTGAATGCGAACCTCCGGCTGCTCGGCCAGACGCTGCCGTAGCGAGTCGAGTCGATCGCCGTCAGCGGCAGTACCAATCACGACGGCTCCACCTTCGCCGACACCGGAACGAACTCGTCCATGTGCTCGGGGTCCATGCGACCAACCAGGCCGGGATAGATGCTCGTTCGCTTTCCCGCGTTCGCACCGGCGACCGCAATCAGGATGTGCGACGGATGGGCGACCTTCGACATCGGCTGGTCCAGGTCGTCGGGACCGATTCCGGCGCGGCGCAATGCGGTTTCTGTGACGCCCCCGCCGACCTGGCCCGATACGAGCCGATCGCGGATCGGCAAGGCCGTCAGTTCCATCAGCGCCTCGCGGATATCGTGCTTGCTCCAGCCGTCCTGCCGGAAAACGTGAGCGTGCTCGGGACTGACGACCAGCATCGAGGGCCCGATCTGTCCGTTGGGGCTGAAGATGCACTGGAACCCCATCGCGTACGAGCCGACCAGTGCGCGAGCGCTGCGGCTGTACTCGTCGATGCACAGCCTGGGACCGCCAATCGTCGGCAGCAGCGTGACCACGCTGTCGGACGGCTCGTAGCCGTACTCGACGTGCAGCGGCGGCCAGGGCGACGCATCCTCGTGCTCGGCGAATGTCAGCGTAAACTTGTGCGCCCCGCCCAGGACCGACTGATCGATCTCCCCCTCGCGGGCGCCGCCGATGTTGCGCAGCACCAGTCGCAGCGCCCGCCCGATGGTCATGTTGGCTCGATTGCCCTGACCCAGCGCGTTGAGTCCCCAGTTCATCCCGATCCGTTCGCGGATCGGTCCGTTGACGACCATCATCGGCGCCAGGCCGTCGGTGCTGGCGATCACGCCGTGCAAGGGGAACCGATCGCTGCAAGCCGCACCGACTGCCGCGATGATCAATGCCAGGTACTCAGGCTTCGCGCCGGCGAGCACCGCGTTGATCGCGATCTTCTCGATGGTCGCCGGAGCGTAGTTGGGGGCGACCCGACCGACAACGGTCTCAGGCTCCAGGTCCGTTCCCGCCAGCATCCGCTCGACCCGCGAACGCGTCGGCGGGACGACCGGCAGGCCGTCGGTGACTCGCTGGTCGAACATGAACTCATAGACATCGTCGTGATCGGCGATATCTATGGTTCGCGAGGACAATCTGGTCATGAACGGATCAGGGCGGAAGGCGGTGTGAATGTCGGAGGACTCTGGGTCGGGTCGCCGTCCCCGAAGATGCCCTGGTAGATGCTGGTCCACTTGCCCGCGTGGCTGCCCGCGACGGTGATCTGGATGAAGGACGGATCGGCGACCTTCGACAGAGGCGCATCCAGGTCTGCTTCCGTCAGCCCGTACTTGGCGGGCAGATACTCGCCGATCCCACCGCCCATCGTCGGCGTCGCCAGGCGCTCGCGCAGCGGTAGCGCGGTGAACTCCATGATCGCCTCGCGGATGTTGTCCTTCGACCAGCCGTCGGCGCGGTAGACATCGGCGTGTTCCGGCGCGACCACGAACATCGAGGGCGTCAGTTGGCCGCGCGGCTTGAGCAGTTGCTGGAACGCCATCGAGATCGATCCGGTCAGCGCGCGGGCGTCGCGGCTGGTCTGGTCGATGCAGACTCGCGGACCTCCCGTGACCGGCAGCAGCGTGACGACGCTGTCGCCCGGTTCGTAACCGTGCTCGACATGGAACGGTTCCCAGGGCGAGTACGCCTCGTCTTCGGCGTAGCTCAGGGTCCACTTGTGACCGCCGCCCTGGATCGCCTGCTCAATCTCGCCCGGCACCGCGCCGCCGACGTTGCGCAGCATCAATCGCAAGGCGCGACCCAGGGTCGAGTTGGCCCGATTGCCCTGACCCAGCGCGTTCAGACCCCAGTTCATGCCGATCGCCTCGCGCACGGGACCATTGACCAACATCATCGGTGCGAGACCGGCCGTGGTCGCAATCGAGCCGTGCAGCGGAAATCTGCCGCCCGCAGCGGCTTCAACCGATGCGAGCACGGTGGGGAAGTACTCAGGCTTGCAGCCTGCCATGACCGCGTTGATCGCCGCCTTCTCGACGCTCAGCGGCGCCAGGTTGGGCGGCAGCGTCGCCACGACCGCACGCGGATCGCTCCAATGCTCAGGCGCGGACGCCAGCATCCGGTAGACGCGCTCGCGGGTCGGCGGAACCACGGGCAGCCCGTCGGTAATGCCCTGGTCGAACATGAACTCATAGACATCGTCGTGGTCGGCGATATCAATCAGTCGGGAGATTGGGTCGGAGTCGCCGGACACGGTGATGCCTGTTCACATGGCGAGGCGGGCCCTCACCCAGGGGAGAGCAATCCTCGCTCTTAACTCCCTCTCCCTCGGGGAGAGGGAATCTGTTGCTCAATAGGTCGCCTGGCAGCCCGCCTACTCGACAGGCGCCATCAAGGTGTCGAGAATTTCGTCGATGAACCGCTCAGCGTGTTCGTGCATCTCGGCGTCGGTGCGGTCCTGCATCGGATGCGGGATGAAGACGCGACGCACCTCTTCGAGGCCGAGTCGCTCAGCCTGGTGACTGGCGGCCTTGATGAACTCGGAGGTGGCGACGAAGACGCTGGGCTTGCCCTGCAGCTCGAAGAACACGGAGTCGTGCACACTGCACGTCGTGCAGGAGCCTCAATCGGCCAGCGCTTCGATGACGAAGTCGCACTCCTCCAGGATCGCATCTTTGATCGGTTGCGGGGCCGGCTTGGCGACCGTCGGCTTCATGTAGCGGCGCGTCTCGACTCCGGGCGCGCGCTCGTGCAGCAGTTCCTCGAGCCGGTCGAGGAATACGTCGCCGCGCGGCTTGGAGATGTCGAGCAGGGCAATCGTCCCATGCAGCGCCTCGGGGCGCGGCGTGAGCGATCGCTTGATCGGCACTCGTTCGTCGGTCGGGTCGAGGATTTGCGTGACCATGGGACCTCTCCATCAACGCGCCGTCTGCAGGGTCGCGGCGCGCAACTCGCAATTCGCTGTTCGCAATCTCTCGCGACCGGCGTCTCAGACGCCGATCTTCGAACTGGCCGGCGTCGAGTATGCGCCGCCGGCCCAGCCGCCGAGAATGCTTGAGAACTTCGCCGACGGCGAACCGGCGACGACCAGGATGATGTTGGACTTGTCGCGGAACTTGGCCATCGGCATGTCCAGCGCCGCTTCGCCGCCCAGACGCTCCACGATGTCGGCCGGCAGGCCGCAGCCCGCGTCCTCGGAACGCAGGCGGTACTTGAGCGGGATCGACGTCTCTTCCATGATGCACTCGCGCACATCGTCCTTGGACCAGCCCGAGCGCCCGAAGATGCCGGCGTGGTCCGGACCGAGCACGACCAGCGTGTCGACCATGGGCGATTTCGGGTCTTGCATGCAACTCAGCGAAAGCGCCAGCGTACCGGCCAGTCCGCGCCCGTTGCGTGAGCGTTCGTCGGCGACGGTTGCCGGACCGCCGGACATCGCCATCAGGGTCGCGACATCATCAGTCGGCTGGAAGCCGCGCTCAACGGCGAGCGACTCCCAGGGACTGGCGTCCTCGTTCTCGGCGAAGTTCATCGTCAGCCGGTGGGGACCGCCCTGCGTGGCGCGATCGGTACCGCCGGGGACGCTGCCGCCGACATTGCGGGCGCACAGCCGCAGCGCACGGCCAATCGCGGCGTTCGCGCGGTTGCCCGATCCCAGCACTCCGTGCAAGTAGTTCATCCCGATCCGGTCGCGGATCGGCCCGTTGAATACGCCGACCGGCGTCGCGCCCATCGTGGTCGCGAGCACGCCATGGATGTTGAACGTCTCAGTACAGGCAATCTCGACCAGTGTGATGATCGAAGGCATGTACTCAGGCTTCGCGCCGGCCATGACCGCGTTGATCGCGATCTTCTCGACCGTGATCGGCGCGAGATTCGGCGGCATCACGGCCACCTCTTCCTGCGCGTCGCGATCAGTGCCTTGCAGCATCTTCCAGACCCGCTCGCGGGTCGGCGGGACGACGGGGAAGCCGTCGGTGTAGCCCTGCTCGTACATGAACTCGTGGATGTCGTCGTTCGAGGCGAGGTCGACGAGACGCGAAAGCAGGTCGCCGCTCTTCAGCGCGTGAAGCCGCTCATAGACGCCCGGCTCGTAGTTGCGCGCGCCGCAGCCGGGCCGCTGCTCGGGCAGCGATTCCCAATCGATCGCGGTGTCGCCGTCCGGGCGACCGGCGAGCGCCATCGACTCGCTGGCGATCTCGCGCCACTCGTGCTTGTCGAAGCCGAACGTCTGCAGCGTGCAGTTCCGGCCTTCGTCGTAGAGGAACAACGTCGGGACGGTGTCGATATCGGTCTCGTAAGACAGGTCGAGCGCGTCGTCGTCGAGCAGCGGCATGGTCAGGTCGTGACGATCCTTGAGCACCGCAATGTCGTCGCGCTTCTGCACGGCGACCCAGACATCGAGCCCGTCGTCGGTGGCGCGATGGACCGCCTCCAGCAGCGGCAAGGTGAGGTTGCAGGTGTCGCAATCTTCCTTGACCAGCGCCAGCAGGACCGGCCCCTCGGGCGGGAACTGCATCTCCTGGCCGTCGGCGTTGAGCAGCGAAAACTGATTCGGCGGATGCATGGACCTATTCTAACGCTGAGCGTCGCCCGATTGACCGTGTCGCGAGTTGGCGCAACACTATGTACCAAGAATAGTTGAGGGGTGTGATCCAATGTCCCAGCTTCGACGGTTCCTGCTCGCGCTGGTGGTGGTCGGTGGATTGAGCGCGCTCACGCTGGGCGCAGCCGCAGCAGGGGAATACGCCTTCGAGGAACCGATCCAGGTGGCGGAAGCGGGCGGCGAGGAAGAAGAAAGCCTGCACGTCTCGGACTCGACTCTGGCCACCTCGCTGTTCATCCCCTTCTGCTTCGTCGGGGCAACGGTCGCGATCTTCATCTGGGCGATCAGGAATCGCGCCAAGCAAAAGGACGACGAAGAACCAATGGCCTGGTGGCGAACTCGCGAGTGGTACACGCGGGGAACCGAAGAAGAGTAGCGGTAACTCGCCCACGCTTAGACCCCATGTAGGCGCGACCCTGGTGGTCGCCCCTACTGAACCGCCCCTCCCTCTGTACACCTGCGCGTAGAGCTTGACGGGCTCGACTCCCTCTCCCTCTGGGAGAGGGCTGGGGTGAGCGTCCGGCGGTGATTTCCTATCTGGTCATCTCGCGCAGCCCACTCACAGAGGGGCCCTCACCCTAACCCTCTCCCTCTGGGAGAGGGGACCAGAAACCGGTTTACGCCCGGGTCTCCTCAGGGAGAGGGGATCAGAAGGTCCCTCGCGCGACAGGATCAGAACAACAACCGACCCAGGCGTTTGCGGTACTCGACGACGACCGGTTGATCTTCTCCGAGCATGCCGAAGATACCAAGGAGGGTCTTGCGCGCGGCTTCGTCGCCGGCGGACTTGTCGATCTTGACCGACTCCAGCAGCTCGTCCAATGCCTCCATCCACTGACCCTCGACCGCCAGCAGGCAGCCGTGTTGGTAGCGGGCGAAGGCGTCGTTCGGGCTGGCGGATGCGGCCTGGCGGATCTGGTCCGGATTGAGACCGTCGAGCGCGGCGGTCAGTTCCATCGCCGTCAGCACGCTTTTGCTCATCGGATGATTGGGCCAGCGCCGCGCCAGTTCGGCCGCTCGCTCGGTCTCGCCCATGCGCGAGAGGACCGCCGCCAGGCCGACGCCGGCGGGCTCGTGGTCCGGATCCTCGTCCAGCGCCGCCTCGAAGTGCAGCCGCGCGATCGGAATCTGGTTCTCCTGCATCATCCGGTAGCCCTCGGACGCCTTGATGTCGGCCTCGGAAGGAATCAGCGAGTCGAAGAACGCCCGGACCTGCTCCTCCGGCAACGCGCCGACGAAGCGGTTGACGAGCTGTCCGCCGACAAACGCAAAGACAGCCGGAATGCCTTCGACCTGGAGCGCGCGCGCGACCTGCGGATTCTCGTCCGTGTTCACCTTGACGAGTTGAACCTGGCCATCGCGCTCGTAGGCGAGCCGTTCCAGGATCGGACCTAGGACACGGCACGGACCGCACCACGGCGCCCAGCAATCGACGATCACCGGGATCTCGTGCGAGCGTTGGATCACGTCCTCGTTGAAGGTGGCGTCGGTCGAATCGACGACCGCGGCCACGTGACCGTGGAGACCGATTGGCTCTTGATCGTGGCCCGACTCCGGCGGCTGCGCGGGAGCTGGAGTGCGCTGTAGCGGGACCGGCTCAGGCGGCGGCGCCGCCGGCTGCGGTTCGACGCGGCGCATCGGCTGCCCGGAGGCGGAGTAAATCACCGGCCCGGACGGCTGTGACGGTGGCTGACCCGGAGGCGGCGCGCCGCGTTGGACTCGGTCGCTGGGGAACGGGATCGGATCGGGCGGCCGCTGAGTCATGCGAATTCTCCGGAACTGACGGGCCAAGCGGCTCGCCTGATGCTGGTTGCGTGCTCGTTGCCAGTGTCAGGCCGGCTACCAGTTCGTGTAGCGCTTGCGCTTGGGGAAGTTGGCCGAGCGGTTCTTGGTCGAGTTGTTCTCGAAGATACCGGCCATCACGCGCTCGGCCTGGTCGTCGCAGCTAGGGCAGGGCTGCGGCTCGCTGGCTCTGGACATCGGCTGGATCTTCTCGAAGTTCTCGCTGCATGCATCGCAGCGATAGGTGTACACGGGCACGTCGTCATCTCCTGCTATAGGTAGCGATTGAATCGAGTTTATCGCGCAGGATCCGATTCGAGGGATCGGAGCAGGGATCGCGCCGCAGTCGAGACCTGGAGCGCCCACGCGACCTCCTGGACATCGTGCACCCGCACGACCTGCGCGCCGAGCCAGGCGGCGAGCACGTTGAATGCAATCGTCGCCTGCAACATGCCCGGTCGAGCCTGCGCGTCGTGCGAGCGCAGCTCGCCGTGACCCAGCAGCTCAGCCAGGAATCCCTTGCGCGACGCCGAGATCAAAACCGGGTGGCCCAGCGCGGCGAGGTTGGGCAAATCGAGCAGCAGGCGGAGGTTGTCCTCCAGTCCCCGACCAAACTGAAAGCCGGGATCGATCCACACATCGGGCGCGCCGGCCGCCTTGATCGACGCAGCGCGCTGGTCGAGGTAGCTGCGCACTTCCTCGGCGACGTTGTCGTAGTCGTGCTCGACCTCGCGATGGCGCTGCGGTCGCCCGCGCATGTGCATGATCGCGATTGGCGTGTTGGTCTCGACCGCGACAGCGATCGTCTCGGGATCCGCGCCGGTGATGTCGTTGATCAGATGCGCCCCCGCATCGACCGCGGCGCGCGCGACCGAGGCGGTCCAGGTGTCGACCGACACGAGGTGTCCTTCGCCGACCAGGGCCTCGACCACCGGCGTCACCCGGGCGATCTCCTCCTTGGGCGAGATCGCATCTGCGCCGGTGCGCGTCGATTGCGCGCCGACATCGATGATGCTCGCGCCTGCGTTTCGCAAGTCTTCCGCCCGTTGCGGCGCGTCGCCGACCGGGACCACGGAATCGGTCACCGGAGAGTCGGTATCGACGTTGAGAATGCCCATCACCAGGCAGCGATCGGTGGCGTCGAGCGTCTGGCCGCCAAGGGTGATCTGCATGGTGCCGCGCCTCAGCGTCGCCTGGCGACATAGTGCGGGCTGCGGCCGAAGAACACCTGGGCCGCTTCCATGATCGACTCGTTCAGCGTGGGATGCGCGTGAATCGAATCTGCCAGGTCGGAGACGCGAGCTCCCATCTCAACGGCCAGCACACCCTCGCCGATCAGTTCGCCCGCGCCCGGGCCGACCACCTGCATCCCCAGCACGCGTTCCGATCCCTGTTCGACCACGAGACGGGTCAGTCCGTCGTTGCGTCCCGATGCCGTGGCGCGTCCGAGGGCGGCCCAGGGGAAACTCACGGTCGTGGCCTCGACATCCAGCGCGGCCGCATCGGATTGACTCAGTCCGCACCAGGCAATCTCGGGGTCGGTGAAGATTACGGCCGGAACGGCGAGCGGTCGGAATGCCGCAGGACTGCCGAGGATTGACTCGACAGCAACGGAAGCCTCAGCAGTTGCCTTGTGAGCCAGCATCGGCTCGCCGGCGACATCGCCAATGGCGAAGATCGACGACTCGGCCGTCCGGCGCTGGGAATCGGTGACGATGAAGCCGTGGTCGTCGACGTGGGCCCTGGTTCGATGCAGTCCTAGACCGCCGCTGTTCGGCCTGCGACCTGTGGCAATGAGCACGCGTTCGAAGGTCTCGGTGCGCTCGACGCCGTCGCTGTCGGCGAGCACCGCTTTGATACCGCCTTCGACTTCAGACATCGAGACGACGGTCGTGTTGACGTGCGTCGCCGCAAGCCGCTGGCGCAGGCTCCGTTCGAGCACGCGCACGAGATCGCGCTCGACGCCGGTGAGAATCTGGGGGAGCGCCTCGACCACCGTGACCTCAGACCCCAACTCGGCGTACACGGTGCCCAGTTCGAGACCGATGTAGCCGCCGCCGACGACCAGCAACGAGGACGGAACATCGCGCAGTTCCAGGGCCTCGGCGGCGTCCATGACGCGGTCCGAGTCGAGTTGGAGCGGTCGCGGAATCACGGCTGTCGAACCGGTCGCCACGATCAGCGCGTCGAAGTCGAGCGGCAACACCTCGCTGTTCGCCTCGATGTTGACCTGGTTGGCGTGACGGATGCGCCCGAACCCCTGCTGATACCGCACGCTGTGCTGGCGCCGTAACAGACCCAGTCCATTGGTCATCTTGCGGACGACGCCGTCCTTCCAGTCGCGCAGTTGGTCGATATCGATTTCCGGTTCGCCAAAGGTGACGCCCCAGTCGGACGCATGACGGGCTTCGCGCAGCAACTTGGCGACGTGCAACAGCGCTTTGGAGGGTATGCAACCCTCGTAGAGGCAGACGCCGCCGGGTTGGGGCCGCGTGTCGACCAGGGTGACGTCGAGTCCGCGTTCGGCCGCGTGAAATGCGGCGGGATACCCACCCGGACCTGCGCCGAGTACGACCAGCCGGAATCCGCCGTCGCCGCCTGAATCTCCACTCGCCACTGGTCATCCCCCCAACGCCAGCACGAGCGGCTGGCGGATCACGTCGGCGATCCAGGTCATGAAGCGCGCGCCGTCGGCGCCGTCCATGACCCGATGATCGAAGGTGAACGAAAGCGGCAGAATACTGCGCGGCTCCCAGGTGTCCAGCATCTCCGACCAGACCGGCCGCCGCTCCGCGCGTCCGATACCGAGAATGGCCGTGTTCGGATGATGAATGATCGGCGTGAAGTGACCGGTACCCATCCCGCCGAGATTGGTCACCGTGAAGCTGCTGCCGCGGAAGTCCTGCAGCCCGAGGTCGCCCGAGCGGGCGCGCTCGGACAGCTCCGTCAGCTCAACCGAGATCTCGATGATGTTCTTCTGGTCGACATCGCGGATCACCGGCACCACGAGTCCGCGCGGCGTGTCGACGGCGACGCCGAGGTGTACGTACTTCTTGAGCACCAGCTCGTCCGACTCGACGTCCAGCGAACTGTTGACGTGCGGATGCGCCACCAGCGCGGCGGCGGTGATCTTGAGCAGGATCGCCGTGATCGTCAGGCGACCGCCGGCTTCCTCTGCGCGGTCGCGGTAGTCGCGGCGGACCTGCTCGAGCTCGGTCACGTCGGCGGTGTGGAACAGGGTCACGTGCGGGACTTCGTGCCAGGCGACGGCCATGTTGCGCTTGATCGTGCGGCGCAGCCGGCTCAACGGCACGCGCTCCACGGCTCCGAACTCGGAGAAGTCGGGCAGCGGACCCGGCGACAGCGCGCTGTGGCCGCTCACCGGAGCCGGATCGGGGGTTTCTCTCGCGTGCCGCTTGATGTCGTCGAGGTCGATCCTCCCGCCAGGTCCTGCACCGCGGACGCTGCGGATATCGACGCCGATCTCCCGCGCAAAGCGTCGCACGGACGGTGAGGCGAACACGGGCGGAGCGTCAAGATCGCCGTCGACCAACGGCGCCGGCGCAGCCGTAGGCGGTGGCGGCTCAGGAGCGCGTTCGGCTGGAACGATGCTGGCGTTCTCGGCTCGCTGCGCTGGCGACGGCTCGGACTGCTGCGCTTCCGGTATGGTGATTGCCGGCGTGCTCTCAACCTGTTGCGCGTGTGGCGCCAGTTGCTCTTCTTGTTGTTCCGCTGGTTGGGAAGCCGTCTCGCGCGGCGAGGGCGATGCCGCAGCACTGAGATCGACGCTCAGCACGGGATCCCCGGGCTTAATCGTGTCGCCGGGCTTCACGTGCAGTTCGGTCACCGTTCCGGCAACGGAAGAGGGCAAGTCGATCGTGGCTTTCTCGGTCTCGATCTCGGCGATTGGCTGCTCAAGCGCGACCACATCGCCCACGCTCACGTATACCTGGAGCACGTCCGCCTCTTCGATGTCTTCGCCCAGGTCTGGCAGTAAGACGAGGCCGGGATCGGATGCAGCAGTGGTCATATCGGCTTCCTATCGCAGCATCGGATCCGGCCGGCCGGCGTCGATGCCGAGCCGATCTTGCGCACGCAGCAGCAGGTCCCCGTCGATTTCGTCGCGCCGGCTCAGCGCGCTGAGCGCCGACCAGACGACGTGATTGGCGTCGACCTCGAAGAAGTCGCGCAACGCTTCGCGGGTATCCGAGCGCCCGAAGCCGTCGGTGCCCAGCGCGGTCAATGGTCCGGGCATCCAGCGAGCTACCAGGTCGGGCAATGAGGCGGTGTAGTCGCTGGCCGCAACGATTGGCGCGTCGCAGTCGCCCAGCGACGACTCGAGCCAGGATTGCTTGCGGTCTTCAAGCGGGTGCATTCGATTCCATCGATCCGTCTGCAGCGCCTCGCGCCGCAGCTCGGTGTACGAGGTGACCGACCAGACGTCGGCGCGGATGTCGTAGTCGTCGCGCAGGATCTGCTGGGCGCGGCGGACCTCGTTGAGGATCGGTCCGCTGCCCAGCAGTCGCACCTGCGGCGCTTCGTTGGGAACCAGCGGATAGATTCCGCGCAGGATGCCCTCGCGGACGACTTCCGACTCAGGCATTGGCGGTTGGACGTAGGCCTCGTTCTCGACGGTGACGTAGTAGAACACGCTCTCGTCTTCGTCGTGCATCCGGCGAATGCCCTCTTGCACGATCACCGCGATCTCGTAGGCGTAGGCGGGATCGTAGGCGATCAGATTGGGAATCGTGGAGGCGAGCAAGTGGCTGTGGCCGTCCTGGTGCTGAAGACCCTCGCCGTTGAGCGTCGTCCGTCCGGCGGTTGCCCCGATCAGGAACCCTCTGGCCCTGGCGTCCCCTGCGGCGAAGGCGAGATCGCCAATGCGCTGGAGACCGAACATCGAGTAGAAGATGAAGAACGGAACGGTCGGCACGTTCAGTGACGAGTACGCCATGCCACTGGCGATAAACGACGACATCGCGCCGGCCTCGGTGATGCCTTCCTCGAGAATCTGTCCATCTCGCGATTCCTTGTAGAAGAGCAGTCGATCGGAGTCGACCGGCTCGTAGAGCTGTCCCGCCGATGCGTAGATGCCGAACTCCCGGAACATGCCCTCCATGCCGAAGGTTCGCGATTCGTCGGGCACGATCGGCACAATGTGCTTACCCAACTCGCGATCGCGCATCAGCCGGCTCAGCATTCGCACGAACCCCATCGTGGTCGAGGCTTCGCGGTCGCCGGTGCCTTCGTGAAACTCGGCGAATGTCTCGTCGGGCGGCGAGGTCAGGTGCGATTTCGGCGATCGGCGCTCGGGCACGTGCCCGCCGAGCGCTTCGTTGCGCGCGGCGACGTACGCCGCCTCGCGACTGTCGCGCGAGGGCCGGTACAGAGGAGCGCCCACGACTTCGTCATCGGAAAGCGGGATCGCGAAGCGGTCGCGGAACTGCATCAGTTCGCGTTCGTTCAGTTCCTTCTGCTGGTGCGTAATGTTGCGGCCTTCGCCGGCCTCGCCCAGCCCGTATCCCTTGATCGTTCGCGCAAGAATGACTGTCGGCGCACCGCGGTGATTGACCGCTGCGTCGTAGGCGGCGTGCACCTTAAGTGGGTCGTGCCCGCCCAGCCGCATCCGCCAGAGTTCGTCGTCGGAGATGTCGTCGACCATGCCCAGCAGGCGCGGATCGACGCCCCAGAAATGGCGTCGGATGTAACTGCCGCCGGCGACGGTGTACTTCTGATACTCGCCATCCACGACCTCGCCCATGCGCTGCACCAGCAACCCGTGTTCATCGCGGGCCAGTAGCTGATCCCACTCCGAGCCCCAGATCACCTTGATTACGTTCCATCCGACGCCGCGGAACACGGCCTCGAGCTCCTGGATGATCTGTCCGTTGCCCCGCACCGGACCGTCCAGCCGTTGCAGATTGCAGTTGACGACGAAGATCAAGTTGTCCAACTCTTCGCGTGAGGCGAGCGCGATCGAGCCGAGCGTTTCCGGCTCATCGGTCTCGCCGTCGCCGAGGAAGCACCAGACGTTGCGATCGCTCGGCTCCAGCAGGTCACGGTTCTCCAGATAGCGAATGAAGCGGGCCTTGTAAATCGCCTGGATCGGGCCGAGTCCCATCGAGACGGTTGGGAATTGCCAGTAATCGTCCATCAACCAGGGATGCGGATACGAGGGAAGCCCGCCGGAGAGTTCCTGGCGGAACTTGTGCAGTTGTTCGGGACCGAGCCGCCCTTCGACATAACTGCGCGCGTAGATGCCCGGAGCCGAATGACCCTGGAAGTAGATCAAGTCTCCACCGCTTGGATGGTCCTGGCCGCGGAAGAAGTGATTGAAGCCAACCTCGTAGAGCGTCGCCGCCGAGGCATACGTCGAGATGTGCCCGCCGATGCCGTGGTTGTTCTGATTGGCCTCAACGACCATCGCCATCGCGTTCCAGCGAATGATGGACTTGATCCGCCGTTCGAGGTTGAGATCGCCGGGATAGGCCGGCTGCTTCTCGATCGGGATCGTGTTGACGTACGGCGTCTGCGAGGTCACCGGCAGACGGATGCCCGAGCGTTGGGCCTCGATTTGCAGCGTTTGCAAGAGTCGCGAGACGCGCTCGGGCCCGCGCCGGCGGGCGACGTCGCGCAGCGAGTCCACCCAGTCGTTGGTTTCCAACCAATCCTCCGACCCGGCAGAGTCGATTTCGCGGCCAAGCGCCGCTCGCCAGGGGGACTCGGAGGATGTCATCACCATGTCAGTTTACTCAACGCAGAGGCCGCGTCGGTTGACGAACCGGCGCGATAGATAGACTTAAACAAAGCAAACCAGGCGTGGGAATCGCATGGAAACCGGCGCAACAGGGGTAGTGAGGCCACGATCCGAGCGAGGCATCGAGCGCTCCCGGATCGTCCAGTGCGGACGCTTGAACCCGATGTCCTACGAAAACGCGCTGCGCTGGCAAGCGGAGCGCGCCGCCCAAGTCGCAGACGGTTCGCTGCCCGAGGTCGTCGCCCTGATTGAGCATCCTGCCGTCTACACGCAGGGTCGCCGCGGCGGAAGAGCGCACGTGTTGGACAAGCTCCCGGCGCCGATCGTCGACACCGATCGCGGCGGCGACATCACCGTTCACGGCCCCGGACAGCTCGTCGTCTGGCCAATCTTGCGGCTCAGAGAACGAGGCATCGGCATCGCTCCGTACGTCCGAGGCCTTGAGGAGGTCGCGATCCGCGCGACAGGGCGATTCGGGATCGACGCCGTGCGAGTCAAGGGCCAACCCGGCGTCTGGATCGGCAATCGCAAGCTGGCCAGCATCGGCGTGAGACTGCAGTCGGGCGTCAGCCGACACGGACTGGCGCTGAACTGCGATATCGATCTGTCCTGGTTCTCGCACATCCGCGCCTGCGGTGTCGAGGGCTCCGTCGCGACATCGCTCTCAGCGGAACTGGGGCGGCGCGTGGACATCAACCAGTGCGATCCGGTCCTGCGGGAGGCATTCGCCGAAGTGTTCCAACTCCGTCTCGCTCCCGTCGCAGGATTGGGATGCTGCGCATGACGACATTGAGGGAACGCAAGCCGAACTGGATCCGCGCGCAGTTTCCCGCCGGTCAGCGCTACAACGAGATCAAGCGTCTGCTGCGCGACGAGACGCTCAACACCGTGTGCGAAGAGGCTCGTTGCCCGAACATCGGCGAGTGCTTCAATCGCGGAACCGCGACATTCATGATCCTGGGCGATACCTGCACCCGAGCCTGCGGGTTCTGCGCAGTGACCTCGGGCAAGCCCGCGCCGCTCGACTGGACCGAACCGCAACGGCTGGCGGAGGCCGTCGATCGGCTCGACCTGGCCTACGTGGTGATCACGTCGGTCAACCGCGACGACACGCCCGACGGCGGCGCGCAGATCTTCGCCTCGTGCATCGAGTTGATCCGCCGGAACCGACCGGAAACGGCGGTCGAGGTGTTGATTCCCGACTTCGTCGGCAACTGGGATGCCCTGGAGACTGTGTTGGCCGCATCCCCGACCGTGCTCAACCACAACGTCGAGACGGTCCGCCGCCTCTATCCGCAGGTTCGGTTCCAGGCTCGCTATGAGCGATCGTTGGAGCTGCTGCGCAGAGCGTCGGAGTGGCGGCCGCGCATTCCGACCAAGACCGGTTTCATGCTCGGACTGGGCGAGGAGCGGCACGAGGTCTCGGAACTGCTGCGCGACCTGCGCGCGGTCGACGTCGATCTGCTCACCGTCGGGCAGTACTTGAGACCCTCGGCGAAGCACCTGCCGGTCGCGCGCTATGTGCCGCCGGAGGAGTTCGAGTCGATCCGCGATGAGGCGCTGGGCCTCGGCTTCCGCCACGTCGAGTCGGGACCGATGGTGCGCAGTTCCTACCACGCCGACGAACAGGCCCGCGCCGCGCAACTGGTCAACGTGGACCTGCACGTCCCCGAGCGCGGATAGGCGATCGGCGTCGCGGCTACGACTCTTCGCTGTCTTCCTCCCGCGGAATCAACAGCACGTCGCCGGGATGAATAAAGCTGAAGCTGTCGAGCCGGTTGATTTCCATCAGCGCTTCCACCGTAGAGCCGTAGCGCTCGGCGATGTCGTAGAGCGTATCGCCCTCGGCCACGATGTACTCGAAGGTGTTCGTCGACTGGGGCAGCGCAACGGACTCGCCGTCCGCTTCTTGCGCAGCCGATGAGGCCGGCGTCGGCGCGGCGACGACGATCGGCTTGACCACCGCATTGGCTTGCGCAGATCCGGTGGTTCCCGTGTCTTGCGTGTTGGCGGGAGGATTGACGGTAGACACCGTAGTAGTCGTCGAAGAGTCCGCGGTTTGGACCGGACGCTGCGGCGCGACCTGCGGCGTGTTCGGTTCGCCGTCGCGACTGCGATCGATGGCCGTTACGTCCTGTTCCAGGTTGGTTGCGGTCTCAGTGGCCGCCGGTTCGGCGGAACCGATCATCCCGCCGGCGAAGAGCATGATGGCGAGCGCGGCGACCGGCGCAATGACCAGGGCTACGTGCACGCCGCTCGTCGATTGACGCGAGCGCTCGACGCCGACCAATCCGTAGGCGCCGACGTTGGAAAAGGGCGATTCCTGTCCGTACCTGTCGGAACGCCGCTCGGCCGATACACGGTCGCGCCACCAGAGCGCCCCGGCGGCAAGGGCCAGTGGAATGCCGATCGCCAACAGCCAGACGCCGTGTCCCGGCCAGGTCAGATCGAGCAGCAAGAGGAGGAAAAACGCCATCGCGGCGGTAGCCGCCGCCAGCTTTGGACTCAATCTCATGTCGGTGGTGGCCGCGCCGCCGAGCACCAGCGATTTCACTCTAGCCGACGCCCGCAAGGCGTGCAGCGACGGCATCCCTGGCTGCCGGGACATGACTGAGGAGTCGCGTCGCGTACACTCGCTGGAAACACATGGGACGACGCGCCTGGCGCGATTGCGGAAGACCGGTGCGAGGGAGTGTGATCGCCGATGTCGCAGACGCATGCGGATATGCCGTCGTTGAGCGAGTTAGCCGAGGCCGCCGGTTTACGGATGGAGGAGATGGACGGTCATCAACGCGAAACCGGTTCGCCCGACATCTTCGAGCGCATCTCGCACTTTCAGCTCGCCGACCAAGCGCGCGCCGCCGGTCTGTATCCGTTCTTCCAGCCGATCGAGGTGAACGACGGCCCGGAAGCGGTCGTGGACGGCAAGCGCGTGATCATGCTGGGCTCCAACAACTACCTGGGCCTGACGAGGCATCCCAAGGTCCTGAAGGCCGCAATGGACGCGCTCGAGCGATACGGACCGTCGATGACCGGCTCGCGCCTGCTCAACGGCACCAGTCCCGTCCATCTTGAGTTAGAGGAAGAGCTGGCCGACTTCCTCGGTATGGAGACGGCGATTGTCTTCTCAACCGGCTATCTGGCCAATCTCGGCGCCGTCTCGGCGGTGGTTGACCGTCATGGCGTTTCGGTCCTCGACCGTGATGTCCACGCATCGATTTACGACGCCGCCGGTCTCGCTCTGGGCAAGTACACCCGATTCCAGCACAACGATCCGGCGCATCTCGACCGGGTGCTATCCAATCTGCCGCCTTCGCAGCCGCGCCTGGTCCTGATCGACGGCGCATACTCGATGGGCGGCGATCTCGCTCCGCTGCCGGAACTGCGCGCCGTCTGCCGCAAACACAACACGCGGATGCTCGTCGACGATGCGCACGCTATCGGCACCGTCGGCCCGACTGGTCGCGGGACCCGCTCGCACTTCGGGCTGGAAGAACCTGACGACCTGACGATCGGCACGTTCAGCAAGACGTTGGCCTCCGTGGGCGGATTCTGCGCCGGACCGCGGATGGTGATCGAGTACATCCGCCACTTCTCGCGCCCGATGCTGTTCACTGCAGCGCTCCCGCCGGCCTCGGCCGCGGCGGCGCTGGCGGCGTTGCGGCTGATCGACGAGGAGAACTGGCGCGTCGCACGGGTCCAGGAGATTGGACAGCGGATGCGCGACGGCCTGTCCTCGCTCGGCTTCGACATCGCCAACTCGGCCACGCCGATTGTTCCGATTCGCGTCGGCGATGAAGTCCGCACCGCGGCGTTCTGGCGCGACCTGCTGACCAACGGCGTCTACACCAACGCCGTGATCGCGCCGGCGGTACCGCGCGGTCAGGCGATCTTGCGGACTTCATACATCGCCACGCACACGGACGAGCAGCTTGATCGGGCGCTGGAGATCTTCGCCGAGGCGGGGCGACGCCACGGCGTGATTGAGTAGGCCGCCGTGCGCGTCCTGTTGACCGGCGGCAGCGGATTCATCGGCGGACACATCGCTCGCGCTTTGGTGCGGAGCGGTCACGAGCTTCGTCTCCTGGTTCGTCCGACCAGCGACACATCCTTGATCGACGATTTGCAGTTCGAGCGTTCGGTCGGCGATCTACGCCAGGCCGAATCGCTTCGCGCCGCGTGCCGAGGCGTCGATGCCGTTGTGCACTCGGCCGCTGTTCTGCGTGCGGCACGCCCGGACGATTTCATGCGAGCCAATCGTGAGGGCACGCGGCATCTGGCCGAGGCGGCCGCGCAGTCGGGCGTCCGGCGCATGGTGTACATTTCCTCGCTGGCCGCGCAAGGACCCTCGCGCAATCGCGCGGCCGAGCCACCCGAGGTCACGCCGCATCCTGTCTCGGCATACGGCCGCTCCAAGCTGGAGGGCGAACAGGAATTGCTCAAGCTCGCCGACCGGATGCAGATTGCGATGCTCCGGCCGCCCCTGGTCTACGGTCCCGCCGACACCGGGCTGCTCGCGTTCTTCTGGATGGCGCGGCGCGGATTCTGCGTTCGCCTCGGTGACGGCTCGCGGTTGGTCGACGCCGTCTACGGCCCCGATCTGGCGGATGCGACCGCCGCGATCGTCAACGCCGAATCCGAAGGCCCGGTCCGCTATCACGTGAGCGACCCGGCGGGCCCGTTTAGCTGGAACGACCTGCTGGCCGAGCTTGGGCGCGCGGCGGGGCGGCGGCTCGTGATACCGTCGCTGTCGCCCGGCGTGTTCCACGGCCTCGCGCGCTGTTCCGAATGGTGGGCGGCGCTGAGTCGCTCCGAGCCGGCGCTGGATCGGGCCAGAGTCCTGGAAATGCGTCAGCCGGCCTGGCTCTGCGATTCCTCGTCCCTGATTCGAGACACGGGCTGGCAGGCCCGCACCTCGCTTGAGCAGGGCCTGGGCGAGACGATGAGCTGGTATCGCAAACACGGCTGGGTGTGACTGCGGAAACCGATGTCCGAACTATGGTCCTTCGACCTCGACGGAGTGTTAGCCGAGCCGCCGTTCGGCTGGAATCCCGCCGTCAATCGCGACGTGTCCTTGCAGCCGGACACCGATAGTTCGCTGCAGACCGCAGGCGACGAACGGCGCTGGTTGGATCGACCGCTGCGCCGGACCTGGTATCGCTGGCGCTACGTGTTACGACCGCCGCGACGTGGCGCGCTGGAAGCAGTGCGCGCCGCCTCGCAGCGTGGCCGCGTGATCGTGCTGACCGGTCGCCACGAACGGGGGCGCGAGCAGACCAAGTCGTGGCTCGAGCGTCATGGATTCAGTCCCATGATCGACGAATTGGTGATGAACGGCACGCCGCTCAAGACGGCTCGATACAAGGAGGCCTATCTACGCGAGCAGGACGCGACGCTGCATATCGACGACGATGCCGCAACGGTCGCCCTGCTGGCTCGCAACGACATTCCGACGGCCCTGGCGAGCTGGCCCAGGAATCGGGGGCTCGCCTATCCGCCAGGCGTGACTCGATGCGAGGACATGGACGAGGTGCGCGCGCTGATTGAACGGTGGCCGGGCAATGATTGAATCGGTTGAGATCGACGCGCCGGCGGAACTGGTCTGGCAGTTGCTGCGCGAGGAGGCAAGCCAGGGAGAAGCGCTCGGTCAAGCCGTGGCGCTCTCCGAGATACGTGGTCGAGAGCTGCTGATCGAGGTGCGGATGGGCATCGGCTTCAGCGTGCAACACGCCTACCGGATCGAACGGCTGGGCGATCGATGCCGGATTTCCGATCAGTTGCGACCGCTGGGCTGGCGCTGGCGACTGAGTAACGTGTTTCTCTTCGGACGCGGCCTGCGGCCGCTCGAAGCTGCGGCGGCGCAAGGGTTGCGGAACCTGCGGGAGTCGGCCGAGGCCGGCGATCCGGCGAATCACGACGCATAGCGCCCATTGTCGGTTGCGGATTGCCGGATTCGACAGACTTCATCCACAGCAGTCGGTGAATGCCGCTGGGGGTGCGGTCAACGGCGTCAAGTAGTGTTGTGTACAGTGCGGAAGGCGGCAGGGTCGACTCGCGAATGAGGGAAGGCACATCAAGTGTTCTCTCAGTATGGTCTGCGCTCGACACGATTGCTAAGACTGCTCCTGCTATCAACTGTGGCCCTCTCAGCGCTCCTCGCCGGGGCTACTTTGCGCGTGGTTGACGCCGAGGAGCCCACCCAGACGGACGCCCATGGCGAGGAACTCACCGGCGTCACTGCCGCTGCGTTCTCCAGCGAACTGAATGGCCGCGTGTACGTCTGGGATCAGGGACGACTGCGTCCCGCATCCCAGGCGCGGGTCTCAACCGGAAGCGCATTGGTCCGCACCGACAGCAGCGGCCGATTCTACTTCGCTCCCGGTCAGCGGACCGGATCGCTATCGGTCGTCCAGCCCGGCTACGACATCGTGCGCCGACCGATCTACTACGACCAGACCGTAATCGTGCTGCGCAATCTCGTGGTGCGCGCGATCTACATTCCCTTCAGCGAGGTCACCGATCCGAGCGTCCAGAACAGGGTGCACGACCTCGTGGACCGCAACCTGATCAATGCCGTGGTCGTCGACATCAAGGATGAAGCGGGACAGGTCTTCTCAATCGCGGCGACGCCCACCGTCGAGCGGATCAACGCCGATCGCAACTACGAGTCCGTCGGCGTCTTCCTCCGGGAACTCCAGCAGAAGGGCGTGTATCGAATCGGCCGGATCGTGACCTTCCTCGACCGAACCTATCCGTACTGGTTCGCGAACAACGCCCTGCACAACCTTGGCGGCGGACTGTTCATTGACGGCATGGGCAGCACATGGTCATCGGCCTACAACGCCGAGGCTCGCAGATACAACATCGAGATTGGCGTCGCGGCGGCCGATTACGTCGAAGAGATCCAATACGACTACGTCCGCTTGCCATACGAGGCGGGCTTGCTGGAACGGAAGGGCGAAGCGGAACGAGTTGCGGCGATCACGCGGTTCGCGCAAGAGGCGAGCGAGGCCCTCCATCGCTCAGGCGTGGCCGTATCGTTCGACACGTTCGGCGTCGTATCTACGGCAGGCAATGACCAGGGCATCGGCCAATCGGTCGCGGGCCTGGCGCCGTACCTCGACTACATCTCGCCGATGGTCTATCCGAGCGGCTGGACGCCCGGTTCATTTGGCTACGCCTATCCGCCCGCGCATCCCGGTCCGGTGGTTCGATTCAATGTCGAGGCGACCGTCGACCTGATCGAGCAGCCGGGATCGGCCCTGGTTCGCCCCTGGCTCCAGGATTTCCACGACTATCAGTCGCGCGGTCTCCCCTACTACGCCGAGCAGGTGCATGCGCAGATTGCCGCGACCGCCGAGGCCGGCGGGGTCGGCTTCATGCTCTGGGACCCGTCGCTCCGCTATGAGCAGGAAGCCCTGGAGCTGGCCCTGGGCCTCACCTGGCCGACGACGGGTTAGCACGGCAGGCAGGGGGCGGCAGGCAGCGGCTCGCGGCTAGATGCCGTTGCCCCAACCGGCGTCGACGAGGAACCGGCTGAGCTGACCGTTGAACTCGGCCGCGCGCTCGAAGTAGACGCTGTGTCCGGTGGCGGGAATCTCGTAGTACTCCGAACCGGGCACGTGCGCATGAGCGGCGCGGATGATCGCGGGCGAGGTCAGCGGGTCGTTGCCGCCGACGATCCAGAGCACCGGCATCGACAGGTTGGCGACGGCGTCCGGTTCGGGTGCGAGCTCAGCCAGCGAATCGGCGAGATCGGGATCACGAGGCGGATTCATCGCCATGATCTCGTCGTAGAGGAAGGCCAGCGCCGGATCGCGCTGCTTGAGACTCTGGTCGTAGGCGAGCGAGCCGAGTCCCTGAGCCTCCACAAGTCGCCGCGTCTGCTCCCAGAGACCTCTGATCTCCTCGGTCATCAGCCCGCCCATTGTGTCGGCCATGACCAGCGCTGCGACGCGCTCGGGCTCCTGGATTGCGGCGCCGAGGCAGGTCCAGCCGCCCATCGACTGCGCGACCAGGGCAGCGCGATCGATGCGCAGCTCATCCATCAGCGCGATCAGATCGTCGACAAACGCAGCTCGCCCGGGTCCTCCCGAGGGAATGCTGCGGCCCCAGCCGCGGTGATCGAAGGCGACGCAGCGGTAGGACTGGGCGAACACGGGAACCTGTTGCCACCAGGAGAGGTGATTGCCGCCGGCGCCGTGGGCGAAGATGATCGCCGGACCGCTGCCGGTCTCCTCGTAGAAGATGTCGCAGTTGGGGCGTTCCAGTGTCGGCATGTGGTGCTCCAGATCCGCCTGTGCGCGGTGCGAACTCAGGCTGAAGGCATACGATTCATGTGCAGAGCCGAGGGTAACAGCGGACCGGGAAAGCGCAGGACGGGTCAATGTCGACGATGCGGATTGCCCTCACCGGTTCCGATCAGCCCGCCGGCGCGGCGATCCTGCGCGAGCTCGAACGTCACGACGCCGAGCTTGAGCTGATCGAGATTAACTCCGAATCGGATGCGATCTCGCTGCCTGCAAGCGTCACCCATGTCGTACACGCGGCGGCCGTGTCGGAACCCGGCCGTCCGGCGACGGTCTATACGGCGGCGAACATCCACACGACGACCGCGCTGCTCGACGCCTGCCGTCGGCATGAGTTGGAGCAGATGGTCCTGATCTCAACCACGGAGTCGTACGGGAACCGGTTGCCGCCCTGGCCGGTCACGGAGAGCTGGATCCCGCGTCCGCTCGGCGCCGCGCAGCAAAGCCGCGTCGCCGCCGAGCGGGTCGCCCGGACCTATCGGCGTCGAGTGCCGCTCTCCATTCTGCGTCCCGCCCCGCTGATCATGCGAGGCGAGAGTTCGCTGATGACCGTAGTCCGGCACTTCGTCTCGCGGCCCAGGGGAGCGCTGGTCGCAGGCGGTCATGCGCCGCTCTCGATCCTCGCCGGAGCGGACCTGGGGCGAGCGGTCTGGGCAATGCTGACGCACGCCGAGGAATCGGTTGACCACGTGTTTCACGTCGCCTCGACGCACACGACCTGGCGCGAACTGGCGATGGAGGCCTGCCGCTTGCGCGGCGTCGAGGGCCGGTTCTGGAGCGCGCCCTACCTGTTCGCGCGCGGACTCGACGCGCTGCGTCTGTCGGCCTGGGTGCTGCCCGAGCCGGAAGGCGTCGACGCATACGTGCAACTGACGGGACGACCGCATCTGATCGACGACTCGCGGGCGCGAGTGTCGCTGGAGTATGCGCCGCTGTTGGGCCTGCGCGGAGCGTTGGCCCAGGCGCTCGACGTGTACGAGCGAACGCTGGAGTCGGAGTCCGACGCCTAGCCGGTGGCCTTGACCGCATCGGCGACCTTGTAGGCCAGGCCTTCCTCGAAGATGCTCGGCACGATACGGTCGGGCGTCGGGTCACTGACGAAGTCGGCGATGGCCTGCGCGGCCGCGATCTTGTGGGCGTCCTCGATCTTGGGGATGCCGCCGTCGAGCAGACCGCGGAACATGCCGGGGAAACCGAGTGCGTTGTTGATCTGGTTGGGGAAGTCGGAGCGACCGGTGGCGACGATGGCTGCGCCGGCTTCGGCCGCCTCGTCGGGCATGATCTCCGGAGTCGGGTTGGCCATGGCGAAGACCATCGCGTTGTCGTTCATGGAGGCGACATCGGAGACGGTCACCAGGCCGGGTCCGGCCAGGCCGAGGAAGAGGTCGGTGCCGCGCATGACCTGCGACGTCTGGGGAATGCTGCCATCCGCGTTGTTGCGGAAGCCGCACCACTCCGCAGCCTCGCGCTTCCAGGGGTTGAGGTCCTCGCGGTCTACTGTCAGCAGACCCTTGGAATCGATCAGTGCGACATCCTCGCAACCCATCTCGCGCAGGATCGCGCCGCAGGCGATGCCGCTGGCGCCCGCGCCCAGGATCGAGGTGCGGATGTCCTTGAAGTCGCGATTGGTCAGGCGCAGCGCGTTGATCACACCGGCGAGCGCGACCACGGCGGTGCCGTGCTGGTCGTCGTGCATCACCGGAATGTCGAGCGAGTCGTGCAAGCGCTGTTCGATCTCGAAGCAGCGGGGCGCGGAAATGTCCTCAAGATTGATGCCGCCTAGCGAAGGGGCGATGGCTTCGATGGCGGCGCAGATGTCGTCGACCTCGCGGACGGAGAGCGCGATCGGGATCGCGTCGACCCCGGCGAAGCTTCGGAACAGGACGCACTTGCCTTCCATCACCGGCAGCGCAGCTTGCGGGCCGATGTCGCCCAAACCCAGCACGGCGGAACCGTCGGTGATCACGGCGACGAGATTGCCGATTCCGGTCATCACGCGGGCCAGCGACGGGTCGCGGGCGATCTCCAGGCAGGGCGCGGCGACGCCGGGCGTGTAGACCACAGAGAGGTCATCGTGGTTTTCGACGGTGACCTTGGAGGCGTAGTCGACCTTGCCGCCCCATTCACGGTGCATTTCGATGGCGCGCTGGTCGTAGTCGCTCATTGTTCCGCTCTTTCTGAGGTCCCGAGCTGCTCAGGAGGACCCTCGATTGGTATTCCTGCACTGTAAACGGGCAAGTGAAATCGGTCACTAGCTATACCCACGCTGACAGCGTGGATCGCTCGATTCGTAGCAGCGATTACATCTACACAACAGAATCGCGCAGGATTCCTACAGCAGCGAGCCTTCGAGGATGCCGCGATGGGCTCGGAGCACGAGCTGACCTTCTTCGCGGCGCTCGACGATGAGCGGTTTGCGGCAGTGTCGGCAGGGCGCGGTCTCCTTGCGCCGCAGCAGACCCTTGGGCGGCACGCGGGCGACCGTGGGCTTCTTGCAGTAGGGACAGGTGACATCCCAGCGCATACAGGCGCGAATCCGCAGCGGCTCGCCATCTTTCTCGGCGCGGGAGACGACGAGATCGTAGTTGCAGGCCCGACATAACGTGACGACCCGCCTGGTCCGGCCGGTCTCGGGCGGGACGCCGACATCCAACCGATCGGAGCAGTTCGGGCAGCGAATGTGGCGTGTGGCGATCTCGTCGGCCATGACTGCATCCTACCGACGCGGACATGATGCGGAATGCGAGATACGGAATGCGGAATCTGCGATTCCGCGATCTCGCGGCAATGGCATACCCTGCGACTATGAGCCAATTCTCTCGGGACCCCCGAGGCGCGCGCGACTTTTCCAGTCCCCAGATTCGGATTCGGGGCGCGGGCGACTTTCGCCACTACACCAGTCAGCGTCTGCGGCTTCCGAATGAGCGGCCTCCACTGGGACCAATCGTCCGCCGCCTGTTCGGCGTGCTGATCGCGCTGGCGCTGGTTGGCGGGATTGGCGTCGGCGTCTACTTCGGCGTTACGGAACTGCTGGAGGACGACGACACGACTCCCGATGCGGCCGCCCAGGCCGTCGAACAGAGCCAGGCCGCGCCCGCGGACCAAGCGTCTGCGCAGCCTGCGGCAGCGCAGGAGCAGGCGGCCGCGCAAGAGAGTCAAGCGGCTGCAAGTGAATCGTCCGAGCAATCGAGCGCCGAGGCAGACCCCGAGTCCGGGGACAATGGAGCCGCAAGTCAACCGGAACCGCAGCAGGAAGCCGAACCCGAGGCGCAACAGGCGGCGCAGCCGGCGTCGGAACCCCCATCTGCGCCGATGGCGATCTCAACGCTCGAACCGACCGTCAGCGAACAGCCGGTCACTCCGGCGCAGATCGGCGGGGCCGAAGTTGTCGTCGATCGCGTGACCGCCGAACCGATCCCCTCAGGTATCCCGCGATCGCTGGCCGACGGCGCAGACTACGACTCGACCAGTCCGACGACCGCGTTCACCACGCGCTGGCCGGTCGGCACGACCTTGCGTCTGACCCGGCTGCCCGGGGCGACGCTGTTGACCGATGAACAACAACAACAGGTGATCGGCGTGGAGACGCTGGTTGTGGTGCGGGCGACGGAGTCGTCGAACACGGACCTGCAGCTGAGCCCGGCGGCGTTCGACCAGATCGCGTTCTTTGGCGTGGAGCGGATCATCGCGGTGCGCGTCGAGGTGACGGCTCCTCCGCCGCAGTGACGATCTCCTCGTAGATGGCCTGGGCCCAGTCCCCGAACAAGTCGGGGACATGGAAACAACGTGCCCACGCGATCAAGATCGGGTTACGCGATGCAACGTGTAACGGTCCCGGGACTGCCCGATCGGACGATTGGCGTCAGGATCGTCGGCGTCGGCCGAACGGCATTCTCAGCTCTTCTCCGTAGTTGAGGAAGTCCTTTTCGGCGCCGCACTTCGAGCAGCGTCCGTGCGACACCTGCTGATTGGGACGATCAATCTCCCAGGAATGTGAGCATTGGACAGTCTCGGTAGGCGTTTCGACGGCCTCCGACTCATTGGCTTGGGCATGACGCCGAGGCTTCGTTCTACGCTCGACCACGTGTTCCGCCTTGTCGATTCGCTGTGAGGGCACAGTGGATGCCAGCGTATGACAACCACCTAACACTTACAATCGCCCGGACATAAAGGGATGAAGAACGGCGTCGCTCAGGCGGTGCGCTCGTACAGCGTGTGGTACTTTTCGCCGCCGGCGATGGCCTGGCGGATGTCTTCCCGATCCAGCTCGTACAGACGGCTCAGCGCCGCGCGGGCGTCGTCCTCGGCAGTTGGATCGCCGGCGCAGCGTTCGAGGATTCGCTCGAACAGATCGGCTTCCACAAACGACTCAACGCGTCCCGCCCAGGGGAAGAAGACGAATGACTCGGGGTCGTCGAAACTGGGCCGCAGTTTGCGCAACTCGCGCAGCCGGTCCTGCGGCGAGCGGACCGGCTCCACGACCCGGATGTACGGGCCTTCCGACTCGTTGCGCCGGCCGTCGATCAGCAGTCGCTCCTGCAGCCAGCCGAATCCAATCACGACGACATCGGAGTCGCGCAGCGCGCGTAGCGTTTCTTCGAGATCAAATCCTTCGTCAGCCATGCGGCAAGTATACGATCAGCGTTCGTTCTGAGACGAGCACGGACCGGGCAACCCGCACAACCGGTGGGTATGCTCAGTCAGAGGTTGAAACCGAATGCGTCGATCGCCCAATGCCGTGCGTCCTCACCGTTCAGCCGAGCAGGCCGACGCGTTCCGCACGTTGTTCCGCCAACAGAGTGATCGGCTCTGGAACGCGGACCAGGACGTGGATTGGTCGGCGGGCTCGGAGATTCCCGACTCCAGGCGCGCGGCCTGGCTGCGCATGATGAACGTGTTCCTCGGACTCGAGGTGATGGGCCTCGACACGATTCAGGTAATGATGAGCCAGGCCACGCACCAGGTGCGCGATCCGGCCTTGAACCTCTATCTGGCGGCGCAATGCCAGGACGAGGCGCGCCACGTGTACGTGCTCGACCGCTATCTGACCGAAGTCGGCGGACACGGCTACATCTCGAAACCGGAGGCGTTTCTGATTGAGCGCTTTGGCGGCATGGCCTCGTGGGGCTTCTTCCGCGTCGAGAACTGGCTGACCTCCACGCTGTTCAGCGAGAACTTCGCCGCCCTGTTTCTGCAGCAAGCGCTTGAGTTGGACGACGTCGATCCGCTGGCCAAGCAGATCTTCCGCCTGATCCTGCGCGACGAGGTGCGGCACGTGAACTTCCTGCACACGATTCTGCCGACGCTGATCGATCGATTGCCTCCGGCCGGCCGGATGTACATCTGGCAGAGTCAGATTCTGCTCGCCGGAGCGGTGGCGCTCGGGCTGCGGCGAATCAAGGGCGATGTCGCGTCGCTGGGGATCGACGTGGACGGCTACAAGCAGACGCTGCTTGAGAACCTCGAAGCGCAGTTTCAGGACGCCGGACTGGACTCGTTCCTGAAGATTCAGACCTACGCGAAAGTGATCAACTCAGTCACATGACCGACACCAACCACGCGGGCGGCATCGGCGGGATCGACGACTGGCGGCGGCTCAGTTCCGAGATCATCGAGGATTTCAGGTTCTTCAAGCTGCGCAAGGATGTCTCCAGGCATCCGACCTCGGGCCGCGACCATCGATTCTTCATCTTCGAGTTTCCCGACTGGGTCAACATCATGCCGCTGACGCCCGAACGCGAGGTCGTGTTCGTCAACCAGTTCCGGCACGGGACGCGCGAGCTGACGTTGGAGATCCCGGGCGGCATCGTCGATCCGGGCGAGTCGCCCAGGGAAGCGGCGATCCGCGAGATGTTCGAGGAGTCGGGATTTCATTCCTCCAATGTGATCGAGTTGGGCTGGGTGCATCCCAATCCGGCATTGCAGGAGAACCGCTGCTGGTCGTATCTGGCCCAGGATGTCGAACTAGTGGTGGACGACGATCACATCGTCGGCACCTCGAGCGAGGCGATCGAAGTGACCACCGTGCCCTTGGACGAGATCCCCGGTTTGCTCAACGACAAGCTGATTACCCACGCGCTCACTATCGCCGCGTTCGACCACTACTGGCGCTGGAGCGGCGAGGTCGCTGGCCGGTAGTCCGGGCCAGTCCAAACAAGGCCCCATCTGTCCCAGAGGAAGCCTGCGAAAGGATCCCTTCTGGTCCCCTCTCCCAGAGGGAGAGGGTTAGGGTGAGGGCCCGCTGTGCCGACGGATGCGGTCCTTACCAGATACGATGGCCGCGCCGGACCCTCACCCCAGCCCTCTCCCAGAGGGAGAGGGAGTTAGCTCCGTCAATGTACGCGCATGCCTCGAGAGCGAGGTCTCACCTGCGCTAGCCGCGCAGCGAATCGACGTCGAAGTCCTCGGGCAAGGGGATGAAGAGGCTGTGGCGCGGGCCTTCGATGTCTCGCGTGATGTGCCCGCGACCGGTGACGTCGTCGGCAAGCAGGATGTCGCCGCCGTGCAAGCGGAGCGTGCTTCCATCGCCGATTTCGATTTCGACCGTGCCGCTCAGCGTGACGACGAATTGGCGGCGCGGCGCGTTGTGGAAATCGAGCTCGCCGCCGACCGGCGTCGTGCGGAAGATCACGCCTTCGGCGTCGAACATCTGCGAGAGCGTGCCGTAGCGGCTCTCGCTCTGGGCGACATCAATCGTCTCGAAATGCGACTCGCCGTCGTCGCCGGTGAATACTCGTGTGATCTGCATGGTCTGCTCTCCATTCCCGCGCTACTCGTCGAAGGAGCGGGCCCAGCGGTGGACATCGAAGTCGTCGGGCAGGAACACCATCAGGCTGAGCCTCGGACCTTCCAGGTCGGTGGTCAGGTGGCCGGGACCGTCGACATCCTCGGCGTAGCAAATCTCGCCCGGACCGAAGCTGCGGGTGTCGCCGTTCGAGATTTCCGTCTGCACTACGCCCTGAATCACGATGATCATCGTCTTCTGCATGGCGTTGTGCCAGTCGTTGACCAACCCGGGCTGCGAGACGCGAAACGACATCTGTTCGGGCCGCAGATTGCGCGAAAATGCGCCGACATCGAACTCCTTCAGGGCGATCTCGATGTCCTCAAACTGCGAGGTCCCGTCTTCGCCCTGGTACATCCTCGTGAGCTTCATCTCGCACCTCCTTCGGGGATGCTAACGCGAGTAGTAGAGCCGCCAGTAATCGCCGAGTTCGGCCAGCGATTGGACAATCAGGCCGGGTTGGACGTCGTCGGGAATCGGCTCGTGAAATCGCCGGACCCAGACGGTGTGCGCGCCGACCTCGGTGGCCGGGCGGATGTCGTGAGCAATGGATCCGGCAATGTGAAGCTGCTGCTCCGCTGCGATGTCGCGGCTGGCGTAGAGCTCGCGCCAGTGGTCGTGATCGGGCTTGTAGCTGCGCACGTCTTCGGCGGTGATGAGTTGGTCGAACCGGGTTCCCAGCTTGCGCACGCTGGCCCCGAGACTCGCCCGGGTCACGTTGGAGAGAATCGCCAGCGGCGTGCCGACGGTCGCGAGCCGCTTGAGAAAACCGCCTGCATCCTGGAACGGCGGCCACAGGGCGATGGAGTCCGCGAAGGACTGCGCCGAAGCGTCGCTCAGCTCGATCCCGAACTCGGCTGCGGTTCGCTGGATCGAGATGGCGAGCACCTGGTCGTAGGGTCGGTAGAACTCGTGCTCGACGACCAGCTCGACCTCCAGTCGTCGCGCGATCAGCGCCTCGACATCAACACCTGCCAGTTCAGGGATCGCGCGAACGGCGGCGCGCGCGCCCGACTGCCAGTCGATCAGGGTGCCGTAGCAGTCGAACGTGATGACCGCTGCGTCGCGTGGATGGATCATCGAGCCTCCCGTTGGCGTTCTGCCGAGCCGTAGTGCACCATATCGCCGCCGAACTTCTGGTTCAGCTCTTTGACCGCATCATCAACGACGCGCTGACGCTCGCGCCGCGCCGACGACTGCGGCGGTTCCAGATTCGGCTCGCCCGCCTGATCGAAGAGCGACAGTTGGGCGGCGACCGCGCGCTGCTCCAAACCGGAGACGCCCACGCCGATCAGGCGAAAGCGTCGAACCGGCGAGACCTGCTCGTCCAGCAGCGCCAACGCGGTGCGCTCAATCACGCCGTTGTCGTTGGTCGACGCCGACAAGGTGCGCTGCCGGGTGAAGGTGGTGAAATCGGACAGGCGCAGCTTGATCTGCACGGTGCGAGCGCGGAAGCCGTGCTCGGTCAGCCGCTTGGCGACGCTCGAGGACTGCTCCCTGACCACCGCGCGCAGTCTGGCGACATCGCCGATGTCCTCGGCGAACGTGGTTTCCGACGAGATCGACTTGGTCTCGCGGTCGCGGCTGATCTCTCGATCGTCGATGCCTCGCGCGAGCTGCCAGAAGACCTCGCCGCGCGAGCCGAACCGGTCGACCAGCCAGGGCAACGGTCGTTCCGCGAGATCGCCGATGGTGTCGATGCCGGCGCCGCGCAGACGGTCGGCGGTCTTGGGTCCGACGCCCCAGAGATCGGAGATCGGCAGCGGAGCGAGGAATGCGGCTTCGCCGCCGGGCGCGACCACCGTCAATCCGTCCGGCTTGTCCTGGTCGGACGCAATCTTGGCGACCGACTTGCTGGTCGCGACGCCGCAGGAGACGGTCAGCTCGGTGTCGCGGCGTACGCGCTCGCGGATCCATTGCGCGATCTCGGCCGGAGTCGAGCCCTCGGCGACGCGGTGCGAGATGTCGATGAAGGCCTCGTCGACCGAGAGCGGCTCGACCAACGGCGAGACGTCGCGGAAGATTGACATAATCTCAGACGAGACCTCGCGGTAGCGGGAGAATCGTGGCCGGACAATCTCGGCGTGCGGGCAGAGCTGGACCGCCGTGCGCATCGGCATCGCCGAGCGGCAGCCGAACACGCGCGACTCGTACGACGCCGCGGCGACGACGCCGCGACCCTGGGGCGATCCGCCGACCAGCACCGGTTTGCCCCGCAACTCCGGGCGGTCGCGCTGCTCGACGGAGGCGAAGAACGCATCCATATCGGCATGAACGATGTGTTGCTGAGCAGTCCCGCTGGTCACGCCACTACGCTAGCAATCGCGTCGAACGCCGCGGAGGTCTAGTGCTGCGGAGAATGCCGATGAGTCTGCTCAGTCGCCTCCGCTCCCGAGTCGGCTCGGGCGCCGAAGCCGAACAACGGCGCAAGAGCCTGGCGGCGGCAGAGCGCTTGTTGCGTGCGGGCGGAGCGGTCGCAGCCATCCGGCACGCGATTGCGGACATTGCGGGACATCACGACGTTGAGCAGGCGTGGATCGCACTGGTTCGCGGCGACCTGGACGCGGCCCTCGACGCGTCGTATCGGGCTGCGGATTCGCGGCCGTACGACGTCGATTCGCGCATCGTCCACGGGGTCGTGCGGCTCGCCCGGAACGAGCTCGACCACGCCGAGCATGAGTTCGACGCGGTGATCGAGGAGTTCGGGGCCGAGCAGGACGCGTCCGACGGCCGCCGCGCCGTGATCCTGGCCCGCGGATTCGCGCCGCTGGACGAGTTGCCAGCCTCGGAAACGGACTGGGAATCGGCGGCGACGTTGCTGACCACGTTGTGGAGGCTGGCGGATGTCGCCGACGCACGGATGGATGCGCTCTCCGGCGGTCACGATGACGGTCTGGCTATCGTGACACGAGCGCTGGATCGCGGGCGCAAGCTGGATGCGGAGCCAACCGATGGGACTGTTTGACGGACTCAGGCGTCGATTGATCGGCCTCAACGAGGTCCGCGAGGCATCGCAGGCGGAAGCCGCGACGATGGCCGACGTCGCCACGGTGCGGCGCGCCCTGCTCGCCGAATCCTCCCGGCTGGGGCGGCGCGATCGCATCTCGGTGACGATGCTGATGGAGTACTCGGACGAAGACCTCAGGACGCTGGACCTGTTCCAGATTCTCGGTCATCTCGACGCCGAAGGCGAAATCGCCAACGTCGAACAGGATTCCTTCGGCAATCTGAAGTTCGATCTCAAGGCGCTGCGGCAGCATCGCGGTCCGGGGTCATGATCGCACTATGTAGGTTATGTTCTGCTCTAGCCCTCGGCGGCGACATAACTTGAAGCTTCATATGTCGGATCTGCCTACAGCCTCGGGAGGAAGCCGCGTGACCCGCTGGTGCTAACCCCCTCTCCCTCTGGAGACCTGCGCATAAATCTTGGGGCTTTACTCCCTCTCCCTCTGGGAGAGGGCTGGGGTGAGGGTCCGGCCGCCGCTTGTTACCTGGTGGTGGGGACCGCCTCGGTCGCGGAGGGCCCTCACCCTAACCCTCTCCCGCCGGGAGAGGGGACCGGAATGGGATTACGCGCAGGTCTCCTCTGGGAGAGGGGACCAGAGAGTGGTTGAGGCGTGGCTTGAAATCGCGTCACTCGGAGCGTTCGAAGACGAGCTCGAACTCCATGATGCCGATGTCTTCGATTGAGAGGACGCGGAAGCCGGTCGGTTTCTCGATGTCGTAGTCGGCCAGGGCGATCTCCGTCGAGCCGGCGACGACGACCAGGCCGCCCACGTACTGGCCCTGGAGCGCGATCGCGACGGCATTGGTGACGCCGTGCAGCTCCAGCGTTCCGGCGACCGTGACGCTCAGCGGCGATTCGCCCGAGGGCAGCGCGTCGATGGCAATCGGCTCGGTCAGGGTGAAGGTGGCGAAGGGATAGATGTCGGTCTCGATGCCTCGCGTCCGCAGCGCGCCGTCGCGGAAGGACTGATCGCTCTCCAGCGTGCGCAAATCGGCCGTGATCACGACCGTCGTGATGGCTGAGCCATCGAACTCGAGCGTGGCCTCGATGTCGCTGGTGCGCCCGACCGCAGTGGTCGTGCCGATGTTGGCTAGTTCCTCGCCAATGCGATAGCCGACGAAGGCGACGCCGCGTTCCGAAAGGGTCCAACTGCCGGCGAGCGCGGCGAGCGTCGGCGGAGCTGCGGCCGACTGCTGTTGCGCGGACTGCTGCTGTGTCTGCTGCGCTTGCTGAGTCTGCTGTTCCTCGTGCTCGGGCTGGGACTGATCCTCTTGATCACTGTCGCCGTAATCGGCGTCCGACAGGTCAACAGCCTGCTGTTGCTGCTGCTGTTGTTGGGGAGCAGCTCGCGAGTCGGACGCCGCTTGCTCCTGTTGATGCTCGTCCTGCTGCACCGTCGTCTGTTGTTGCGGTTCCGATTCGGTCTCCTGCTGGGACTGCTGAGCAACGGGCTGCGCGGCGGCTTCCTCCTGCTCTTTCTGCTCGTCCTGCTGTAGCGACTGGACAGCGGACTCCAGCGTGGCGGGAGGCGGCGCGCTGTCGAACAGACCTACCTGCCAGAGGATGATCAGCAGGATTGCGACCAGGGCTGCGGCAATGATGAGACCGATCGAGAGCAGACGGCGGGGGCTGAGCCCCATGATTGTGCCGATCATCGATCCCTCCCTAAGTTATGTCGCGTCACTCATCGGCCAGCAGCGCGTCGACGAATGCCGTCGCGTCGAACGGCGCGATATCGCCGAGCCGCTCGCCGGTGCCCGCAAAGCGGACCGGGATGCCCAGCTCCTCGGCGATGGCGAACACGATCCCGCCCTTGCTGGTCCCGTCCAGCTTGGCCAGGCAGACGGCCGTGACGCCGGTCGCCTGCGAAAACTGCCGAGCCTGGCTGAGCGCGTTCTGTCCGCTGGTCGCGTCGATCACGAGCAAGACCTCGTGCGGCGCGCCTGCGTGACGGGTTTCGACCACGCGGCGGACCTTGCCCAGCTCGGCCATCAGATTGCGCTGCGTCTGCAGCCTGCCGGCGGTGTCGATCAGGACGATGTCGGCGTCTCGGGAAATGGCCGCCTCGACGGCGTCATAGGCGACCGCGCCGGGGTCCGATCCCTGTTGGTGCGCAATGACGGGCGCGTCGATGCGTTCGCCCCAGGTCTGAAGCTGCTCAATCGCGGCCGCGCGGAACGTGTCGGCGGCGGCGAGTAGGACCGATTTGCCTTCTTCCTGATAGGCGTGAGCGAGCTTGGCGATCGATGTCGTCTTGCCTGCGCCGTTGACCCCCACGACGAGCAACACATGCGGTGTGCTTGGTAGCCCAGTGCCGTTGTCCGCGTTCCACAGCGTGCCGCCGCTGCGGGGACGCTCGAGGCCCTGGATCATGCGCTCGCGCAGCATCTCGCGGATGGCCTCGGCGTCCTTACCGCCGGAGTCCTCGCGCAACGCTTCCACCCATCGCGCCGACGTCGCGCCGCCGATGTCGCCGAGAATCAGCGTCTCTTCAAGCTCGTCCCAGAAGTCCTCATCGACGCGCGTGCGGCGAAAGATGCGACGCAAGGCGCCGAGTTGTCCGCGTCGGGTGTTGGCGACGCTGCGCTGGTACTCCTCGCGGACTTCCTCGCGCTCTTGCGCCTGCTCCGCCGGAGATTCAGTGGGCTGGTCTTCGCGGCCTCGCCGGAATCGGCTGAAGAGTTTGGGCATTAGCCGCCGGTTCCGTCGTTGAGCAGTCGTTCGGTCAACCAGGCGGAGAGATCGTGCATGCTCTGCCGGCCGATTTCGTGCTGCATCGGATACTCGCGGTAATCGAGATTCATGCGCATCGCCTGCAGCCGATCGCGCGAGTTGCGTCCCCGGTCAATCTCGACCAGCGGATCGCTGGTCCCATGCTGCACCAGCAAGGGCAAGTCGGGAGCGTCGATGTGCACATCGTCCGACGCTTCGTCGGAAAGCCAGGTGGAGAGCATCGCGGCGCCGCGCCAGCGATGTGGATCGCTCAGCGCCAACCGGTAGGCGAGCGAGCCGCCTTGCGAGAAGCCCATCAGCGCCAGCCGATCGGTGTCGACGTGGTAGCGCTCGCAGGCCTGGTCGACGAACGACGACAGCGCGCCGGCGACGCGAGCGAGTTCGCCGTCGAGCGGACGGTCGTTGCCGCCGCGCCGCATCCAGGTGTACATCGGCGCATACGAGTAGGGCGCGCCTTCGAGCCGGAACTCGGCCTGGGGACAGATCACCTGGAGCTGCCCTTCGGCGAGCATCGGAGCCAGCGGCGCCAGGTCCTGGCAGTGCGCTCCGTGACCGTGCAGCGCAATCAGTGTCGGGTGTGGTCCGTCGCCCGCAGGCGTCCAGACAGCGTGTATGAAATCCATAGCGCTCAGGTTACGACAGCCGAGCGGGTCAGGCCCGCTGTACCGCATGACCAATGTCAGCATTCGGCAAGGGGACGAACCTGCAAATCACTCAAGTCAAGACTCTCCCCATTGGAGACCTGCGCGTAGATCGCGGTGCTAAAGTCCGTCTCCCTCTGGGAGACCTGCGCGTAAATCCCGTTCTTCATTGCGATGGCGCACTGTTTCCAGTCCCCGACTTGTTCGGGGACCCGCTCGGCTCCCCGTCTCGTACCTGGTAGATCCCAGGTAGTGCCGAAAGGGAACGGGTCCCCGAGCAAGTCGGGGACTGGACCCAGGCGGAGTACGAGCGGATCGCGCTAGGAGCCGGTCTGCGGCAGTTGATCGACGCGCACCGACAGCAGCCGGCTCACGCCGGCTGCGCCCATGGTGACTCCATAGATGCTGTCGGCCTGCTCGATGGTGCGTCTGTTGTGGGTGATCACCACGAACTGCGTCTCTTTCGCTCGCTCCTTGAGCGCGTTGACGAATCGCTCGACGTTCGCCTCATCGAGCGCGGCATCGACTTCGTCGAGCACGCAGAACGGCGCGGGGCGCACTTCGAGTAGGGCGAACAGCAGCGCAATCGCGGTCAATGCCCGTTCGCCGCCGGAGAGCAGGCCAAGCGACGAGACGCGCTTGCCCGGCGGTTGTGCGCGAATGTCGACGCCGAGCTCGGCTCGGACATCGCCGGATTCATCCTCGTCGGACGTGCGGGCCCGGTCTTCGGTCAGGACCAACTCGGCCCGACCGCCGCGGAACATGAGCTGGAAGTAGCGCTGAAACGCGTGATCGACCTTGCGGCAGGCCTCGCGGAACTGGCGATCGATTTGACGCTCCAGGTCGCGCTCCGCTTCTCGCAGCGACACCTCGGTCCGTTCCAGGTCTTCGATCTGCGATTCCATGCTCTGCCACCGGGCTTGCTCAGACTCGTACTCGCTGGCCGCGCCCGGATCAACGGGACCGAGGCGTTGCAGGCGGGTCCGTAGTTGGGACACCTGCTCGCGCAGTTCGTCGACCGTGGGCGCCTTCAACTCGTCCAACTCCTCCAACTCGGCGACAGCCACAGCGGCTGAGGTTCGAGCCGAATCATGCGCGATTCCGGAACCGTTGGCCGTGCCATTGCCTGAGTTGCCTGTGTGCGCCGCTCCGTTGAGGTCAAGGCCTGGCTGGGTTGCGCTAGCCGACGCCCTTGCGGATCGGACCGCAGATAGTTCAATCCCTTCGGCAGCCGCTTCGGAGGCTAGACGAGCCCGAGCCGACTCCGTCTCTCGCAACGCCGCGTCGGCTTCGACGGCCAGACGTTCGGCGGCGAGCCTCGATTGCTGCCGCTCGTCGAGTCTCCCGGTTGCGTCGGTCCGACTGCGTTCCAGCGTCTCCACGTGTTCCCGCGCCGAATCGTGGGTTGCGGTGTCGGATGCCGCCGACGCCGCCTGCTCCAGCAACGGCTCGCGCTCGCGGATCGCCGTCTCGACCTGGTCAAGCTCACGTCGCAAGGCGGACAAGCGCGACCGGTCGGCGCGAGCTCGTTCGGCAGAGGCAGCGTGCGCCCGAGCCTCTGCGAGGACAGCGGCGCATTCGTCGCGATGGCGTTCGAGCGAAGCAATGTCGGCGCCGTCGGTCAAGGGGAGCCGAGCCAGGGCCTCGGAAGCGCGAGTCTCCGATTCTTGCGCTTCGTGAAGCCGGGCGCGGAGGGTGGTCGATTCCTTGCGCTGTTGTCTGCGCTCATCAAGCGCGGCGGCTCGCTGACGGCGGACGGTGTCGAGCGAGCGAGTCGCTCTCGACGCATCTGCGCGGGCAGCGTCTCGCGCCGTCGTTGCCAGCTCGACCGCACGCTCGGCCTCGGCAAGTTGCGCCATCGTTTCGGGCTCAGGGGCAAGCGAATCAAGTTCGCGGTCCGCATCCTCGCGCTCCGAGCGCAGCTCCGCCAGCTGGCGTCTCAGCCGCGCCGCTCCCGGTAGCGAGCTGCCGCCCAGGACAACGCCGTCCGCTCGGACGACGATGCCATTGGGCGTCACGGATGTCCGGCCTTGCGCTGCTGACTCGATTACATCCGACTCGTCATCGACGAACCGCACCGCCTCAAGTGTTGCGCGAATCAGTTGTTCGGCTCGCCCCAATTCGATCGCCGCCGCACGACCCGCATCGGCCGCCGCTGCGCGACGCACGGCATCGATCGCTTCGTCCATCGATCCGTGCAGGGTGGCGTCCATCAGCTCGCCGAACACCGCGTCGGCGCGGGCGTGGTCGCTGGTCAGACGGTAGACGTGAGACCGAAGCGTGTTCGCGTCCGACCTGCGCTGGTCGAGCGCTGCAATCTGCGAATCGATCTCGCGGAGTCTGTGTTCGAGCCGCTTCCGGTCCTGCCGATTGCGGCGTTCAACGTCGCGTGACGCGCCAAGCTGCTGTTGCGCGTCCTCAAGCATCTGCTCCGCGCTCCGAGCGGCGGCATCGGCCGCTTCAGCGCGATGTTCCGCCACCGACTGATCCGACGCGGTCTGGATCAATTGCGCGCTTCCGATGCGCCAGCGTCTCGACAGTCGAGCTGCCCGTTGCTCAATCTCTTCAATCTCGGCGAGCGCCCTGCGGTGTCGTGTGGAAGCCTCGGCTCGCGCGCGTTCGCGCTGATCGCGATCTCGACGGGCGGCGCTGAGCGCGGCATTTGCGTCGGCGAGCGCTCGACCGGCGGCATCGACATTCACGGCAACGCCGTCGGATCGGTAGGCGTCGATCCGAGAGGAAAGTTCCGTAACCTCACGGCTGAGCCAGGATCGCTGTTGCTGGTCCAACTCCTGCTGATGCTCCAGCGTCCGCAACTGGGAGCGAGCCGCGCGAATGGTCTCGGCTGCCGACTCCAGGGTCCGGCGAGCAACGGCAAGGTCTCGTTCGACAGAGGCCAGCGCGGTCGTCGCCGCTTCTCGTTGCGTTTCCGCCGATGCGCGGGCGGCTTCGGCGGTCGCCGCAGTCTCGTGACGCGCCAGCAATTCATGTTCCAACTCCTGGGCGGCGGCGGCGAAGTAGTCCCGGAGCGCTTCGTCGAGCTGCTCGCGGACTCGTTGTACCTGCCTGGCGCGGCGGTTGGCGCGTTCCAGACTCTTCAGTCGCGGCGCCAGCTCGTCGCGCAACAGACGCGCCCGCTCCAGGTGCTCCTGGGCTCGCTCGCGCCGTCGGCGGGATTCCTCCATCTGATGCCGATGCTGGCGGACGCCGCCGACTTCTTCGATGGCCTGACGTCGCTCGGACGGCCGCAGCCGCAGCATTTCGTCAACGAGTCCCTGGCTCATCAGCGCGAATCCACCCGCGCCAAGTCCGCTGTTGCGGAACATATCCTGGACATCGCGCAGGCGGGCCGTACGTCCGTTGACGCGAATCTCGGATTGGCCGTCGCGATGGACGCGCCGGGTGATCTCCACCTCGGCGGCGTCGAGGTCCAGCCATCGCTCGCTGTTGTCCAGCGACACGCGGACCTCGGCGAAGCCGCTCGGCGCTCGGTCGCGACCACCGGAGAAGACGACATCTTCAGCTCGCCGCGTGCGCAGCGCCCGTCCTGCGCCCGCGCCGATCGCCCAGCGAAGACCGTCCATCACGTTCGACTTGCCGGACCCGTTCGGTCCGACGATGGCCGTCATCGGCGACTCGAACTGCAGCGCCGTTCTGGCCGCGAAGGATTTGTAGCCGTGCAGATCGATCGCGCGGAGACGCATCAGCCGGTCTCCTGCCGCAACATGCTCAGCGCCAGCCGAGCAGCGTCCATTTCGGCCGCCTGCTTGGTGGTTCCCTCGCCCTCGGCGAGCGGCTCGCCCTCCACGAGAACGCGCGCGCGGAACCACGGCTCATGCTGCGGGCCGTCCATGCCGACGATCTCGTATGTCGGCGCCGTCCCATCGCGGGATTGGGTCACATGCTGGAGCGCCGACTTCGGGTCCTGGGTGATTCCGGCATCGTCGAGCGCCGAGAGCTCACGTTCGACCAGGAGCAGGATCACGCGCTCGGCCGCTTCGTCGCCGCCGTCGAGCCAGACCGCGCCGCAGAGAGCTTCGAGTGCACGGCAGAGCACAGTGTCGCGTTCGCGCCCGCCGTCGTGGGCGATCCCTGCGCCCATGCGCAGTAGCGTCCCAATCCCAATCTCGCGGCCGATCCGGGCAAGCGTCTCCATCCGCACCAGCCGCGAACGAGCCATGGTCATCCAGCCTTCGTCGGCGTCGGGGAACTCCAGGAAGAGTCGTCGCGAGACGACTGCGCCGAGGATGGCGTCGCCGAGGAACTCGAGTCGCTCGTTCGAGACCAGGCCCGTTCCCTCCGGTTCGTTGAGGAACGAGCGATGGACGAGCGCCTCATGCAGCAGCCCGGCATCGGTAAACCGATACCGCAAGCGCTCCTGCAGCGCTTCGAGTTGGCCGATGGTCCGCTGAGCCATATCCAACCCAGTGTACTCAGGTGATCATTTCTCGGCCCTGCGCCTCGATCGCTGCGGCCGAAGTCCTACGGTGAACGGTGTGAACCGAGACACGACCATCCCCCGGGTGTTCGACCGCATCCAGCGCCGCTCGACTGAGGCGGCAGCGGTGTTGGAGGCATTATGTCAAATCGCGGAGCAACGAGACGAAGCGTTCTACCTCGTCGGCGGTCTGGTCCGCGACATGCTGCTTGGCGCCGATATCCCGCCCTCAAGTCCGCTCGACCTCGACCTCGCCCTGGACGCAGACATCGGCGCATACGTTCCGGCCGTCGAGGCGGCAGCGTCGGGACCGGTCACGCGGCACGAACGCTTCGAAACCGCCAGCGCCGTGCTGCCGGACGGCACAAGTCTGGACCTGGCCCGGACTCGCGCGGAGCGCTACCCGGAGCCCGGCTCGCTGCCGTTGGTCGCGCCTGCGCCGATCGAGGTCGATCTGCGCCGCCGCGACTTCACGGTCAATGCAGCGACGATCGCGCTCAGCGGACCGCAGGCGGGCACGCTGTTGGATCCGCACGGCGCAGCGGCGGATGCGCAGGCCCGACGAATCCGCACCCTGCATCGCGACTCGTTCCGGGATGATCCGACGCGGCTGATCCGCGCCGCGCGATACGCCGCTCGGATTGACGGCGTGATCGAGCGTCGCACGCTGCAAGACGCGCGACGGGATCGGCATTTGCTATCTGTGCTCAGCGCCGGGCGATTCGGCGACGCCTGGCGATTACTGCTGCGGGATGTATCGGCGAGCAAGGCGCTGAGATTCGCAGTACGGCTCAACATTCCACAGTCTCGGGATGCGCGATGGACGGTCCGCGTTCGCCAAGCCTCGGACGTGGGCAGTCCCGAACACTTCTGGGCGACGGTCGGATTGCGAAGCAGCAATCGGGAGATCGCAGCGTGGCTGTCGCAATCGGTCGTGTTGCATCGGACGGAGTCCGCCGCGCTCTCCGGCGCGGTACAACTGCGAGCGATGAGGCGACGGCTGGGCGGCACTCGGAAGCCTTCGAAGATTGCCGATGTCGTGGCTCGAATCCCCGTTGAGGTGTTGGAAGCGGCGGCTGTCGAGTGGCAGAGTCCCTCCGGCGAGGCGGTGCGATCGTACCTCTGCCGGCGCGACGCCATCCAGTCGCCGATCTCGGCCGAACGGTTACTGGAGTTGGGCGTCCCTCAGGGTCCGCAGATCGGCGAGCACTTGCGGCAGTTGACGGCGATGGTCTGGGACGGCGAACTCGACCTCAACGACCATGAAGCTGTTGCGCGGATGGAAGAGCGGATACGATGGTCGCCATGACTACCGACGCTTCGGCTGAAGCAGGCGCGTGGCCGTGCGCGGTCTGCGGCGAACCGGCCGATCCCGAAGCGCGCTCGGCCTGTTATCGCTGCGGCGAGTACTTCCACCTCCGGTTGACGACCACGGCGACGGGTCCCGACTGCGGCGACGTGTGGATCGACGACGAAGTGATGGCCCTGCAGTTCGCCTGTCGCAACTGCCTGGCCGAGCAGCGCGGGGAGGCCATACCTGATTCAGGTGACCGCGATCCTGCGCCGGAAGCCGCGCCTGAGCCGCAGCGGCCTCGCGCACGCCGCGCGCGCGGAGGCGCGACGGCGCGCGACCTCGCTCGCAGGCGGCGCTGAGATGCCGCGTCAACGACCCCGCCGGCGGCGTCGCCGCAATGCTGCGACTCAATCTCAGACGCAGGCTCAGGTGCAAGCCGCCGACGGCCACGAGCATGTCGAGGTTTCGCGTCGGCGAAGCTGGATTCCGCCGGCCAGCGTTGTCACGGCGCTTGGGTTCGGCGTCTGGCTGGGCTGGGCATTCGGCGGAGTCGGCGGCATCGTCGAGCAAATCACGCTGTGGATCGGCGTGCTGATGGCCGGTCTCGGCGGCGGACGGCTGTTTCGGCGGTCGCTGCAGAATCGCCAGGAGGAGCGCAACCGGCGTCGCTAGTTGTTAGCTGTTAGTTGCGAGTCAGGTTGAGGCCGCTGCCCTGGACCGAGTCGAGCCTGATGATCACCGCAATCCCGGCGCGCTCCATATCGCGCGACTTCTCCAGGTCGTGCTGACCTTCCCAGATCGCGTCTCGCTCCGCCGGATCCGTAGTCACGGACGCCTCTCCGCGGAAGATGAAGAATTTCCTCGCCGGCATGTTGGTATAGGTCATGGCGACGCTGGGGTTCTGCGCGATCGCGGTCAGCGTGGAAGACGGCTCGCCGCGCACCCAGATGGCGAGCGCGTCGTCGCCGAAGGTCTGCGCGCTGCCGCGGAAACTCACCACGGGCTGGGCGTCCTCGCTGATCGCCATCAGCGCCAGGGGAAAGCCCTCGTCGAGCGCTCCGTTGACTCGATCCTTGACTTCGTCGGGCAGCACTATCGGCATGGGCGACTCCTCAAGTCATGCTCTCGCTGGTCGGACGCAGGTCGCGCTGCATCCACAACGCGTCGTCGGCAACTCCGGCGGGCCGGTCCGCAGGATCGATTCCGACTGCGCGAACCGGCGTGTAGCCCAAGCGTAGCCAGAAGTAGAGCGCCACTCCATTGTCGGGCGGCAGCGGAGCGAGGGCGAGATTCGCTCCGACCGAACGAGCCGCCTCCTCCAGCAGCGGCACCGATGCGCCGCCGTAGCCGAACGCCCGCCAGCGGGCGTCGACGGCGAGCCAGGTCCAGACCAACGCCAACTCGCCGGAATCGTCCCCCAACTGCGCGATCCGCCCGCAGAGCGCTCCGACCTGCTCGCCGTCGCCCAGGATCCACCAGCCGTGATCGCCGTCGTCGAGCCGGTCGTGGAGACGACACGGTTGCGCGCGACCGGCAATCGCCTGGGCCGCTTCTTCCAGCCAGTCAGCGTCGACCGTTGCATCGGCAAAATCGACGATCGTGGCGCGATCTCCGGACACCTGCGACGGCCATGCGACAGACACGCTCACGTCGTCTCCGGGGCCGGGAGAAAGTCCCGCAGTTCGTTCGCCACTGCGTTGATCGGTGTTCGCTTGACCGGCGCAGGCGGGAGCGCATCGAGGAAGAGTTGGCCATAACGCCGCGACGCGACCCTGCCGTCGAGGATGACGACGGCTCCGATGTCGGACTGAGTCCGCAACAAGCGACCAACACCCTGCCGGAACTGGAGGATCGCCGCCGGCAGCGAGAACTCCATGAACTCGTTGTCGTACTGCTGGCCCCGAGCTCTGAGCACCGGATCGTACGGCGGCACGAACGGGAGCCTGGTCACGATCAGCAACAACAGCGCGTCGCCCGGGACATCGACGCCCGTCCACAGCGCGTTGACGCCGAAGGCGACCGAGCGCGGGTCGCTGCGCAAGGCTTCGACCACGGCGGCGGCGGATCCGTCGCGGCCCTGGCGCAGCAGGACCAGTCCTGCCTCTTCCAGATCCTGCCCGACACGTCGGGCGACCTGGTTCATCGCGCCGTAGGAGCGGAACAGCACCATGGTCCGACCGCCGGCGGCGACGGCCAGCGTGCGAACGGCCTCTGCGACCGCATCGTGGTGCTCGCTGCTGTCGGCATCGGGGATGTCGGTGGGCAGGTAGATCCGGCAGCGACGTTCGTAGTCGAAGGGCGAGCCGTACTGCGACTCGGCGGCGTCTTCAATGCCGAGTCGCTCGCGCAGAAAACCGAATGGGGACGCTTCCGATGAGCTCGTCGCCAGCGTCGCGCCGGTGAGCACTGTGGCGTGATTGTCGCGCCAGAGCGGTTTCAGGTGCTCGGCGACGCTAAGCGGAGCCGCGTTGACGCTGCCCGCGCCCGTCTTCCGAGTTGCGCGCGCCGCCCAGGACACCTCCTCGAGCCGGTACTCGGTCATCGATCGCTCCAGCCGCGCGATGCGCGCCGTCAAGTCTTCCAGCAGGTTGCGGGCGTCCAGGCCGACGCTGTCGAGTGTGCGCGATTCTTCGCCCGTGGACTCGCGGGCGCGCTCGGCCAACGACTCGCCGATCTCCTCGACCGAGTCGGCCACCTCGCCGAGCAACGGGCGCATCTCCTCCCAGGCAACTTCCAGTTCCGACCAGGCGTTGCTGTTGCGGGCGCCCTGGCTCAGGGTGACTCGATCTTCCTGGCTCGACCGGTCGTCGGCGTACTCCGAGACGAACGCGGCGATCCGGTCGAAGAACGAGTTGAGCGCCTCGTTCGACTGTTCGACGCGCTGCTGTAGTCCTTGCGCCTCGGCAATCAACCCTTGTTCGTTCGCCCGACGACTCAGGGCATCGGGTCCTTCGCCCGCCAGCTCCAGGGGTTCCCTGATCCACGACTCGTTCATCGCCAGTGAGAGTTGATCCGTCGCGACATCTTCCAGCGCGTGCGATTCGTCGACGATTACGACGGGCGACTCGGGAACGGTAATCGCGCCGCTGGTCAAGGCTCGGACGAGCAGCGCGTGATTGGCGATCACGATGTGCGAGCCTGCCGCTTGCCGCTGCATCCTGAGCAGAAAGCAGGAGCCGTTCATGGCGTACTCGCAAGTGCGGTCCGAGAGGCAGGCGGTGTTGCTGGCGGAGAGTTTCGGCCAGAGTTCCGCCATCGGCGCCGGCAGACGCAGTTCCGAGCGGTCGCCTCGCTCGGTCAGCGAGCGCCAGACCGCGGCGCGCGCCAATAGCAGCGGGTCTTCCCAGTCGGCGCAGCGTCCCAGTTCACGGTCGAGCTTCTGCTGGCAGAGGTAGTGGTCCCGGCCCTTGACGACCGTCGCCCGCAGGGCCTCGGCAGCCTCGGACGAGACGCCGGCGATCAAGCGGCGCGCGAACTCAACGTCCTTATGTTCGAGCTGCTGCTGCAGATTGATCGTGTGCGTGCTGACGATCACCGTGCTCCCGGTCTTGAGCGCCCAGAGCGCCGCCGGCACCAGGTAAGCGAGCGATTTGCCGGTGCCGGTTCCCGCTTCGACAATCAGCGTGCCGCCGTTCTGGAGGGTCTCGGCGACATCGCGAGCCATCTCGAGCTGCTCGGTCCGGTGCTCAAACTGATCGTTGTAGAGCGAAGCGAAGGCCGCCTGCGTCAAGCTGGCGAGCGATCCGCGCGGCAGATCCACTCGCTCCGGCACACGGGACACCGAGCGGTGCTGAGTCGCGGAGTCGTTCTGCGAGACCGTACGCGGCAGGTCGCGGGTCCATGTCCGGATCACGCGGCCGGGCGCCCAGAACATTGAACCGGTCGCGCCAATCTCGCTCAATGCGTCGCGAGCGGGCAGTGGAAGCCGTGAGAAACTGTCAGTCAACTTGAGCAGTAGCTGACGTGCGGCCTCGGCATCGGCGAGCGCGCGGTGAGCGTCGTCAAGCCGGACGCCATAGCGCTGACAGAGATCGCCCAGCCGATGCGACGGCGCGTCCGGATCGAGCATCTGGGCAAGCGGAAGCGTGTCGATTGAGGGCGAGGCGGACTCGATCCCGACCACTTCGAGGAAGCTCTCGTCGAATCCGACGTTGTGACCGATGAGCGTGGCGTCGTCCAGCAGTTCGCGGATCTTACCGTCCACCTGGTCCCACGAAGGCGCATCGCCAAGCATCTGCTCGCTAATCCCGGTCATCCGCTGGACCCGCAACGGCGGCATCTCCAGCGGTCGGACCAGCGTGCTCCAGCGATCAATGACATCCTCAGGCGTGCAGCGAACGATACCGACTTCGACAATCTCGTCAAAGCCGGGCTTGAGACCCGTCATCTCCAGGTCAACGGCTGCGTAGATGCGTGACATTATGACGGGACCGGCAGGGAATCGAGAAATGCGCTTATCTCGCACGCCGCTTGGGTAACCGAGCTACGTCGAATCCACTGCGCAGGCTGAGCCTCCGGCGGCATCACGCTCTCGACGAAGTCCATTCCGTACTGTCGCGTTCGAATACGCCCGTCCAGAACCACAACGACGCCACGATCAGTGCGCTTGCGCATCAGGCGACCAAAGCCCTGTCGGAAGCTCATGATTGCGAGCTGCAATGTGTACTCCGTGAACCCGTTGTCATAGGTTTCGGCTCTCGCTTCATGGAGCGGATCGGTATGTACCGGGAACGGTAAGCGAGGGATGATCAGTTGTGAGAGATTGTCGCCAGGGACGTCAACCCCGGTCCACATAGACGCCACACCGAATGCAACGATTCGAGGATCTTCTCGTAGGTTCTGAACTAGCTTGGCTGGCAGTCCGTCGACTCTCTGGACCAGAAGTCTGAGTTCTGCCGCCTCTAGGGCCGATCGGACTGCCTTAGCCGTCTGGTTCATGGTTCTGTACGAGGTGAAGAGGACCATCGTCCGTCCATGAGTGGCAACGGCGAGTTGCACGATGGCATCGGCAACAGAACTATGGGGTCCCGTCGCCGGCTGAACTGGCATCCCCTCTGGAAGGACGAGTCGAGTCCGTCGAGGGTAATCGAATGGCGATCCATACTGCTCTTTCCAGTCAATCGGAAAGCCCAGTCGACCTTCGATGAAGCCGAAGCCGTCAGCCGTGGCGAGCGTCCCGCCAGTCAGCAGGCCACTGCGGAAACTCTTCCACAGGACCCTGAGGTCACGACCGACATTGAGCGGAGCACTGGCCACAGCAGGGGGTGTTCCCTTTGAGCCCTCTAGCCAGGTCACTATCGAGTCCGGATCCTCGGGACAGCCCCGCAGCGCTGAATCAAGCTGGTTCTTCCGTTCCTCAAGCCACTCACGTGTTTGGCTTACTTCCGCCGTAGAACGAACAATCTCTTTGGCTTCTGAAGGATGGTCGATGGCATATGCCAAATACTCGAAGTCAAGCCGCTCAAGCTGATCGCATATGGTCTCCACGGTAGCCCGAAGCACGAGCCACTGTTCGACAATCGCTCTCCAGCCGGGGTGAACCAGGTCGCCTTCGACTAGACGCATCTTGGTTTGCGGCTCCCGGCGTAGTCGGGCAATCCAAAGCGGCCATTGCTCGATCGACACAAACAGTCGCTCATTTTGCCGCCGCGCTTCACGCACCAGCTGGCGCAGCTCTTGCTTGATTTCTGGTGCAATCTCAAGAAACTCTTCTGTGATGCCGTAATCCCGATCGCGGCCTTCACGAAGAATGCGCCTAATGGGCTGGTTGAGCCACGAGATCGACATCTCGTTGGTGAGCGCACTGGTCGCCGCATCTTCGAGCTCGTGGCCCTCGTCGATGATCAGGCCCCAACCCGGAGGCACCAGGAATCTCGATTTGCGATCTGTGACCAGCAAGGCATGATTGGTCAGCACTAGGTGCGCCGCGCGGGCGCGGCGTCGGGCTAGTGGGAGAAAACACGTTCCCTGACTGAAGTAACCGCATCGACGCGGCGAACAGTTCCCGTTCGCGGCCGAGACCTTCCAGAATGAACGCTCCTCCTCTTCCGACAGCGACAGTTCTGCACGATCGCCGATTTCAGTCTGCGATGCCCAAACAGCTAGTCGGGCAAGGAACGCGACGCTCTGAGAATCATCGACCTCTTCACAGGCACGCTCCAAGGCCGAACGGCAGAGGTAGTTTCCTCTCCCCTTGATAACAGCGGCTCTGACATCGTTACCGAGTTGCGGCAACCGATCGTTGAGTAGACGCTTCAGCAGCGGCACTTCTCGCTCCAGAATCTGCTCCTGCAGTGCCTTGGTGTGCGTACTAATGATGACCCGCTCGCCGCGCTTCATTGCCCAGATGGCGGCAGGTGCCAGATATGCCAGGGTCTTGCCGGTACCGGTACCAGCTTCGATCATGCCGAAGGTCTGCTGTTGCAACGCTTCGGCGGTGTTTCTGGCCATTTGAGCCTGCTGTTCGCGTCGCTCGATTGGCGCAAACTTGGTCTGAAGCAGGCTCTCGGTAAACAACTCGACATCACTGGGCGCTTCGGACACGACAGGCGGTTCATCGGGGATAACCTCTGTCGTTTCTTCGGCCTGTGTGTCCTTCCCGCCTAGCGCAGGGACTTGGGCGTCCCACTGTACGAGCATCCGACCATTGGACCATGCAGACCAATGATTGTTCGCTAACTGCAGTAGCAGGTCTCTTGTCTCACTCCGAAGACCCACAAACTGGGCCTTGAGCTGACCCTCCGTCAACCCTCGGCTTGCTTCGCCAGATCCGGTCGGACACAAAATCTCCGCCAGTTCCGCCAGTTCCGAGGGAGACATCTCAGTTACTCTTCATCCTCCGCGCAGGGACCGAAGGGGCGGAACTCGTTGATGTTTAGCGCCTCGTAGCAGACGGTTGCGCCGTCGTGCAGGAGCTGGACGGTCTGCTCGCTGCACGTGAGTTTCTCGGGGAAAACGGTCGTGTAGCTCCCGATCCCCGAGGTGGAGTGCGCGTCCGAGCCTCCGGTGACTGGCTTGTCGAGGATTCTGGCGACCTCAAGCGCGAACAGGTTCTCGCGGCGCGTGTTGCCGCCGTTTCCGACCTCGATGCCGTGCACGACCTGAAACACGTGCATCTTCTCGGCCGCTTCGTCGGGCGTCATCGAGAACGGTTCCTCGCCGCGGCGGCGGAACGTGACCGGGTCGAAGAAGTGGCGGAAGGGGTGCGCGACCGACATGAACGCGCCGATTTCGTCGCAGACTTCACGCAGCCGCTCGGCCGAGCGGATGCCGGCGTAGTACTGGTCGATGCCGAAGACGACGATGTGACCGAGGTCGGTAGAGACTTCCATCCCCCGATTGAGATAGATACCGGCCTCGGACATGGATTCCGCGTACTGATTCCAGTCGTAACGCTCCCAGACACGGTCGTGTTCGGTGAGGTTGACGCCGGTCAGACCGATCCGCGTGGCCTCTTCCAGCAGTTCATCAGGCTGGAGTGCCGAATCGGCCGCGCCTCGGACGGTGTGAATGTGGGCATCGAGGATGGTTCCGGGCAATGACTGGGGATCCACCAGGGCTCCTGCTCCAGGGGCATGTTCGGGTTGCTCAACTGAGTATACGCACCGACGCTCTGCGCGCTCTCTGCCTGCCAGGTTGGGTGCGGTTCTAGGCAACGGCCAGGTGAGGCAGCAGCCAGCCGTAACAGCCGGCGGCGAGCAGCGCGGCGATGACGAAGCGACGCCACAGCCAGCGCTGCCAGAGCACCGCGCCGGCGGTCAACAGGCCGAGAATCAGGATCACTCCGGCGGTGAACTGCCAGGACGGACTGCCGAGCCCGCCTGATCCGCCATCCTCAATGCTGAGAAAGACGACGCCGAGCAGCAGTCCCAGCACGGCGCAGCCGGCCTGCGCGACGAGCGCCGCGCCGAGGCTGACCATGACCCAGTTCGATGGATCGGGAAACTGACGCCGCAGCCAGTTCGTCGTCGGCACGCTGACCAGCAACGTGCCGAAAATGCCGAGTCCGAACACTCCGACGGCTGCGCCGGCGACGAATCCTGAAATGAGTGCGGCGACAATCTCCATGCTTGTCATGCTTGCCATGCTTGCCATGCTCGCGTCCCGCGGTCAGCATTGTCGAACGGCGGTTGCTTCGGTCCTGTCGAGCGGACGCGCGACATAGGTGAATCCCGACGGCTTGCGCGGCCCGGACGAATGACGAAGCGAGTCGGCGGCTGAGATCGCGATGTCGTCGCGCAACACAGCGAACAGTGTCGGTCCTGCGCCGGCCAGGAGCGGGACGACTGGCTCTTCGCCTGCCGCCAGGGAGGCGCGTGCGATTGCCGCGCCCATGGTTCGCCACGCGCCGATCAGACCCTGCATGACCTCGCGCGCTGAGGCGTCGAATGAGTTGACGCAGTCGTCCTGCGATGGTCGGTGGCCGGCCCTCATGCTGTCCGCCAGCATTGCGGTGGCGTCGCCGCTGCGATAATCGCTTGTCCGCAACGAGCGATACATGGTCGCCGTTTTGGCGGCCGGAACCGGAATCTCGGGTCGATGCAGCAGCACCTTCCATCCGTCGAGCGCCTCGTTCGGGACCTGCAGCGCTGTCAGCCGTTCGCCGCGGCCTTGCATCAGCGTGGGGCCGCCCATGATGCAGACGGGCACGTCGGAACCGACCTCCGCGCCGATCTCGCAGAGTGCATCGTCGCTGAGGTCGAGTCGCCAGGCGGCGCGCGCGAGACGCAGGAAGGCGGCGGCATCGGTCGAACCGCCGCCGAGACCGCCCGTGATCGGGATGCGCTTGATCACGTCAACCGACGCGCCGGATGGCAGTGGGCAATGACGCTCCAGAGCATTCCAAGCGCGGTCGATGATGTCGTCGCGCGTTTCGATTGAGACGGGCCGGCCGTCGTCGTCGCGATAGGAAACGCGACGCTCTGTTCCTCCGAGCGTGAGGCTGCACTGGTCGGCAAGGTCGAGCGAGATCACGACGGAGGCGAGGTCGTGGAAGCCGTCTCCGCGCTTACCGATCACTTCGAGCGTGAGATTGAGCTTGGCTGCGGCGGCTGTCGTCCAGGTAGTCATGCCTGATGCTCGCTGTGCTCCGAGCCGTACTCCTCAATGTGCTCCTCGCGCCACCAGGCGAGCCGAGCCCATTCTTCCAGCGACAACATACCGGGACGCCGCGTGGGATCGATGTCGCACGCGGTCAGCCACTCGCCGGCGCCGTCCGGCGGGAGCCAGACACCATTGGCGAGCGCGTTATGTAGCTGTTTGCGCGGGCTGCGGAAGCCACCGCGGACCACTTCGAAGAATCGCTCGATGCTGGGCACGTCAACAGCCGGCTCGGGCAGCAGATTGAGTTGCACGACCGCCGAACGGACGTCCGGCGGCGGATCGAACGCCTCGCGCTCGACCGAGAACAGCAGCTCGGCCTCTGCATACAACTGAACAGAGACGCCCATCAGTGAGAGTTTCCCGGGTCGCGCCGTGACTCGTTGAGCGACTTCATGCTGGATCATGACCAGCATCCAATCGGGACGGCAGGATTCCTCTTCCAGGAACTTGCGGAAGATCGGCGCGGTGATCGCGTAGGGCAGATTGCCGACCAGTCCGTACGGCGCTCGCGCTGCGACTGCGGCGAGCGCCTCCTCCGGGTCGGTGTCCAGTACGTCTTGCTCCAGCACGCTTGTCCCCAGGTCGAGACCGGCGTTGGCGAGCCTGCGTCGGGTGCGGAACGCCATCGCTTCATCAAGTTCAACGGATACGAGCGGGCGACCAAGCTCAGCCAGGCGTTCGGTCAGCGCGCCGTCGCCTGCGCCAATCTCGAGGATCGGTTCAGGGGTCGCCGGGAGCGCTTCGAGGATGCGATCGAGCACGCGCTCGTCGCGGAGCAGATGTTGGCCCAGCCGGGCTCGCCGTCGGCGTCCGCTCATATGGCAACTCGATTGACTGGCGAGAACATACGGGTGCGTGGTGTGGCCGTGCACCTGACTTCGAACGACGCAACAAGCTTGCCTTCGCTAGCCGGCTCTGCCCAGGCATTCCCGCGTCACCCGACCGAACAACCGCTTACCGCTGCTTCCTCTCGGACCTGACGGGGTTCACGGCGGGTCGCCGCGCGGGACCCAGACTTCATCACTGCTTGGCGTCGGTAGTTCTCGTGTCGCCGCCCTCAACTCAGGAATTCAACCCCGCTAGAGCGGATTGCGGGTTCAGGGCACCGCTAGCTCCCCATCTAGCACGACCGTCAATAACGTTATCACCCACCTCGTCATTCGCCTCCGCAGCAGCCGACGCAGGTAAACTCATTGCAATAGACCCGTCCGCCGGAACCGCCGGGCCAGCAAAGGAGCAGCCAGTGCGAATCATCTCGATTGGCTGCCCCGTGCCCAGTCCCAGCGTCGACAACCACTCGATCGCCAACGCGCCGTCGATTTTCGACTACGACGCCTGCATCATCGATCCGCAGTCGGTCTCCGACCAGATCGAGGGCATCGCGGCCGCCACGCTGGAGGCGAAGTCGCCCGACGGACGTCTGATCTCCACCGGCGAGTCGGGCGCGTTCCATTTCGGCCTCGCCGAGCTGCTCGAGCAGCGACAACTCGAGCTGCGCCAGTTGCTGGACAACGGCGGCGTGTTGGTCCTGTTCGCCTATCCGAATGTGCGGCATCCAAGCGTCGCCGCGTTTCCGGGGCTCAATCGCTATTCGCTGATTCCCAGTCCCGAGGGCGATCCGTTCAAGTGGCCGACGCTGCGTCCGGCGGACGGCAAAGATGTGCGTCCGTCGATCCCCCAGCATCCGGCCAGCGGATATATCGACGATCTCATGGGACGGCTGCGCTACCGGTCGATCCTCGACCTTCCGCCGTCGAGCGAAGCCACGGTCGTTGGCCGCTCCGTCGGAGGCGCGGCGGTCGCGGCGGAGTTTCGCGTGGGCGCTGGCCGGATCGTCGTGTTGCCGCCGGCTGACAACCTCGCGCCGACGCAGCGCAAGGTGTTCACCTCGGCGCTGCTGGAGTGCATCGAGCGTCTGAGCCAGGAGCCCGACGCCGCCGCCGCGCCGGTCTGGGTTCGGCGCTACGACTCGCCCGATGCTGCGGCAGTGCGCGACGAGCTGAGCGCCGCGACCACCGACCTGAAGCAAGCCCAACGACGGGTGCAAGAGGCGGAATCGCTGCTCGCCGACGCCACCCGGTTCCAGAGCATGCTCTGGCAGAGCCAGAACGCGGCGTTTCAGGAGGTTGTCGCGGACGCCTTCCGGATGCTGGGCTACTCGATCGCCGGCTCCGACGCGCCGATGGAGATTCGCGACGGCTCGGACACCGTGCTGGTCGAAATGGCCTCGTCCGAGAACGCGGTCAGCGACCGGCTGTACCTGACGCTGCAGGAGCGGATCGAGCACTTCTACCTGCGCCGCAAGTCGCGGCCCAAGGGCATCATCGTCGCCAACGGCTTCCGCCAGACCGATCCGCGTATCCGCCGCGAGCCGTTCCCCAAGACGCTGGTCAACGCCTGCGAGACCTACGGCTACGCCCTGATCCCCGTGGAGGCGCTGTTCGAGCTGGTCATGTTCGCCGGAGACGCCATCGACGAACCGGAAGCGCTGGAAGACATTCGCCGCTCGATCGCCGAGACCGCCGGTGTGCTCGAAATCGCAGCGGAGGACGAGTCGGCCGAAGAAGAGCCGGGCACTGCCGCCGTCGCCGAGAACGGAGCGGCAGTCAGCACGGCCGAGCCCGCCCCAGCCGACTGACATCGATCCTCGGACACCTTTGCGTGAACCGGACCACCTCGTGCGGCTGGATCAGTTCTTGCCCAACTGGAGGACGGCGAGGAAGGCTTCCTGGGGGATTTCCACGTTGCCGACACGCTTCAGGCGCTTCTTACCTTCGGCCTGGCGCGCGAGCAACTTGCGCTTGCGGGTGATGTCTCCGCCGTAGCACTTGGCGGTGACGTTCTTGCGCAGCGCCCGCACGGTCTCGCGAGCGACGATCCGACCGCCGACGGCCGCCTGGATGGGCACGTCGAATAGCTGGCGTGGAATCAGCCGCCGAAGTCGATCGGCGAGCTCGCGGCCTTGCGAGGACGCCGCGTCGGAGTGGACGATGGCGGACAGCGCATCGACCGGCTCGCCGTTGATCAGCAGGTCGAGCTTGACCAGCTTGGCCGGACGGTAGCCGATCAGCGTGTAGTCGAGACTGGCGAAACCGCGTGTGCGCGACTTCAGCTCGTCGTAGAAGTCGGTCAGGATTTCCGAGAGCGGCAGTTCATACTCCAGCAGGACGCGAATCTCGCTGGTGCCGGCCGAGGCGCCATTCGCCCCGTCCGCTCCGTTGGCTCCACTGGCTCTGCTGGTGCGCTGGAGATACTCCATCTGCTTGTAGACGCCTCGACGCCCGGTCACGGTTTCCATGACCGAGCCGACGTGCTCGTGCGGAGCGATCACTGAAATCCGCACCCAGGGTTCGCGAATCTCTTCAATGTGATTGGGAGCGGGCAGATCGGACGGGTTCTCAATCAGGCGCACCTCGCCGTCAACGCCTTCGACCTGGTACTCGACCGACGGCGCCGTGAAGACGAGGTCAAGTCCGTACTCCCGCTCGAGCCGTTCCTGGACGATCTCCATATGCAGCAGACCGAGGAATCCCATGCGATAGCCGAAGCCCAGGGCCGCCGACGACTCGGCCTGGTAGATCAACGAGCTATCGGACAGGCGGAGCTTGTCGAGCGCGTCCGAGAGCTCCTGGTAGTCGGCCGAGTTGGCGGGATAGAGGCCGGCGAAGACCATCGCCTTCGGCTCGCGATAGCCGGGCAGCGGATCGGGATAGGTCCGGCCGCCCACGGTGAGCGTGTCGCCGACGCGCACATCGCCGACATCCTTGAGGCCGGTGGCGACGTAGCCGACATCGCCGGCGGAGAGCGAGTCGAGCTTGCGCAGCGACGGTGAGAAGCTGCCGACTTCCATCGCTTCGAAGCGCCGGTTGGTGGCGTTCAGACGCAGCGGCGCTTGGCCGCGCGCCTCGCCGTCGACGACTCGCACGTGGGCGATCACGCCCTTGTAGGAGTCGTACTCGGAATCGAAGATCAGCGCGCGCAGCGGATCGGCGGCGGTGCCGACCGGCGGCGGAATCCGATCAACGATAGCTTCGAGGAGTTCCTCGATGCCCTGGCCGGTCTTGGCCGACACGTAGAGCATTTCGTCGAAATCGAACCCGATCACATCGGCGAGCTCGGCGGCGATGGCGTCGGGACGCGCGATATCGAGGTCGATCTTGTTGATCACGGGGATCAGCGTGAGGTCCTGCTCCATGGCGAGGTAGACATTGGCCAGCGTCTGCGCCTGGATGCCTTCGACGGCGTCCACCACCAGCAACGCGCCCTCGGCGGCGGCCAGGCTGCGCGATACCTCGTAGGAGAAATCGACATGGCCGGGCGTATCGATCAGATGCAGCCGAAATGGACCCTGAGCCGGCGAGTCGTACTCCATGCGTACGGCCCGCGCCTTGATCGTGATGCCCTTCTCGCGCTCGAGGTCCATGGAATCGAGCAACTGGTCGGACATGTCGCGACGGTCGACCGTGGCCGTCGCCTCGATCAACCGATCGGACAGCGTGGACTTGCCGTGGTCGATGTGGGCGACGATGCAGAAGTTGCGGATGCGCGACGGGTCCATGTGCGCGGATCGTATCAGTGAACGCAGTGATTGCTGAGTGGCGGATACGCAGAACGGGGCCTTGCGGCCCCGCTCTGATGTGTTCGCACTGCCGTCACGCTTAGACGCGGTGGCAGCGGACGAAGTGATCCTCGACAACCTCGCGCCAGTCCGGGTCCTCTTCGCGACAGATGTCGATCGCGATCGGACAACGGGTATGGAAGTTGCAGCCCGGCGGCGGCGCAATCGGGTTGGGCACGTCGCCGGTCAGGATCAACCGTTCACGCCGACGTTCCAGCGCCGGGTCGGGAATCGGCACCGCCGAAATCAACGCCTGCGTGTAGGGATGCAGCGGGTTCTCGTAGAGCTGGTCGGATTGCGCCAGTTCGACGATCTTGCCCAGGTACATCACCGCGATGCGGTGGGAGATGTGCCGCACCACCGAGAGGTCGTGGGCGATGAAGAGGTAGGTCAGACCGAAGTCCGCCTGCAAGTCTTCGAGCAGGTTGATGATCTGCGCCTGAATCGACACGTCGAGCGCCGAAACCGGCTCGTCGCAGACGATGAACGCGGGCTCGACGGCGAGCGCGCGGGCGATGCCGATGCGCTGTCGCTGACCGCCGGAGAACTCGTGCGGGTAACGGCTGGCGAAGTATGGGTTGAGACCCACGGTCTCGAGCAACTCGCGCACCCGCTCCTTGCGCCGGCCCTTCTGCAGGCCGTGGATGACCATCGGCTCCGAGACGATGCTGCCGACGCTCATGCGCGGGTTCAGCGACGCGTACGGGTCCTGGAAGATCATCTGCATCTGGCGGCGGTAGGCGCGCAGGTTGCGACCAGAAAGTTCGGTCAGGTCGACCGGACCGCCCTGGGCGACATCCGGCGTCGCATCGTCGTCAACGTCGGCGCCGTTCTCGTCGACGCCAATGTGCGAGGTGTAGCGCGGCGGCGACATGTACACGTTGCCGGCTGTCGGCCGGTAGAGCTGCAGGATGGCGCGGCCGGTCGTGGACTTGCCGCAACCGGACTCGCCCACGAGCCCGAGCGTCTCGCCCTCGCGGACGGCGAAGGAAATCCCGTCGACGGCCTTGATGTCGGCGACCTTGCGCTTGAGCAGCAACCCGGCGGTCACAGGGAAGTACATCTTGAGGTCCTGCACGTCGAGCAGGGTGTTCTCGTGCGGTTCGGTGCGACCGCTGCCCTCGTGTTCGACGAGCGCGGCGGCGGCCTGGCTGACCGAGGATGCGGCGGCGGCGCGCATCTGCTCGGGCGTCATCGTCCCGACGGCTGCTTCGTCCTGGGTCTGCGCCTCTTCCCGAGACTGCATCTCCTCGGTGTCGGTGGTCTGTTCATTCTCAGACATTGGCAGTCTCCTCTTCCAGAATTTCGGCGGTGTGGGCGCTGGCCAGGATGCTGTCGGCTTCGTCTCGGACCGCTTCCGAGTTCCAGCAAGCGACGAGGTGACCGGGCGAGAACTCGATCAGCTCGGGGCGCTCGTCGATGCACTGGTCGGTCGCAAAGCGGCAACGCGGCGCGAACGAGCAACCATCGGGCATGTTGGTCAGGTCCGGAGGCGTTCCCTCAATCGGGATCAGGCGTCCGGTCCGGGCGTCAAGCCGGGGCACCGACTCGAGCAGGCCCAGCGTGTAGGCGTGCTTGGGCCGGGCGTAGATCTCGGACGCGTCGCCGCTCTCGACGATGCGTCCGCCGTACATCACATTGACACGGTCGGCGTAGCGCGCGACCACGCCGAGGTTGTGCGTGATCACGATCACGGCGGTGCCGAGTTCGCGGCTCAGGCGGGCCATGACTTCAAGCACCTGCGCCTGAATCGTCACGTCGAGCGCCGTAGTCGGCTCATCGGCGAGCAACAGCTTGGGGTCGCAGGACAGCGCCATCGCGATCATCACGCGCTGGCGCATACCGCCCGAGAACTGGTGCGGGAAGTCGAACAGGCGCTGCTCGGCGGCGGGAATGCCGACCATGTTGAGCAGCTCGATCGCGCGCTCGTTGGCCTGCGTCCGATTCAACCCCATGTGCAACTCGATCGCCTCGGTGAGCTGGCGACCGATGGTCAGCACCGGGTTGAGTGAGGTCATGGGCTCCTGGAAGACCATGGCGATATCGTTGCCGCGGATCTCGCGCATGCGCGAGTCGTCGACACCCATCAGTTCTTCACCGTCGAACCAGACCTCGCCATTGACAATCTTGCCGGGCGGGTTGGGAATCAGGCGCAGCAACGAGAGCGCGGAGACGCTCTTGCCGGAGCCCGATTCGCCGACCAGACCCAGGGTCTGACCGGGCATCACGTCGTATGAGACGTCATTGACGGCTCGGACGACTCCTTCGGAGGTGAAGAAACTCGTCGAGAGGTTCTGGACACTCAAGAGCGGTTCATCAGCCATACGAGAACTCCTTAAACGACGCCTCTGGCTCCGATACGGGCAACGCCGCGAACGTCGGGATGTCGCGGCGAGCGTTGCTGGGGATGATGGTGGGGAAGAGGAGACTCGAACTCCTACGCCTTGCGGCACATGAACCTAAATCATGCTCGTCTGCCAATTCCGACACTTCCCCCGAGGCGACCGCAGCCGACGGCGAACCGGCGACTTCGGACGAACGGCGCAGAATCGTGGGCAGACTGCCCAAGCTGCTGAACGATGTGGTGAGCCGCCAGGGACTCGAACCCCGAACCTGCTGATTAAGAGTCAGCTGCTCTGCCAATTGAGCTAGCGGCCCGCGCGCGTCGATCGCCCTCGACACCGGCTGCGCCGGGGCGTCACTCAATCTTACACGCCCTGCACCACTTCCGCGCCCGGCAGTCGGCTTGCTCAATTTGCGTTCCCTTCTCCTCGCCGTCACGACATCGACAGCGCCGATGCTGCATCAGCTTGGCCTGCAAGCTAGCCAAGACGACGCAGAACGTCAACGAGTTGACAGGGAGTCTAACCGGTCCCCTGCAATCAGCCTGAATGGCCTCCTCGACGCGCACCCTCTGCGCGCTTCGTTGACCAAGCGCGCAGGCGGGGCATACGATGAATCGACACCATTTCGGTGCGGGCGGTTAGCTCAGTTGGCTAGAGCGCTGCGTTGACATCGCAGAGGTCACTGGTTCAAGTCCAGTATCGCCCACCACTCGCCCCGCACGCGTCGCCCCGCACGCGCCAGCACCGCCCAGACCGCCCCTAGCGGCATGTCCAGGGTTGAACGTTGACTGAAGACGGATGGCCGACGACCCGTTCGACGCGGAACTGGAGTTGGAAGCGGGCGGCGGCATCGCCGCGCGCGACGAGGTTGACGACGACGAATGGCTGCGGCGGATGCGGCACTCCGCCGCTCACGTGCTCGCCCAGGTCGTCCTGCAGATGTTCCCCGACGGCAAGATCGCGATCGGACCGCCGATTGACACCGGCTTCTACTACGACTTCGACCTGCCGCGCCCGCTCACGCCCGAGGATCTCTCCCAGATTCAGAAGCGGATGCGCAAGGAGATGGGCCGCAATCACCGGTTCATCTGGGAAGAGATCGCCGTTGATGAAGCGCGAGAGCGATTCGCCGACCAGCCGTTCAAGCAGGAACTGATCGACCAGTTTGCTGCCGACTCAGACACGCTCGGCATCTGTACTCACGCCGACTTCACCGACCTCTGCCGCGGCGGACACGTCGAGTCGACCCGGCAGATCGGCCCGTTCCGCCTGACCAACGTCGCCGGGGCATACTGGCGAGGCGACGAGCGCCGGCCGCAGCTCCAGCGGGTCTACGGCGCGCTATTCGCGACCCGCGAAGAGCTCGATGCGCATTTCGCGCGGATCGAAGAGGCGCAACGCCGCGACCACCGGCGCATCGGCAGGGATCTCGATCTGTTCGCGTTCGACGAGTTGGTCGGCGCGGGAGTACCGCTGCTGCTGCCCGACGGCGCGATTATCCGCCAGGAGATGGAGCGTCTGATTCGCGAACTCCAGGAAGCGCGCGGATACAAGGAAGTCTGGACCGGCCACCTGGCGCGGGGCGAACTGTTCCGGCGTTCGGGCCACCTCGACAACTATGCGGACGTCATGTATCCGGCGATGCGCGAGCACGACGAGAACCAGGACGAGGGCGACGCCTACTTCCTCAAGCCGATGAACTGCCCCGTCCACATGACGCTCTACAACCACGCGCTGCACTCCTACCGCGAGTTGCCGCTGCGCTACGCGGAGTACACGACGCTCTACCGCTACGAGAAGTCAGGTCAGCTCTCAGGTTTGACCCGCGTCCGGTCGCTCACGCAGGACGATTGCCACATCTTCATCACGCCTGAGCAGATATCGGATGAAGTCGCGCGGGTGCTGGAACTCGTCCAGACCCTGTTCACGACCTACGGCATGCCGAACTTCCGCTACGAACTCTCGTTGCCGGGCGAGGGCGGCAAGTACGTCGACGACCCAGAGGCCTGGGCGACCGCCGTGTCGGCCTTGAGGGGCGCGCTGGATGCGGCGGGTATCGCCTATGTGGAGCAGGAAGGCGAAGCGGCCTTCTACGGTCCCAAAGCCGACCTGTTCGTCTCGGACGCGATGGGCCGCGAGTGGCAGCTCTCCACGATCCAGCTCGATCTGATCCAGCCCGCGCGTCTGGGCTGCGTCTACGTCGCCGATGACGGCGAGCGGCGCACGCCGGTCGTGATTCACCGCGCCATCCACGGCTCGTTCGAGCGATTCTTCGGCATCCTGATCGAGCACTACGCCGGGGCCTTCCCGCTCTGGCTCGCGCCGACCCAGGCGCGTTGCATCCCGATCGCCGATCGTCACCTCGATTGGGCCCACGAAGTCGCGGCTGATCTCCGAGCCGCCGGGCTGCGCGTCGATGTCGACGAGGGCAATGAGCGGATGCAGGCGAAGATCCGCAACGGTCAGCGACGCAAGATTCCCTACCTGCTCGTGATTGGCGACCGCGAGGTGGAGTCGCGCTCCGCCGCCGTGCGCGTACGCAGCGGTGAAGACCTGGGCGCGATGCCGCTCGATCAGATCCGCGAACTGCTGACCGAGCTGAAGCGCACACGCGCCATCGAGCCTGCCTGAATCGCATTTTCCAGCAGGAGACCGGCAGGTTCTCTGCGCGAAGAGCGCAGGATTCCACGGTCACTTCCTCTGGAGATCTGCGCTCCATCCCTCTCTGATCCCCTCTCCCCGCGGGAGAGGGTTAGGGCCCTCTGTGCCGATGGATGCGGTCCCTAGTGGATACGATCCCCGCGCCGGACCCTCACCCCAGCCCTCTCCCAGAGGGAGAGGGGGTAAGCCCCGACGGTTTACGCACCGGTCTCCTCTAGGCGAGGGGACTAGGAATGGGTCCCCCGAGCGTCTCTCATGAGCATCCGTCGCTCCAACCGTTCCTGCGTCACCGATTCGATACTCTCGACCCAATCCGGCAGGTATGATCTCTGAGGTCGCCGGGACAGGCGATCGCCGATGTGAGTCAACACGGCCCGGATGCGTTCGGGCCGACACAGGCGACGAAGGCAAGGAATGTCCGAAATCCAGCGGCCCTTCGACACGCTTCTGGTCGCAAATCGCGGCGAGATCGCGGTCCGCGTGATCCGCGGCGCGCAAGACCTGGGCATTCGCACGGTCGCCGTGTACTCCGACGCCGACCGCAACTCGCGGCACGTACGCATGGCCGACCAGTCGGTGCGGATCGGCGACTCGCCGCCGTCGGAGAGTTACCTGTCGATCGACGCGGTGCTGGCAGCGGCCAAGGCAGCAGGCGCCGACGCGATTCATCCCGGCTACGGATTCCTCTCCGAGAACTCCGGCTTTGCTCGCGCGTGCCGAGACAACGGGATCATCTTCGTCGGCCCATCGCCCGAGGCGATCGAGCTGATGGGCGACAAGATCGAATCGCGCCGCACGATGCAACAGCACGGCGTGCCGATCATCCCCGGCGCGATTGATCCGATCTCGGATCCGGAAGAGGCGCGCCAGACGGCGGACGAGATTGGCTATCCGGTCGTGATCAAGGCAGCCGCCGGCGGCGGCGGGCGCGGAATCCGCATCGTCGAGTCTCCCGACGAGATCGAGCGGGCGGTGCAGCAGGCGCAGGAAGAGGCGATCACCGCCTTCGGCGACGGCGCCGTCTTCGTGGAGAAGCTGCTTCGACCGGCTCGGCACATCGAGATTCAGGTCGTCGCGGACACGCACGGCAACATCGTCTGCCTGGGCGAGCGCGACTGCTCGGCCCAGCGCCGACGACAGAAGCTGGTCGAGGAATCGCCGGCGCCGGGCATGACGCCGCAACTGCGCGCTCGGATGGAAGAGGCGGCGACCAACGCCGCTCGCGCCTGCGATTACACATCGACCGGCACGGTCGAGTTCCTCGTCTGGGACGATCCGCGAGCACCCGACGGCCAGAGCTTCGCATTCCTGGAAATGAACACGCGCCTCCAGGTCGAGCATCCGGTGACCGAACTGGTGCGCGGGGTCGACCTGGTGCAGGACCAACTCAAGATCGCCGGCGGGCAACCGCTCGGCTACACGGCGGCGGAACGGCCGATCCGGGGCTGGGCCATGGAGTGCCGGATCACTGCCGAGGACCCGTTCCGCGACTTCACGCCGTCGGTCGGTCCGATTGCCTGGTTCCGCGAACCGGGCGGACCGGGCGTGCGGCTCGACTCGATGCTCGCCCGCGGTGTCGGCGTCAGTCCGTTCTACGACTCCCTGATCAGCAAGCTGATCACCTACGGCGAGACGCGCGAGCAGTGCATCCGACGGATGCAGCGCGCGCTGGGCGAGTATCTCGTGCTCGGCGTCAGCACTTCGATTCCGTTCCATCGGGCGCTGCTCAACGACGAACGGTTTCGCCAGGGCGACATTCACACGCTCTACGTCGAGGAGAACGAGATTCTCGATCCGGGAGACCGGGCGTCGGGCGATGTTCAGGCGGCGCTGGCAGCGGCGCTCTTCTTTCACACCCAGGGCGAGCGCGCCGACAACGACCGCAACGGCTCGGCGACGCGTCGCCGATCATGGGCGCAGGGCGCGCGAGGACGCAGACACTCCGTGGAGCAGGGATGGCGAAGAACTACCGGCTGATCGTTCAAGATGCCCTGCGCGAGGTTGCCGTCGACGAGATGGGCGATGGTCGCTACCGCGCCGAGTTGGACGGCGAGAGCTACGCCCTGGAACTCGAGGCGCTGGAGGACAGCAGCCTCTTCCGTCTGCGGATCGACGGTGTGATGACGCCGCTTGCGATCCGGCGCGACGGCATCACGCTGGAGCTGTTCATCGGACCCGACCGTTTCAATGCCGAGATTGAACGCAGCGCCGGCCTGCTCAGCCAGTCCGGCCCAGCCATTGAGGGCGAAGTCCGGCTGACCGCGCCAATGACCGGTCAGGTGACCGAGGTGCTGGTCGCCGAGGACGATTCAGTCAAGGAAGACGATCCGTTGCTGGTCATGGTGGCGATGAAGATGAACAACGAGATTCGCTCGCCGGCCGGCGGCAAAATCACGCAGGTCAACGTGAAACCGGGCGATGCCGTCGATCAGGGCGACCTGATGCTGGTGATCGACACCGAATCGGCTTGATTTCCCGGATTTTCCCCGAATTCAAATTGAAACCGTGCGTTCACGCGCCTACCATCGGCGTCAACAGCGCAACAATCCTTATGCAGCCCTCATGCAGCATGGCGCCGGATTGCGCGACACAGTGAAGGAGACCTCCCCTGGCCGTCAAAGATCAACGAGAACACCGAGAACAGCGCGTCAACGAAGCGATTCGCATCCGCGAAGTGCGCGTGATTGGCTCCGAGGGCGAACAGCTTGGCATCATGCCCACCGTCCAGGCGCTCGATTTGGCCCGTGCCCAGGGACTGGACCTGGTGGAGGTCGCGCCCAACGCGCGACCGCCTGTGGCCAAGATGATGGACTACGGGCGATTCAAGTACGAACAGTCCAAGCGCGAGCGCGAGGGTCGGCGCCGGCAGAAGACCGCGTCGCTGCATCAGATCAAGATGCGCCCGAACATCGGCAAGCACGACATGGACGCCAAGGGCCGCACCGCCGCTCGCTTGCTGCGCAACGGCGACAAGGTCAAAATCTCGGTCATGTTCCGCGGTCGTGAGATCACACACCGCGAGATCGGCCAGGAACGCATCCAGGAAATGCTGGAGACGCTCGAAGCGAACGACGTGCCCACGGTGATCGAGAAGCCGATCGCGACCGAGGGCCGCTTCATGTCGGTGATCGTGGTCGAGGACAAGGCAAAGGCGAAAGCCATCGCCAATGCCAAGGCCGAAGCCGAGGCCCAAGTGGCCGAAGTCGCAGACTGAACCTCGACGATTGGCCCTGGGATCGACCCCCTCTCTCTGATGAGACCAGCGCGTGCGTCGCTCGGGTCCAGTCCCCGATTGTTCGGGGACCCGCTCCCTATCCGCACGTCCCAGGCTCTACCAGATGCCTGACTGGGAGCCGAGCGGGTCCCCGCATGAAGCGGGGACTGGGAACCAGAGTGCGCGTCCCACGGAGTTGGTCGAGAACCCGGATTCGTTGAAGCGGTTCTGTGTCGAGTCAGATTGGACTGTGTCGCGTGAACTCGTAAGCTGAGTTGACGCACAGGCGTACCGACGCCCGTGTACGTCTGCGCTGGAGACAGATACCCATGCCGAAGATGAAGACCCACAAGGGCGCGGCAAAGCGGTTCCGGATTACTCGCACCGGCAAGGTGATGCGGATGAAGGGCTACCGCGGCCACAACAAGCAGAAGAAGAACAAGCGCACCCTGCGCGCGCAAGGCCGAATGCACGAGGTCAAGCGCCTCGGCGACCAGAAACGCGTCAAGCGGCTGCTTCCGTACGGCTCCCCCTAGCCGACACCGACATCACTGAACAGGACATCTCGCCATGCCACGAGTCAAGGGCGGCCCACGCGAACGACGACGCCACAAGAAGGTGCTCAAGCAGACCAAGGGCCATCACGGAGTACGAAATCGGCTCTACCGCCGAGCCTCCGAGTCGCGCCTGCACGCGCTCTCCTACGCCTACGCGCATCGCCGCGAGCGCAAGGGCGACATGCGCCGTCTCTGGATCCAGCGCATCAACGCCGCCGCCCGCCTCAACGGGACGACCTACAGCCGACTGATCCACGACCTCAAGCAAGCCGAGATCGAGATCGACCGCAAGGTCCTGGCCGAAATGGCCCTCCACGACCCCGACGGTTTCGCCGCAGTCGTCGCCCAGGCGCAAGCCGCCTGACCGACGAGTCCCCCACGCGGACACTTCGTCAACCCGTTCCGGTCCCCTCTCCTAGCCGGGCCCTGCGCGTAAATCGTGGGGCTTTACTCCCTCTCCCTCTGGGAGAGGGCTGGGGTGAGGGTCCGGCCGCCGTTCGTTACCTGGTCGTGGGACCTGCCTGGGTCGCGGAGGGCCCTCACCCTAACCCTCTCCCGCCGGGAGAGGGGACCGGAATGGGATTACGCGCAGGTCTCCTGTGGGAAACCGAGCGGGTCCCCGCATGAAGCGGGTACCGGGAACCAGGGGCGGACGCCGATGAAGGGGTTGGCTAGCCGCCGGCGGACAGGATTGGGGCGCCACTGGCTTCGGCGGCGATCTCGGAGACATCGCCCTCGGGGACTCGCTCGAGCAACCAATCCGCCGATTCGTAGTCGGTCAGCCAGGGCAAGACACGGGTCAGCGCGATGAATTCGCGCGCGTGCAGGGCGTTCCTGATGACCGCAAATTCGACCTCGCGATTCCGTTCTCGCCAGGATTCGGGCAGATCGATGTGGGCGTCGGCGAATGCGCGAGCGGCGATGCGGGCGTTCTCCACGTCGAGCTTCAAGTAGGCCCGCAGCCGCCTCGCGGCCAGCTCGTGGGCCTGCTCGACAGTCGAGCCGCCTTCGCGTCGCGCCATCGCCCGCATTACGCGACGCAGCTCAATCGGGGGCAGGGCGGTCGCGTCGTAGAGGACGGTCGCGAGTTCCAGGTGGTCGGCGGCGTCGTTCAACCGGTGGGTCAGATCGCCGAGGTCGAAAGCACTGCCGTAGTTCTCGGACAGGTTCGGATGCACGTAGGTCATGATCGCTTCCTTTCCACGGGATCTCTGATGAATGCAATTCTGGCACTCTCAGGCAGAGAGTGCCAACTTTGTCAGCAGTCGGATTCCGGCCAGTGCAACTCACTGCACAAACCGACCCTGGCTGGACGTGGGAGCTGCAATCAGGAATCGCGCAACGTCGCCTTGAACTGCGACTCCAACCGCCTGACGACGCCGCGCCGCGCTTTCTCGACATCGCGATCCGTCAACGTTCGATCAGGCGAGCGGTAGTAGACGCGGAACGCGAGCGATTTCTGTCCGGCGGGAATCTGATCGCCGGTGTAGACATCGAAGAGCTCGACCGCCTCGACCAGTCCGTTGGCCGAAATCGCCGAGGCCAGATCGCCGGCCGGCGTGGTTGCGTCCACGACCAGGGCCAGGTCCTCGACGGCGGCGGGATAGACCGACGGCGACGGAACCGCTTCGGAATCCGCCAGCAGCGGAGCGAGTTCGGCGATCGACAGTTCGATGGCGAACACGTCCCCGCTTACGTCGAACGAGGCTGCGATTGCAGGCGTCACCCGACCGATCACGCCGACGCTGCGGCCGCGGACGTTGACCGTCGCCGATTGCCCTCTTGCAAGTACCGTGTCGCCGGCGTCGGCGGCAAGTTGGAAGTCCAGATCAAGCCCCGCGCCGAGTTGCTCAAGCAGGCCCTTGGCGTCGTAGAAGTCGACGGCTCGCGAATCCTCGCCGTGTACGGATCCGGTCGACTCGCCGCCGATCAGCGCGAGCAGCATCCGCTCCTCGGTGGGTTGGCGACCGGCATTGGGCTTGAACACCTTGCCGACCTCGAACAGTCCGACCGGCCCGCGCGCCTCGCGTTGGTTCATCGCGAAGGTGCGCAAGCCCCACGGCCGCAGACTCCGGCGCATCCGATCGCGCTCCGTGTTCATCGGATTCAGCAGCCGCACGGCTGCCGTGTCGTCGTTGGCCACAGGAGATGTCGCTGCGGTTTCATCTTCGCCAACCGCGACGTAAGTGATGATCTCGCGCAGACCCAGGCCGCTCAGCACGTCACGGATGCGCTCGCCGAGATCGCGTTGCGGATCGGTGCCCGGGTCCGGAACCGCGCCGGGCAGCGGTTCGGATGGCAGATTGTCGTAGCCGATGATCCGGCCGATCTCCTCGACCACGTCGTCGGCGATCTTGATGTCGGAGCGCCAGGGTGGGCAACTCACCGCGAATCGGTCGGGCGGCAGCCAGCGATTGGAGATGCCCAACGCCGTCAGAATGCCGCGCGCCTCTTCGACGCTCGGTTGAACCGAGAGCAACTGCTGGATCCGCTGTTGCGTCACCACGACCTGCGGCGTGTGCGCCTTGCCCGGGTACTCGTCGACCATGCCGGCCAGCGCCTGACCGCCGGCGGTTTCGACCATCAGCGCCGCCGCGCGCCGCGCTGCCAGCTCGGCCAGTTCAGGATTGAGCGACTTCTCGAACCGTCGGCTCGCTTCGGTGCCCGCTTCGGTGTGCAATGCCCGACTGCGGCGAATCGTCGCCTCCTGGAAGGTCGCCGTCTCGAGCAGGACCGTCGTGGTCGAGTCGGAGATCTCCGAGTCTGCGCCGCCCATGATGCCCGCCAGCGCGACCGCCTGCTCGGCGTCGGCGATGACCAGGTCATCGGGTTCCAGCTTCAACTCCGAGCCGTCCAGCAGCTCCAGTTGCTCGCCGGCGTTCGCTCGGCGGACCACGATCCGGTTTTCGCGCAACACCTCGTAGTCGAAGGCGTGCAGCGGCTGACCCCATTCGAGCATCACGTAGTTGGTGACATCGACGATGTTGTTGATTGGCCGCATCCCCGCCGAGGAGAGCGCGTCTTGCATCCACTGCGGCGACGGCCCCACGGTCACGCCGTCGATCACGATGGCGGTGTAACGAGGACAACCCTGGGCGTCTTCAATCGTCACGCTCGTGCGTTCTGCGGCCGCAACGTCCGACTCCGGATACGCGGCTGAGGGTTCCCTGACCGCGTTGCCGGTCAACGCAGCGACCTCGCGGGCGATGCCGAGGATCGAGAAATGATCGGGCCGGTTGGGCGTCGGCTTGATGTCGAGCACGACATCGCCCAGCACGTCGGCGAGCGGCGTGCCGGGCGCCGCGTCCGTGTCGAGGACGAGGATGCCCTCGTGCTCGTCCGAGAGTCCCAACTCGCGCTCGGAGCAGACCATGCCCATGGAAGTGACGCCGCGGATCTTGCCGCGCCGCAGCTTACGCAGTTGGCGCGTGCCGGGATCGATGAGCTGAGCGCCGACCTGGGCGAATGCGATCGTCTGGCCCTGGGCCAGATTCGGCGCGCCGCAGACGACCTGGAGCGGTTCGTCGGAACCGAACTCGACCGTCGCCAGTCGCAACCGGTCGGCGTTGGGGTGGGGATCCACCGCCGCCACGTGTCCGACGACGACCTGTTCCCACTCGCCGCCGCTGCGCTTGATCGATTCAACTTCGGCCCCGGCCATGCTGAGCCGATGCGCCAGTTCTTCGACCGACAGGTCCCAGTCGACGTACTCGGCCAGCCACTTGAGCGGGATGTCCATCATCGCCGCCCGTCGAACTGACGCAGGAAGCGCACATCGTTGCGGTAGAAGTGGCGGATGTCGCGCACGCCGTAGCGCAGCATCGCGACGCGCTCAACGCCCATGCCAAAGGCGAACCCGGTGTACAGCTCAGGATCGAGCCCCGCGTCCTGGATGATCTCCGGGTGGACCATGCCGCAACCCAGGATCTCGAGCCAATCGCCCTGCCAGCGCACGCCGAGTTCGGCGCCCGGCTCGACGAAGGGGAAGTAATCGCAGCGGAAACGGGTCTCGATCTCTGCGCCGAACATTCGCCGCACGAACGCTTCCAGGGTCCCCTTGAGATGCGCGAACGAGAGATTCTTGTCGATCACCAAACCCTCGATCTGGGTCAGCATCCATTCGTGTGTGGCGTCGGTCGCCTCGTAGCGGTAGCAGGTGCCGGGGACAATCACCCGGATCGGCGGGTCGCGCCGCTCCAGGTAGCGAATCTGCATCGGGGACGTGTGCGTGCGCAGCAACTGGCGCGGACCTCCGCTGCCGTCGTCGGCGACCCACATCGTGTCCCACATGTCCCGCGCCGGATGGCCGGCTGGAATCCGCAAGCGGTCGAAGTTGTACTCCTCCAGCTCGACGTCCGGGCCTTCAACCACATCGAAGCCCATGTCGCGGAAGGTGCGTTCCAGCAGTCTGCGGGTCAGAGTGACCGGATGCAGCGAACCCAGTGGCGGCTTGCGCCCGGGCAGCGTGACGTCAATGGCGTCACCGTCGGCCGCCGAGGCCGCCAGTTCGCTCTTCCGACCCTCGACCGCGTCTTCCAGCAGTCCCTTGAGGCGGTTCGCGCCCGCGCCGATGCGGGGCCGGTCCTCGGCGGGCAGGTCGCGGACGCCGCGCAGCACGGCGGTCAGCTTGCCGCGACGCCCGAGCCAGGCGACTCTCCAGGCTTCCAGGGACGGCTCGTCCGCAGCGTCGCTGAGCGACGCGCGCGCCTCCGCTTCCAATGCCTCAAGATCAACCACTGCCCGTGTCCATCGCTGCTCGATCAGGCATTTGCCCAACAGCGTACCCGTCCCCGGGACAAGAACCATCAGCGGAGATCGGATGACTCCCCCGGAATGTAGACTTGCGTGGAGATGATGCCCGCGAGCACTTCGCAGCTGATCCGCAATCCTGGAGTCCGATCATGTCAGTAAAGAGTTACATCCTGATTGAAACCGATGTCGGAACCGCCAAGCAGGTGGCGTTGTCGCTCGCCGACTTCACGCACAGCGACGGCGAGATCAAGTCCGTCGAGCTGGTCACCGGACCGTTCGACGTGATCTGCCTGGTCGAGGCCGAAAACCTCGAGCGGCTGGGCAGTTGCATCACCGACTCGATCCAGACCGTCGCCGGCGTCAAGCGAACCACGACCTGCCTCACGATCCAGGTGTAGCCAGTTACCACCCGGTGCAGCCCGACGAGCTCCCGTGAACAGGGACAGCTAGATTCACCCGCCATGACCACCGCCAAGACGCCTGTCTCCCGTTCGACGGAACCGCCGGTCGACATGCTTCCGGTTGAGGATGCGGTCGAGCGCATCTTATCGTTCTGCGCCCGGCTGCCGTCGGAAACGCTGGCAATCGACGACGCCGTCGGTCAGGTCCTGGCCGGCGACATGAGCGCGCCGTTCGACATCCCGCCGCACGACAACACGGCAATGGACGGATACGCAGTCCAGTCAGCCAGCACCGACGGCGCTGTGGAGTCGAATCCGGTGCGTCTCACGGTGATCGGTGAACTTGCGGCCGGTTACCTGTTCGATCAAGTCGTCGGCCCCGGCGAAGCGGTCAGGATCATGACCGGCGCGCCGATGCCCGACGGCGCCGACACGATCGTCCCCTTCGAGGAGACCGACGAGATGGGCCTCCGCGCCCCCGGTCAAGAGCACCAGACGATCGAGGATGTGGGCATTCTCAAGGCCGCCGCTGTCGGCAACAACATCCGCCGCCGGGGCGAAGACGTCCGACAGGGCCAGCAGGTGCTCAGCGCCGGAGCGGTCTTGCGCGGACCGGAAGTGGCCGTGCTCGCGTCGCTGGGCGTGTCCGAGGTCGAGGTGATTCGGCGGCCCCGCGTGGCCATCCTCTCCACCGGCGACGAGCTGCTGGTGCCGGGCGAACCGCCTGCGCCCGGCAAGATCTACGACTCCAACTCTTACGGCCTGAGCGCGCTCGTGACCCAGTACGGCGGTGTTCCGCAGCGGTTCGGCATCGCCCAGGACACGATCCCCGCGCTGACGGCGAAGATCAACGAGGCGATGGAATCCTGCGACCTGATCATCACCTCCGCCGGCGTCTCGCGCGGCGATTTCGACGTGGTCAAGGAAGTACTCGCTCGCGAGGGCGCAATCGATTTCTGGACCGTGCGGATGAAGCCGGGCAAGCCGCTCGCGTTTGGCGAGTTCGAAGCGCCGAGCGGTCGCCGCGTCCCGCACATCGGATTGCCGGGCAATCCGGTGTCGTCGTTGCTGGCGTTTGAGCTCTTCGGCAGACTCGCGATCTACCAGATGATGGGTCGCAAGCCGCAGCCGCGGCCGATCATCCGCGCCGTCGCCGACGAGGACATCGTCAACACCGATTGGCGGCGCGTCTATGCTCGCGCGATCCTGCACCAGGACGACGACGGACGCTGGCACGCTCGCCTGACCGGACCACAGGGCAGCGGCGTGCTGACTTCGATGGCGCTCGCCAATGGCTACGCCGTCTGTCCCGAGGACCTCGAACGCATCCACGCGGGCGAGGAATGCGATGTGATCATGGTCGACTGGGATCACCCTCTCGACTGAGACCGAGTGACGGAACCAGAACTCAGCAACGAATCGAGCGCCTCATGACTCTCCGCAGCACTATCCGATCGGCGGTTGCGCCGCTCTACATCAAGGCGCGCCTGGCCCAGGAACGGCTCCAGTCGGGCGTAGTCTGGTATCCGCTCGATCCCAACTTCATCGCCAATCCGTACCCGACTTACAAGCAACTGCGCGAGCGCGACCCCTACCATCCCAGTCCGTTGACCGGCGCGCTGGTCGTCTCCCATTACGAGGATGTCGATGCCGTTCTGCGCAACTACAAGGTGTTTTCCAACGTGCGCGGGCCGGTCGGCACTCGCAACCGACCCAACATCGGCGAGCAGATCGAGAACGAGCTGACGCCGTCGATGCTCTCCCTGGATCCGCCCGACCACACGCGATTGCGCGGGCTGGTCAGCCGAGCCTTCACCCCGCGTCAGGTCGCCAAGATGGAAGACCATATCCGCGACACTGCCCAATCCCTGCTTGACGAAGTCGAGGGCCAGAACGAGTTCGACCTGATGTCGAATCTCGCCGCCTTGCTGCCGACCGTCGTGATCGCCGAGATGATCGGCGTGCCGATTGAAGACCGGCAGCAGTTCAAGGATTGGTCCGACAAGTTCGCCCGGGTGCTGGAGCCGAATCTGAACGAGATGGAGCTCGGCGAGGTCTTTACGACTGCGCAGCTATTCGACGAGTACTTCAAAGGCATCGTGGCTGAGCATCGCGAGGAGCCGAAAGACGACCTGGTCTCGCGGCTGATTGAAGCCGAAGAAGAGGGCGACCGGCTCTCGGAAGAAGAAATGATCGTCACCCTGCGCCTGCTGTTGGTCGCCGGCAACGAAACGACGACCAACCTGATTGGCAACGGTTTGAAGGCCCTGCTCGAGCATCCGGAGCAGCTTGAGTTGCTGCGCCAACGACCGGAGTTGATCGACAACGCCATCGAGGAGTTGCTGCGCTATGACTCGCCGGTGCAGGTGGACGGCCGGATCACGCTGGACGAGTTCGAAATGGACCGCCACACGCTCAAGCCAGGACGACCCGTTTCCCTGCTGATCGGCGGCGCCAACCGCGATCCGCAGGAGTTCAGCGATCCTGAGACCCTGGACATCACTCGCGAGGACGCAGGCAACATCTCGTTTGGTCGCGGGATTCACCACTGTCTCGGCGCGCCGCTGGCGCGGCTAGAAGGCAAGATCGCCTTCGAGGCGTTGATCGAGCGCTTCGACGACATCCGTTTCGGCACTCGCACGCCGGTCTACAAGCCGAACATCGTCCTGCGCGGACTCAAGCACCTCGACATCCAGGTCGATCGAGCTGGCGGCCGCCAGTTTGTCGGCGCCGAGGTCGAGGCGGCCGCGGATTGAGATTGACATGACCAGCCAACAGGTCGTCTGGAACCCGCTGGACCCGGCGACGCTCGCCGATCCCTACCCCGTCTACAAGGCGCTGCGCGAGTCCGATCCGTACCAACTCAGCGAGGCAACCGGGCAGTACCTGATCTCCCGCTACGAGGATGTCGACGAGATCCTGCGCGACTGGAAGCGCTTCTCCAATCGGCGGATCACTGAAGAACCGCCCGAGCCGGAGCGCGACCTGTCCATCCTCGTGCGTGATCCGCCCGATCACACCAGACTGCGCGGACTCGTCAGCCGGGCCTTTACTCCGCGTCGCATCGCGGCGATGGAAGAGCACATCCGCGAGACCGCGCACGCGTTGCTGGACGAAGTCGCCGGCCAGGATCAGTTCGACCTGATGTCGAACCTCGCCTCGTTGCTGCCGACTGTCGTGATCGCTGAACAGATCGGCGTGCCGACCGAGGATCGCGACCAGTTCAAACGCTGGTCCGACGAGTTCGTGGGCGTGGATGAAGGCGCAATCACGCCTGAGATTCAGCAGCGCTCCGACGAAGCCGCAGTGAAGCTCTACCGGTACTTCAGCGACCAGGTAGAACAGCGCCGGCGCGAACCGACCGACGACCTGATCTCGCGACTCGTTGCCGCCCGGGACGAAGAGGACCAGCTCACCGAGCATGAGATGGTCTCCACGCTGAGCTTGCTGCTGATCGCCGGCAATGAAACCACGACCAACCTGATCGGCAACGGTCTCAAGGCGCTGATCGAGCATCCCGAGCAGATGGAGCTACTGCGCCAGCGCCCGGAGTTGCTGGAGAACGCCGTCGAAGAACTGCTGCGTTACGACTCGCCGGTACAGATCGATCCGAGAACGACCACCGAACAGGTCTCCGTTGGCGACAAGCTGATCGAGCAGGACCGGTTGGTCATGCTGCTGATTGGCGGAGCCAATCGCGATCCGGAGCAGTTTCAGGATCCGGACACCCTGGACATCGCTCGCGAGGATGCCGGCAGCATCTCGTTCGGCCGGGGTATGCACTTCTGTCTCGGCGCGCCGCTGGCCAGACTCGAAGGCCGGATCGCGTTCGAGTGCCTGCTCGAACGGTTCGACGAGATCAAGTTCAGCGACCGGATGCCGCAGTATCGCCCGGTCTTCGCCCTCAGGGGCCTCTCCCACTTCGACATCTCAGTACACCGCCGGGGTCAGTAGCATCCGGCCGTCAGTTTGCGCTGCTCGCCCACGAGGCCTGCGCGCGAGTCTCCGCGCTGAACTCCCTCTCCCCCTGGAGACCTGCGCGTAAACCCGAGCTTCAATGCGATGGCGCACTCCTCCCAGTCCCCGACTTGTTCGGGGACCCGCTCGGCTCCCCGTCTCGTACCTGGTAG
>DAOUKQ010000102.1:0-19975 GCA_034421135.1 Dehalococcoidia bacterium
CGGGGACCCGCTCGGCTCCCCGTCTCGTACCTGGTAGATCCCCGGTAGTGCCGAACGGGAACGGGTCCCCCTGAACAAGTCTGGGGCAGGCTCCGAACAAGTCGGGGACTGGATCGGGGTGGTTTACGCGCAGGTCTCCTCTGGGAGAGGGGACCGGAATGGATTGACGCCTAACTCTCCTGCAAACAGACGACGATCAATAGATCGTCTCGAACGTTTCGAACTCGCTGGTGGCGACGGACCAGTTCACATCTACATCCCGGACAAGGGCATGGGCGGGACCGATCTTGAGTTCTTCGAGGAACTCCTCCAGCATTCGACGTAAGCCCTCGGCAACGACTTCGACCGTTGAGCCGTCGGGCAGATTTTGCACGGTACCAGCTATCCCGCCGATCCGATCCGCGGTCATCTCGGCGAACACGCGATAGCCGACCATCTGCACGCGGCCGCGGACTCGCACCGTCATCCGCACCATCAAGAAACGCCGACCACCGCGTCGATCGCGTCCGCGACGATGTCCGCCGGCACGTCGTCGCGGACGACCGGATTGCCCACGCTTTCCAGCAGAATCCAACGCTGCTTGCCGCCCACGACCTTCTTGTCGCGCGACATCGCTTCGAGGATCTCGCTTCGGGCCAGCCCCGGCGGACTCTGCGTCGGCAGACCGAATCGCTCGATCAGCCGGCGGTGTCTCGCCACCAGCGCCTCGTCGATCAGTCCCATCGAACAGCCAATCTCCGCGACCGCCACCATGCCCATCGCCACCGCCTCGCCATGTAAGACCGTGCTGTAGCCCGTCACGGCTTCGATCGCGTGACCCAGCGTGTGTCCGTAGTTCAGAACGGCGCGGATATCCGACTCGCGCTCGTCAGCTGAGACGACCGCAGCTTTGATCGCCTGATTGCGCGTGATCACGTCGACCAACAGTTGTCGCCGCCGGTGATCGTCCCTTCCCGCGCCGGGATCGAGCAGCGCATCTGCCGTCTCCTCGAGCAGGTCAAGCATCGCTTCGTCGCGGATCAGCCCGTGCTTGATTACTTCCGCGAATCCCGATCGCAACTCGCGCGGAGGCAGCGTTGCCAGGGTCGCCACATCGGCGAGCACCGCCCGCGGCTGGTAGAACGCGCCAACCAGGTTCTTGCCCGAGGGCAGATCGATGGCGACCTTGCCGCCTATCGCCGCATCGACCATGCCCAACACCGTCGTCGGCGCGTGAACCAGCGGCATGCCGCGCAGATAGGTCGCGGCGATCGTGCCCGCGAGGTCGGTCGTGACTCCGCCGCCGAGCGCGAATATGAGGTCCCGACGCTCCGCCCGGTGCGACGACAGCCACTCGTAGAGCGTTTCCAGATTCGCCATCGACTTGCTCGCCTCGCCGGAGGGAACGGCATACGACTCGACCGCGCGCCCCGCGGATTGGATCGACTGGATCGCTGTCGCGCCGTGCGTCCCCATGATCGCCTGATCCGCGATCAGGAACACGCGACCGGACAGTCCCAGTCGGTCCAATACGTCGCCGGCGCGGTCGAGGAGTCCCCAGGCGCAGTAGACCGCATAGCGCGCCGATCCGGCCTCAACGACGCAGCCGACATCGGGTCCGAAATCGGCCAGCGGAGGCGGTTCGATCCCCGGTCCGTTGCGCATCTCGCGCAGCCGCGCGTCGGAGGCGAGCACACTGCCCGCCCGTCGTTCGACCGCGCGCGCGATTTCATCCACGGCCTCGCCGATCTCAATCTCATCCGTGTGCACGGTCAGGTCCGACAGCGCGTAGAAGGGCTGGCGAGCCGCCTTCAGCGTCTCCACGCGACGCCGCGGATCGACCCCGGCCAGCATCGGCCGGACCTCGGTCGCGCCTTGCTCGGTTTCTGCGTAGCGAGCCAGAATCGTGGCCGTTCGCGCTTCCAACGTGACGACGAATCCGCCGTCGGCCAGCAGCGAGCGATTCTCCGCGTTGAGCCAGACACCGCCGCCGGTGGCGATCACCACGCCTTCGCGCTCGGCGGCGTCGCGGACGGCCTGATGCTCTCGCTCCCGAAATCCGGTCTCGCCCTCATCGACGAAGATCTGCGAGATCTCCCGTCCCGCCGTGCGTTCGATCTCCACATCCAGATCAACCGCCGACCAGCCCAGGCGATGCGCGATGAACGGCGCCAGGACGGACTTTCCGGTTGCGCTGAAGCCAATCAGGACAACTCGCTTCAGTCCTTCGGGGAGACTCATATCCACTCGCTCCGGGGCACGGCCGTGGCCAGAAACGACTCCATGTTGCGCCTGGTTTCAGCGAGGGAATCGCCGCCGAACTTCTCCAGGACGGCGTCGGCCAGTACCAGGGCCAGCATCGCCTCGACGATCACTCCCGCAGCCGGGACCACGCACACATCCGAGCGTTCAAAGTGCGCTTCGACCCGTTCGCCGGTCGTCAGGTCGGCGGACGGCAAGGGATGAGCCAGGGTCGCGATTGGCTTGACCGCAACGCGAACGACCAGATCCTCACCGTTGGAGATGCCGCCCTCGATGCCGCCCGCGTGATTCGTCTGCCGACGCCAGGGGCGCTCGTCCCATGCGTCCTGGGGCAGCACGACATCGTGGTAGCCGCGACCCGTCAGACCTGCGCCGGTGAAACCGTCGCCAATCTCGACGCCTTTGAAGGCGTTCATCGAGAGAATCGCCTGGCCAATCCGGCCGCTCAGTTTGCGATCCCACTGGACATGCGATCCCAATCCAAACGGAACGCCCGACACCCGCGCCTCGAGCGTGCCGCCTAGCGTGTCGCCGTCCTGTTTGGCTGCGTCGATCGCGTCGACCATCGCCTCCGCGACCGATTCGTCGGTACAGCGGACTGGCGACGCCTCAACAGCCTCCCAATCGACCTCGGCATCGAGACTGAGCGCGACTGAGCCGATTTGCACCACGTGGCTGTTGAACTCGCAGCCCAGTTCCTCGCAGAGCCGCCGCGCAACCGCTCCGGCCGCAACCCGCGCCGCGCTCTCCCGAGCCGAGGCGCGCTCGAGCGAGTCGCGCACATCGTCGTAGCCGTACTTGAGCGATGCGGTCAGGTCGGCGTGGCCGGGACGCACGCGCGTCACCTGCGTCGGCGGCGGATCGACCGCATCCAGCGACATCGTCTCGCGCCAGGGTCGCTTGTCCGGACCGGTTCCCTTGTCGAAGTCGCGATTCTCGATCCACATCGCCAGCGGACTACCGATCGTGCGTCCCTGTCGCACCCCGCCCCGGATCTGGGCGTAGTCCGTCTCGATCTTCATCCGACCGCCGCGACCATATCCTCGCTGTCGCCGCGCAAGCTGGCTCCGAATCTGCGCTTCGGTCAGCGGCAATCCCGCCGGCAATCCGTCCATGATGACTGTGAGGCCGGGACCATGCGATTCACCAGCCGTAAACCAACGCAAGCTGCCCATCGATCGATCCCTGGCTTCCTGGATCGCTGGTTTAATCAGCGCTTGCAGGCGATGACTGGTCCACCATATCGGCGAACGGATCGTCGGGCAGTTCAATGGGTCGCGGTTCGCCGTTCGGCGCACGGTTGGCCGTCGTCTCAAACTCCCGAGCCAGCGCCGACGCCGGTAGATTCCAGTCCAGACTCATCGCCGACCGGCGGTCGGCCTGGACCGAGAGGATCGGCAGCGCTTCCGCCTTGCCGGCAGCATCGCGGAAGGTCGTGAAGACGTCCACGCGAACATGGTCGGGGCGGAAGTTCGGCAGGTCGTAGAAGATCATTTCGACCAATCGCATCGCAGTCGAGTAGGCCGTGTCGAGCGACGTGGCGATCTGTTCCCGCTTGCCGTCGACCACGCCGAACTCGGGATCGGCCGATGTGCTGATGTGTACGTGCTGCGCCGATGCGCCGACCAGGTCCAAGCCTTGCACGCCGGCCCAGACCACGGCGCTGACATCCTTCGGCGGACGCTGCGTGCGCCAGTGTTCGATCTCCTGATCGAGAATCCCGCGGATCGCTTCCATGTCGTTTTGGGCCACAAGCTGTCGCCAGAACCGGTGCGTCCGCGCTTCCTTGAACAGCAGCAGCCCAATCCCGCCGAACACCGCAGCGATGATCGCGAAGCCGATCGTGACGCCTTCGTTCATGAGGCAGCTCCAGACATCGCCAGTTCGGCCGCTTCCATCATCACGTCGACCGGCGCCTTGCGCTCGGTCCAGAGTTCGAATGAGGCGGCGCCCTGGTAGACCAGCATTGGCAAACCGCCGATCGCGCGTCGTCCCGATTCCCGCACCGCCTTGACCAGCGGCGTCTCGATTGGATTCGCGATCAGGTCGGCGACCAGGGCCTCCGGGGCGAGCATCGAGGGATCGAACGGCAACTGACCGTCGGTTTCGCTGCCCTTCAGACCGATCGACGTGCATTGCACGACCAGGTCGGCGCTGCGAAGCGCGGCCGGGACGCCCTCGTCGACCGCGCCGAGCGAGCGTAGCGTCGCTCCTGCCGATGCAGAGGCAAGGTCATGCCGCAGCCGGCCGGCTCGCACTGCCGTCCGGTTGATGATGGTCAGCTTCTCGATGCCACGCCAGATCAACGCCCAGGCCGCGGCCCGAGCCACGCCGCCGGCTCCCCAGAGCACCGCGTGGGCTCCTTCAGGATTCCAACCCGCCTCCGACAGCGAGCGCTGGAAACCGGCCACATCGGTGTTGTAACCCTGCAGATGCCCGTCGTTGTTGACAATCGTGTTGATCGCGCCGACGAATCGCGCGGTCTGGTGCAATCCGTCCATGTGGCGCAGCGCCGCCTCCTTGTAGGGAATCGTGACGTTCGCCCCAAGCGCGTCGGTGCCTCGTAAGTCGTTGATGAACGGTTCCAGTTCGGCCGGTTGCAGGTCCCAGGCTTCGTACCGAGCATCAATCGATGCCGCATCGAAACCCGCCTGCTGGAATCGCGGCGAGATGCTGTGCGCGACCGGATGGCCGATCACGCCGACGCGATAGATCATTGCTCGCCTCCCTCGGGTTCCTCGCGTTCTTCGCCTCCGAGATAGCGCTCAACGTTCTCCAGGTGCTCCTCGTATGTGACCGCAAAGGCGTGATAGCCGTCGCCGCGAGCGACGAAGTAGCGGTACGGCACGTTGGCCGGACTGGCGGCGGCAATGATCGAAGCCAGGCCGGGCGAGGCGATCGGTGCCGGCGGCAGACCGGAGGTCACGTATGTGTTGTACGGAGATTTCGTCGCAAGGTCGACCGCGCCCAGATCGCGTTTCCACCACTCGGCCGGCGTGCCGACCGCGTACTGGACCGTCGAGTCCATCTGCAGCGGCATGCCGGCGTCGAGCCGGTTGCGGATCACAGCTGAGACCAGCGCCCGCTCGCTGTCTTCAATGACCTCGCGCTCGATGATCGATGCAATGATCAGGACTTCGTGCAGCGATCGCCCCGATTCGTTGAGCAGATCCCGGAGCTGCGGCGAAATCGAGTCGTCCAGCCGCTCCAGCATGGCTCGAACGGCCTGTTCGGCGGCGCCGTCGAGTGGGAGCGTGTAGGCGCTGGGAAAGAGATAGCCCTCGAGCGTCGTTCCCGGCGGACGTTGCGCGGCCAACGTGCCGCTGACGACGTCGGCGGACGGCGCCTCGAGGACCGCCCGGAAAGCGGCTGCATCGACCACGGTTGCCTCTGCCAGACGTTCGGACACCTGCTCGAGCCTCAGCCCCTCGGGAATGACCACGCGCCACGGCGAGGTCTCTCCAAAGTGTATGCGTCGCAAGATTTCATAGGTCGTGAGTCCGGGCTCGAAGGTGTACTCGCCAGGCTCCAACCGCGACTCCCAACCCAACAGCAGCGCCAACAACTCGAACCGATAGTGAGACCCAATCACGTCGCTGGCCGCCAACCTGCGGCCAATCGAGGCGGCCGAATCACCGGCCACCACGGTCACGACGGTCACCGAGGTCGACTGGTTGTGCGGTGTCGCCGCGCCGCCATCCCGCTCGCCAATCTCTAGCGACTGCGGAGTCCGCGACAGCGACACGGCGGCGGCGGCGATCACCGCGAACAGCACGACGATCAGCGCGGCGGTAACTCCCAGCCTCCAGGTTGAGAGCGAAGCGCGCATGGTCAGTGATCGCGATCTGCTCGCTCGCGGGCGAGCGCGCCGGCCTGGGAGTCGAGCCAGCGCTGCAAGATGCGGGCGGCCGCCTCGCCGTGGGTGCGTTCCCGTTCTCGCCGCCGCCGACGGGAACTCTTGCGCCCGGGCGATCTCGCCTTTCGCTCACCCGATCCTCCAGAGAACGGCGCAGCGGTCAGGGATTCATCGGTTGAGAACCGTTCGTCCTGGGCGATGCAAGTCGCCCCGAGCGCAGACGCCAGCGACTCGCCGAACGCGCGAAATCGGGTTGCCTGCTCGTCCTCGCGGCCATCCGGCCGTAATGGGACGCCGACCACCAGTTGCGTCACCGGCTCACGGCCCAGCATCCCCTTCAACGATTCCAGGGTTTCGGCGTCTCCGGCGGTTCGATCCAGCACTCCGACGGGCAGCGCCAGAGAGGAGCCTTGCGCCGCGCGGGCGACGCCGACCCAACGCTCTCCGGGATCGATCCCGACTGCGCAGCCGCGGGTCATCGGCCAGGTCCTATCCAAGCTGCGCCCGAACCGCGTCTGCGACCGCTGCCAGCGCCTCGTCCAACTTGTCCGCGTTGCGTCCGCCGGCCTGCGCCATGTCGGGCGCGCCGCCACCCCCGCCGCCGGCGATCTTCGCGATGCCGCCAATCAATTTGCCCGCGTTGACTCCGGTTTCGACCGCTCCCGCCGTCGCCATGGCGACGAACAGCGGGCGCTCATTCGCGACCGCGCCGAGCACGATCACGCCATCGCGGCCGGACTCGGCGATGCGCCGGCGCACTTCGTCCCCCGTTCGACGCAACGCATCGGCGGACTCGACTGCAACGCGTCCCGAGGCGACCGCCAGCGAGCCAACGTCGGCCGCATTGGCGGCCAGTTCCTCGGCGACCGACGCGCCGGTCTTGGCTTCGACCGCCTGTAGCCGGCGTCGAAGCTCGGCCGCTTCTGTTTGCAACTGAGAGATGCGCTCGCCCGCCGTGTCGGGCGTCGCTCGGACCGATGTGGCGATATCGGCCAGCGCGTCGAGCCGAGCGTCGGTCCAGGACGAGGCCGCGCCGCCGGTGAGCGCTTCAATCCGTCGCACGCCTGCGCCGACGCTGCCCTCCGACGTGATCTGAAATGCGCCGACGAAGCCGGTCGCGGGCGCGTGCGTGCCGCCGCACAGTTCCTTGGAAAAGCAATCGTGGACATGCGGATCGGGATCGCAGATCTCCACCACGCGCACGTCGGTTTCGTACTTCTCGCCGAAGATCGCCATCGCGCCGGTCTTGAGCGCGTCGTCGTAGGACATCTCGGTGGTGGCGACTGGAATGTTGTCGCGGATCCGCTCCTGCACAAGCTGTTGGACTTTACGCAGATCCGCCGGGTCGGGCGCTTCCGGCTGCGTGTAGTCGAAGCGCAGATGGTCGGGCGCGACCAGCGATCCCGCCTGGCGCACATGGTCGCCGAGCACTTGTCGCAGGGCCGCATGCAGCAAGTGCGTCGCCGTGTGATTGCGCGCAGCGTCGGCGCGGCGGGCTCGGCTGACCGTTCCCGACACGCGATCACCGACCGAAATCTCACCCGACGTCACCTTGCCAAGGTGCGCGATCACGTCGCCGAAGGCCCGCGTGTCCTCGATATCGACCTGCACCCCGTCGCCGCGCAGCCATCCGGCGTCGCCAACCTGACCGCCGCCCTCCGGATAGAACGACGTCCGATCCAGGACGACGCTGACGGTATCGCCGGTTGACGCGAACGCCACGCGCTCACCGTCGGCGACGATGGCGACCACTTCCGCCTCGGCTTCGATGGACTCGTACCCGGTGAACTCGGTGGCGGTTTCAAGCTCTGCGTATCGCGCAGCATCCTCGTCGTAGGCAAACGTCGCCTGCTGCCGCGAGCGTTCGCGTTGTTCCTCCAACGCGGCCTCGAACTCGGCCCGGAGCTGCAGCTCGTCGCTAAGCGCATTGCGCTCACGTGCGACCTCAGCGGTTACCTCAAACGGCAGACCGTAGGTGTCGTACAGCTCGAACGCATCGCGCCCACTGATCGCGCCGTCATCGAGCATCGCGATCCGACCTTCGAGCAGCGACCGGCCGGTCGCCAGCGTGCGCCGGAAGCGGTGCTCTTCCTGATTTAGCACATTGGCGACCAGGGCCGCGTGCTCGTCCAACTCGGGGTACCAGGCCGACATCACCGCTTGGACCTGGATTGCGAGATCGGCGAGCAAATCGTCTGCAATGCCGAGCGAATCGGCCATGTAGAGCGCCCGACGGATCAGTCGACGCAGCACGTACCCGCGACCCTCGTTGCCCGGGATCGCGCCGTCGGCGATCAGGAATGTCATCGCGCGGCCATGCTCGGCGACGACGCGCATCGAACGCCGTTCGGACTCCTCGGCCGACTGGTACTCGAGCCCGCAACGCCCGCCGATGTAGTCGAGCAGTGGGGCGAACAGGTCGGTGTCGTACAGGTTGTCCTTGTCCTGCAGCATCATCGCCCAGCGCTCAAGTCCGGCTCCGGTATCGATGCTCTGCGCGGGCAGGTCCTCGCGGCGGCCGTCGTCGAAGCGCGTCCACTGCATGAAGACCAGGTTCCAGATCTCCAGCCACTTCTCCTCGGCCTCTGCCGGACCGGCCTCGTCGCGGTAGCCGGGCCGCATGTCGTAATGCAACTCAGAGCACGGCCCGCACGGACCCGTCGGACCAACCGCCCAGAAGTTGCCCTGGTCCTCGCCGTAGCGATAGATTTTCGAGTCCGGCAGGCCGATCTTCTTCCACTGGTCGTAGGCGAAATCGTCGTCGGTGAAGACGGTCGCGACCAGGCGCTCCGATGGGATGCCGATCACGTCGGTGACCAGCTCCCAGGCCCAGGCTTGCGCCTCGGCCTTGAAGTAGTCGCCCAGCGAGAAGTTGCCCAGCATCTCGAACATCGTCAAGTGCGACGCGTCGCCGACCTCGTCGATATCGGTGGTGCGGAAACACTTCTGGATCGAGGTCAGTCGATGATGCGGCGGCTGCGCCTCGCCGAGGAAGTACGGCTTGAACGGGACCATGCCGGCGCTCGTGAACAGCAGGGTCGGATCGCCCGGCGCGGTCAGCGGCGCAGACGCGACGGCGAGATGATCGCGCTCCACGAAGAAGTCGGTGAAGGTCTGTCGAATGGTCTGAGCGTCCATGATTCGTCGGCCGCCTTGAGTATTGCTTGCCCTACGCGCGATTCAGGTCAGGTTCCGGTCCCCTCTCCCTGAGGGAGAGGGTTAGGGTGAGGGCCCTCTGCGCAACTGAGGAACAGCATTGAGCAGATGGCTAGTCAACGCCAATCCTTCACCCCGGCCCTCACCCATAGGGAGAGGGAGTTGAGCCTCACCTGCGCCGTGCCAGATGACGGGCAGGTCTTGACAGCGAGTTAGCTGGTGCTCGCGACGAGCACTGCCAAAATCGAGTATACGCAGGGAACTCGACCGCCCAACCACGAGGGATGCTCCGTCATCGGGTCGATTGACAGCCAATAGACTGCCTGCATAGCGTTGACGCCAGCAAGCCGCTTGAATCGGAGCCCCGATTGAGTTCCGACGACGATCCGCCTGAATCCACTTCCTTCCCTGACATCACGGCAGTCGTGCTCGCGGCCGGACACGGCAGGCGACTGCAATCGGACATTCCCAAGCCCGCGTTTCCGATCTGCGGACGAGCCATGGCTTCGCACGTGCTGCATGCGTTGGCCGGAGCCGGCATCGTCCACGCCGTCGTCGTCGTTCCTCCTGGCGAGCGCGGCACGCTCGTTCGCGACGCTGTCGGCGGCGACACATCGGGCGTCGACGTCCGTTTCGCCGTCCAGGAAGCGCCTCGCGGAACGGCCGACGCTGTCGCGTCCGCCCGGGATCTCGTCTGCACCGGCCATGTCCTCGTCGTCAATGGCGACCTGCCGTTGATCACATCGGAACAGATCCAGCGGATCTTGCAGCCGTGTCAGGCGCAAGCGATCATTGCCACTGCCCGCGTCTCCGACCCGGCACGGATGGGCAGGATCACCAGGAACAATGATGGGTCGCTAGCGGCAATCGTGGAGTGGGGGGACGCCTCGGACAACGAACGTGCTATCGAGGAAGTCAATCTCGGCTTCTACCTGTTCCGTGCCGAATTCCTCTGGCAGGAACTTGATCGCATTGTGCGGGAGGCCGGAGAGGGCAGCGAGAGCTATGTCACGAACGCAATCCCGACCGCGGTGTCGAACGGCAGTGCAATCGCCAGGACTGTCCCGATCGACGAGGGCCGGCTGAACGTCGAGACCCCGACCGATGTCGCCGACGCCGAGGCGATCATGCGCGACCGGATCGCAACGCGTCTGCTCGGCGACGGCGTGCGGATCGTCGATCGCCGCGCAGCCTGGATTGACGCCCGCGCATCGATTGCGCCGGGCGCGGTCATCGAGCCGGGCGTTCACATCCGCGGCGCCAGCGCCATCGGCGCCAACGCCCGCATCGGTCCGAATGCGGTGATCGAGGATTCCATAATCGGAGAGCGCTGCGTTGTTGAATCGTGTACGATTAGCGGCTCCCGACTGCGGGACCATGTCGAAGTGGGGCCGTACTCGACCATCCGACCGGGCTGCGAAATCGAGTCGCACGCGCACATCGGGACTCATGCCGAGCTGAAGCAGGCTCACATCGGCGAACACGTGCAGATTGGACACTTCAGCTATCTCGGCGACACCGAGGTCGGCGCACGCTCCAACATCGGCGCGGGCGCGATCACCTGCAACTTCGACGGTGAGTCGAAACACTTCACCAAGATCGGCGAGGACGTGTTCATCGGCAGCGACACAATGTTGGTCGCGCCGGTCGAGATTGGCAATCGCGCGCGGACCGGCGCCGGTTCCGTCGTGACCAAAAACGTGCCCGACGACGGCAATGCCGTCGGCAGTCCCGCGCGCCTGGCACCTTCACGCCGATCTCGGCAACCCAGGGAGCCCGAGTCATGAGCGAAGGCTCAATCATCGCCCTGATCATCCTGATCCTCGCCGTCACGCTGTTGGTGCTCGAGGCGATCGCCGAGGCGGGCGTGATTTCACTTCCGCGATCCCGGGCGCGGCTGCTGGCCAGCCGGCAGCCCGACAGCCGCCGAGCGCGGCGCTTGGCCGCGATCACCGCCGACCGCGAGCGGGCGCTGGGATCGTTCGCCGTGGGCCGCACGGTGGCGATCGCCAGCGGCTTTACTGCCATCTTCTACATCGTGATCCGCGAGATCGGTTCCGACTGGGATTCGCTGCTGTCGACCGGTGTCATCGCGGCAGTCGTCGCGGCGCTGATCCACTCTGTGCCTCGCCGCCTGGCCGCCACCTGGCCGGAGGGCTTCGCGCTCAACTTCGTCCCGATCATCGACCTGCTCGATGCCGTGTTTCTCTTCCCTGCCGCCATCCTCGAAGCGCCGGCGAGGCTGGTCACCGGCCTTGGACGCCAACACATCGAGGTCGCGCCCCAGCCGACCGACATCGAGGTGTTGATCGAGCAAGAAGACGAAACCATCGCCGAGGATGAACGCGAAATGATCCGCGGGATCATGACAATCGGAGATCGGGTCGTCCGCGAAGCGATGACGCCGCGGCCCGACATCGCGGCGCTGCCGGCCGACACCAGCCTCACCGACGCCGCAGGCTTCCTGCTCGAACACGGATACTCGCGAGTGCCGATCTTTGAGGAGTCAATCGACAACATCACCGGCATCATTTACGCCAAGGACCTGCTGGCCGAAATCCTCCAGGAACAGGGACGACCGATCGCCGAAATGAGCCGCCTCCCGATTCTCGTCCCCGAATCGAAGCTGATCGACGATCTACTGCACGAACTGCGCGGATCGCGCGTTCACATGGCGATCGTGCTGGACGAGTACGGCGGGACGGCCGGACTGATCACCCTGGAAGACATCCTTGAGGAGATCGTCGGGGAGATCGCCGACGAATACGACCCGGCCGGCGCCGATGACGATGGCGCGCGGATGGTCGATGGTGAGCTGATCCTCGACGGCCGCGCGCCGCTGGGCGCGCTCGATCAGCTTGGCGGCCACATCGAGGCCGCCGACTACGACACCGTCGCCGGGTTGGTCTTCGACCGACTCGGGCGAATTCCGGAGGTCGGCGACGAAGTGCATCTGGGCACGCTCTCGGTCGTCGTGGAGCGCATGAACGGGCGACGCGTGGTGCAGATGCGCGCCGTGCCGCTCGCCGCGTCGGCGGGTGACAGCTAAGCCAACTCGCGCTAACGTGAGCGCTCGTGTCACAACTCGACCCATCAGCCAACGAAGACGCGCCCTATCGCGTCGCCTTCTCTCACGTCACCGGCATCGGCCCGGCCCGGATGACGGCGCTGGAGCGCGCGTTCGAGAGCCTCGAAGAGGCCTGGAGCGCCGACCGGACCCGGCTGCGCGAGGCGGGCCTCGACAGCCGCGCCATCGAAGAACTGGAGTCGACACGCGCCGGCTTCGATCCGTTCGAGGCGTACTCGAAGATGTTGGACGCGGGTATCGAGGCGCTGACCCCGCACGACGAAGCCTTTCCGAGACGGCTACGGGAGATTCCCGATCCGCCTCCGTTGCTCTACGTGCGCGGCGAACTGCAGGAACGCGACGAGTGGTCGGTGGCGATCGTCGGCACGCGCAGGCCGACCGCCTACGGCCGCCAGGTGACCAGCGCCCTCGCGGCCGAGCTCGCCGACGCCGGTCTCACGATTGTCTCCGGACTCGCGCGCGGCGTAGACGGCATCGCCCACGAAACGGCGCTCGAGCGGGGCGGCCGCACGGTAGCGGTCGTTGCCTGCGGCCTCGACCGTGTGTATCCGCCTGAACACAAGCGACTGGCGGCGCAGATTCTCGAAACGGGCGGCGCGCTGATCAGCGAGTATCCGCTCGGCACCAGGCCCGACGCGCGGTTTTTCCCTCGGCGCAACCGAATCATCGCGGGCGTCACGCTCGGTACGCTGGTCACCGAGGCCGGCGAAAAGTCCGGGACGTGGCATACGGTGACATCGGCATTGGACCAGGGACGCGAAGTGTTCGCCGTGCCGGGTCCGATCACCTCTGAGCAATCCTCGGGCGCCAACAACGTGATCCAGCGCGGGTTGGGTAAGCTCGTCACTTGCGCGCAGGATGTGCTCGACGAACTCAACGTCGGACCGATCGAGCGGCAAGCTGAGTTAGCTGAGCGATTGCCGGAAGACCCCGTCGAGGCCATGCTGCTGCAACAGATCGGGAGCGAGCCGATTCACGTGGACGAACTCTCGCGACTGATCCAACAACCCGTCCACGAGACCGCGGCCGCGATGGCCACGCTGGAACTCAAAGGCCTCATCCACCAGGTAGGACCAATGACCTATGCCCGACGCTGATCGTGCCGGAACCAACGGAGGCAAGACGCTGGTGATCGTCGAGTCGGGCGCCAAGGCCGACACGATCTCACGGTTCCTGGACGACGATTATGTCGTCACCGCCTGCTTCGGCCACATCCGCGACCTGCCCCGACGCGCGGCCGAACGCCCCGCCAAGATCAAGGGTCAGCCCTGGGCCGACTTCGCCGTCGACGTCGATCACGGCTTCGAGCCGTACTACATCGTGCCCAGCGAATCGAAGAAGCACGTCACCCGCTTGCGCAAAGAGCTAAAGCAGGCCGACCGCGTGTTACTCGCCACCGATGAAGATCGCGAGGGCGAATCGATCGGCTGGCACCTCGTCGAAGTGCTCAAGCCCAAGGTCCCCTATGAGCGGATCGTCTTCCATGAGATCACGCCCGACGCGATTGAGCGCGCGCTGGAAGCGCCGCGCGAGATCGACGAGCACCTCGTCGAAGCGCAGGAATCGCGCCGCATTCTCGATCGGCTGTACGGCTACTCGCTCAGCCCGGTGCTCTGGCGCAAGCTAGGTCAGGGAACCTCAGCCGGCCGCGTGCAGAGCGTGGCGCTCAAGATTCTGGTCGACCGCGAACGCGAGCGAATGGCTTTCGTCACGGCCGAGTACTGGGGAGCGAATGCCGACTTCCAGATCGGCGACGCGCAACTCAACGCGCGGCTCCTCTCACTGGGCGGCCGGGAACTCGCCAGCCAGACGTCCGATTTCGATCCGGCGACCGGCCAACTGGCCGCAACCGAGAAGCGTTGGGAAACCGAGGCGACGCTTGAGGCGATTCGTCCCGCGTTGACCGAGGCTGCGTGGTCGGTCTCGACCGTTGCCAAGACCCAGGCGCGGATGCGTCCCGCGCCGCCGTTCACGACTTCGACGATGCAGCAGGCCGCCTCAAACCGCCTCGGCATGGGCGCGGCGCGGGCGATGGCGGCGGCGCAACGGCTCTACCAGGGCGTCGATCTTGGAGCGGAACGCGTCGGCCTGATCACGTACATGCGAACCGATTCGGTCACGCTCTCCGACCAGGCGCTGGCCCAAGCCTCCGAGTACATCAAGACCACCTACGGTGACGACTACCACCAGTTCCGCACCTACAAGACCCGGTCGCGCAACGCGCAGGAAGCGCACGAGGCGATCCGGCCAACCGACATTGGCCGCACCCCGGAGTCGCTGCGCGGCGTGCTCGACGGCGACGACTTCGCGCTCTACGACCTGATCTGGCGCCGCGCCGTCGCCTGCCAGATGGCCGATGCGCGGGTCGAGCGCACCCGAGTGGAGTTGGCGGCGCGATTGTCCGAGAGTCCCGACGACGATCCCGCCGTGATGGTCGCCAACGGCCAGGTCGTGCTGTTCCCTGGTTGGTACGAGGTGCTCCCGCCGCGCGGCGACGGACAGCAGTTGCTGCCCGACGTCGCGCAAGGCGACGCCGCCCGCTTGACCAGCTTCGAGCCGCGCCAGAGCGAATCGCAGCCGCCGGCCCGCTACACCGAAGCATCGCTGGTCAAGAAGCTCGAGGATGACGGACTCGGCCGGCCCAGCACCTACGCGGCGATCATCAAGACCTTGACCGATCGCAACTACGTCAGCCGCAGCGGCCGCACGCTGATTCCCACCTTCCTCGGCTTCGCGGTCACCGACCTGTTGACGCAGCATTTCTCCGACCTGGTCAACGCCGAGTTCACCGCCGACATGGAAGATCAACTCGACCAGATTGCCCGCGGCGAGACACGATCAGAAGAGCACCTGCACGCCTTCTATTTCGGCGACGACGGCGCAGAGAGCGGACTGAAGGGCCGCGTCGCGGAGAAGATCGCCACGATCCCGTTCTGGGCGCTCAATCTGACCGACGAGGGACTCACCCTCGCCCCCAGCAGCGACGATGCGGATGTGGGGCCCGACGACATCCAGGTCCGCGTGCGCGGGGGACAATCGTTCCTGCGTCGCGGCGTCGGCGACACCATGCGCACCGCGCCGCTCCCGCCCGACATGGCGCCGGCCGATCTCACGCTCGGCAAGGCCGACGACCTGTTGGAGACCACCCTGCAGCTCCCGCGACGGCTGGGGCGTCACCCCGAGTACGACGACGATGTCTGGCTGCTCAACGGTCGCTTCGGCCCGTTCGTGCAGATCGGCGAAACGGTCGGCCGGCCGAAGCGCGGTCAACCCAAGCCGCGCCGCGCCTCGGTACCCAAGAGCATGGAGTTAGACGACGTCAATCTCGAGCACGCGATCGAGTGGCTGCGCTGGCCCAAGACCCTCGGTCTGCATCCCGACACCGGCGACGAGGTCACCGTGCGTCCCGGCCGCTGGGGACCCTACGTCCAGTCGGGCGACGAGCGCCGCAACCTCAAGGACGAAGACGATCTCGAAACGATCGCGCTCGAGCGGGCGCTGACCCTGCTGGCCGAGCCGAAAGCCGCGCGGCGAGGTCGCGGCGGCGCGCGAGCTGGACGCCGACGCCGAGGCTCCTGACTCGGGACAGTCGTCCTACAGTGAATCCGTGACCACTGAAGCGACACCGGCAGCGCGCGGCGAGGCGCTGGAGCGATACCTGTCCGTCCTGCAGCACGGACGCGGGCTTTCGGATCACACGATCCGCAACTACCGCTCCGACATCTCGAGCTTTCTTCACTGGCTGGACGAGCACGAGCGCGACCTGCCGCGCCTCACGCGCGCCGACTATCGCGAGTATCTCGCGTCGCTTCAGGCCGAGGGACTGGCCGAGGCATCGATCCGGCGGCGTGCGTCGACGATCAGGACGTTCACCCGGCATCTCAAGCAGACCGGCGAACTGGAACGCGACCCGCTGACGCTCGCCGCGACGCCGAAGACTACATCGCATCTGCCGACCGTGCTCAGCGAACAGCAGATCGATGCCCTGCTAGCCGCGCCCGACACGTCTACGCCGGCGGGGCTTCGCGATCGGGCCATCCTCGAAACGCTCTACGCAGCCGGACTGCGCATCTCGGAGCTGGCTGGCATCCGGATCACAGATTACGACGCCGACCACAACGCCTTCATCGTCCGCGGCAAGGGCGACAAGCAACGCGTCGCGCTGCTGGGCAGCTCGGCGCGGCGCTGGTTGCAGCGCTATCTGAGCGACGGGCGGCCAAATCTCGCTTCTGAACAGTCGGAGTCCTGGCTCTGGCTCAATCGCTTCGGCGGTCCGCTCTCGGTCCGGGCCGTGCAGATAGCCGTACGGCGATACGCCGAGCGCGCCGGGCTGCCGCCCGACGTGCATCCGCATCTGTTGCGACACTCCTTCGCCACTCATATGCTCGATAGAGGCGCCGACGTTCGTGTGGTCCAGGAGTTGCTCGGACACGCCTCCGTGTCCACGACGCAGATCTACACCCACGTCAGCGACGCCGCCCGACGCGACACCATTGAGCACGCGCTTGACGGGATCGCCGACCTCCTGCGCGACCGACGAACTCGTGACAAGGACGACTAGACCAACGCGATGAAAGTCCTGCTCATTTCCGGCCCCAACCTGAACATCCTCGGCCAGCGCCAGCCCGAGATCTACGGCACGCAAACGCTCGCCGACATCGAAGACCTGGTCTCCAAGCGAGCCAAGGAGTGGGGCGTCACGATCCGTCCCTACCAATCCAATCACGAGGGCGCGATCATCGACTTCATCCAGCAGGAGCGCTCCGCCGAGGGGCTGATCATCAATCCCGGCGCGCTGTCCCACTACGGCTACTCGCTCCGCGATGCCCTGGAAGCGTTCCCCGGCGGCAAGATGGAAGTTCATCTCTCCAACGTCCACGCGCGCGAAGAGTTCCGCCACAACCTGGTCACCGCGCCGATCATGGACGGCGTGGTTGCCGGTCTCGGCTGGCGCGGCTATCTCGCCGCGCTCGACGCGCTCGTCCCCATGTTGCAGGAACGATTCGGCCGCGAAGGCGCGGCCCAGAGCGCCAACTCTCAACCGAGTTCCTGAATCAGTGCTTGATCAAGCGCATGTCCACATCCCTCAGCCGCATCGACCGCATCGACCGCATTGACCGCATCCGCGAACGCCTTGCAGCAGCGAACGTCGACGCGCTGCTCGTCACCAATCCCGTCAATCGCCGCTATGCGTCCGGTTTCACCGGCTCCAACGGCTGGCTGGTGATCCCCGCCGACGATTCGCGCCCACCCGTGCTCGCCACAGACTTTCGCTACCTGGAACAGGCGGCGCAGGAATCTCCCGAGTTCGAGATCCTGCAGATGAAGGGCGGCATCGAGCAATGGTGGGGCGAACTGGCCAAACCGTTTGGCAGAATCCGGCTGGGCTTCGAGTCCGCCGACATCACCGTCGCCGGACACAAGCAGCTCCGCGACATCAACGTCAAGTTGCCCGCCAGCCAGCGGCCCGCTCTGGTGCAGACCGATCAAATCATCGAGCCGGTCCGCGCAATCAAGGACGACGCGGAGATTGCGCTACTCAGGCAGGCGGTCAAGCTGACCGACGACGCCTTCGCGCACGCCGAGTCGACGATGCAGCCCGGCTGGACCGAAACCCGGGTCTCATGGGAGATCGAGCAGTACGCCCGCTCGCACGGCGCCGAGGCGATGGCCTTTGAGTCGATCGTCGCAGCCGGACCGTGGGGCGCTCGTCCTCATGCGCGACCGCGCGACGAGCTGATCCACGAAGGCGAGCCGATCGTGATCGACATGGGCGCCCGCTATCGCGGCTACTGCGCCGACATGACCCGCACGATCGTCATGGGCGATCACGATGAACTCTTCCCGCGCATCTACGACATCGTCCTGGCCGCGCACGAGACGGCTGCGCAGATGGTCGAACCGGGAATGACGGGCGTCGACGCCGACCAGCTCGCCCGCCAGGTGATCGCCGACGCCGGTTACGGCGACCAGTTCGGTCACGGTCTGGGCCACGGCGTGGGATTGCAGATTCACGAGAAACCGCACCTGGGCAAGACATCCAAGGACACGCTCGAAGCCGGCATGGTCATTACGATTGAGCCGGGCATCTACCTCCCCGATTGGGGCGGCGTGCGGATCGAGGACATGGGATTGCTCGACGAAGACGGCTTCCACTCCTTCACGGGCACGCCCAAACTACGCTTGATCGCATAACCCACCGAGCACAACGAGTACAACTGACAGGCAAAAGATGATCTCCACCGGCGACCTCAAGCGCGGCTTCGTGATCGAACTCGATGGCAACGAGTATCAGATCGTCGACTGGGAACACATCAAGGTCGGGCGCGGCTCGGCGCAGGCGCGGCTCAAACTGCGCGACATTCGCGGCGGACACACGATTGAGCGCACGTTTCAGGCCGGCACCAAGTTCCGTCGCATCCGCACCGAGCATCGGACCATGCAGTACCTCTACCGCGAGGACGATCTGCTCTACTTCATGAACACCGAGACCTTCGACCAGGAGCCGCTCTCGCTCGATGTCGTCGGCGACTCGGTCAACTACCTGGCCGAGAACGCCGAGGTGGAAGTGCTGATCGTGGGCGAGAATCCGGTCGCGGTCGAACTGCCCGCGGCGGTGCCGCTGGTCGTGGCGGAGTCCGATCCCGGCGTCAAGGGCGACACCGCGACCGGCGCAACCAAGCCGGCTACGCTGGAAACGGGCGTGACCGTCAACGTGCCGCTGTTCATCAGCCCCGGCGACACCATCAAGGTCGACACGCGCAGCGGTCAGTACCTCGAACGCGCTTGAGCGCATCCACGCTCCGGTCCCCTCTCCCGGTAGACTTGCGCGTAAATCGTGGGGCTTTACTCCCTCTCCCTTTGGGAGAGGGCTGGGGTGAGGGTCCGGAGCGGCGATCGTATCTGGCAGGGACCGCATCCATCGCCACAGAGGGCCCTAACCCTCTCCCTCGGGGAGAGGGGACAAGAAAGGGATTTGCGCGCAGGTCTCCTCTGGGAGAGGGGACCGGAAGAGGTTGACCCGCAAGTCTCCAAAGGCAGAGATAGAGGGCTGAACGACCGATGCCCAAGCGACCACCAACCGGCTTCAACGTGCGACGGTCGCAGCAGCGCCGGATCGACTGGGACGAGCCCGCGCCAAGCGCGGCGCCGCAGTCGCGGCCCGTCGGCGAGGTCGCCCGGCACATTCGCACGCAGCTCAAGGCGGACCCGCAGCTCAACGATGTCTGGATCGAGGGCGAGGTCCGCAGCTTCAATCGATCCGGCGCAGGACACTACTACTTTGATCTCGCCGACGCCAAGACCGACGCTGCGCTGTCCTGCGCCTTCTTCCGCAATCAGAATCGCGGCGTCCGGGTCGAGCAGGGCGACCAGGTGCTCGTACACGGCAGCGCCGATATCTACCTGCCCCGCGGCTCGCTACAGATCATCGTCGACACGCTGCGGCCCATCGGAGCAGGCGTGCTGCAGGCGGAGTACGAGCGGCTCTTCCGCAACCTTGAAGACGAGGGCCTGTTCAATCCCGACCGCAAGCGACCGATTCCGACCTATCCAAAGCGAATCGGCGTCGTTACGTCGCCGAGCGGAGCCGTCTGGCACGACATCCAGCAGGTGATCACGAGGCGCTGGCCGCT
>DAOUKQ010000103.1:0-13742 GCA_034421135.1 Dehalococcoidia bacterium
CGGGGACCCGCTCGGCTCCCCGTCTCGTACCTGGTAGATCCCCGGTAGTGCCGAACGGGAACGGGTCCCCCTGAACAAGTCTGGGGCAGGCTCCGAACAAGTCGGGGACTGGACCAGGGGTGTTTGCACGCAGGTCTCCCAGAGGGAGAGGGAGTAAGAACCCGGCGCTTCACGTGCAACTCCGCCGTGGCGATACGATCTGCGCATGATCGACAAGGTCTGGAATTCCCCCGATGCGGCAGTTGCCGATATCCCCGATGGCGCGGTGCTGCTGGTGGGCGGGTTCGTCTCGGCCGGGACGCCGTCCAATCTGATCCGGGCCGTCCGGCGCAGCGGACGACGGGAACTGACGGCCGTGGCCAACAACATCGGACTCGGCGATCTGCTGGACGAGCTGTGCGAGGATCGGCAGCTCGCCCACGTGATTGCGACGTTCGCCATCCGCGCTTCGGGCGGTCGCACCTCGCGATTCGAGGAGCTCTATCACGCGGGAAAAGTCGGGTTGGAACTCGTTCCCCAGGGCACGCTGATCGAGCGGCTGCGCGCCGGAGGCGCCGGACTCGGCGGCGTGCTGACGAAGACGGGACTGGGCACGATGATGGCTGAAGGCAAGCAGATCGTCGAAATCGACGGCGAGGATTGGTTGCTTGAACGTCCACTCCGAGGCGATGTCGCGCTGATCAAGGCCTGGCGCGCCGATCGCCTGGGCAATCTGCAATACCGCCTCGCCGGTCGCAACTTCAATCCCGTCATGGCGACCGCCGCCGACCTCGTGATCGCCGAGGTAGAGGAGATCGTTGAACCCGGCCAGATCCCCGCGGATCAAGTCGGAACGCCCGCGCTCTACGTCGACCGGATCGCCCAGTGCGAGCCGATCCCGGTCCGCTGGGAGGGCTGACGATGACCGCCAATGCTCCACCGACCGGACTCAGCCGCGAACTGATCGCCCTGCGCGCCGCCCGCGAACTGGAGCCGGGATCGGTCGTCAACCTCGGGATCGGTCTGCCCACACTCGTCGCCGGATTCGTTGAGCCATCGGATGGCATCTTGTTTCAGGCGGAGAACGGAATCCTCGGCTACTCGGGCATCTCGGAGTCGGACTTCGACGCCGACTTGATCAATGCTGGTGGCCAGCCGGTCGATCTGGTCGCAGGCGCCAGCTTCTTCGACACGGCGGAGTCGTTCGCGATGATTCGCGGCGGCCACATCGACGCCGCCGTGCTGGGCGGACTGCAGGTCTCAGCCCAGGGCGATCTGGCCAACTGGTACGTGCCGGCGCGACGCGGCGGCAGCGTCGGCGGTGCGATGGACCTCGCCGTCGGCGCTCGGAAGCTGATCATCGCGATGGCGCACGTGACCCGTGAAGGCGAACCGCGGATTGTCGAAGTCTGTGACTACCCGCTCACCGCAGAGCGTTGCGTGGACGTGATCATCACCGACCTCGCTGTGCTTGACGTGACCTCCGACGGCCTGTCGTTGCGGGAGACGGCTGCGGGCGTCTCCGTCGAGGATGTCGTCGCATGGACGGGCGCCGCGCTCGATACATCGGGTCCGGTCAGGGTCATGGCGCTCTGACCTGTCGGAGGCGTGCGCTATTCTTGAGAGGTATCGCCAGAGGATTGGGAGCGGCTCATGCGCGGTGTGTTCAAGGTGATTGGTCGAGGCGCCCAGGTACTGCGACGCGGGCCGGTGACGGTGCATTACCCGTACGAGAAGAAGCAACTCCCCAAGCGGGCGCGGACCTTCCCCTACCTGATCTGGAACCACCAGCTCGAAGAGCCGAACTGCACCGGCTGCGGCAAGTGCGCCGCTGCCTGCCCGGTCGACTGCATGTCGACCACGCTGATGAAGAATCCCGCCAACGCCGCCGGCAAGAGCAACCACAAGTCGGTGATCAAGGACTTCTACATCGATTTCGGTCGCTGCATGCGCTGCAACATCTGCGTCGAGGTCTGTCCCTTCGACGCCATCGCGATGCTTCCGATGTGGGAAGGCCACGAGCAGACCAAGTACGACCGTCGAGAGCTCGTCATGGACCTCGACGACCTGCTCGCCCCGTCGCGCGCCGATGATCATCTCCCCTTCTGGATTCCCGAGACGGTCCTCGCCCAGACCGAGAAGGAACGATCCGGCCGCAAAGAGTTCGCCGCCCAACTCGCCTCCGGCGACGAGGAATGAACCGTTCGCCCCTAGGCAAGGGCGCTTTCACATCATCCACCCTACGTCGCGCTGAGATTCGTCATTGCCGCGCTTGGCGCGGCAATCTCATCGCATAGGCTCCGACGGTGTTGCCAGGCTCGGCGAGATACCCGCGGCAAGCGCGGGTATGACGGTAGTTCTGAGAGTCGCAACTGCAACGCGAATGCGTACTAGACGTTTGCCCCATCGGCTCGACGCGCGATCATCTGCTCAAAGTCGACCTCAACCGGCTGCTGACCGTCGAGCACCGCCTCGATTCGACCGCGGATGACGTCTCGCCAGCCGTCGTGGGGGAGGATGTAGAGCTGGTCGTCGACCATCGCCTGCCAGACGAGGTCGGCGACATCGGAAGCTGCCATGCCGCCGCCCAGGAAGATGCGAGACACTGCTTGCTGCGCCTCGTTCGCTTCGATAGACTGACCGAACTCGCTAGGGCGATTGCGCTCCGCCTCGTTGATCTGCGTGTTGACGAAGCCGGGGCACAGCACCGAGGCGGAGATCTTGGAATCAGCCGCTCGCAGGTGGTGCCAGAGCCCTTCGGTCAGGGTCAGCACGCCGTGTTTTGAGACGCTGTAGGCGGAGGCGCCGGGGATCAGTCCCGCCACCGACGCCGTGTTGACGATGTGGCCCTCCTCGCCGTGCTCGATCATCGAAGGGACGAACACCTGCAGGCCGTAGAGCACGCCCCAGAAGTTGACGCCCATGACCCATTCCCAGGTCGAGTCGGGAACTTCCCACACGGGGACGGCGCCCGTGCCCGCGCCCAGCCCGCCGTCGCGACGAGAGGTGACGCCGGCGTTGTTGCAGAGCACGTGAATCTTGCCGTAGCGCTCGATCGCCTGGTCGCGGACCCGTTCCAGCGTCTCGCGCTGCATCGTGTTGACCTCGACGCCGATGACGTTGCGCTCCTGCTGCTCGAGGCGGGTGACGGCCGCATTGAGCGCGTCGGTCTCGATGTCGGCGAGGACGACCTTCATTCCTTCGGCTGCAAAGCGTTCGGCGAAGGCGAGTCCCATGCCGCTCGCCGCTCCGGTGACTACTGCGGTCTTGCCTGCAAAGTCGCGCATCTTCGGTCCTCTCAGGGCATTCTGAGTCGTCGGTCGATTGTCCGCGCAGTCTAGTTGCGGCTGTGATCGCCGCTCAGCGTTGGTCCATTTGCCGAGGAATCCGCGCCGCAGGCACGGTGCGCGCGAGCATGTTCTCGACCCGCTGACGCACGATGTCATCCCAGTCGGGATGGGGCAGGACGTAACAGCGCTCCTCCGTGATCGCCTGCACCACCTGGTCGGCCACGTTGGCGGGATCGATGCCAGAGGCGAGGAACGCGTTGAAGGCGGCAGTTTCGCCTTCGGAGCGTTCGCCGGCGCCGCCAAACTCGTCCGGCCGGTTGCGGTCGGCGTTCATGATCTGGGTCTGCACCGCGCCCGGGCAGAGCACGGACGCGCCGATCTTCGAGCCGATCCGCTCGAGGTTCTGGTGCAAGCCTTCGGTCAACGTCAGCACGCCGTGCTTGGAGACGCTGTAGGCGCTGCCGCCCGGCGTGATACCGGCGACCGAGGAGGTGTTGACGACGTGCCCTTCCTCGCCGTGTCCGATCATGTGCGGCAGGAACGTCTGGACTCCGTAGAGCACGCCCCAGAAGTTCACACCGATCACCCACTCCCAGACGCGGTCCTCGACATCCCAGATGTTGATCGCCTCCGGGCCGAGGCTCATGGCGTCCTGGAAACTGAACACGCCGGCGTTGTTGCAGAGGATGTGGATGTTGCCGAACTCCGCAATCGTCTGGTCGCGAAGCCGCTCCAGCGTCTCGCGCTGCATCGTGTCGACGACCAGGCCCATCACCGAGCGCTCTTCCTGTTGCAGCCGCTGAACCTGCGCCTGGAGCGCGTCTTCCTGGATGTCGGCGAGGACGACGTTCATCCCCTCCGAGGCGAAGCGCTCGACCAACGCCAACCCGATCCCGCTCGCGCCGCCGGTCACGACAGCCGTCTTGCCTGCAAACTCTCGCATCGTTCTGTCCTCTCAGTGACCTAGACTTCCTGTCCGGCCGCTCGCCTGCGCAGCATCTCCTCCATGTCGACGCTGACCGGCGCGCCCCTGGCCAGGACATGCTCGACGCGACCGCGCACGACGTCGTCCCAGGCGGGATGCGGCAGGATGTAACAGCGCTGCTCGACGATCGAGTCGAAGACGATCTCGGCGACCTGATCGGGATCCATGCCGCCGCCGAGCATCATCGCAATCGCCTGTTCCTGTTCGTCCGTCCGCTCCGAGGCTGCGCCGAACTCCTCCGGCTTGTTGCGCTCGGCGTAACCGATGTTCGTGTTGACGAATCCGGGGCACAGGACCGACGCGCTGAGATTCGCGCCCATCGCCTGGAACTGCTGGTACAGACCCTCGGTCAGGGTCAACACGGCGTGCTTGGAGACGCTGTAGGCGCCGCCGCCGGGCATCAGCCCTGCGAGCGAGGCCGTGTTGACGATGTGACCCGCCTCGCCGTGTTCGAGCATGTGCGGCACGAAGATCTGGATGCCGTAGAGCACGCCCCAGAAGTTGACGCCCATAATCCAATTCCAGGTCTCGTCCGCAACCTCCCATGATCCTCGCACCGAGCCGTCGGGACGCAGGCCGGCGTCCTCGCCGCCTGCGACGCCGGCGTTGTTGACCAGGATGTGGATGTTGCCGAACTCGGCAATCGCCCGATCCAGCAGATCCTCCAGCGCCTCGCGTCGCATCGTGTTGACGACCACGCCGAGCACGTTGCGCTCTTCCTGCCGCAGCCGCTGCACCTGCGCGTCCAGCGCCTCTGCTTCAATGTCGGCGAGGACCACATTCATGCCCTCGGCCGCGAAGCGTCGGGCGAAGGCCAGCCCCATCCCGCTCGCCGCGCCGGTGACCACTGCCGTTCTGCCTGCAAACTCACGCATGACCTACTCCTCAGCTGTGATGCGACGCCTTCAGTCGGCAGGCAGTCTACGGATTTACGTCTGCTGCGGTTGTTGGCCGAAGAACTCGAACAGCGGCGGGTACTTGTTGATGTCCGCGCCGCCATTGAGCTGAACCGTCTGTCCGGTCATCAGCGTGGACGCATCCGAAGCCAGCCAGAGCGCGAGCTGAGCGACGTCCTCGGGATCGCCGATCCGGCCGAGCGGGGCTTCGTCGACAAACGCCTGCTCCAGCTCCGGTAGGTCGCGCAAACCTTGAGTCAGCGGCGTGCGGATCAGTCCGGGTCCGATGCTGTTGACGCGGATGCCGTGCCTGCCCAACTCCAGCGCCGACACCTTGGTCAGCATCGCCACGCCGGCCTTGGCCGAACAGTATGCGGACAGACCCTCAGTCGCCTGGATGCTGTTGAGTGAAGCCGTGTTGATGATCGAGCCGCCCGAGCCTTGCCCGATCAGATGCTTCGACTCGTGTTTGATGCAGAGGAAGACCCCGGTCAGGCAGACATCGATCACTTGCTGAAACTGCGCCAGCGGATAATCCTGGATCGGCGAGAATCCACCGATACCCGCGTTGTTGAAGGCAATGTCCAGGCGACCGAAGCGGTCCACACAGGACATCACCATGCTGGCGACATCGTCCTCGTTCGTGACATCGGCGGTGATCGCAACCGCTTCCGAGCCAATCTCGCGCGCCGCCTCGGCCGCGCCGTCGGCGTTGCGATCGGCGAGCGCAACCTGCGCGCCCTCCTCGGCGAATCGCTTCGCCGCCGCCAGTCCAATTCCTGAAGCTCCGCCCGTGATCAACGCAGCCTTGCCGTCGAGCAGTCCCATGATCAGTCTCTCCAATGCTGTAGCGCTCGTCCCGCCGATGTATCTGGCAGGCTACGGCCTCTCCCGACGCGCCGGTCGAACAAGCACAGGTCCCGCGCGTAAATCCGATACCTGCCGCCGTTCCCCAGTCCCCGTTTTGCGCGGGGACCCGCTCGGCTCCCCGCCTCGCATCTGGCAGCACTCCGTCGGCGCTGGCCGGACCGGGACCATGAGGGTCGGTGGATCAACCGCGAACTTCATAGAGTTCATCCGTCCCGTGGCTCCCTCAGCCGTGCCTGTAGTGGATTGAAACCGGGCGGCAGTTCGTTGACGGTGATTCCACCATCGACATAGAGGAGCTGGCCCGACACCCAGGGACTCGCGTCGCTGGCGAGGAAGAGCGCCATCTGGGCGATGTCTTCAGGTTCTCCGAGACGGCCGAGAGGCGTCGCGCGGATCATGGCTTCGTCGAATCCGTCAACGTCGCGGACTCGCGCAGTCAGCGGCGTCATGGTGTGGCCCGGACCGATCGCGTTGACGCGGATGCCGTGCTCGCCCAGCTCGAGCGCCGAGACTTTGGTCAGCATTCCGACGCCGGCCTTGGCCGAGCAGTAGGCTGCCAGTCCCTTCGTCGCCTGGGTCGCGTTGATGCTGGCCGTGTTGATCAGCGACCCACCCTCGCCCTGAGCAATGAGCTGTTTCGATTGATGCTTGAGGCAGAGAAACACGCCGGTCAGACAGACATCGACGACGCGCTGAAAGTGGTCCAGCGTGTGCTCATGGATCGGCGCGGTACCGGCGATCCCGGCGTTGTTGAAGCCGACGTCCAGCCGGCCAAACCGTTCGACGCAGCTCGCGACCATCCGGGCGACATCGTCCTCGTCCGTGACATCGCCCGAGATCGCCAGTGCGCTGTCGCCAATCGCGCGAGCGGTCTCGTTCACCAGGTCGGCGTTGCGATCGACCATTGCCACGCGAGCGCCCTCGGATGCAAACAGTTCCGCTGTCGCCAGACCGATCCCCGATGCGGCACCGGTGATTAATGCGACTTTGTTCTCGAGTTGTCCCATGTTCCGTCCTTCCAGGTGTGCTGAGAGCGCCAAGTGTGTTGCAAGTTGCCCGCAACGTAGGACATCGCCGATTTCCGGTGACTAGCTTGAAGCCCATTGACAAGTTCATTGACGAGGAGAGGATCATGCCGCATCACGAATCGCTGCTGAACGACCCGATTGGAACCCTCCGTGGGCTCTGGGACGACACCGCTTGGCGGTTCACCCTGATTGCTGCGGTGTTGGTCTTCCTCCTGGAGACGATTGGCGAACTGGCCAACGTCGATCAGCCCACCATCTGGTGGTTCGCCGAGGTGGTGACCATCGTCATGATCGCCCGCATCTTGACCATGCGACCTCTGCGCGGCGATCTGACCGATACCGACAACATGACCGTCGCGCTCGGTGTGCTCGGCCTGTTGATCGCCGAGGCGGTGCTGGCATGGTCGTCTGTGGCCGCCGAGTTCGCAGCAGAACCGATCTTCTGGCCGTTTTCGGTACTCCTGATCCTCACCCTGGTCGGGGCCAGGCTGCTGGCGCCGTACGCGTCGCGACCGCTGGTCGTCTGGGTGCTGATCTTCTCCTTCTTGCAGTTCTGGATGAATGTCGCAATCTGGCACACGAACGTGAGTTTCCCCTCGCCGGTGTTCATGTGGGCCGTGTCGATGATCGTTTTCGCATTCATCGCACGCTGGATCGCTGGCGGCGGCATCAACGGACCGATCGTCAGCACGCTCAACGCGGCGTTCGCGTTGTTTGTCATTTTCGACGTGTGGCTGGAGTTCGGCATCGCCGAGAGCGGCGCCGGCGATAGCTGGTTGGCCGAGGACATCTACTGGCCGTGGATCCTGGTCAACAGCGGTCTGGCTGTCCTTTGCGCACTGCTGGCGTCTCGGGTCGCCGAGTTCCTGGGCGGCGACCGCTCAGACGCCTGAGTGCAAGCTGCATTTCCAGTGACTATCATCTGCTCACCATCCCCGCAGAGATGAGTAACCGGAGATCGACATGGTCAGCGCCAACCCCACCGTTCACGAGAACCCAATGCTGAATGCGATTCAGGGCATCAACGTGATCGACTGCGACTCGCACGTGACCGAGCCGCCTGACCTGTGGACCTCGCGCGCGCCGGCGACCCTCCGCGACCGCATGCCGCAACTGCGCAAGGTCGACGGCGAGCACTTCTGGTTCGTCGACGGCGACGTGCCGTTGGGTCCGGTCGGGCTCTCGGTCGTCGAGAGCAGCGGCGACAAGGTGCTCGGCATTCTCGGCGTGCATGACTTCGAGCGCCTCGACGCGGCCGCCTACGAGGTGCCCGCGCGACTGGAGCTGATGAAGCGACTCGGCCTCTACGCCCAGATCGTCTATCCGAACATCTCAGGTTTCGCCTCGGCCAACTTCCTCAGCATCCCCGATCAGGAACTGCGCAACGCCTGCGTCACGACCTACAACGACGCGATGGGCGAGTGGCAGTTGACCTCCGGCGGGCGACTCTTCCCGCAAGCCTTGCTGCCGTTCTGGGACCTCGACGCGACGCTCGCCGAGATGCGCCGCACGGTCGAGGAGTACGGCGCTCGCGGCTACACAATCTGCGACACGCCCGAGAAGTTCGACCTGCCCGATTACGGTACGTCGCACTGGGACCCGTTCTTCGAGCTCGCCCAGGACCTCGACGTGGTGCTCAACTTCCACATCGGGTCGGGTGGAGCCAAGGGCGCGCCATCGCCGTTCGTGTCGTCGCCGTGGGAGTCGATGGGTCCGGAACGGAAGCTCGCGATCGGCGCCGCCAACATCTACATCGACAATGCGCGGATGATCTCCAATCTGCTCTACAGCGACGTGCTCGAACGCTTCCCGCGGCTCAAGTTCGTCTCGGTCGAGAGCGGCATCGGCTGGATTCCGTTCCTGCTCGAGGCCTGCGAGTACCAGTGGGACGAGATGGTCCCGACCGAGGTCAAGCACCACGAACTGCGCCCGACCGAGAAGTTCCGCCGCAACATCTGGGCCTGCTTCTGGTTCGAGGACTTCGGTCCGCGCAAGGTGATTGAGCAGATCGGCGTCAAAAACGTCCTCTTCGAGACCGACTTCCCCCACCCGACCTGTCTCTACCCGCGCAGCCAGGAGCACATCGCCAACGTCCTCGGCGATCTCGACCCGGACGTACGCACCGCCGTATTGCAGACGAACGCCTCGGACCTGTACCGGATTTCCACCGAATAGGGGTTCTTCTGTGAGGTGGCCTTGACGCGCCGACCAGAATCGGAAACGATGATCGCATGGAGACCGTGTTGAATCTGGATGAGGACATTGTGGCCGCCTTGCAGGAGCGTGCCGACCTGGTCGGTATCACCCTGGAGCAGGCAGCCAATGATGTGCTATCGGTCTGGCTCGACCTGACTGTGCCGTATCGCGAACCACCGCAACGCAACGGTACGTACGCCGGCGGGGTTCAACCGGGAGTCGATCCGCTCAAGCTGAGCAAGGTCGATACGGAATTGATGAACGAGGAGTTCTTGGCGAAATCGGCCAAAGCTCCGTGATCATTCCCGACGTCAACATGTTGCTCTTTGCACATTTTGAAGACGACGAGCGGTACCCGGCCGCTCGGCCGTGGTGGGACGACCTACTTGAGGGTTCGGAAGCGATCGGCCTTCCCTGGGCCGTTGTGATGGGGTTCATCAGGATCTCCACCAACCCGGCTATTCGGTCAACTGCGAAATCAACAGCTGAGGCGATTGCCATCGTCAACGAATGGCTTCGTCATGCACACGTTGAGGTTGTTGAGCCGGGTCCTCGTCACATGGAGACGCTCGAGGGAATCCTTGTATCCATTGGCCGAGGTGGTAATGTCGTTTCCGACGCGCATATCGCCGCGGTGGCCATCGAGAACGACGCAGTGGTCCACAGTCACGACGGTGACTTCGGACGCTTTCCCGGACTGCGCTGGCGGAATCCGTTGACGGACGGCTAGCTCCCCCGCGCACCCGCTGCGACCGCTGCGCGGTTCTCGTGCGGGGTGTGAGGCGGGATTGAGCAGCCGCCGGTCACGAAGACGCGTGTGTTGCCGACCGACGCCGCCTCCGACGCCTGGGCGCGAACATCGTCTGCGCTGAGCTCGCCCAGGCCGCTACGACTGACGCCGCCCATGACGGCTTTGTCGGTCTCCGACCAGGCTTCGGCGAGGCTGAGGTTGGTTTCGTGCCGGTCGTCCCAGTTGAAGGCGTGGACCGGGTAGTCGAGCACGTCTCGAAGCATGTTGTTGGTGTGGCAGACGTGCAGGATGTTGAACTCGGCGTCGCGGATCGCGTCGAGCACCTGCAGATCGTACGGTCGGCCGAACTCGCGATAGAAGTCGGGCGTGGCGTTGTCGTTGCTGGCCCACTGTAGCGGCGCGTAGAACACGCCCGATGCGCCGGCGTTCATGTTGGCGCGGCTGTAGTGGATGATCGTCTCCGTCACCCGAGCAATCGCCGAGTGCACGGCAACCGGCGCTTCGCGAGCGGCCTGCTTGAACGCTCGCGGATGGCCGAACATCAACCCGACCGTAGCCATTGGCGAGAACACGGTCTGCAAGACATCGACCTCACCCTCCGTTCGCTCTACGACCAACCGGGTTGACTCAATATGTTCGCCCAGGACTCCACGCTCGGCGTGTACCGCCACGACATCATGCAGTTCGTCCAGTTCTTCCAGCGCCGGGCTGATCATGGTCGGATTCGACTGATCGCTTGGCGGCGAGTAGACCGCGCCCCAGGCTTCGGGGAACATCGTCCAGCGCGGATTGATCTTGATGAAGTCCCAATCGTAGGTCTCATACTGCTCGCAGGTCGCGCCGACCAGTTCATCGTTGCTCCACTCGCGCAGGAAGTCGTGCCCCCAGAGCGAAGCCGGCGCGCGATCGACCAGTTCTCCGGAGAGCGCGGCCCGGACTCGTTCGCGTTTCGTCATCTCGGTCATGTCTTCGTCCCTTCGGACGCGCGGGAAGCTACTCTGCCGCTCGCCAATCGACTCTGAACAGTTGCACCGATTCGCGGAATCCCCGCAGCTCGTGCCGGCCCTGATCTTCAAAGCTGAAGCTGCGCCCCTGGAGCAATCCGCGCACCAGGTCCGAGACCAGGATTTCCCCGCCGCGAGCCTGCGACATGATCCGCGCCGCCTGATTGACGGTCGCCCCGTACAGGTCGTCCGACTCGGCGATCGGTTCACCTGCGCTAATCCCGATGCGCACGTAGACATCGCTGTAGCGCTCGTGATTGGCGAGCCCGTGCTGGATTTGCACGGCCGCCTGGACGGCCGCCGAGGCTGCGCCGAACCAGGCCAGGACGCCGTCGCCCATCGTCTTGACCTGGACTCCATCATGCTCGCGAATCGCGCTCAGCGTCAGTTGTTCAATTTCCCGCGTGATTGCCCTCGCCCGCGAATCGCCCAGGCGGTCAACCAGCGATGTCGATCCCTCGATATCCGTGAACAACACCGTTCGCGTCGCCTGGCCGGTCGTCTCAATCGCCTGCCCGACCCCGATGAAGTCCTCCAGCGCTTCCGCGATCTGGGCAATGATCGGCGCGCCGTCGACCAGTACCGGCGTATGGTCCTGCGCGACGACCAGCCGCGCGCCGCGGATGATGCGCGCCCACTCGCGCGAGGTCGAGCTGTAGCCGCCGTCGGTTCCCTCGCCCTCGAACGGAATCGAAATCAGCGTCGGAATCTCGACGTTGCGTAGCTCGTCTCGCAAATCGAGACTACGCATCTCCCGCACGAGGCCGAACAGTCGGTTCATCGAGGGATAGTGGTGCATGGTCTGGGACAGCTTGCGCAGCGTATCCTCGTCGGCTGTGGGCGCGATCATCGTCAACAACGCCCGCCGCGCCGCTTCGTCGTGATGCTGCCAGCCCAGCCGCAGCAGGTTCTCCACCGTGCTGTCCATCAGATCGCTGATCTCGCTCTGTTGAATCATGCCCGACCGCTCGCCGCCCATCGGGATCGGCAGGTGCAGCATCAGGTGCGTGTAGCGCTCCGGCTCGTTCAGCATCGCGATCACCGCCGCCGGCGTCCCGATGTAGTGCCCCATCAACGCCACTCGCGGCTCGCCCAGGGCATCGACGACGGCCGCCAGGTCCATCGCCTCGTCGTGAAACGACCCGAACACTCCATCCCGCTCTGAGAGGCCGCAGCCGCGCGGATCGAATCGGACCACGCGGAACGATTGCGATAGCCGTTCCCAGATTCCACCCGGCTCCCAGCCCATGCTGAGCGGGATCATCGGCCCCGTCGACACGACCAACGGCTTGCCAGTGCCACGCTCGACCCAGGCGATGTCGATGTCGTCCTCCGTGCGCGTGTACTGGACCGGAGGTGGACTCATGCGGTCTCCGCCAATCGCTGATCAAATCCCCTGGATCATCCCGCCGTCAATGATGAACTCGGTGCCGTTCATGTACTCCGAGTCGTCCGACGCCAGGAACAGCGCCAGCCGCGCGACCTCCGTCGCCTCGGCAAAGCGGCCATACGGGATCCGACGGACCAGTTGGTCCGACATGCCCTGTTCTATCGCGGGCAGTTGGTGCAGCATCGGCGTCTCGATCAGCCCTGGATGAATCGAGTTGACGCGCACGCCCGAGGGCGCAAACTCGTTCATGGCGACCTTGGTCATCCCGCGCACGGCCCACTTCGACGCCGAGTAGGCCAGCGAACCCGCGCCGCCGCGCATCCCGGCAATCGACGAAATGTTGATGATCGATCCCGACCCTGCCTCGCACATCACCGGTCCGACGTGCTTGAGCCCGAGGAAGACGCCGACCTGGTTGATCTCGATGACTTGCATGTACTCCTCGACCGACAAGTCGGCAATCGGCCTGGAGCGGAAGATGCCGGCGTTGTTGATCAAGGCGTCGATCTTGCCGTAGTCCTCGAGCACATCCTGCACGACGGCAATCCACTCGTCCTCGTTCGTCACGTCGTGATGCAGATAGCGGATGCCGTCGTCGGCGGAAGCGGTAGCCTCGCCGTCCGAGTCAAGCACATCGGTGATTACGACGGTCGCGCCTTCCTCAGCGAACAGCTTCGCTTCAGCGGCGCCCTGACCGCGCGCTCCGCCGGTGATCAGCGCTGTCTTGCCTTCGAGTCGTCCAGCCATGGGGTTGGGCCCTTTCGTCAGGTCGTCGATCTGTTCGATGCACAGGCTAGAGCCTGTCGACGCTTCGGGTTGGCCCGACCGGGTCGGGGTGAACTGCAAGTCCGTTCGGTTTGCCTGGCTGTGTTCGGCGTCCCTACTTGTTGTTGTGGTGGATCGTCTTCTTTGTTCCGTCAGGTCGTGTCCACGTTGTGGAATGGACCACAACCTTGGGACAAGAGGGGTCGTTGCATAGCGTGACGCCCTCCGGCTGTTCCCCGCCCTCCGAGTACGCCTTGATAAACTCCTGGATCACCTCAGGAAGATCTTCAAACTTCGTGCCGGTCTGGGAACCCTCCTCACCCTGTTGCTCGTCTTCTTGCTGCTGCTGCCGCTCCCCTTGTTGCTGTTCGTCCTGCCGCTGTTCCTGCTGTTGGGTCTGATATGTTCCCCGGTCGCCCTGGTTCTGTTGCTGCGAGGACTCGTAGGAGACGAAAAAGCCGCCGCTTCCGGGGGTACGCGACGCCTGCCATCTCAAGATCGAGCGCCCGGGCATCGGAAAGTCGTCGCTGCGCGAGAACTCCCAGTAGCTGCCTGCGGGATTGTCGATCTTCCAGATGCAGTAGGCCA
>DAOUKQ010000104.1:0-1519 GCA_034421135.1 Dehalococcoidia bacterium
GTGAGCTGTTAGCGCGGTCGTCGCCGCATGGGTGGTGGATTGAGTGGGCGGCTTAGCAGGGGGGACCTGCCCCCGCTCAACAGTGTGGTGAAACCGGCTCAGGCAGGGCCGGACCCCCCTCTGCCTGCGGCATCTCCCCCCGCAGAGCGGCGGGAGAGCAGAGAGGTCCAGCGCTGCGAATGGTCGTTTGAGGGTGGATGGAGGGTTGGCGCCGCACTCGGCGAGATTCCCGCGACGGAGCGCGGGAATGACGGGAGCGTTGCAGGAACGACGCGGCCTGTTCGAACCGTTCTTAGCCCTTTAGAGCTTCGAGGATCTTCCCGAACTCGTCCGGATCCTGCTCCATCACATTGACCGAGTGCAGCAGCGCGCCCGCCGCCTGTTCCTGTTCGAGGCGTTCGACGCATTCCTCGGTGGTGCCGACGAAGCCGAACTGGAGCAGCATGTCTTCCGGGATCGCCTGCGCGCCTGCTCCGCCACCGCCGTCTTGCCAGGCGATGCGGACGGCGTTGGCCTCGTCCTCGTAGCCCTGGCGCGAGAGCTGGCGGTAGTAGAACTCGCCCATGCGGGCGCAGTAGAAGGCGAGCGTGCCGGCCTGTCCGGCACGGGCGCGGGCCTGGTCCTCGGGCGTGTTGGCGACGGTCACGCCTCCAGGCGCTCGGATCGTGAAGTCGGCCGGGTCCTTGCCCGCTTCGCGGACCCAGTCGTTGACCAGGTCGATCTCTTCCTTGAGCCGGTCCATCGGGATCATGATCGGCAGCCAGCCGTCGGAGATCTCGGCGGTCATCTTGACCGACTTGGGATTGAGCGTGGCCAGGTAGATCGGCAATTGCTTGCGATAGGTGTCGAAGCGCAGGGTGAAGCCGCGCTGCAGCTTGAAGATGTCGCCGTCGTAGTTGAGCCGCTGACCGGAGAAGAGGATTTTCATGATCTCGACGGTCTCGCGCATGCGCTTGAAGGCCGGCTGGAAGGGGACGCCGTGGAAATGCTCGATCACCTGCGGTCCGGAGTTGCCCAGGCCGACGATCACGCGGCCTTCGGACAGCTCGTCGATCGTGGCGAAATGCTGCGCCAATGCCGCCGGCGTACGTGAGTAGATGTTCACGATGCCCGTCGCGACCTGAACGTTGCTGGTGCGCTCGGCGAGCTGGACGAGTGTGGTGAACGCGTCCTGGCCCCAGGCTTCGGCGACCCAGAGCGAGTCGATCCCGACCTCGTCCGCGATCTGGGCTCGCTTGAGCGAGGTCTCGCGGTCCATCGAGCCTTGCCAATCGAATCCCATGCCAATGCGTCGCGACATCTGCTGGTCTCTTTCCTTCGCTATGGGGTACCTGGCAAAGCCTACCGGGCATTTCTGAAATGGTCGGCGGGTATCCTGCGCGGGCGGCTGAGATTGGCCGAACGACGGGGGATGCGATGACAGATGTGCAACAACTCGGAGTCCTGGGCGCGGGGACCATGGGCTCAGGGATCGCGCAGACGGCGCTGCTGGCCGATGTCGATGTGACCCTGGTGGACG
>DAOUKQ010000105.1:0-9353 GCA_034421135.1 Dehalococcoidia bacterium
GAGACGGGGAGCCGAGCGGGTCCCCGAACAAGTCGGGGACTGGGAAAAGTGTGCCCTAGCAATGAAGATCGGGTTTACGCACAGGTCTCCAGAGGGAGAGGGGGTCAGAAGCAACGATTTACGCGCATGTCTCCTCAGGGAGAGGGGATCAGATGGGGGCCGGAAGGGAATTTCGCGCAACACTGCTGAGCGGTTAAGGTATGACGTATGCCGATGTTCGATGCGCTGAGCGGCAAGCTGCAGGACGTGTTCGTCACGCTCGGGCGTCGCGGCTCGATCTCGGAGAAGGACCTCGAAGGGGCGCTGCGCGAGGTGCGGCTGGCGCTGCTGGAGGCGGATGTCAACTACAAGGTCGCCCGCGACTACATCAAGGCCGTCCGCGCTCGAGCCAACACCGACGACGTGATGAAATCGCCGACGCCGCTCAATCGCGTCGTCGAAATCATCAACGAGGAACTGGTCGCGTTGCTCGGTCACGATTCCCCCAGTCTCAAGCGGGCGTCGCAGGGTCCGACGATCATCCTCATGGTCGGGCTGCAGGGGTCCGGTAAGACCACGACCTCGGCCAAGCTCGCGCTGCGAGCGCGCAAAGCCGGCGACCGTCCGCTGCTGATCGCCGCCGACGTCTATCGACCGGCGGCGATCGATCAGCTGCAGGCGCTGGGCCGCCAACTCGACATTGAGGTCTTCGAACTCGGCGCCGACGAGAAGCCGGTCAAGATCGTGGAGCAGGGACTGGAACGCGCCTCGCAGATCGGCGCGGGTACCGTCATCGTCGATACGGCGGGCCGGCTGCACATCGACGATCAGATGATGTCGGAGATCACCGAGCTCCGCGACCGTTTCTCGCCGACCGAAGTGCTGCTCGTCGCCGATGCGATGTCGGGTCAGGACGCCGTGAACGCGGCCTCGGCCTTCGACGAAGCGGTCGGCATCACCGGGGTCGTGCTCTCCAAGATGGACGGAGACGCCCGTGGCGGGGCCGCTCTCTCAATCCGCGCGGTCACCGGCGCGCCGATCAAGTTCCTCGGTATCGGCGAGCGTCCAGATGCGCTGGAACAGTTCCATCCCGATCGCCTGGCTGGACGCATCCTCGGTCGCGGCGATATGTCGACGCTGGTCGAACGGGCCGAGCAGGAGTTCGGCGAGCAGGATGCCAAGGTCTGGCGCAGGCGTCTGCAGGACGGCGAATTCGATCTCGAGGACTTCATCGAGCAGATCGCCAAAGTTCGCCAGATGGGGCCGATCTCGCAGATCGTGAGCATGATTCCCGGTCTCAGTTCGATCAAGAATCAGATCGAGGTCGACGACATCGACGACGACTTTTTCCGCCGCTTCGAGTCGATTGTGCTGTCGATGACGCCTGAAGAACGTCACAAGCCCGACATCATCAACGGTTCGCGGCGCAGGCGGATCGCCAAGGGCAGCGGGACGACGCCGCAAGAGGTCAACCAGCTCCTGAATCAGTTCAAGCAGGCCAAGGGGATCATGAAGGACCTCGCCTCGGGCAAGATGCCCGGTATGCCCGGCGCTCGGGTCGGGGCCGGACGGCGCTAGATCGGCCACTGGAACGGACTCGTGGAACGGATCGGTGTGACCCTGACGACCCTGCGCACAGCGCGAATCGGGACTCGGCGTTACGCTAGATCGATACCGACTGAGGAAACGCAGGCAAAGCGAGACAGATGCTGAAGATTCGACTCGCCCGGCATGGGCGCAAGGGACGACCGTTCTATCGAGTGGTCGTGCAGGACTCCCGCAAGGCACGCGACGGACGCTTCGTCGAGAGCGTGGGCCACTACGATCCGCTGACCGAACCGGCGACGTTCCAGGTCGACCACGAGCGGGTCAAGCACTGGCTCTCGCACGGCGCGCAGCCGACCGAGACGGTACACCGGTTCCTGGCCAAGGAAGGCCTGATCGAGCCATTCCAGCCCAAGCCGCGCAGCAAGCGCGCCGACGCCAAGCGCGCAGCCGCAGCGGCTGCCGCGGCAGCCGAGTAGTTCGAGCGGTTGAGAACCACGATGGAAGACTTCATCGAATACGTCGCCAAGTGGATGGTCGACGATCCTGACGCGGTCCGCGTCGAGCGCGTTGAGGACGGCGATCACGTCGCCGTACACCTCTATGTGCACGAGGACGACATGGGCCGCATCATCGGCCGCGAAGGACGCCTGGCGATGGCCATGCGCACCCTGCTCTCCGTCGCCGGTCACGCGCGAGCCGTCGATACCTCGCTCGACATCCGCTGAGGTCGGCGAAGCGGCTATGGCGCTGAAACTCGGACGTTCCCGGCAAGACGACCGCATGCCGCGCGAGGGATATCGCGCGGTCGGCGTCGTCGAACGATCACGCGGTCTCAAGGGCGAGCTCAAGGCTTTGCCGCTGACCGACTTTCCCGAACGGTTCGATCCAGGTGCCCGTATCTTCATCGCCGGCGAGCCGCGCCGCGTCGCGCGCGCGAACTGGCAGAAGGGCCGCGTCTACTTCTACATCGACGGCGTCGCCGACCGCGAGTCGGCGGAACGGCTGCGCGGCGAACTGATCGAAGTGCCGGAGGCGGAACGCCCGCAGTCCGACGAGCCCTTCTGGTACATCGACGAAATCGAAGGATTGCGAGTCGTGGACGCGGCCCGCAACGAGCTCGGCACGGTGCGCGAAGTCCTGCACACCGGCGCGAACGACGTCTACATCATCGATCGCGGCGACCAGCGGGACCTGCTGGTGCCGGCGCTGCGCGATGTCGTCCTCTCGATCGACACCGCGGAGGGCGTGATGACCGTGGACCTTCCCGACGGCCTGTTGCCGGATCAGCACGCGGCCGATTGAACCGCCCGTCGGCCCCGCTGTACGCTGTGGAAGTACGGGTCCAGCGTGGGGATATAGCTCAGCTGGGAGAGCGCGTCGTTCGCAACGACGAGGCCGGGGGTTCGAGTCCCCCTATCTCCACCACTCACCGCAGATCAAGACCGATCCTCGACGCCCGCCCCGACTGTCGCGGGGGCGCAGATGGTCGTTGCGTAGGTCGAGAAGTGGTCGATCGCTACTTTTCCGAGCCCAGTCTGGCCGAGTGGTACGACGCGTTCTCCCTGCACAGGCGAGACTTCGATTTCTATCTGCCATTCCTGATGTCGGCCGGCAGCGTGCTCGACGTCGGCTGCGGCACCGGCGAGCTGCTGCGCTCGGCGCGCGAAGCCGGGCACAGCGGACGCCTCTGCGGGCTCGATCCGGCTGCAGCCATGCTCCGGCAGGCCCGGCGGAAGCGGAGCGATGTCGAGTGGCTGCTCGGCGATCTCGCATCGGTTGACTTTCGACCGGAGTTCGACCTCGTGGTGATGTCCGGTCACGCGTTTCAGGTCTTCACCGACGACGATCAGCTGCGAGACGCGCTGGCTGCGGTTCGAACGGCGCTCACTAACGAAGGCCGCTTCGCGTTTGAGACCCGAAACCCGCGCGCCCGCGCCTGGGAGCGCTGGACGCCCGATCATGCTGTGGAAGTCGTACACGACGGTCGCTCGGCGAGAATGGAGACCCGGGTTGAGACGCCCGTCGAGGGCGACCTGGTCTCCTTCACCCACACATTCACCAGTCCGCAATGGGATCAACCTCGGACCAGTCGAAGCACTTTGCGATTTCTGGACCGCGAGTCCCTCTCTGCCTTCCTCGCGGATGCCGGCTTCACAGTCGAGCGCCAGTTCGGAGACTGGGACGGCCAACCGTTGATCGACGCCAGCCCCGAGATCATCACGATTGCAAGACGCGCCTGAGCCGACTCGCTTCGGGCCGTCCCTTTAGCTTCTTGATTCTTGAACTGTAGCGAAGCCCATAAGCCTGTGATTTCCGACCTGCAGTGTGGCGGTGCTGGTTGAAGAACTGACGGCCCTGTGATGTAGGCGGGCACTGAGTGAGCGTTGTCAGTGGCCAAGAGTCGAGGAGGCCCGTGTGGTACTCGTTGTTCTGATTAATCCTGTTCTTCATTGCGATGGCGCACTGTCCCCAGGCTCCGAACAAGTCGGGGACTGGACCCGGCCGGTTTACGCGCAGGTCTCCCCCTGGTAGTAGTTGCCGTGCAGGTCGTTGGCGATGGCCCGCAGCGTCCAGAGTCGATCGTGACCGGAGGCGTTGCGGGCGTGGTTCATGACCTTGCTGAAGTCGGCGTGACTCTCGCAGCGCCAGCCGTTGGCGACGGCTACGGCCTTGTCCATGTGGGCGGCGGCGCCCCAGGCCTGCTCCGATGCCTGATGCAGGTCGCGATCGGCGAGATATCGATGTGACTTCGCCAGGAACGCCTGCGATTGTCGGAGGTGCCCGTCCACCTCGTCGCGATCGATGGTCGTCATCGTCGGATGCGCCTTACTGTCGTGTAGTCAACGTAGCACCGGCGGGCAGTGGGGGTCGTGCTACGATTTCCGTGAGCTGGTGATTGGAGCGCGGTGGCACCACCCGTTCCCATCCCGAACACGGAAGTGAAACGCCGCAGCGCCGACGATACTGGGGGGGCAACTCCCTGCGGAAAATAGGCCATTGCCAGCTCTTCCCTCTCCATCTGCCGCCCGGCCCGCAATCGCGCGCCGGGCGGTATTGGTTTCGGGGCCGGACCGAGCCGGTCCCCGAACGAGTCGGGGCCGGACCGAGCGGGTCCCCGAACAAGTCGGGGACTGGGAGATGCTGTGATACGATTTGCCAAACCCCAGAAAGGAGAGGGGGCGGTCTCCAACGCACTGCGCGACGCGCACGCGAGCATCGGGCCGACCCCAAACCACCAAACCGTTGACGACACCCAGCACTGCAATTGAACCGACGACCGCCGAGACCGACGCGCCCGCGCCGGTGGAAGCGGAATCGCCACCGACCCCCACACCCCCCTCCAGCGAACCGACCACTATGGACGAGCTCCTGGCCGAACCCGGCCGCGAGCCGCTCAACCCGAGACGCGGCGATGTTGTTGAAGGCATCGTCGTCCATTGGTCCGGCTCTGCCTTGATCGTCGATGTCGGCGCCAAATCCGAGGGCGTCGTGCACATGGAAGAGATGCGCTCGCTGACCGACACCGAGCGCGAGTCGCTCAAGACCGGCGACGGGGTCCACGTATATGTGACCGACTCCGAGTCGGAGGGCGGCTCCCTGGAGCTGTCCATCGACCGCGCCCGCGGCGAGCAGGGTTGGCATGAGTTGCAGCGCCGCTTCGACGAGAACGAAGTCTTCGACGCCCGCGTGACCGGCTCCAACAAGGGCGGTCTGCTGGTCAACGTTGAGGGCGTCAACGCCTTCGTCCCGCTCTCGCAGATTGTCGAAATCACCGGCGACCGCGAGCAGGCCATCGCCCAACTCTCGGAGTACGAGGGCCGCACGCTGCGCTTCAAGGTGATCGAGATCAACCGCCGGCGCAACCGCGTCATTCTCTCCGAGCGCGCCGCCGTCCAGGAATGGCGAGCCGAGCAGAAGGATCGCCTGCTGGAAGAACTCCAGGAAGGCGAGATCCGTACCGGCCGGATCACCAGCATCCGTTCGTTCGGCATCTTCGTCGATCTCGGCGGCGCCGACGGCCTGGCGCACCTCTCGGAACTGAGCTGGGAACGCAACGTCGATCCCGAGGCCATGTTCAGCATCGGCCAGACGATCGATGTGTACATCACCAAGATCGACAAGGAATCGAAGAAGATCGGCCTCTCCGTCCGCCGGGCGTCGCCCGAGCAGTGGGACGAGGTCGTGGCCAAGTTCGAGGTTGGCGACATTGTCCCGTCGGTGGTGACCAAGCTGGTCACCTTCGGCGCGTTCGCCCGGCTCGAGGGCCCGGTCGAGGGGCTGGTCCACGTTTCGGAACTGGCCGACCGCCGGATCACGCATCCGCGCGAGGTCGTGCTGGAGAACGATGTCATCCCGGCCAAGATCGTGCGGATCGAGCGGGACCGGCATCGCCTGGGCCTGTCGCTGAGGCAGGCGCGGACCGACGCGGAGCGCGTCGGCTGGGTCTTCAACCACGAAGGCGGGATCGCGCGGCTGCCCGACGAGGTAGCGGAGCAATTCAACATCACCCAGGACCCGCTGCCCGAGCGGCCGCCGGAAGCCGAGCCCCAGGACGAGCCCTCGCGCGGCGCCGAAGAGGCTCCGCCGCAGGAGCAGGCCCAGGAGCCGGTGCGGGCGATTTCCGCCATGCAGGAAGCGCTCGAGCGAGCCGGCGTCCGGGAGCAAGACTTCGGCGGCGGTCGTGGCGGTCGCTAGCGCCGTTCGCGGACCCATGGCCCAACCGGCCCTTCCGACCTCAATGTCTGCGGCGACCGGTCGCTCGTTCGCAGTCAAGAACGAACGCAACACGTCCTCGACAGACCACGTTGGCGGTGGTCTGCTCTGATAGGCTTGGATTATCGGCGAGCGGCTGACGCGCAGCCGCAGCGCGCACGGGAGTACTGCTATGGCAGACCGATTTGACAAGTTCACCGAACGCGCTCGCCGCGTACTGACTCTTGCCCAGGAAGAGGCTCAGCGCTTCAACCACAACTACATCGGCACCGAGCACTTGCTGCTCGGCCTGGTGCGCGAGGGCGACGGCGTGGCCGCCAAGGTGCTCTCCAACCTGGGCGTCGAACTGGGCAAAGTGCGCTCGGCGGTTGAGTTCATCATTGGCCGCGGCGACCGCGCGGTGCTCGGCGAAATCGGCCTCACGCCGCGCGCAAAGAAGGTGATTGAACTCGCGGTCGACGAGGCGCGTCGCTTGAACCACCACTACATCGGCACGGAGCACTTACTGCTCGGCCTCGTCCGCGAGGGTGAAGGCATTGCAGCCGGCGTGCTGGAGTCCTTGGGCGTCAACCTCGAGCGCGTGCGCGCTGAAACGACGCGCATCCTCTCGCAGAGCGGTCCGGCGACCGCCGGCGCGGGCGCAGGAGCCAGCAGCGGATCCGGCTCTCGCTCGGCGACCCGTACGCCGACCATCGACCAACTCGGCTTCGACCTCACCGCCGCCGCACGGGCCGGCACGCTCGACCCCGTGATTGGTCGTTCCAAGGAGATTCAGCGCGTCGTCCAGATTCTCTCGCGGCGCACCAAGAACAATCCGGTCCTGATCGGCGAACCGGGCGTCGGCAAGACCGCCGTGGTCGAAGGGCTGGCCCAGCACATCGCCTCGGGCGACGTGCCCGAGACACTGCAAGGCAAGCGGCTCCTGACGCTCGACATCGGCTCGCTGGTCGCGGGTACCAAGTACCGCGGCGAGTTCGAGGAACGGCTGAAGAAAGTCGTAGAGGAGATCAAGGGCGCGGGCAACTGCGTGCTGTTCATCGACGAATTGCACATGCTCGTCGGCGCCGGCGCAGCCGAGGGCGCGGTCGATGCGGCCAACATTCTCAAGCCGTCGCTGGCCCGAGGTGAACTGCAAACCATCGGCGCGACCACGCTGGACGACTACCGCAAGCACATCGAGCGCGACGCCGCGCTCGAGCGCCGCTTCCAACCGATCGTGGTCGAAGAGCCGTCGACTGAAGAGACGGTTGAAATCCTGCGCGGGATCAAGGACCGCTACGAGGAGCACCACAAGCTCGTCATCACCGACGAGGCGCTGGTCGCAGCAGCTGAAATGTCATCGCGCTACATCTCCGATCGGGCGCTGCCCGACAAGGCCATCGACCTGATCGACGAGTCGGCCTCGCGCGTGCGCATCCGCCGCTCCTACACGCCGCCCTCGCTCAAAGAGGCGACGGTCGGCCTGGAAGGCATCCGCAAGGAGAAAGAACAGGCGATCAATCAGCAGCAGTACGAGTACGCCGCCGACCTGCGCGACCGCGAGCTCAAGCTGACGCAACGAATCGCCGAGCTGGAGGAGGACCTCGACCAACAGCGGGAGCGGGACTCAACCGACGTGCTGGCCGAGGACATCGCCGAGGTCGTCTCCATGTGGACCGGCATTCCGCTGGTTCAGATCGCGACCGAGGAGTCGCAGCGTCTGCTGCGCATGGAAGAGGACCTGCACGAGCGGATCGTGGGTCAGGAAGAGCCGATTGTCGCGCTGGCCAAGGCCGTGCGCCGGGCTCGAGCCGGACTCAAGGACCCGCGCCGCCCGATTGGCGTGTTTATGTTCCTCGGGCCGACCGGCGTCGGCAAGACGGAGCTGGCTCGCGCGCTGGCCGACTTCATGTTCGGCTCGGACGAGAACATGGTCCGCCTGGACATGTCCGAGTTCATGGAGCGGCACACGGTGGCGCGCCTGGTTGGGGCGCCTCCCGGATACGTCGGCTACGACGACGGCGGGCAGCTCACCGACACCGTGCGGCGCAAGTCGTACTGCCTGATCCTGCTTGACGAGATCGAAAAGGCGCACCCAGAAGTCTTCAACATGCTGCTGCAGGTCTTCGACGACGGTCACTTGACCGACGCCAAGGGCCGCCAGGTCGACTTCCGTAACACGATCATCATCATGACCTCGAACGTCGGCTCGGACCTGATCCGGCGCGAGTCGGCGATTGGCTTCTCGACGGTCAACGACGAAGAGCAGTCGGAGAAGCAGCGCTACGAGAAGATGAAGGACAAGGTCCTCCAGGAGATGAAGCGCGTCTTCCGGCCCGAGTTCCTCAACCGCGTCGACACGACCCTCGTCTTCCACCCGCTGAGCCGAGCCCACATCCGCAGCATCGTCGACATGATGCTGACCGAGGTCGACTCGCGGATCAAGGAGAAGCAGGTCGAGCTCGACGTCACCGAGGCGGCGCGAGACTGGCTCGGCGAGAAGGGCTACGACCCCGTCTTCGGAGCAAGGCCGCTGCGCCGCGTGATTCAGGAACGGCTCGAGGACTCGCTCTCCGAGGCGCTGCTGCGCGGTGACTTCGAAGCAGGCGACACCATCAGGGTCGACCTGGTCAAGGAGCTCAACGAGAACGGCGTCGAGGAAGAGATGCTGCACTACGAGCGCATCGAGGGCCTCTCGCGGGCCGAAGAGATCGCCGCCGAAGTCGAGGCCGCCAAGAGCGAATCGACGAGTGAATCGAGCGAGGAAGAAGAACAGGAAGAGGGCGAAGCCGTCGCCACTTCCTGACGCCCCGCTCAATGGGAATCACGAACGCGCCCCTCAGCAATGAGGGGCGCTTCGCGTCCCATTCAGTCTTTCGTATCAGCCCACCGCTCCAGTCCCGGCCGGGACCCGCTTGGCCTCCTCTACATCTGCTAGGGAAGCTGGAGGCCCTCCTCAGTCCCCACGGAGACTAGCGCGCAAATCGCCGCTTCTGACCCCCTCTCCCTTTGAAGACCTGCGCGTAAACCCGAGCTTCAATGCGATGGCGCACTCCTCCCAGTCCCCGACTTGTTCGGGGACCCGCTCGGCTCCCCGTCTCGCACCTGGTAGATCCCCGGTAGTGCCGAACGGG
>DAOUKQ010000106.1:0-20868 GCA_034421135.1 Dehalococcoidia bacterium
GGACCCGAGCCTGCGACGCGCAGGGTGGACGGGTCGTCGCGCCACACGTCGGAGTCGAGACCCCACTCTCGGATTCCTTCAGGCGCCGCCATCCAGCCGAACGGGCGGAGGAAGGTCGCGCCCAGGTAGGTCGAGTCGATGCCGTCCGAAGTCGTGTTCAAGGTCAGATCGTCGACCGCCTCGGCCGTAGCGACCTTTTGCCAGCTCGTCTGGCCGAGGAACGTACCATCGGTCGCCCCGGTGGAGTCCACGCCGTTCTTGTTGCGCTCGATGTTGGCAACGATGTCCTCGGCCGTGATGTTGCGCCCGCCCTCGGTCGGGTAGGAGTCGTGCCAGCGCGCGGCCGGGTTGATCTGGAAGATGTAGGTCGTTTCGTCAACCTGCTCGGGCAAGGCGGCGATGTCCGCCTCCATCTCCGAGTTCTCCTTGTTCTTCCAGCGGATCAGGTTGTTGTAGAGCATCGAGTGCATGAACTGGGTCGGACCGAACACGCCGCGGTGCGGGTCCCAGTAGTCATGCGTCTCGATCGTTGAGGAGCGGCGCATCGTGCCGCCGTAGGTCGGCTGATTCTCGGTGCTGACCTGCGCCGCCTGCTGCTCGTCCTGATCGGAGGCATCGGCGACGGACTCCTGCTGATCGGCCTGCTGCGCCGCCTGGTCGGCCGCTTGCTGCTGACCCTGCTGCTGCATCGCCTGCTGTTGCTGCTGCGACTGGCCCTGTTGCTGCATCGCCTGTTGCTGCTGATCCTGTTGCTGGGCGACCTGCGTGACGGCGTCGTCGTCATCGTCGTCGCCGCAACCGACCAGCGCCAATCCGGCTGCCCCGACACCCGCGCGACCCGTGGCGCGCAGGAGCGCGCGCCGGCTCATCCGGTTCCGCTTCATGCGCTGCCAGTAGTTCCGTCCGTCCTGCCGCTCTGTCATGGTGGTCCTCCAAACGTCTGTATCGACCGCCTCCTGGCGGTGCGAGACAAGGTAGCGCTTTTATCACACGATTTCAAAACGAGCAACGAGAGAGCGCATTGAACGGGTCAGCCCCCTGACTCCGTGCGGTGCGGTGAACCGACCGGCTGGGTAAACCGACCGGCTGGGCGCCGTCTACCCTGATCCGCATGACGCAACAACCACCCGAAATGCCGACCGATCCCGAGCAGTACGTGGCCGCGCTCCAGCAGCAGATCCTCGACGGCTGGGAGAAGGGGGCCGATTTCTTCGACGAACGTTGGGGCGACCTGGGCGACGAGTTTCACCACGGCGTCTATGCCCCGGCGGCCGAACGCCTGCTGGGACTCGAACACGGGGCGCGCGTGCTGGAACTGTCCTGCGGCAACGGCGGCTTCGCCCGACGCCTCGGTCGCCAGGGCATGCGCGTGCTTGCGACCGATCTGTCCCCCAAGCTGATCGCGCACGCCGAACGGCGCACGGAGACGATCGCCGACCAGCCAGTCGACGTCACCTATGAAGTAGTGGACGCCACGGCGGAGCGCGAGATCGTGAACTGCGGCGGACCATTCGATGCCGCAGTCTCGATCATGGGCGCGATGTCGATGCCCATGCTGCGCCCGATGTTTGGCGGCGTCTGGCGCGTCCTCAAGCCGCGCGGCATCTTCGTCCTGGTCACGCTGCACCCGAGCTTCGCCACGTCGGGCTACAAGTTTGCCAAGTCGGACAAGGACGATGAGCCGCACGGCCTCACGGTCAGCCGCTACCTTTCGCGTTACGTCACGCACGGCGTGACCAACGTCGCGCAGAAAGAACCGCAGATCTACTTCCACCGCCCAATGCACGAATTGCTCAGCGACGCGTTCGCCTCCGGACTCGTGCTCGACGGCATGGAAGAACTGCCGGCGCCGGAGCAGCCGATGGACGAGTCGCGGTTGATGTGGAACGTGATTCCCGACATCCCGATGGCGGTCGCGCTCCGCTTCCGCCGACCTTAAGAGGAGCCAGATCATGATGGTGATCGCAATCGGCGAAGTGATTGTCGTCGTGGTCCTCCGACCGATTCGCTTCCTGCTCGGCGGCCAGCGGACGCCGCTGGGTCGCGCCGTGCTGCGCTTCGAGAACTGGATCCTGCATCACCTGCACATCATGGGCGCGGAATCGCGAATGCGGCACGAGCTTGAAATGCACGGCCAGGCGTCGGGATTCCTGGCGGAAGGCCTGAGCAACCAGGCCAATGTGATGCAGAGCCTGGACGACACCGTCCAGCGCGTGCGCGACGAGACCGGCGCCAGTCACCAGGATTCACTCGACACGGCGAGGCAACAGGCCACCCGTTCGCTCAGGCGCGGACAACGCCAAGTTGAGTCTCGAGGCGGTCAACGCTCGGACGACATCCACGACGCGATGCTCGAGGCCCAGCGCCGGCAGAGGCGGGAAGAGGAACGCGCCCGGCGGCGTCAGTCGTCGCGCTCCTGAGGGTCCAGCTCGGCGATGAGGGATGTGACCTCCTGAGGCAGCAACGGAATCTCCTCCTCAACGGTTCGCCACACGCGATCCCAGTCAATGTCGCGGTACTGGTGGATCAACACATTGCGCTGTCCCACATAGCCACTGGCGTCGGTGATGCGTTGGTACGTTTCGGCGTCGCGGGACGAGAGATGATTCAGCGCCTCGCCGATCACCATGAGGTGCATCTGCAGGCTCCGCAGCAGGGTTATGTTGCCTAGCACCGTCTCTTTACTCTGTCCGCCAACGGTGGTCTGGAGATAGCCGATCTCTCGCTTGATGTCCCACAGATACATCAGCAATGGATCGTCGCTCATGCGGGCCCCATTTGCTGGTGTTCGCGCACGGTCCTCTCCCCAAAGATAGGTGCGGCTTTCCTCGACTGACTGGCGAAAGTAGGGATTGTCGAACTTTCGGTCTCTGACAATATCGATCTCCCTGCGAAACAGCTCTTCGAATGCACACTTCAGGTCATCTTGAGTGGTGGTCCACTCCCCTGGCACGAACGAAACCAGGAAGTCGATATCGCTGCTCGACGGATCCCAATCGCCGGTCGCAGCCGACCCGAACACTTCGAGCCGTCGCACGTGGAACTTGCGACAGAGCGCGTCGATCTCGGCCTGATGATCGGTGATGATTGCGGGGAGCATGGCGATATGCGTGTTCGTGATCGGATCCTGAAACCAATCTTATCGAGCCCGAAGAACCCTCGGCGCCGCTCTCCTAGCCCGACTGGTCCCAGCGGAACGTGCGCACGGCCAGGGCGAGGCCGACCACAACCCAGACGCCCAGGCCGACGGCGACCCAATGCAAGTCCCAGCTTCCCGACGCTTCGACGAAGCGGAACTCCTCGGGCAGGAAGACGGATCGCAATCCCTGCGCAAGCCAGCGCAGCGGAAATGCACTGGCGATGACCTGCAGCGCATTGGGCAGATCGTGGAACGGGAAGAAGACGCCGGAGATGAACTGCAGCAGGATGTAAGGCAAGTTGACGACCGCCGGCGCCGCGCGCACGCTGGGAATGATCCGCGTGATCGCGATACCCATCGCGCAGCCCGAGGCGACGCCCAGCAGCAGAACCCAGATCAGCGTCAGCCACTGTCCGGCATCCGGCGTCTGGAATCCGAACGCGGCCAGCCCCAGCGCAACCATGACGATCGTCTGCGCCACCGTGATCGTGAATGCTGCGCCGATCTGGGCGAGGAAGTACGACATCTTGGGCACCGGAGCGCCGCCCAGTCGTTTGAGCCAGCCTTCCTCACGCTGACCGACGATGCCGATCGCCAGATTCATGAACGAGGTACCGAACATCGCCGAGGCCAGGATGCCCGCCGACACATACTGCCGGCCCTGAACGCCGCTCGCTTCGTCGACATCCCAGGTGAACACGGCCCCGAAGATGATCAGGAACAGCACCGGAAACGCGACGAGGAAGAACAACGCCTGCGGCTCGCGCAGCGTGGCTTTCAGATTCAGCGCCAGGTGGACGCCGGCCAAGCGCAGCGTGCGTGTCAGGGAGTCCTGGACGGCCAACGCGCTCGTCAGTTGCGATCCGGGTGGAGCGACGGTACTCACGTCGAAGCTCCATGATCCGCATCCGACTCCTCGAGTGCGCCAACCAGTTCGAGGTACATGTCCTCAAGTGACGGTGACCGCACCCAGAGCTCGGGCAACTCATCCAGTCCCCGCGCATCAGCCCAGTTCAGCAGCTCCGACAGCAAGCGGGTCGGCGCCTGTGTCGCCAGGCTCAGCCGTCCGCTATCCGAGCGTTCCCACTCGCCCGGCAACCCGCCAAGATCGAACGAGCTGTCCGCTGGCCGCCACGAGATCCGCGTCGCGGCATCGAGTTCGCGCCTCAGATCCCAGACGGTGCCCTCAATGATCAACCGGCCCTCCGCAATGATCCCGATCCGGTCGGCCAGCGCCTCGGCTTCGTCGAGGTAGTGCGTCGTCAGCAAGATTGTGCGTCCCTGCTCGTTGAGGCTGCGCACGACTCCCCACGACTGCCGCCGGGCGGCGGCGTCGAAACCGGTCGTCGGTTCATCGAGGAAGAGCAGATCGGGATTGCCGACCACGCCGAGCGCCAGATCGAGCCGACGCTTCTGGCCGCCGGAAAACTTGGCTCCGCGCCGATCGGCGTGGTCGGCCAATCCGACCAGGTCGAGGACCGCCTCCGGCTCCATCGAGTTCGGGTAGGCGGACGCCCAGGCGTTCACCAGTTCGCGGGCGGTGAACAGGTCGACCGAGCCCTGCTCTTGCTGCACGATTCCAATCCGCGAGCGAAAGTCGAGTGAGCCGTCGGCCGGATCCATGCCCAGGACCGAGACCTCGCCCGCGTCGCGCCGGCGGTAGCCTTCCAGAATCTCGATCAGCGTGGTCTTGCCCGCCCCGTTCGGCCCCAGCAGCGCGTAGACCTGTCCCTCCTCAATCTCCAGATCGACGCCATCAACGGCCGTCACCGAGCCGTATCGTTTCGTCACTCCGCGGATACTGATCGCCGAGGGCATCCACGCCATGCTAGGTGAGCGCCTAGACTTGCGGCATCTCTGAACGGGAGCGCCAACCATGACCTCTATCAACCAGGACAGACTCAACGAACTCTTCGATTATGTCGAAGGCATCGTCAGCGACGGCAAGGTGCCGGCCGCTCAGATTGCGATCGGCCACGACGGCGAACTCGCCGGGATGCGCACCTTCGGCCAGGCGCACAACGGGACATCGGTCGAGCCGGCCTCGGACGACACGCTGTTCTGCATGTTCTCGTCGACCAAGGCGATTGTCGGCGTCGGCGTCTGGAAGCTGCTCGACGAGGGACTGCTCGATCTCGATGAGCGCGTCGTCGACATCATCCCCGGCTGGTGCGCCGAAGGCGGCGGCGAAGCCTCGTACGTCGACGTGACCGTCCGTCAGGTGATGCTGCACACCGGCGGCTTCCCCTTCGCGCCGATGAATCCGAGACTCTGGGAAGACCGCGATGCCCGTCTGCGCCGGATGATGGGCTGGCGACTCAACTGGACACCCGATTCGCAGTTCGAGTACCACGCGACCTCTGCCCACTGGGTGCTGGCCGAGATCATCCAGCAGAAGACCGGCGAGGATTTCCGCGACTGGCTGCGCGCCAACCTGCTCGATCCGATGGGTCTCGACAACCTCTATGTCGGTCTACCCAACGAGCAGCACGACCGCGCCGCCGGCATCGTCTACACCGAGGAACCGCTGCCGGTCGCCGGCGGAGAGGTCTTCCCGCAGACCATCCTGCACTTCAACCTCGCCTCGCAGCGTCGAGCCGGATGTCCCGGCGGCGGCGCATTCGCCAACGCCGCCGATGTCGCCATGTTCTACCAGGGCCTCGTCGCTCCATCCGCAGACGGCCCGCTCTCGGCCAACGCGATTGAACTCGGAACCACGGTCGGTACCGACCCCGACCGGCATGTCGATCTGCTCAGCGGCATCCACGTCAACCGAGCGCTGACCGTCGTGCTCGCCGGCGACGACGGCCTGACCGAGGAGCGCGGATTCGGCAATGGCGCGTCGCCCAGCGCATTCGGACACGCCGGCGCGGGCGGTCAGATTGCCTGGGGCGACCCGGAGACCGGACTCTCGGTCGGCTTCCTCACCAACGGCTTTCAGCAAGACGAGCACATCCGCGAACGCACCGCCGCCATCGGCACGATGGCCGCAGCCTGCGTGGAGTAGCGCGGCTCCGGCGCGCTACTCCGATTCGGTACCTGGCAACAGGGGTCCCTCAGAGATGGCGGGGAAGGTTCGCGTGATCGCGAGTGCGGCGTCGGTGTCGAAGAAACTGAGATGCTGGATGATGGTCCAGGCATCCGACTCCCAGCGTCGGCGGAGTTGCTCGCCTTCGGGTAGTCGTTCGCAGACGACCTCGATTAGATGATCGAGCAGCGCTTCGAGCCAGGTAAACATGCCGAGTAGCGAAGCATCGATCGCTTCCGCCGCCGCAATGGTCTGGTTCGCCGAGGCCTTGAGCGCCGACATCTTTTGATCGGGATCCGCGGCCTCGAAGTTGGGATGATTTGTGATCAGGTAGATATTGGGATCGTTCGCCAGCGGCAACGCCGAGAAGTCGGGCTGCGCGCCGATTGTGGAACGCGCCAACGTCTCCGCCCACTCCGGCAGCGATCCGGCCGGCGCTACCAGCTCCGCCAGCGCCGGATCGACCTCCGACAGCGCCCCGTTCGCCAGTCGCCGCAGACTGCCGCGACCCTCCGCCAACGATTCGCCATCCGCGCCGTAGCAACCCGGAATGACGGTCGCGACGTGGTCGAGCAGCTCTCCGAGATAGGTCGCGACCAGATCGACCGTCGGCGGCGTCTGCTCGACGAGCTCCCGCGTGAGCTCCTCCTCGATCGCGCCGACCGTGCGGTTCTTGAGGTCCTCCAACGGCACTTGCATCGCTTGCAGGGCGAGCACGATTTTGGGTCCCAACTGCCGCAGGCGCACTGCGGCGTCGGTGAATGCGTCATCGACATCGAGGTAGGCCATCAGCTCCGAGGGCCACATGCAGATGCCGAAACGAATATCGGGATCCGGCATCCGCGACACGTCGCGGTCGCGGCCCGCCGCGACGAATGTGCCGCGCGCAGGCATGTAAATCCCGTGCCGACGCAGCGTCGGCGTGGTTGACAGCGCGTCAGTAGCCGGCATTGCGATCCACTACGTCCAGCAAGGGCTCGTTGTCGAGGAACCGCCGCAGGTTATCAGCAAATCGCCTGGCGGCCTTGCCGAAGTAGTCGGGCTGCAACCCGCTGTTGTGCGGGGTGATGAACAGGTTTGGCGCGTTCCAGAGTGCATGACCGTCGGGCAGCGGCTCGGGATAGGTCACGTCGGTGTACGAGGCGCGCAACCGCCCGCTCTCGAGCGCAGCGACCTGGGCGTCCCAGTCGACCACCTCGCCCCTCGCGATGTTGATCAGCGCAGCGCCCGGCTTCATCAGCGCCAGTTCGTCTGCGCCGATCAGTCGGTGCGTTTCTTCGGTCAGCGGAACAGCCAGCACCACGTAGTCCGACTCCGAGAGCACGTCATTCATTCGCTCGGGCGGCCAGATCAGCGCCACGCAGCCGGGAGCGTTCGCCGGCGGCGTACCGTCGCCTGACGCCCGGCGTCGGATGCCTACGACACGCATCCCGAAACCGTCGGCCAGCCGCGCGATCTCGGCCCCGATCGCTCCGTAGCCCAGAATTCCGATTGTCTTGCCTTCAAGCGTGTCAGGCTCCGATCGTTCCCAGGTGCCCATCCGGTGCGAGTCGAGGTGGAAGATCATCCGCTTGGCGTCCATCAGCATGAAGCCGATCACCCACTCGCCAATCACCCGCGCCGCAAGGCCCGGCATCTTGGTGATCACCACGCCTTCGCCGATCGGTTGATCGAGAATCTGGTTCGCGCCCGCGGATGCGAGCGAGATCCACTTCAGGGCCGAGGCTTCCTTGGCCAGATCGCCGCTGAAGAATGTGAACCAGATCTGATCGCGGTTCTGGATCTCGCGGCGCTCGGTCTCGGCCGCCACCCGGTCGACTCCTGGGTGGTTGGGCTCACGCATCCGTCGAATCAAGTTCTGCGAGACGTTGTGAATCTCAACGCCCGGATCAACCGCGCGCACGATGTCGAGTGCATCTTCCGGTACCGGCAAGAAATTGGCGATATGAATGGTTCCCATGGATTCAGAATACCCCTCTGGCGATAAGCTGGCCCTATGCCAACGACGACTGCCACGCTCCGCCTGACCTGCAACGACGCCGAGGCGACACGCCGCGTCGGCGAAGCGGTCGGCCGCGACGCGCCCGCGGGGACCACGGTGCTGCTCCAGGGCGATCTGGGAGCGGGAAAGACCGTGTTCGCCCAGGGGGTCGGCCGCGGGCTGGAGACGCCGACCGTGGTCAACTCGCCGACCTTCGTGCTCGTCAACGAGCACCTCGGCGGACGCTTGCCGATGCGTCATGCCGATCTGTATCGGCTCGACGATCTCGATCTGATCGCCGAACTCGGCCTCGACCAGGCCGCCGAAGGCGGGGTGCTGCTCGTCGAGTGGCCAGAACGGGGCCGTGGGGCGCTGCCGGCGCACCACATCCACGTCCAGATTGCCACGGTGGCCGACGAGGTTGCCGAAGACCAGCTCGATGCCTCCCCGCGCGAGCTCACCCTCAGCGCCAGCGGCGACGACGCCGAGCAACTGCTCGCCCAGCTCGCATCCGCGCTTGACCCGGTGCGCGGCTGATGGAACTTGCAATCGACACCGTCGGCGAGCAGTCCAGCGTCGCGATTAGCGATCAGGGTCGCGTGCTGACCGAGATCAACTGGGAATCAGGCCGCCGGCACACGCCCTCGCTGATGCCGATGATTGACTTCGTCTGCCGCCAGACGGGCAACACCGAGATTGTCAAACAACAGCTTGAGGCGGTCTTCGTCGACGTCGGTCCGGGCGCCTACGGCGGTATCCGTTCGGGCATGGCTGCAGCGCAGGGCCTTGCCGTCGCGCTCGATCTCCAGTGCGTCGGCGTCGGCCGGCTTGAAATCGAGGCCTATCAGCAGATCGGATCCGGCCTGGCTATCGCCATCCACCGAGCGGCGCGCAGCGCCTGGGCCTGGCAGGTCTTCTGGGGACCGGTGAATCGCTGGAAGGCCCTGGAACCACCCAAGACGGGAGCGGAGTTCGAACTCCTGAGGGCGCTCGGCGACGCCAGGCGCTTCGCCGGTCGCGCCGGCATCATCTGCGGAGAACCCGAACGCCTGGAAGCGGATGCGGCGGCATCGGTCATCGACGCCGGCTGGTCCTTCGCTCCGCCGTCGCTCAACACGCGCAGAGCCGGCATCCTCGCCGAACTCGGCTGGCGCCGGCTGCAGGATGGTCAGGGAGTCCCACCGGCCGCGCTCGAACCCCTCTATCTGAGAGAACCAGCCATCGGCCCGCAACCGCCGCCGCAATAGCGGTCTCGTTCCAGGCCCTAGCCCTCGGAAGAGTCGCGCGTAAATCGTGGGGCTTTACTCCCTCTCCCTCTTGAGACCTGCGCGTAAATCGTGGGGCTTTACCCCCTCTCCCTCTGGGAGAGGGGACCGGAGTGCGAATCACGCGCAGGTCTCCTCTGGGAGAAGCCTGCCCTTGCGAAGGCAGGGGGGCTGGGGTGAGGGTCCGGCGTTCACAATCTGGTCGTCGCGATTCCTCGGGACAACGGAGGGCCCTCACCCTAACCCTCTCCCGCCGGGAGAGGGGACCGGAGTGGGATTACGCGCAGGTCTCACGAGGGAGAGGGCGCCAGGCTGTGATCTACCCGCACGTCATCTGCGAGACGCAACCTGCTGCTTACTGGACGTCGGAGATTCTTGGCGACCCGTCATACGCTGTAGTCCGACACTTCCCAATCGCACACAACCTTCCCGGAGTCTTCCATGTCCACCGAACGCACTCTTGTCCTCGTCAAGCCCGACGGTGTCCAGCGCGGCCTGATTGGCCAGGTGCTGGGCCGGCTCGAACGACGCGGACTCAAGCTGATCGGCCTCAAGCTGATGCAGATGGACGAGACGCTCGCCAACCGCCACTACGCCGAGCACGTCGAGAAGCCGTTCTTCCCCGGCCTGCGCGATTTCATCACCTCGGGGCCGCTCGTCGCTGCCGGGTTCGAGGGGGCCAATGCCGTCCAACTCGTGCGCAACACGATGGGCGCGACCAATCCGCTCGACGCCACGCCGGGCAGCATCCGAGCCGATTTCGGTGTCGACCTGGGCCGCAACGTGATCCACGGCTCCGACTCGCCCGAGTCGGGCGAGCGCGAACTCGCTCTCTTCTTCGACGACTCCGAGCTGGTCAGTTGGTCGCGCGACGCCGAGGACTGGATTTACGAGTAGCTTGACAATGAAGAAGTCGATCGAGGCTTACTCGACGCGCAGCAGCGTGTCCGCCTGCGACCACAGGCCGTCCAGGTCGTAGTAGTCCCGCGTTTCACGGTCGAAGACATGCACCACCACCGAGCCGTAGTCGCACAACAGCCAGCCGCCTTCGGAGCCGCCCTCCCGGCGCGGGAACTCGGCGTCGGGCACATGCCGCAGCGAGTCCTCGAACGCGTTGAACTGTCGGCGAGAGGTCGCAGTGGCAATCACGAAGTAATCGGCCAGATCGGTGTGAGGACCGACGTCAAGCAGCACGATCGCCTCGGCCTGCCGATCGTCGAGCTGTTCGACGATCGCGCGGGCGAGCCGCTCGGCGTCTTCCTTGGTCGTACGTACGGGCCTCCGCGCGGTGGGGTCGAGTTCCGCTGCTGGAGTAGTCACGTGGATCATGGTAGCGCCCATGTCTGAATCCGTGTCTGAGTCCATGCCTGAACGCGTCGTCGTCGGGATGAGCGGCGGGGTCGATTCCTCGGTCGCCGCAGCCTTGCTGGTCGAGCAGGGGTACGAGGTGATCGGCATCACCATGCGGCTCTGGACCGAGGCGCGCCCGGAGGATTACACGGGCCGCAGTCAGTGTTGCGCGATCGAGGACATCGGCGACGCGCGCCGCGTCGCCCAGCGCCTCGGCATCCCGCACTACACGCTCAATCTCGAACGGCCCTTTCGCAAGTTCGTCGTCGACCAGTTCATAGACGAGTACGCGCGGGGCCGCACGCCCAATCCCTGTCTCAACTGCAACACCTTCATCAAGTTCGACGCGTTCCTCGACCGCGCTCGCGCCCTCGGCGCCGACTGGATCGCGACCGGGCATTACGCCCGCACCGAGGTCGGCGACGCCGGAACGCCGCAATTGCTGCGCGGACTCGACCGCGACAAGGATCAGTCCTACTTCCTCTACACGCTGACTCGAGACGCGCTGGCCATGACCCGCTTCCCGGTCGGCGGATTGCAGAAGTCCGAGGTCCGAGCCGTCGCCGAGCGCCACCAGCTCGCCGTTGCCGACAAGCCCGAAAGCGCCGACATCTGTTTCGTCCCGGGCGGCGATTATCGCGCCGTGGTCGCAGCGAAAGTCGCGGAGCGCCCCGGTCTGATGCTCGACACCGAGGGTCGTGAGGTCGGCCGTCACCAGGGCGTCCAGCACTTCACCATCGGACAGCGCAAGGGACTGGGGACCGGCGGTGGAGGCGAGCGCCGCTTCGTCACCGGCGTCGATGCCGACACGAACGTCGTCACCGTCGGCAGCGCTGACGACCTGCTGGTCGAGCGCATCAGGCTTTCCGATCTCCGTTGGCTCTCAGAGCCAACCGAGCGCGTCAATGTCCAGCTCCGCTACCGCTCGCAGCCCTTGCCCGCATCATTGAGCGGCGACTGGCTGCAACTGGACACGCCGGCCCGCGCCGTCGCGCCGGGACAGGCGGCCGTCTTCTACGACGGAGACCGCGTGCTCGGCGGCGGCACCGTGGAATCGACGGCTTAGGGTACGCTCAGGTCATGCCGCTGAGCACGATCACCGACATCCGCGACATTGTCATCGTCATCGCCGGCCTGCTCAGCGTGATTGCGCTGATCGTGATGATCGTCGCCACGATTGTCGTCGGATTCCTCAGCGTCCGCCTGCTCCGCGCCGCCCGCAAGACCTTCCAGGAAGGGGTCCCGCCGCTGCTCGAAAACGCCCAGGAGACCGTCAAGACGGTCAAAGGCACGGCCGAGTACCTGGGCGACTCCGCCGCCGAACCGGTGATCCGCGCCTACGCCACCGCTTCGAGGATTCAGCGAATGTTCGATGTCCTCAGCGGCAGTTTCCGTGAGCGAGGCAATTGAAATGGGCTTCTGGAGAGGCATGCGCTGGGGGCTGTTCCTGGGCGTGATCGCCGCGCTCGTCGGCCGCATCGTCAGCGCGCCCGACAACGAGGCCAACTGGCAGCAAGCCAAGATCGCCGGAGACATCGCCGCCGCCCAAGCCGAAACCGAGCAGCGAGAAAAGTTCAACCGATCCCGCCGCGGCGAGCAAGAGAACTAGGTCCTGCTCAGATTGCGGATTCGACACTCAGAATCACCGTCATACCCGCGCTTGCCGCGGGTATCTCGCCGAATCCAGCACCCTCCTGGTACGCACGCGATGAGATTGCCGTTCGCTAAGCGAGGTGACGACAGGTTGACCTACGTCGCTGGACATTTGTCAGTACAACGCCAAGTTGTCCTTCGGTACTGCACAGTGCAGTTTGGAGTCGAGCACGCTCCCCGCCCGTTTCTTACCGACCCGGCGTCCATCGCAATCGTGTGCGCCCCATTGCTTGAAGAAGAACGGCACACTCGCCACAGCGCACTGATCGCGAACGCCGCGCACCCAGTCGGGATCCATCGCGCGAGCCCCCGGCCCGCTCTCCCCACCTGCAATAACCCAGTGAGCACCCTGCAGGTCCAGGTCGAGCAAACCTAGGAGCGGTTCGCAGCTCAGAAACCGCACTGCAGCGGGAACTCTTCGCAGGTCATCGACGCGGTGTACAAACCGCTGGTTCTCCACCGATACCCCCATCCAGACGTTCTCAGGCCAGAGTAGGTTCGACGCGATCTGCGCCAGACGCTCCGACCGCTTGGTTAGCACCTGAAATCGATGATGTTCGGCCGCTTCCATCACCTCAAACACCTGTTGGATGTACTCATCCGGCACGTCGTCGTGAAACAGGTCGCTCATCGAGTTGACGAAGATCGTCCGCGGCTTCTTCCAGCGCAGCGGCTGATCGAGTCGTCCAGGGCGGAGCTGGAGATCAAATCCGTTCTCGTACGGGTGCCCGGGGACGCCTCGAAATCGTTCGGCGAATGTCTTGGCGTAGCAATGGGCGCAACCGGGACTAATCTCCGTGCAGCCGGTGACCGGATTCCAGGTCGCCTCGGTCCATTCGATCTTGGAACGCTGCATGGAGAATCACCTCTGTTCCAGATTATCCACAATAGAACAGATGATTCAATAAAGTCAACTGCTGGCGGAGAGGGTGGGATTCGAACCCACGAGGGCCTTGCAGCCCTACACGCTTTCCAGGCGTGCCTGATCGTCCACTCCAGCACCTCTCCGGAGACGGTTGGCCGACGAACAAACTGGCGGAGAGGGTGGGATTCGAACCCACGAGGCACGTCGCCGCACCTACCGATTTTCGAGATCGGCTCCTTCGGCCACTCGGACACCTCTCCATGACCAAGTATACGCAGCAGTTGATACCAATCTCCCGCCCGTCTCCCAATAGGCTGTGCGGCATGTGGCGCATTTGACCGCCTGATCATGACCAGATGGCACCCACCGGAGACCTTGTGACAGCGAAGAACCGATCCCAGACGAAGACAATCTCCCAACTGCTCGCCCCCATTGACGGCGACGCCTCGGCGCTGGGCGCGCCCGGCCGGCCCGACCTCAACTTCGACGGCTTGCGCAGCCAGATCGCCCGCACCGGCGAGCAGCTCAACAGCTTCGGACTCGGCCGCGAGGACGGCATCGCCATCGTGCTGCCCAACGGCGCCGAAATGGCCGCCGCATTTCTTGGAGTTGCGAACGCTGCGACCGCCGCGCCGCTCAACCCCGGCTACCGCGCCGACGAGTTCGAGTTCTATCTCGAAGACCTCGAAGGGAAAGCCGTCGTGGTCCAGGACGGCATCGAATCGCCGGTGCGCGAGGTCGCACAGCGGCTGAACATTCCTCTAATCGAACTGCAGCCCGAGTCCGACAGCCCGGCCGGCTCGTTCAACCTCTCCGCAGAGATCAGCGGGACGCCCGAACGACCGGGCGAGGCGGGACCGGACGATGTGGGACTCGTGCTGCATACCTCAGGCACCACGTCGCGACCGAAGATCGTCCCGCTGCGTCAGCGCAACCTGACGGCGACCGCGCACAACATCCGCGACACGCTGCAGCTCACCTCCGAGGATCGCTGTCTCAACATCATGCCGCTGTTCCACATTCACGGCGTGATGGCCGGCATCCTGGCCAGCGTCGGCGCGGGCGGCTGCACCTGGTGCTCACCGGGCTTCAACGCGATGCAGGTCTTCGGCTGGCTGCGCGAGGCGCAGCCGTCCTGGTACACCGCCGTTCCGACGATGCATCAGCTCATCCTGACTCGCGCCGGACGCAACGCCGACGTGCTTGAGGAGACCAACCTCCGATTGATCCGCTCGTCGTCATCCTCGCTGCCGCCCACCGTGATGGCCGAGCTGGAGGAGACCTTCGAAGCGCCGGTGATCGAGTCCTACGGCATGACCGAGGCCGCGCACCAGATGAGCTCGAATCCGCTGCCACCGCTCGAGCGCAAGCCGGGCAGCGTCGGACTACCGGCGGGTCCCGAAATCGCGATCATGGACGAGGACGGCGCGCTGCTCGCGATGGGTCAACGCGGCGAGGTCGTGATCCGCGGCGACAACGTCACCGACGGCTATCGCAACAACCCCGAAGCCAACGCCACCGCCTACACGCGAGGCTGGTTCCGCACCGGCGACCAGGGCGTGCTCGACGACGACGGCTACCTGACCATCACCGGCCGGCTCAAGGAGATCATCAATCGCGGCGGCGAGAAGATCTCCCCCCGCGAGGTCGACGAAGCGCTGCTCCAACACCCGGCCGTCGCCCAGGCCGTCACCTTCGCCATGCCCCACGACCGCCTCGGCGAGGAGATCGCCGCCGCCGTCGTGCTCAGAGACGGCGAGGACTCGGATGAGCGCGCCATCCGCCGCTTCGTCGGAGAGCGGATCGCCGACTTCAAGACGCCGCGCCGGGTCGTGATCCTGGACGAAATCCCCAAGGGCGCAACCGGCAAGATCCAGCGCATCGGCCTGGCCGAGAAGCTGGGCCTGAGCTGATTGTCCTCACATTCCCTCTCCCGGAGGAGACCGGCGCCTAAATCCTCGTTCCGGTCCCCTCTCCCTTTGGAGACCTGCGCGTAAACCGACCCGGTCCAGTCCCCGACTTGTTCGGGGACCCGTTCCCGTTCGGCACTACCGGGCATCTACCAGGTACGAGACGGGGAGCCGAGCGGGTCCCCGAACAAGTCGGGGACTGGGAGGAGCGCGCCATCGCATTGAAGCTCGGGTTTACGCACAGGTCTCCTCTGGGAGAAGCCTGCCTCCGCGAAGGCGGGGGGGGGGGGCTGGGGTGAGGGAGGGGCCTCCACTCGGTATCTGGTCGTGGGGTCTGCCTGGGGCGCGGAGGGCCCTCACCCTAACCCTCTCCCGCCGGGAGAGGGGACCGGAGCGGGTTAACGCGCAGGTCTCCAGAGGGAGAGGGGGTTAACTTTTGGCGATTTAGGCGCAAGTATCCAAGGGAGGAGCCTAGCTTCGGCGGCTTCTGCGCGACTCTCCCGAGGTAGGGAGGCAAGGCCCACCCACACTCCGACCGAACACGCCTACGTTTTTGAATCGATACTCCGCAGCAAGTCCCGAATCTCCACCAGTAGCTCGCTGTCGCTCGATGCTGTCGCCGACGCGGCAGACGGCGCACCGCCGTCCTGCAGAATCTCCCGCTGGCGCAGCACCGCGTCGCGGAACGACGCCGCGTCGACCACGGCGGGCAGATAGCCCTCCGACGAGGATGACGTTCCTGATCGCCCTGCCGTCTCGACTTTCAACGCTTGAATGCCGTAGTGACGCATGAGGGGGTTGTCGTAGAGCTTGACGTCGGTGATCCGATCGAGCGGAATCGTGCTGTCGCTGCGGAAGTAGACGCCGCTGGTCAGCTCCAGCGATGAAGCTGTCAGCCTCGCGCTCAGCCGCCCGTGAGCCCTGGGCAGGTAGGAAACACTCCAGATCAGCCAGAACGGGATGAGCGCTATGCCCGCTACCGTCACGATCAGGAACAAGCACACGACGACGCGCCCGTAGCCCATCACCTGCCGGTCGAACTCAGCTTCCAGCAGCACCTCGTCCCGGGAAGAAGTCATGGCCTGCTCCTCTGGTCAACCGGACGTTTGCCTGACAACATAGGCGAACGCGTGCGGACTGACTGGAATCTGGAGCTCGACGATGGAATTCGGCATCCACCTGGTGCAGCAGAACGTCACGATTGGCGAGTGCCGCGAGCTGTGGCGCTGGGCCGACACCGCCGGGTTCACCTGGGTCGACGTCTCCGACCACTTCTACGAGTCGCCAATGACCGAGAAGCAGGGACCCTATCTCGAGTGCCTGGCCGGACTGGCCGCGCTGGCTGCCGACACCGAGCATGTCCGCGTCGGCACCTGCGTGATCGCGATGGACTACCGCCACCCCGCCGTACTTGCCAATGCGCTGGCAACGATTGACCAGCTTTCCAACGGCCGGCTCGATGTCGGACTGGGCGCCGGCTGGAACGAGCAAGAGTACTCCGCCTACGGAATCCCCTTCGAGCGTCTGGGCAAGCGGCTCGACAAACTGGAGGAAGGTATCCAGGTCTTGCGGGCGCTGTGGGAAGAGCCTCGGGCCAACCTCGACGGCCGATTCTTCACCCTGACCGACGCTCTCTGCGAACCGAAGCCGCTGCAGTCGCCGCTGCCGATCTGGATCGGCGGCGTGGGCGAGAAGCGGACGCTTCAGCTTGTCGCGCGATACGCGCAGGGATGGAACGCTCCCTATCTGACCATCGACCAGTACCACCGGCTTTCCGGCGTGCTCGACGAATGGTGCGAACGAGTCGACCGCGACCCGTCGACGATCAAGCGCGACGTGAACCTCTCCTTCCATCTCGCCGCGACCGAGGCCGACCGGCCCAGGGCGGTTGCGCACTTCGAAGAGGTCTTCGGCCCCGCCGGCGACGCCTTCCGTCAGCGCGGCGCGATCCTGGGCACGCCGGACGAGGCAATCGAGTTGCTGACGCCCTTTGCCGAGGCAGGCGTCAACCGGGTCAACATCACGCTGCGTCCGCCCTGGGACTGGGACGCTCTGCGCGCCTTCGCATCGGAAGTGATCCCGGCCGTCTCGCCCTAGTCAGATCTGTCCGCGTTCCCGGAGCAGGCCCTCGTATTGCTCTTGCGACAAGGGACAATCGATCAGCCGCTCGAACTCGCGACGCGTCAGTCGACATTGGCGCGCCATGGTGGCAAGCAGTGAGTCCCCGATTTCGCGATTGCCGCCGTGAGAGAGCAACGTACGGATGCCAGTCTCCGCGCCGTTGCTCTTGTAGTAACGGCACTTGCGATGCTTCGAGTCTGCTCGCCGAAACCCCTTCGTGAGTAGCGCAGATTCCACCTGCCGCGCTTTACGCGGCATCGGAAGCCTTCAAGAACATACGACGCATCTCCGCGCCCAAGCGCTGTGCACTGCTATCAAGCCTGGTCTGATCTCCAACGGCGAAGTCTCGCCAGAGAATCTCTACCTCGTCCTCCAGGACATCAATCAGCAGTTCTCTGGTTTCGGCAAACAGAATGATGTCCAAGGGTCCCTCGAGCAGGAAGAACGGCTCTGGGTCTTTCGTGTCGTAGCTCACTTCGAACCGCAGTGGTTCCTTCGCCACCAACCTTTGCCCGTCAACGACGATATCGCGGATCACGATAGGGCTGACATCGACTGGGGACTCGGGATCGGTGGTGACCATCTGCCGGCTCCTGATGGGGTCATGGTAGACGAGCGCCGAGACTAGACTGACGTGAGCCGGATAACGGACAGGGGTCGACATATGCCTGTGGATCAGAATCGCGAATCATGGAAGCCGGGGCAGGACTGGCAGGGCGCGATTGACGAAATCAACTACATCAAGGAACTCGCGCAGGAGATGGGCGGCGAGTACGGCGTCGCGCGACAGCATCGCGGCGGACGGCTGACGATCCGCGAACGGATCGATCAGTTCCTGGATCCCGACTCGTTCTTCGAGGCCGGTCCGCTGGTCGGCGGCTACGAGTACGACGAGAACGGCGATTTGCGCGACTTCACGCCGGGCGCGTTCGTGATGGGCATGGGCCAGATCGACGGTCGCAACATCGTGATCGGCGGCGACGACTTCACCATCTCCGGCGGATCGCCGCACAACATCTCGAAAGGCGCGTCGCAGTTCGCCACCCCGCTCGCGGCACAGTACGGGTTGCCCTATGTGCAGCTGATCGAGGGCGTCGGTCACAGCGCCAAGCGCGACGAGGAAGAGGGCCGCATGGCGCTGCCCGCCGGTCAAACTTGGTGGCGACATCTCAACCTGCTCGACAAGGTGCCGGTCGCGGCGGGAATCATGGGCTCCGTCGCGGGCGCGCCGGCGGCGTTTGCCCTGCTCTCCCACTTCACGGTGATGATCAAAGGACAGTCGCAGATTTTCCCCTCAGGCCCGCCCGTCGTGCGCCGCGCCATCGGCGAAACCTTCAACAAGGAAGAGCTTGGCGGCTCGAAAGTCCACGTCTACAAGAGCGGCCAGGTCGACAACGAGGCCGAGTCGGAGGAGGACGCGTTCAACCAGATCAAGCAGTTCCTCTCATACCTGCCCAACACCACCAGCGAGGTGACGGAGCGGATCGAGACCGGTGACGACCCGAATCGAAGGGTCGAGGAGTTGCTGCGGATCATCCCCGAGAACCGCAAGCGCGGCTACAACCCGCGCAAGCTGGTGAAGCTGGTTGTCGACAACGGCGAGTTCTTCGAGATGCGCCCGCACTGGGGCGGCGCGATCATCACCGGCTTCGCGCGGATCGGGGGCTACGCCGTCGGCGTGGTCGCAAGTGACCCGTACGTGATGGCCGGCGCGATGAACGGCGACGCCGCCGACAAGTTCACGCACTTCGTCGACCTCTGCGACGGCTTCAACCTGCCCATGGTGGTGTTCCTCGACATGCCCGGATTCATGCTCGGCTCGCAGGCGGAGTTGAACCAGACGATGCGCCGCGGCACGCGAGCATTGATCGCTGCCTACGAGGCCAAGGTGCCCAAGGTCGAGTTCAACATCCGCAAGAGCTACGGCGTCGCCGCCGACGCGCCTAACAGCATGGGCGAACCGCTCGGCGTCAACCTCCGCTTCGGCTGGCCCGCCGGCGAATGGGGAGGCATCCCGATCGAGGGAGGCGTCGCCGCCGCCTATCGACGCGAGATCGAGGCGGCCGAGAATCCCGAGGCGCACCGCGAGATGATCGAGAATCGGCTGCTGAGGCTGAGAAGTCCAATGAAGGCGGCCCACAACTTCGATGTGATCGATCTGATCGATCCCAGGGACACGCGCCGAATCGCGTTCAAGTTCATCGACGCCGCCCAGCCAATGCTAAAGCGAATCGCCGAGCGTCCCAAGCGGATCATCAGGCCGTAACTGCGGGTGGACGCATCGGGGACGACGGGCGGCGTCAGGCACCTGGTCGCGTTAGTCGGCAACCAGGTCGGCATCGCGATACTTGCTGAGAATTCGCTCAGCCGCTTGCTCAACCATCTCTATCTCGGTGTAGAAATAGCGCGGGTGGGTGCGACGCAGGGTCGCCTCGGAGTCGGTGATGAAGAGCACCAACTCGTCCTCAGGCTCTTTGGCGATCGTTCCCTCACGAAGTGCGTCATAGGCTGCCGCGCGGTCGTCGAATTGGCACACGGTCGCGCGATCTTCGTCGTTGTCGTAGTAGAGGAGAAAGTAGGGCACGTTCGTCACCGTTTCAACCTCGAGAATAGCCGACAACTCTCAAGGAATCGTTCTACACCTTCCTGCAAGAAGCGCTCCTCTTCCTCAAAGGCGCGCGAAAGAGCCGGCTTCTCGCTCGGCTCAAAGGCAGCCGACCGGAAGGTGACCGCGGCCCATTTTGATTCGTGCTGGACACGCCAGAGATCCAAGAATCTGCCGTGATCAGACATCGCCCGTAGCCATTCTTGTTCCTCTGGGGGGCCGCCTCCGTATTTCACAGCGTGATCAACTACAGCAGCTCGGCGTTCGCTCAGCCCGGCCCAAGCATGTTGCAACTCAGTCCGCAACTGCAGCTCGACTGACTTGCCTGAATCGCTCAGCAACGTCAAATGGACCGCGCGGTATCCGTTTCGGTCACTCTCGCGATAGTCTCTGACTCGTTTGACCTGGGCGGTCGCCAACTGCAACACCAGAGCATTGACATCTCTGTCGGACTGCATCACCGCACGTACGCCAGCGATATCGTCCAAGCCGGACAGCTTCGTCGGCATTCGACGTAGTTTGGCGATAACCGAAAACAGCTGTTTGATTCGGCCGGTCCGTTCGCTCAGAGACACATCCGCACGCTCTGCCGCACGGACCACGATTGACTCCACATCGCGTAAGGAGTCTTCGAAGCTAGCGCTCCAGTCCACGTACATCCCCGCGTCGCCCGGGCTCGTAGGCTCGACACGGCGCAGCCGTGAGCCAAGCCGATCAACCTGCCCCTTGGAGAAACTGTCCATACCGCCACCTTATCGCGACGGCATGAACAGTCAGGCCTCTCCATCACCCCCGACCGTGACGCAGCAGCTTGCCGGGGGTCGCGCCCGTTTCCTGACCGTCCTGCATCGTGACCTCGCCGTTGACGAGGATCCACTTGTAGCCGTGCGGCTTCTGGACTCGGCGCCACTCGCCTCCGGGGAAGTCGTGGACGATCTCGCCCTGGAACTC
>DAOUKQ010000107.1:0-23063 GCA_034421135.1 Dehalococcoidia bacterium
GCGTCGGTGTGGGCGTCGGGCAGCCAGGTATGCAGCGGCACGACCGGCAGCTTGATCGAGAAGGCGATCAGGATGAAGGCGAAGATCACCGGCGCGGGCAGGAAGGCCGCGGCGATCGCGTCGGAGCGGATCTCGCGGATGTCGAACGTGTCGGCGGCGACGCCCAGGGCCAGGAATCCGACCAGCATGAAGGCCGAGCCGAAGATCGTGTAGAGCACGAACTTGAGCGCCGAGTAGTTGCGGTTGCCGCTGCCCCAGATCGAGATCAGCAGGAACATCGGGATCAGTTCGAGTTCCCAGAAGAGGAAGAAGAAGATCAGGTCGAGCGAGGTGAAGACGCCCAGCACCGACGTCTCGAGCACCAGCAACCAGGCGAAGTACTCCTTGGTGCGCAGATCGATGCGCCACGAGACCAGCACCGCGACGACCGAGAGGAAGGCGGTCAGCAGGACCAGCGGCATCGAGAGTCCGTCGACGCCGAAGGCGTACTTGACGTTGAAGCCGACCGCCTCGGCCGAAATCCAGTCGAACTCGTCGATGAACTGGAAGCCTGAGACCGAGCGGTCGAAGATGATGAACATCACCAGCGCGATGATCAAGGCTCCCAGCGAGATGCCGAGCGCGATCCACTTGGGATAGTCGGACGGATTGCCGGGCGCGTTTTGAACCAGCCACTGCGTCGGCGTGTGCTTGCCCGGCAGCAGGGCGATCAGCAACACGCCCAGGAGGGGCAGGAAGATCAGCAGCGACAGGACAGGAAATCCCGGATCCATCACCCGCTCCTAGAACAACACGACGGCGATCCAGATGATCATGCCGCCGAGTCCGATTGACAATGTGCCCGCCTGTACCCAGCCGTTCTGGACGAACCGGGCAGCAGACGAAACGGTGAGGCCCTCGCGCCAGGCGCGATTGACGACGCCGTCGACGATAGTTTCGTCGAACCAGGCCGAGACGCGGGCAATGCCCTGGTAGAACACGCGCCGGGCCAGGACCTTCTCGCCCAGCGCGTCGAGGTAGAAGAGTTCGGTCGCGAACTTCTGCGCTTCGGGAATCGGCCAGATGCCGCCGATTCCGAGCGAGCGAATGCGGTCGCGGTGATGAATGAAGGCAAACGAGGCGAAACCGGAAACCAGCGCCAGCGCGGTCGAGCCGAGGAAGATGCCCCAACTCCAGTGGAACTTGCCATCGTGCGGCTCGGGCAGCGCGCCGTAGACCCAGGTCTGGAACTCGCCGCCGAAGGTCAGGAACCCTGCGACCACTGAGATGACAGCGAGGATGATCAACGGAGTAGTCATGCTGCGCGGCGACTCGTGGGGATGCGACGGATCTTCGTTGCCGTGCTCGCCCGGGGCGATTTCCTCGCCGCCTTTGTACTCGCCGAAGAACGTCATGTAGACGGCGCGCACCATGTAAGCGGCGGTGAGTCCGGCGGCCAGCAAGCCGAGGACGAAGACGCCCTTGTTGTGATCCCAGGCCTCGATCAGAATCTCGTCCTTGGACCAGAAGCCTGACAGGGGAATGATCCCGGCCAATGAGAGCGTGCCGATCATGAACGTGATGAAGGTGATCGGCATCAGCGTCCGCAGACCGCCCATCTTGCGCATGTCGAAGGTGTTGGTCGAGTGATTCACCGAGCCTGAGCCGAGGAAGAGCATCGCCTTGAAGAAGGCGTGCGTCATCAGGTGGAAGACCGCTGCGGCGTATCCTCCGATTCCGATCGCAAACATCATGTAGGCGAGCTGCGAGATCGTGGAATAGGCGAGCACGCGCTTGATATCGACCTGGACCAGCGCGAGGATCGCCGCACCGAGCGCGGTGCCGGCTCCGATCCAGGCGATCATGTCGGATGCCGTCGACGAGGCGTGAATCACGGGGAAGAATCGAGCCAGCAGGTAGACGCCGGCGGCGACCATCGTGGCCGAGTGGACCAGCGCGGAAACCGGTGTCGGGCCTTCCATCGCGTCGGGCAGCCAGATGTGCAGCGGGAACTGCGCCGACTTGCCGACCGCGCCGGCGATCAGTCCCAGACCGAACAGGGTCATCGCAGTCTGGCCGATCAACAGGCCATTGAACGCGAACATCCCCGCCTCTGCGCCGTGATCGGCGAGCGCGTTGATCTCGGCGATGTCGAGCGTGCCGGTTTTGCTGTAGATCAGGATCATCGCCGCGAGCATGCCGAGGTCGCCGAGGCGGGTGACCAGGAACGCTTTCTTCGCGGCGGCCGCGGCGGCCGGCCGGTGGAACCAGAAGCCGATCAACAGGTACGAGGTCAGACCGACCAGCTCCCAGAAGGCGAAGAGCATCAGCAGATTGTCGGCCAGGACGAGTCCCAGCATCGAGGTCGTGAACAGCGCCATGAAGGCGAAGTAGCGGCGATAGCCGTGGTCGCCGTCCATATAGCCGGTCGAGTAGACCTGGACGAGCAACGAAACGCCGGTCACGACGACCAGCATCACCGAGGTCAGACCGTCAATCCGGATGCCGACGTTGACGACCAACTCACCCGCCGTGAACAGCTCGTGCGTGCCGATGTCGAGCGGCAATCCGCGCAGGCCGATCGAGTCGATCAGGTTGATCACGGCCAGCAGGAAGGCGACGGCGAGCGCGATGATCAGCGGGGTTGAGGCCAGACGCGGGCCGCAGAACTGGTCGGCGATTGGCTTCCACGAGCGCGGGTACTTGGGGTCCCACTCGGGGATCTGGCGCTGCAGATTCTGGTTGAGCGCGGATATCCCGGCCAACGCGAACGCGGTCAGCGGCAGGAAGAGGATGACCCAGAAGATCGTCTCGGACACGCCGCTACACCTTCCCCAGGATTTCCCGCGCCACGTGGGTCTTCGAGTCGGGCACGTAGAGCATCACCGGCGCGAAGTCGCCCTCATCCTTGCGGTCGGGCTCGACCACGAAGCGCACCGATACGCCTTCGGCGAACAACAACTCGCGCAGCGTTTCGGCCACGTAGCGATTCGGCGCGGTCATCAGCGGGGCCCACATGCCAATGTCAGCCCTTCAACAAGGTCGTGCGATCGACCGAGATTGTCTGCCGGTTGCGGTAGACGACCAGCGCGAGCGCCAGTCCGACCGCGACCTCCGCCGCCGCCACGGCGATGATGAAGACCACAAACACCTGCGTCGAGAGCGCAACCTCGGCCGAACCGAAGCGCGAGAACGCGACGAGCGTGAGGTTGACCGCGTTGAGCATCAACTCGACGCCGATCAGCACCCCGATTGCGTTCTTCTTCGAGAGCGCGATGAAGAAGCCGATGCAGAACAGCAGCGCTCCCAAGACCAGGTAGTGCTCGAGTCCAATGGTCATGAACCGGCCTCACTATCGGACGCCAGGGGCGGGTCCACCACGTCGACCGGATCGACCGAGCCTTCGCCGTCCAGCTCGGCCTGCAGCGAGGCCGCATGGACGGCGGCATCCTCGTCGTCCTGCCGCGCCAGGGCGATCGCGCCGACCAGCGCGGCGGTCAGCAGGATTGCGGCGATCTCGAAGGGCAGGATGTAGTGCTTGATCAGGCTCTCGCCGATCAATCGCGCCTGCTCGGAGAGCGCCGCTTCTCGCACTGCGCCCCAATCGGTGTCGACCGCGACCCAGAGCGTCGCGATCATCACCAGGATCACGACCAATCCCGCCGGAATGGCGGTCTTGGTCTGGGAGTTATCCCGCTCGGCGCGGGGAGTCAGCATGATCGCGAAGAGCATCAGCACCGAAATCGCGCCGACGTAGATCAGGACCTGCACCACGGCGATGAACTCCGCCGAGAGGGTCAGGTACAGGCCAGCGACGCCGAGCATCGACATGACCAGCCAGATCACGGCGTGGATCAGGTTGCGGCTGATGATGATCATCGATGCGCCGCCCAGCGTCATCAGCGCCAGCGACCAGAATGCGAGGTGGAAGCCGAAGTCGCTCATGGTTAGTCGCCGCCCACCTGGAATTGCGGTTCCTCGCGCCGCGCAGCCACTTCGCGCGCGGCTCGCAGCCCGCCGATGTCGGAACCGGCCATCCGGATCCGCGCCGGCCGTCGCAGCGGCGCCGGTCGCGCAACGCGAGCGAAGAGCATGACCGCGCCGAGCGTCAGGGCGATGTTGAACACGGCCATGATCGGCAGCGCGATCGTCGTGTCCCAGCCCTCGGAGATGAGCAAGGTGCGTTCAACAAAGGCGACCACGACGAACAGCAGGGTCGCAGGCACGAGCGCCTTCCAGCAGAAGCCCATGAGTTGGTCAACGCGCAGTCGCGGCAATGTTCCGCGTGTCCAGATCAGGAGGAAGTAGACCGCGCCGGTCTTGACCAGCAGGATGATCCAACTCGGCACCCACTGGTCAAGGCCCCAGAGCCACCAGCCGCCGAGGAAGAACGTGGCGATGAAGCCCGAGACGACCAGCGTGTTGCCGAGCTCGACGGCGTAGAACAGGCCGAAGCGCATCCCGGAGTACTCGGTGTGATACCCGGCTACGATTTCCGACTCGGCCTCGGAGATATCCGCCGGCGTCCGGTTCAGCTCGGCCGATGCGGCGAAGAAGAAGGCGATCGCCGAGAGCGGGAAGAGCAGGATGAAGATTACGTCCTCCTGCTGCTGCCACTGGACGATCCCGTTGACCGACATCGTGCCGGAGAAGACCACCAGCGTGAGCAGCGCGAGCACCATTGGTACTTCGTAGGAAATCGACATCGCCACGGCGCGCATCGCGCCGAACAATGCGTACTTGTTGTTCGAGGCCCAGCCGGCCATGAACAGCACGAGGACTCCGGTGCCCGATACCGCCAGCAGGAAGAGCACACCGACATTGAGGTCGGCCACGGACATCTGTGGACCGAACGGCAACACGCCCCAGATCAGGATGCCGGGAACGAAGATCAGCACCGGCGGCAGGAAGAAGATCAGCTTGTCGGCGGCTCGCGGCGCGAGCTGTTCCTTGAGAATCAGCTTGACCGCATCGGCGACCGGCTGGAGCAGTCCCTTGGGTCCGACGCGATTCGGACCGTAGCGCTGCTGGAAGCGGGCGATCACCTTGCGCTCGACCCAGATCAGGATCAGCAGCGTCGGACCGATGACGCCGAGAATGCCCAGCGCGCCCAGAATGCCTGTGACGAGCGAGGCGAGCCATTCGGGACCCCAATCCGCGATCCATTCCGTGATCAACCGTTGCAGGTTGTTCAGGTCGCGGAAGTCGTACCACGCGCCCAGGACGCTCGCGAGGCCGGTGAGATCGGTCATCGGTCAATCTCTCCCACCACAATGTCGATCGAACCCAGCGTTACGATCGCGTCCGCCAGCGTACCGCCCACCGACATTTCCTTGAGCGCGGTGAGATTGATCAACGAAGGCGGCCGGCAGTGGAACCGGTACGGAGCCGGTCCGCCGTCGGAGACGAGATAGAAGCCTAACTCGCCGCGCGGCGATTCGACGCGGGCATACGATTCGCCCGGTTCCGGTCGCGCGTGCAGCGGCAGGTCGGCGAGGTAGGGACCGTCGGGCAGCGTGTCAATCACCTGGCGCAGAATCTTCAGGCTCTCCTTGACCTCGGCCATGCGCACGAGGAAGCGGTCGAAGCAGTCGCCCTGCTCGCCGACCGGCACATCGAAGTCGTAGTCCTCGTAGCCGCAGTAGGGATTCGCCTTGCGCAGGTCCCAGGGCACGCCGGTCGCACGCAAGACGGGACCGGAGAGCGACGAGTTAATCGCCATTTCGGGCGAGATCACGCCGATGCCGCGAGCGCGAGCGTGCAGAATCTCGTTCTCGAGCAGTAGCGCCTCGTAGTTGGCGATGTTCTCAGGCATATCCGCGAGGAATTGCTCCAGCGTCGGCAGCAGTTCGTCGGGCAGGTCGAAGGCGACGCCGCCGATGCGCATGTAGTTCGTGGTCAGCCGCGCGCCGCAGGTCATCTCGAACATGTCGAGCACGCGCTCACGGTCGCGGAACATGTGGAACAGGGGCGTGTGCCAGGCGCCGCAGTCATTGATGAACGTGCCGTTCGCCATTGCGTGCGAGGCCACCCGCTGCAGCTCGGCGAACATCACGCGGATCGCCTGGGCGCGCGGGGGCACCTCGACGCCGAGCAGTTCCTCGGCCGCGAGGCAGTAGGCGAGATTGTTGGACATCGCGGCGAGGTAGTCGATCCGGTCGGTGAAGGGAATGTTCTGCGTGTAGGTGCGCTCTTCGGCCAGCTTTTCCATCGAGCGATGCAGATAGCCGATGCGCATCTCGGCGTCCTTGACGATCTCGCCGTCGAGGGTGACCTTGAGCCGGAACACGCCGTGCGTCGACGGATGCTGCGGACCCAGGTTGACCACGACGGGTTCGGAGCCGTCGCCGGTGGTCAGTGCGTCGATCGTGCCCTGCATCGCGAGATGCGAGTCCTCCTGCATCGTCAGGCGAGTGTCGTCGGAAGTGGTCACGACGCATCCTCGCTTTCTTCGGTCACGGCGAGATCGCCGGGGCCTTGCGGATCGTTGGGGTGCATCGGACGCTGGGGCACGCTGCCCGGGACCGGCCAGGCGTTCTCCTGGCTTTCGTGCGGGAAGCCCGGCAGTCCGGCGCGGATCTGACCGGGCATCTGCAGGAAGTCCTTGCGCAACGGGTACCCCGGGAAGCCCTCCCAGAGGAACATGCGGCGCAGATCGGGATGACCCTCGAAGCGGATCCCGAAGAGGTCGTAGACCTCGCGCTCCTGCAGGTGCGCGCCGTGATAGACGCCGGTCAGTGTGGGCAGCGATGGGTCTTCGCGGTCGTCGATGCGCGCCTTGACCTGCAATATGTGATTGTGGTCCAGCGATTGCAGGTGATAGACGACTTCGAAGTGCAACTCGAGGTCGACTGCGGTCAGATTGCAGAGGAAGATCAGGTCGCTGTCTTCGGCGTCGCGCAGGGTGCGGATCGAGTCGGCGAGTTGAACGGGGTCGAGGAAGAGCACGCCGTCGTCGACGCAGGCCGCACCGGGCGCGCTTGCGTTGACGATCTCCATCGCCGCCGTTGCGTCGTATCGGCTGGTCATCTCAGCGCCACTCCAGTGCTTGCCGACGCCACTCATAGACCAGACCGAGGAACAGGACCGCGATGAAGATCAGCGCCGCGACCATGCCGGTCACGACGACCGAGTCGAGCGCGACGGCAAGCGGGAAGAGGAAAATCACTTCCACGTCGAAGAGCACGAAGATCAGCGCCACGAGGTAGTAGCGGAAGTTGAACTGGACCCAGGTTGGTCCTTCGGTTTCCACGCCGCACTCGTACGTGTCCGACTTGATCGCGTTGGGCAGCCGCGGACGCAAACCGAACTTGAACATCGCCCACGAGGCGACCAACGGGATCGACGGGAAGATCGCGGCGAAGATCAGCAAAATGCCGAGGTGCGCATACTGCTCCAGGACATTGTCCATCTGGATCAGCCCCACTCCGCATCACGCTCCCGCCGACTGTGGCGGGTGGCTCTGAGGGAGTATATGCACCAGCTTCAACTCGCTCAAACATCGGGCCGATCGGAGGCGCCACTGAGGCGCCTCGGATGGGACGATCGGCGGCACCGTTGGGCGAAGCCGCCGATACTGGTACTATGACCAGCGCTATCCAACTCACCGGTTAGGCGTCCGTATGCTGATTGACCTTCACAACCACACGTGGCCGCGCTCGCACGACTCGGTGCTCGACCCCAGGGACCTCGCGCAGCGGGCCAAGGACGCAGGCCTCGACGCCATTTGCCTGACTGAGCACGACGCCCTCTGGCCCGCGGACGAAGCGCAGCAGATCGCCGAGGAGATTGGCACCATAGTCATTCCGGGCTGTGAGGTTTCAACCGATCCTGGGCACATCCTGGCCTGGGGTATGGAGAAGTACGTCTTTGGGATGCACCGCGTCGAGCGGCTCGCCGAACATGTCTACGAGCGCGGCGGGGCGCTGGTCTTCGCCCACCCGTACCGGCGGCAGATCGCCTGGAAGGACAACCAGGAAGAGTGGGACATGGCCGTCGAGAAGGCGCTCAACAGTCCTGCGATGGAGCACGTGATCGCGCTGGAGATCCTCAACGGTCGCGGCAAGGACCGCGAGAATCGCTTCTCCGCCGATCTCGCCGCCGCCTCGGGCATGAACGGCACTGCCGGTACCGACTCGCACGCCGTCCACGACATCGGCAAGGTCGCGACCTGGTTCGAGACCGATTCGATCGAATCCTGGCAGGACCTCGTGCGCGAACTGAAGCTCGGCAACTTCTGCGCCGTCGATATGGCCACCATGGAAGAGTTCGCGATTCCATCGCGGCCGCGTAAGTTTGTCATCGGCGGAGTCGCAGTCGCCGACTAGATTCCGCAGCGAAAACGACCCAGCACGGAGAAAGGGGACTCATGCCAGACCAGGAATTTGAGTCGGTCGTCACCGACGAGATGCGCGCCCTGATCGGCGTCAAGGGACCGGAGACGGTCAGTGAATTGACCACCACCAGCGTGCGCATGTTCGCCCGCTCGGTCGGCTACGTCGACCCGGTCTTCTACGACGAAGCGGTCGCGCGCGAGCGCGGCTTCCGCAGCTTGCCGGCGCCTCCGGGCTATCTCGGTACGCCGATCTACAACCCGGCCGACTCGGACCCCACCTTCGGCGGGCGTCGCGGCGGAGGCGGCTTCCGCTCCCCGTATCCGCTCGTGCTCAATGGCGGCACCGACATCGAGTACACCGGCGAGCAGATTTGCGCCGGCGACACGCTCACCTCGGCGACCGCGTTGGCGCAGCTCAACGAGCGCTGGAGCGGCGCGCTGGGCGTGCCGATGCTGATCCAGGTGTCGGAAACCACCTACACCAACCAGGACGGCAAGGTCGTCGCCGTCTCGCGCGGCACGGGCATCTCCTATCCCGCGCCGGGCAGCTAACCGACGACCCTCTCGCTACAATCCAACACAGCAGTAAGGAGAGCCCACATGTCAGACGCGGTACCTGACCAGATCTACTTCGAGGACATCGAAGTCGGCGACAGCATTCCCGAGCTCGAGAAGAATCCGACCAGCCAGCAGCTCGTCCAGTGGGCCGCCGGCTCCGGCGACTTCTATCAGATTCACTACGACACAAGCTACGCGCAGGACACGGGCCTCGACGACATCATCGTCCACGGCGCGCTCAAGCACGCCTTCCTGGGCGAGTTGCTCTGGCGCTTCGCCGGCCCCGAGGGCTCCGTCAAGCGAGTCCAGTGCTCCTACCGAGGCATGGACCCCGCCGCCCAGGGTCGCGAATCGGCGCAGGAACGCAAGTTCATGCTGCGCGGTACCGTCACCCGGAAGTACTCCGAGGGCGAGCGCAACTTCGTTGAGCTCAACATCGAAGGCGTCCGCGCCGACGGTTCGGTCAGCACCCCCGGCACCGGCACTGTCCTCCTCCCCAGCCGCGGCTAGCCGCCGCGGCCTTAACAACTCCCTCTCCCTCTGGGAGAGGGCTGGGGTGAGGGTCCGCGCCTTTGGTCGCTACCCAAAGTCATGTTCGCATGGGCCATGCACGGGCCAAGGAACACCGTTGCTTCTGCGCTTGTCGCGGGTACCTCGCTGAAAGGCGCACCTTCGTCGGTGTCGAAGGTCGAGATTGGCGCGGCAAGCGCGGCAATGACGAGTTAGTCAGTGTTGCTGTAAGTCCATGCGGCCAAGCCTTGGTCGTCGCCTTTCATCGGAACCACCGATGGCCCTCACCCTAACCCTCTCCCTGCGGGAGAGGGGACCGGAATAGCCGTGCGCGTGGGACTCAGCGACGCATGCCCCGACGCTGATACTCGCGATTCCAGAACCACTCTCTGAGCACGTGCATTTGGTGGAATCGTTGGCGCCCCCGACGGACGCGTCCGCAATCTCGGAATCCGGCTGCGGCAAAGGCTCGTTGCGCTCGCACATTCCAATCCAACGTGTGCAGATAGACGCGCGTCAACGACGTGTTGGTGAAGACGTAGTCGATCAACAGACCGACCGCCTCGCGACCGTATCCGCCGTTCCAGGTCGTGCGATCGCCGAGCAGGATGCCCAGTTCGGTTTCCCGGCGCTGGAAATCGGTGTTGTAGTACATCACGTTGCCGATGTGCCGCGGATCGTCGAGCGTCTCGACGGCGAAGGTCGAGCGATAGACGGGCGATGAGCGAAGCTGCCAGGCGTATTGGTTGCGGAATTGCTCGAAGGTCAGCGGACTGACTGGGGCCGCGTCGAGTTCGGCGAGTTCCGGATCGGTGCGCCAGACCCAGTCGAGCTCAGCATCTTCAATCCGCTTGCGGCGGAGCAGAACCAATTCGCCTGAGGCGACGACATCAGCCTGACTGGTCACCATCGCGCTGTACCCGACTTCCACATCTGCGTGTCTCGACGGGCGTAGGGTAAACGGCTCGTCAGCCTTGCGCAGGCCCGACTCGCCGATCGAGCAGCACGGCGGCGTCCTCGAGCAACGACGTGGTGTTGCGGTAGCTGACCATCCGCATCGCATCGCCCAGGCCGACCCAGCGAACGTCGATGTGCTCGTCGTCGTGATGCTCGAACGAGCCTCCGATCGGGCGCATCAGCCAGAAATGCACGGCCTTCTCGATGCGCGCTTCCTCGCCCGGGAACGAATAGCGCATCACGCCGATCTTTTCGTCCACCGCCACCTGCAAGCCGGTCTCTTCCGACACCTCGCGCAAGGCTGCGTCGACCAGCTTCTCCCCGTTCTCGGGCGTCCCTTTGGGCAGCGACCAGCGCCGCGCCGGCGTCTGGACCAGCACGATCTCTACCTCGCCCTCGGCGCGGGCCTCGCGCCAGACGACTCCGCCCGCGCTAACTGCGATTCCCTTCTTGATGGATTTGTTTGAACCGTTGTGGTGTCTGTTTCCCGGTTTCCGACGGCGATCGTTTCGGCTCCGCACGCCTCTGCTCCTCGTCAATTCACTCAACGATTTCCAATCTATCAGAGGGTCCGGCGCGTTCCGCCAGTCGGCTGAACAGGGCGCTGCAAACTCTCAGACCGTCACTCCCGACATTCCGGGCTCCGCCTGGAATGACGAGGATCGGGAGGTTTGGGCGACTTCAGCGGCCTGCTAGAGGTCCCGCCAGCCGGCCACGCGTCCGTCTGCGTTGAGGTCGTCGAAGTCGTCGATCACCTGCGCGGAATCGAGGGCGGCCTGCGCGGTCTCTCGCACCGACGGGTCGGGATGGGTGCGCAACTGGGCCAACTCCTCCAGCGCTTCCTCAGAGCCGATCTCGCCCAGCGCGGCGACTGCGCTGCGGATCAGCTCTTCCGTCGACGTGGGATCGTCAAACAGCTCCAGCAGCATCGGCGCGCCCTCTTCGGAGCCGATCTCGCCGATCGCCTGGACGGCGGCAAGCCGCTCGTCCTCGTCCTCTGCGACCAATGAGCCTTCGAGGACGGGCAGCCATGATTCGTCCGCGCTGCGGCCCATGGCCTCCACCGCGCCCAGGTGCAATGCGGCGGTGTCGCTGTAGAAGGCCGCCTCGATCAGTGGTCCGACCCACTCCTCCGAGACCACACCAACGCCGGACAGCGCGGCCGCGCGGACGTCCTCGTGCTCCATCTCGTCCTCCGCGATTCCTCGCAGGGCGCCAACCACATCGTCGGCCGCTTCGCTCGCCGCCCAGCCGAGCTCGACTCGCAACGCCAACTCGCCCAGCGCTGTGACCGCCTCACGGCGGACATCGTCTTCCTCTTCCACCGATCGAGCAACGCGGAGCAGCGCCTGGGTCGCGCCGGCCGTTTCGCACAGCGCCAGTCCGTTCACGGCGACGGTTCGTACGGCATTGTCGTCATCGTCGGTCATCGCGCTGAAGACTTCCGTGAAGTCGTAGCCGCCGAAATCGGTCGCCATCTGTCGCAGACGCTCGAGCAAGGCGAACCGCCCCTCTTCGTCCATGGCCGCCATGTGCTCCCGAACGATCGAGGCCGAGCCGCCGCGCAGCCGCGACACTGCGTGCAAATCTTCGGGTTCCAGCTCAACCTGTCCCGAGGCGATCGCCGCCACGACGCGGCGCAGGCCATCGACCGGTTCGGCCGCATCCTGGTGACCGTTTGCAGACGTCATCAGCCCTCCATCGTCGGGGCGCGCTCCATGAGCACGCGGATCGCCTGTCGCGGTTCCAGTCCCTCGAACAGCACCCGCGAGACGACCTCGGCGATTGGCATCGGGACATCGAGCGCCTCGGCCACCTCCAACACGACGCGGGTCGTCTCGACTCCCTCCACGACGTGCGGATTGCCGGCCATCGCCTCGGCCAGCGTCATCCCGCTGCCGATTCGCTCGCCGAGCGTCCGGTTGCGCGATCGGGGACTGTTGGCGGTCGCCAGCAGGTCGCCGAGGCCGGCCAAGCCCGCGAAGGTCGAGGGTTGCGCGCCCAGCTCGACGCCCAGCCTCGCGATTTCTGACAGACCGCGAGTCATCAACGCCGCGCACCCGTTGTCGCCGATATCCAGGCCAATCGCGATACCGGCAGCGATCGCAATCACGTTCTTCAGCGCACCGCCGAGTTCGACCCCGACGACGTCCTCGTTCGTATACACCCGGAACGAGGGCGAGTTCAGCGCCGACTGCAACCGCTCGCGATCCGATGCCGCGGCCGACGCGACGACGGTGGTCGCGGGAAGACCTCGCGCGACCTCTCTCGCGATGTTCGGTCCCGATACCGCTCCGACCCGCGCCTCACGACCGGCCAGATCCAGTTCCTGCGTCAGGACCTCGGTCATGCGCAGGTGCGATCCCTGCTCCAACCCCTTGGCTGCGGAAACATGCGCTGTGTCGCCCGGCGTCAGCATGGGCAGCACGCTGCGCAGGTTTTCGCGTAATCGCTGCGACGGCGTCGCCCAGATCACGACCCTGGGAGCCGGTCCCTGCGCGTCCGAGCGGAACGTCAGTCCCTCCGGCAGCGCGATGCCCGGCAGCAGTCGCCGATGTTCTCGCGCGGCGGAGAGTTCGGCGGCCTCGTCCTCGGTCCTGCAGAGCACGTCGACTTCGTTGCCGGCGCGCAGGGAGCAGATGGCGAGCGTGCAGCCCCAGGATGTCGCTCCGACGACCATCACTCTCACGACGTCGACCTGCCCATCGAGAGCACACGCTCGGTCCCGGCGGCCAGCCGTTGGATGTTGTCGCGATGACCGACGACCACGAGCAGCCACGTACCGGCGGCGAACACGGCATACGCATCGGGCGCGCCGCCGTAGACGGCCAGTAGCGAAATGCCCACCGCCGCCGATGTCGCTCCCGCCAGCGTCGCCAGCGACATCACACGGACACGCAGCAGAATCGGGATGGCGGTCGCCAGGGCGAACAGCGCGCCCATCGGCATGATCGCGAGCACCGCGCCCAACGCCGTCGCGGCGCCGCGGCCGCCCCGGAATCCGGCGTAGAGCGGGAACTGATGGCCGACCACGGCGGCCAACGCGCCGACGACTTCCGCCGTCGGACTGTCCCAGACCGCCATCACAATCAGGACCGGCGCAGCGCCCTTGACCGCGTCGAGCGCCAGCACAGCCACTGACCAGCGCAGACCGAGCGCGCGAAAGGTGTTGGTCGCGCCGGTGCGACCGCTGCCCGAGGCTCGGATGTCCTCGCCGCCTCGCCAGATGCCGATCCAGAGCCCGGTCGGGATTGAGCCGAGCAGATAACCGATGACGCCGCCGACGATCCAAGCCTCAACCACGCGATCTGCCTCCATCGTCCGATGCTTCGGAATCGCGGCCTCGTAGGACGCAGCGTAGTGGGCAGCCCTCGAATCCGAACGCGCGCCGCACCCGTCCCATCAGGTATCGCTCGTAGGAAAAGTGCACGCCCTCGGGATAGTTGACGAAGAAGGTGAAGGTCGGCGGCGCGGAGCTGGTCTGAACGCCGTAGTAGAAGCGGATGCGCTTGCCGCGATAGGTCGAGGGTGTGCGCTCCATCTGGGCCTGGCGCAGCATCGCGTTGAGCCTGGGCGTCGGAACCTGGAGCCGGCGCGCCTCGGCGACGTGCAATGCCGCCGCGACGACGCTGTCGACCGCGTCGCCGTTCAAGGCCGAGACCCAGACGATCGGCGCCCAGTTCACGAATCGCGCGCGGCCCGCGAGTTGCCGCTCCCTGCTGTTCCTCAGGCCATCCTGCTCGTCCACGAGATCGGACTTGTTCATCACGATCACGATGCCCGAGCCCTCATCCATCGCCGTGCCGAGCACGTGCAGGTCCTGCGAGGTCACGCCCTCGTAGGCGTCGATCACGACGGCTGAGACATCCGCCCGGCGGACCGCTGCGCCGGCCCGACGGACCGACGCGCGTTCGATACCCGGCGCGACCCGGCCTCGCCGCCGGATTCCCGCCGTATCGACCAGCGACACGCGCTGACCGCCGAAGCTGAGCATCGTGTCGACCGCGTCGCGCGTCGTGCCGGGCACTTCCGAGACGATCATCCGCTCGTCTCGCAGGAGCGCGTTGACCAGCGAGGATTTGCCCACGTTGGGGCGCCCGATGATCGCCAGGCGGCAGGCCGTGTCGTCTGCCTCGAGCGGTTCGGCGACCGCGAGTCCGTCAGTGACCCGGTCGAGCAGATCGTCGATCCAGCGTCCGTGATGAGCGGAGATGGCGACGGGTTCGCCGAGTCCCAGCCCGAAAAACTGCGACGCTTCGGCCGCGAGCGCATCGTTGTCAGCCTTGTTGGCGCACACGGTGACCGGCTGTCTCGCTTCGCGCAGCAGGCGCGCGACGTCTTCATCGGCCGGCAGCGGGCCGGACTGGGTATCGACCACCAGCACGATGGCATCGGCCTCGGCTAGTGCCTGCTCGACCTGTTCGGCGACGGAGTCGGCGAACGGTCCGGTGAGCTGTTCGCCCAGAAGACCGCCGGTGTCGATCACGGAGAAGTGCTGCCCCCGCCACTCGGTGGTCGCATAGTTGCGATCCCGCGTCGTACCCGGCTCGCCGCGCACGATCGCCTGGCGTCGCCGCACCAGGCGGTTGAACAGCGTCGATTTGCCCACATTCGGCCGACCGACGATGGCAACCGTGGGCAGCGCGTTGGCAGGCAGCGCGCGCACATCGACCTCGGGCAGCGATCCGGCGGTGTCGTCACTCATCCTCTGCCCCCGCTGATTCCTGTGCCGACTCGTTCGCCTCAGCCGTCTGCTCGTCGTCCGGATCCGGCTCCGGTGGGGGAATCGGAGTCAGGCTGACGATGACCTGCGGCGGATCGATGTCTATCAGCTCCATGCCTTGCGGAGCAAGCCATTCAAGATCGACTCTATGCCGTCCGGCCCCGAATGGCGCCATGTTCAGCTCGATCGGGCCGAGCGGACCCTCCAGCCTCGAAATCTCGGCGACCGGACCGCGCAGCGTCACCTGAGCCTTGGTGACGCTGATGAATGTCGCCTCCAGCCCGCGCCGGATGCCGACCGGTTGCAGCGTGATCGGCAACTCCACCGTGGTGAACACGGGCTCGATCGTGATCACGACCTGCACCGAGTCGTCGGAGTCGCCCGCAGGCGCGGCGCCGTCGGCGAAAACCAGCCCGGTGCGCGTGATCAAGTCCACATCGCGCCCGCCGATATCGATCGGTTCGGTTCGCACTTCGATCTCGTCGTCGAGTACGTCGACCGAAACCAGCACATCCACGGTCGACGGCGATGCGCGAACCGTGCGCACACGATAGCCCTCGGCGGGCGCTCCGATGATTTCCGGCAGAATCGATGCCGTCTTGCGGAACACTTCCTGTTCGATCGGCACGCGCACCAGGGCGAATCTCGGGTTGACCAGGACTTGCGTCACCGAGCGTCCCGACGCCGTCCGCGCTTCGAGCGTGACCTCACGCTCCAACGACGCCTCCGCGCCGCCCAGATCGAGCCGCGCCACGACCAACTCGACCGCCTCGACCTCGGATGCGATGCCGGAGACGGTCGCGGTCGCCGGCATGACCTCGGGCTCGCCGACGCGGAAGCCGAGCGGCGGCAGGTTCGACGGCTCGACGATTACGGGCACTTCGCGTTCGACGCTTTCCTGCAGGATCACGACCACCGTCTCAGGTTGGACGGCGCGGACCCGGACACCGCCCTCCAGTGTGTCGACGCGGACCGGCAGACTGTGCTGTCCCGCCGATCGGTTGCGCATCGAAACGGTTGCTGTGAAGTGCTCGGGACGCGCATCCTCCACGTCCGCCTCGCGTCCGAACACGGTGACGGTGACCGGCAGCGGCTCGCTGGCCACCACCAGGTCTGATCCCAGGTCCAGGACCTCAACCTGCAAGCTGAATCCCAAGCGGATCTCGACTTCGCGATTCTCGGTGTCGGCGATCACGAACCAGACGATCAACGCCAACGCGACGACCGCAACCAGCAGCGTCGCTTCCTGCGCTACGCGTCGCACCTATGGCCTCGCCACATCTCCGCCGGCGGCTGTCGGGGCTCCGTTCTGGCGGCCCCACATCCGCTCGAGCAGCGGCACGCCCAATCGATCACCCCATCGCCGCGAGTGCAGGTGACGCGAGAGTTCGACCTCGAGCTCCGTTGCGGACAAGGGCCTCGACAATACGCCTCCAACGGCCAGCGAAATCGCCCCGGTCTCCTCAGATACGACGACCGCGACCGCGTCCGTCTCTTCCGTCACCGTCAGCGCCGCGCGATGCCGCGTCCCCAGATGCGCGCCGCCGTGACCGTTGGTCTGCCCGCGTACGCTGTACTCGCCGGCCGGCATGGGGATGATGACGGCGGCGGCTACCACTTCGGAGGGACGCAGGAGCACCGCGCCATCGTGCAGGGGCGAACCGGGCCAGAAGATGCTCTCCATCAGCTCCAGCGTCGCTTCCGCGCCCAGCCGAACACCGGAATCTGCGAGTTCCTCCAAACCTGTGTCGCGTTCGAACACGAACAGTCCGCCGACTCGCTGCTGCGACATCCGATGCGAGACCGCCGCGGTTATCGGAATCAACGAACGGTACGGCTGTCGCCGGCTGCCCCAGTGCTTGAGTCCGCCGGCGCGGCCGACATGCTCGAACGCGCGGCGGAACTCGGGTTGGAAGACCAGCAACACCACGATCAACAGCACGGCGAGCGCGTTCTCGACGATCCAGTCGAGCACGATCGATTCGGTCAGCCGGCCAATCACGAGGATGCCGACGACGACCAGGACCATCCCGCGGATCACCGACATCGCCGTCGTGCCGCGCAGCAATCGCAGACCCGCGTAGAAGAACGCGGCGATCACGGTGACCTCAAGGGCGTTGGTCCAGCTAAAGTCGCCGAACGTGACTTGAATGTCGTTGATCAGCTCAACCACGACATTCGCCTCGGTTTCCACTGCGCTCTGCGACCGGATGCAACGTCCGCCATGCTAATCGAACGAAGATGCTGGTCGCCCCTTATCCAAACATCCAGGCCATCAAGGCCTGTTGAGCATGCAGGCGATTTTCCGCCTGATCGAGCACGATCGACTGGGCGCCGTCCAGCACATCGTCGGCGATCTCTTCGCCGCGATGCGCCGGCAAGCAGTGCATCACACAGGCGTCGGGCGACGCCTTGCCGACGAGATTCACATCGACCTGGTATCCGACGAACGCTTCCAGACGCTGTTTCGCTTCGATTTCCTGGCCCATCGATGTCCAGGTATCGGTGTAGACGATGTCCGCGCCGTGCACGGCTTCGGCCGGATCGGCCATCAGCGTCATCGATCCGCCGGATTCCCGCGCCTTGAGCGACGCCTCTTCGACGCTCTGCGAGTCAAGTTCGTACCCCGCCGGCGACGCGACGCGCACGTGCATACCTTCGCCGGCCGCGGCGATCGCCAGCGATCGCGCCACGTTATTGCCGTCGCCGACGTATGTCAGCGTGCGACCGCTTGTGCCGCCGTGTTCGCGGATCGTCAGGACATCGGCCAGCGCCTGGCATGGGTGTTCCCAATCGCTCAAGGCGTTGATTACCGGCACGCCCGATGAAGCCGCGAGCCGGCCAAGAATGGTCTGGTCGAAGGTCCGGCAGATGATCAGGTCGCAGTAGCGTCCGGCGACGCCGCCGACATCCTCCGGCGACTCGCGTTCGCCGATTCCCACTTCCGGCGGCGACAGATACAGCGGTCGCCCGCCGAGGTTGTCGACGGCCAGCTCGAACGAAACGCGGGTCCGCAGCGAGGGCTTCTGGAAGATCAGCAGCGCAGTCTTGCCTTCGAGTTCGGACCCGCGCGGACGGTTACGACGCTTCGACTCCTGTGCCAGATCGAGCACCTGGCCGATCTCCGACGCCGATAGGTCGCCAACAGTCAACACCGAGCGGGTCATGGGTTTCGCGCCTCTCCTGTCTTCCTGATTTCAACTGTATCCGCGTTCAAATTCCCGTATTGTGGGTTCTTCGTTTAATGTCGAGCCGTTACCAATACCCGATGCGCTCACAGCGCTGGAATGAGTACCAGGCATGCGCCATGTCGGTTTGGTCTGAGATTCGGCCGCCCAATCGCGCGCCTGCGTCTCGGGCGTCGCGCCGGGACAGATTGCTGGCCGCGACCCGCAGGGTCGTCCACACTGCGCCGCTCATCGCCGCCCTGACGGTCGCCTTGATCGGACTCGCGCTATTCGCCGATCGGGGCGGTGACGCGCCCGGACCGCATCATGTTTCGGAAGCCGCGATTCCGACGACCGTCTCGCCTGCGCCGCTGATCGACCTCAACACCGCGAGCGTTGCAGAGCTCGCCACCCTGTCGGGCATCGGCGAGACCCGGGCTCGTGCCATCGTTGAGTTGCGCGCCGGGCGTCCCTACACCTCGCTCGCGGATCTTGTCGAGCGGGGACTGCTGCGGCCAACGGAGTTGGCGGGAATCGCGGGTCTGGCCATGGCTTATGTCACTATCGAGTAGCAGCCGTTCGATCCTCCAACGAGCCGGCGCCTGGCGACCGATCTACCTGCCGCCGCTGCCGCTCTGGACGCTCAGCTTCGTCGCCGGCGCGACGCTGTCGCTCACCGGCGCGTCGTTGTGGTGGACGCTGGCGGCGGTGTTGGCGGCGACCCTGGTGTCGCAGGCGACATCGGCCGGCGCGCAGAGCGCGCAGACCTTCGCCGGCAACCGCTTGCTCAACCTGATCCTGCTGCTGGCGACTCCGACGCTGCTCGCGGCCGGATTCTGGCGAGCGGAATCGACCAAGTTCGATACCGAGAGTCTGGCCGTCGCCGACCTGGCCGGCCAGATCGTGCGCATTGAGGGAGTCGTCCGGGACGACCCGCAGTTCCACGCAGGAGGCGTGCGAGCGCTCGTCGAGTTGGAAGCGCTGCGGCTCGGAGATGAACGCCGCGCGACCGATGCACTCGTGCAGCTCCAGTTTCCCGACTCGCCGACGCTGCGCGCGGGCGACCGCCTCGCCGTCCGCACGGCGCTCACACCGACCGCCGTCGGAACCGGCGACTATCTGCAGTGGCTCGCCAATCGCCGCGTAGCCGCCGTCGGGTTGACCGTTCCGGGCAGCGTCATGGTGGTCGAGCATGACCAACTCGCCTGGTGGCAGCGATTCGCCGCCGAAGCGCGCTCGGCGATCAATGAGAGCCTGCGCGACGCGTTGCCCCCGCCGTACTCGGGCATCGCGCAGGGCATGATCAGCGGTCGCCGCGACTCAATTGACTCCGATCTGCGTTCGACCTTGAACGACACGTCGCTCTCGCACCTGATCGTGATCTCGGGCAGCAATCTCACGCTGTTGACGGTGATCGTAATGTCGGCATTCGGCTGGCTGCTCGGTCGCCGGCCGGCGGCTGCCCTGGCCATCCTTGCGGCGCTCGCCTACGGCGCGCTGGTCGGGCCCGATCCGCCGGTCCAGCGCGCGATGTGGATGGCAGTCGTCTTCGCAACTGCGCACCTGCTCGGCCGCGGGACATCAGGGCTCTACGCCGTGATCGCGACCGCCGGTCTGATGATCGGCCTCGAGCCGCACATCCTGCTCGACATCTCGTTCCAGCTCACGGTCGCGGGCACGCTGGGTATCGTGATCCTGATGCCGTCGCTCGCCGGGGACTTCCTCAGCGGCCAGCGTGGAGTCGCCGGCACGATCCGCGACACGGCCCTGCTCTCGGTGGTCGCCGGCCTCGCGACGATGCCGCTGATCGTGATGCACTTCGACCGGGCCGCACTGACCGGCGTTCCCGCGAACCTGCTCGCCGCGCCGATTTTCGGCTGGATGCTGCTTGGATCGGCCGGGACGGCAATCGTTGGGCTGGTGTCGGAATCGGCGGCGTCGGTCCTGAGCTGGCCGCTGGCCTGGGCGCCGCTGCGCTGGCTGGTGATGGTCGCCGAGCAGTTGGCGCAGCTTCCGGGAGCGGGCGCATCCGTCCAGGGCTTCGGCCACACGCATCTGTTGCTGATCTACGGGGCCATCCTGATCGCCGCCCTCCGACCGCACCGAGAACGCATCGCTCGCTGGTATCGAACCCCTCAAACCCGTCAGACCCGTCGGCCCCGTCGGACTGAACCAACTCGCGAGCGGACCATTCCTCATCCCTTGCGCAAGGTCGGACTCGAACTGATTCCCAATGCTCGAAGTCATGTCACTCCGGCGATCCTGACCGGCATTGCGTCTGCCGCTGCCGGGGCGATCCTGCTCTCGGCATGTTCGAGCGCGCCCGAGCGCTTGCAGGTCCATTTCATCGATGTCGGGCAGGGCGACGCCGCGCTGATTGTGACGCCCGAAGGTCGTTCGATCCTGATCGACACCGGCGAACGTCCCGATGCCATGCTCGCCGCGCTGCGCACCCATCTTCCCGAGAGCGCCGACACCATCGACGTCCTCGTGATTAGCCACCCGCAGTCCGATCACGGCGAGGCGCTCTGGGCGATCACCGACTTCTATGAGATCAAACAGGCCTACGTCAACGAGCACTTTCAGTTCACGGGAATCGGTCGGCGCATCGAGGCGCATCTCAAAGAAGAGGGGATCGGTCAATCGGTGCTCAGTGCTGGCGGCCGGATCGTGATCCCCGGCGAGACTCCGCTGTATCTCGATCTGCTCTGGCCGCCGGATAGAGCCTTGCCTGACCACTATCTCACCGATCCGAACGCTACGTCGCTGGTGATTCGGGCTCGCTACAGCGACGCGGCCTTCCTCTTCACCGGCGATATCAATGCCGAGCAGGAACTCGACCTGGTCCGGCTCCCTTGTCCCGGTTCCACGCACTCCACGTTGCCATGCGCGCTCCGCGCCGATGTGCTTAAGGTCGCGCATCAGGGGAGTCGCTTCTCCACCACGTCGCTGCTGCTCGAAACGGTCCGGCCGACGGTCGCGGTGCTCAGCGCCGGAGCGAACAACCCGCACGGTCACCCGCACGAATCGGTGCTCGCCTCGTTGGAGCGTGTCGGCGCAACCTCTCTGCTCACGGCCGAACGAGGCGACATCAGCATCGCGACCGACGGCATGTCGATCGCCATTACGACCGAGCGCTGAATCTTCGATATCGTCGGAGGTGATGATCACTGCGCCGGGATGGCGAAATTGGCAGACGCGGCGGACTTAAAATCCGCTGGCCTTCGGGCCGTGTGGGTTCGAGCCCCGCTCCCGGTACCACTTCCTCAGCAATATCGGTCGGCAAAGCACTAGACTGCCCTGCGCAGCGACGCATCGGCGTGTCGCGCCCAGAAAGGATGACCCGATGAAAGCAGCCGTCTTCCACGGCCCCAATCAGGATCTGACGATCGAAGACGTTGACGTCTCCAAGCCCGGCCCGCGCGAAGTGCTGGTCAAGACGGCCGCATCGGGCGTCTGCCACTCCGACCTCCACTTTGTCGAAGGTCTCTACCCCTTCCAGGCCCCGGGCATCCTCGGACACGAGGCGGCAGGCGTCGTCGAGGAGGTCGGCGAGCTAGTTCAGCAGTTCAAGGCCGGCGACCACGTGATCATGTGTCTGTCCGTCTTCTGCGGTAACTGCTCCTACTGCCTCAGCGGCCGACCCAACCTGTGCCGCAGCCCCGAGACGCAGCGTCGCCCCGACGAGGACCCGCGTCTCTCCTGGAATGGCAATCCGGTCGCACAGTTCGCCAATCTCTCCACCTACGCCGAGTTCACCCTGGTTCACGAGAACGCGCTGGTCTACGTCGACGACGAGATGCCGCTCGACAAGGCGGCGCTGATCGGCTGCGGCGTGATGACCGGGGCCGGCGCGGCGATGAATACCGCCAAAGTGCACCACGGCAGCACGGTCGCCGTGTTCGGCGCGGGCGGCGTCGGCCTCTCGGCCATCCAGGGCGCGCGAATTGCCGGCGCGAAGCAGATCATCGCCGTCGACCTGCACGAGCACAAGCTGGCTCTGGCGCGCGAACTCGGCGCGACCCATTCGGTCGACGCATCCAGCGGAGACCCGGTCTCGCAGATTCGCGACATGACCGAGGGCGAGGGCGTCGACTTCAGCTTCGAGGCGATCGGACTCAAGAGCGTCGCCGAGCAGTGCTTCGCCGCGATCAAGCGCGGCGGCGTCGCCACGATCATCGGCATGGTCCCGCTGGGCCAGACGCTCGAGATTCCGGCGCACGAACTGCTCTCGGAGAAAGTGCTCCAGGGCTCGAGCATGGGCAGTAACCGCTTCCGCACCGACATGCCCAACCTGGTCGAGTACTACCGCCAGGGCCGCTTGATGCTCGACGAGATGGTCAGCGTTACCGCCCCGCTCGAGGACATCAACGAAGCCTTCCGAGCAATGAAGGCCGGCGAGGTCGCCCGCACCGTCCTCACCAGCTTCTAACGAAACTCCAGTCCCCGATTCATTCGGGGACCCGTTCCCGTTCCCATCTCCCCCGCCTCCCGGGGGGAGATGCCACACTCCTCCCGTTCTCCCCCGCTCCGGGGGAGATGCGGCCTCTCTCTTCCTCTCCCCCCGCCGACGGCGGGGGGGAGCCTGCCCCGCACTTGATGCGGGGATGTCACGGAGTGACAGAGGGGGGCTTCCCCAGTCCCCCAATCCTCCCCTGCCCACCTGTACGCTGAAATCCCACGGAGGGGTGGCCGAGCGGACGAAGGCGGCGGTCTTGAAAACCGTTAGGCGTGCAAGCGTCTCGGGGGTTCGAATCCCTCCCCCTCCGCCAGTAGCGAGTCTTCGCTAGATTTCCCTGCCGGCGATCGTCCGCGCCACCGTCAACACGGCCTC
>DAOUKQ010000108.1:0-18580 GCA_034421135.1 Dehalococcoidia bacterium
GGCTGGAGTCAGCAGCGCCTGGCATCGGCGGCGGGACTCGATCGCACGTACCTGGGGACCGTGGAGCAAGGCAAGCAGAACATCACGATCGGCGCGGCGCTGAAGCTCGCCGACGCGCTTGACACCTCGCTCGGCGAGCTGATTGATCCGGGCTAGCCGGGGCTAGGCGCGCTCGATCCGGGACGGCCACCAGTTCCAGCGACCGAAGATTGAGACCAGGGCGGGCACGATCAGGGTGCGCGCCACGAACGCGTCGATCAGCACGCCCAGCGGCGCCCGGCGGGCCTCCTCGCGGATACGAGACATGAGATAGATGTTGTAGTCGACGCTGAGCGCATTGAGGAACACGAAGAGGAAGAAGGGGGCGGCGCTTCCCACGTCGACGTGGTCGAATGCGGCCTGGAAGACGAGCACGGCGAGACCGAGCGTGGCGAAGTAGGTGAACGCGATCGTCGCCATCAGGTAAAGCGTCACGATCAACGAGCGCAGCAGCAGCGCCAGGACGACGCCGATTGCGAGCAGGACTAGCGGCAGGACGACGACCGAGTCGCGGTTGCCGGCGGTCCGCGTGTCGGCTGCCTCAGCGGTGTCGCCGCCGATCAGCACGTCCGATGGATGCAGTCCCGCCGATACCGCCGCCTGGCGCGCCAGCGTGCGCAGGTCGGGCACGGCGTCGAGTGCCGCGTCCGAGAACGGGTTCTCGGTCAACACGACGTCGAGCCGGGCATCGCCGCCGTCTGGAGCGGCGAAAGGACATCCGAAGTACGGGGAGGGGGGCGTTGTCGACCTCAGGTCCCCTAAGTTGGACAAGATCAAGGGCTTCAAGTTGAGGACTCGTCCGGACCTTGAGGCGCGCCGACACCTACACATCGGTCAAGGGTGAACCGTCCATTGACGGCCATCTTGAGCGTCTGCGTCCCAGAGTCGAGGGCCGAATCGGTGCCGGTGTGGCCGACGATGACCGTGAGCGGCTGGTCTTCCTCGATTCGCACCTTGCAGCCAAGCGCTCCGGCCCGAGTGACGTCGCAGATCTCGATGTCTGGACAGGCTTTGGCGAGTGGAGGCCAACGAACGGGAGTTGCGGGCTTGGGGGAATGTGATCTCGCGTCGCGATCCGGGTCCAGCCGCGGCTGGACCCGGATCGCCGCGGGCGGCCGGCGGCGGCTCAGGGCGCTGCCGGGCTGATCGTCAAGTCGAAGGTTCCATCGGCGTCGGAGACGACCTCGATCGTGTACTGGCCGGGGTTGAGGCTGAGTTGGGCGGACGCGCCGGCCTCGTGCAGCAGCTTGCCGTTGGCGCGGCGGACGCTGAGCCGGTGCTCGATGCCGGCTTTGGCCGGCGTGCCCCAGCCGTTCTGCGGCGTCCCTTGGGAGACGAACAACGCGGCCGACTGACCGGAACTCAGTTCCACCGAGACCGTGGCCGGCTGGGAGAGGTTGAACCGGACGTAGCGGGCGCGGGCGCCGTCGCGGTGGTGCGCGCGACACTCGGCGTCGTCCCATGAACCGGAGAACGCCGAGGCGTCCGACAGCTCGCCCAGATCGGTGAGGCAGAGCACCAGGCCGAGCGACTGCTGAGCCTGATCGCTCGGGTCGTCATCGGGCCCTGATTCGGACTCCGGCGGAGCGACCACGATGACGCTCACCGTGTCGCTGTCGGACCCGCCGCGCTGATCGGTGACGGTCAGTTTGAAGACGAACATCGAGCCGCTCGCGGTGTCGGGCGGGATCACGAAGCTGGTGGTCAGGCTGCTCGGATCATCGAGGCTGACCGTCGCCGGACCGGAGACCTGCGACCACTGGTGACTGACCAGCCAGGCGGCTGAATCGGGTTTGACGCCGCCGGCTCCGATCAGGGTCACGGCGTCGCCCGGCGCGCCGGCGAGGTCGGGACCTGCGTCGGCGGTTGGCAGCAAGACCTCGGCGGTCTTGACCTTCCAGGTGCCGACGTTGCCGCCCACGGTGACGATCACCACGACCTGCTTACCGGGAGTCCCGGCGGCGCTGACCTGGAGCTGCAGCACGTCGCCCGCTTCGACGGTCGCTGAACCGCCCGGCGCGGCGGACGCGGTCGTGTCGACGCCGTTGACGAAGAGCCGCAACTGCGCGGCCGGAGAGGCCTGCACCGAGATGTCGGACGGGACGTTGATCCCGCTGATCTTGACCGTCTCGCTGCGCACGACGGTTGACGGCGCCGCGTCCGTGACGGTTGCGAAGGTGAAGGGATCCGGCTTGCGATCGGGGCTCACCGTGCCGACCAGCCACTCCGCGCTGACGCCGCCGATCGTGACGGTCACGGTGTGGTACTGGTCGCGCTCGGGCTTGGCCGTGATGGCGAGTTGGATGACGTCGCCGGGCTTGAGCGTGGTCGCGTCGCCGGCGGGCTTTTCGTTGATGAAGACGTCGAGGTCGGCATCTTTGTCGTCCGCCGCGACCTGGAACGGGGCGGGGGCGTCGATGCCCTTGACCGTGAGCGCTTCGCTGATCACGCGAGCGCCCGGCGCGGCGTCGTCGATGCGGGCGAAGCCGAACGCGTCGGGCACGGTGTCGCCGCCCTTGCCGACGGCCCAGATGCGGAAGTTGCCGGCGTCCGTCACGACTCTCGACATTGGCGAGACCACGGCGATGATTCGTCCGCTGCCTGCCGGAGCGGGCGCGGAACCGACGATGCGCTTGCGTTCCGCGTCCCAGGTCAGGTCCACGTCGACGACCGCTTTCTCGGCGCCGTCGCGGACCAGGCGCACGACCCAGTCCTGGCGCGCGAGCTGCTTGGTGTGGGCGAAGCCGTGCGGCCGCCAATCGTCGACCCAGGAAGTCGCGTGGTCGTCCGACAGCACCTTCATCATCCCCACGCAGACGCCGCGGCCGACTTTGTACGTGTCGTCCGCGATGTACCGGAAACGAACGATCACATCCTGTCCGGCGTAATCGTTGAGATTGGCGAAGTATGAGCGCACGCCGTTACTGGAGCCGGTGTAGCCATTGCCGCGACCGCGACCGAAGTGCTCGAACATTAGGTTGCTGGTGCCGGCGGCCGGGAGGATCGTCCAGCTCTCGCCGTCATCGTTGGAGATCTCAACATAGGCCCACGCCCAGTCGATGTAGATGTCGTACCAGAGCTTGTAGGTCAGCAGCAGCGCCGGGTCGCCAGCGGCGCGTCGCGGTAGGGTCAGACTGCGGCTGATGTGGTGATCCAGGCCGGCTTCGTTGAAGCTGTGCCAGCATCCGTTGGCCCTGAAGTCCGGGTCATCGAAGGGGCCATTGAAGAACTGATGCGTGTCCTGCCCCTCGAAATGCACGGTGACGTCGTCCGTGCTGTCGGTGACCTGCACATAGGCGACGCCGTACTGCGGGGTTCGCAGGTCCTTGGGTTCGGCGCCCGGCGCAATCGTCGCCGTCACGGCGGCGCGGTTGATCCTGGACATCTCGCGATACCCGTACAGCCCATTCGGACTGTCCTCCCAGTCGAGGATGTTGGCGACGGTCCAATCGGCGAAGACAGTCTGGAAGTCAGCTTTGGCGTAGCTCTGGCCGTCGTAGCTGCGGCCCCAGCCTCGAGCGCGGACGTCGAGGCCGCGCAGGTAATCGTCGACCCCGTAGATCCCCCGCTCCTCGCTGGCGACGAAGTCTCGCAGGCTGCCGTCCCGCGAGTAATGCTGGTGGAGGTACAGAGTGAACAGTCCGGCGGCGCCGTAGCTGTGGTAAATGTCGACGTAGCCCGGGTCATGCCAGTAGAGCAGTGAGGTCCAGGGCTTGGACAGATACCCGTTGATTCCTAAGTACGGTCCGAGATACGACGCTGCGTTGCCTGGCAGGGTCAGAGCCTCGGCGAGTTCGGACAGTCCCTCGTTGACCCAGACGTCCTCTACCTGATCGTAGTAGTTGTGAATCAGGTGCTGGTACTCATGGGCCAGCTTGTTGAGGGACCAGTCGAAGGACGGTTGATTGGCTCCTTTGATGTAGACGGAGGGCACGCCATTGCTATCCTCGTGCTCCGATTGGGGATACCAGTCCAACTCCCAGACATAGCCGCCAATGGCGAGTGCGGTGTAGACGACGTGCGTCTTTGGCCGCTGGCCTGCGACTTCGGGTATCGGTCCGAACGCGGCGTGCAGCACCGGGAAGACTTCAGACTCGGCCCGCTGAACAGCCGTTGCGATGCTCTCAGCGCTGAAGGAGCGGCCGCCATTGTCCTTGAGACCGTCTTCGACCCACCAGTAGGCGTTGTCCGAAATCGCTTTGAGCGTGAAGGACTTGACGCCCTGGCCGAAGCTGATCTTGAATGTCGTGGTGTCGCCAACCTTCAGGGTCTGGCCGGCGAAGCGGGTCGGACCGGTCGGCGGATCGCCGTTCAGGGATGGCGTGTCCCAGCGCAGATGCTGGGGCGGATCGTTCAATCGCTCCAGGGTCTTAGGCAGGTGATCGAGCGCCGGAGCATTGTCCTGCACGGCCAGGCCGCGGGTCGTGATCATCCAGGCCGCGCTGCCGTCGCCGACGGTGACGCGGACGGTGACGGTCGCATTGCGCTCGCTGGCGGCGTAGGCCTGGAGTTCAAGCTCATCGCCGTCGCGGACGCTGGTTGCGTCGGGCGCGTCGTCGCCGTTGATGAAGAGGTAGACCTTCGCCTCGGGCGGAGCCGAGATCTTGAGCGGAGCGGTGCCGGTGATCCCGCTGACCACGACCGGCTTGCTGTAGACGATGCTGCCGGGCAGCACGTTGTCCGAGGGCGGGATCCTGAAGTCGTCGGGCGTCAGGTCGGGCACGTAGACCGTGATCTCGAGGTCGGCGGACCCCGACAGGCCGCCTTCGTCGGTGACGGTCAGGCGGAAGACGAATGTCTCAAGCTCGGCCACCTGCGGCGCCATGAAATGGGCGATCAACGTGTCGGCAAACTGGAGTTCGACCGGCGCGCCGGAGACCTGGGTCCACTGCACCGCGAGGTTGTCGAGCGGCGTCTCGGCGTCCTGGGCCGTGCCGGACAAGCTGGCGAGCTCGCCGCCCGGCACTTCGGTCCCGCCCCAGGTCCTGACGATCACGACCGGCGGCGTGTTCTCGGAATCCTCCACGGCGCTGGCAGCCGCTAAGGAGTTGAGGGAATTGAGGGAGTTGAGGGAGTTGAGCGCCGCCAGCGACGCGATCACCAACGTGAGAAACGCCCAACCGACGAACCGCCTTGAGACCGCCATGATTCCCCCTCCGCCATGTGCTACCTGGCAACAGCTGCTGGTGACCGGTCGTACGAGAGTACCGAATCTCACCGCACAATGAAAGAATCGTTACGACTTCTCAAAGTATTCATCTGCAATCGTGATAATTTACTCACACGGCATCCCCGGTCCCCTCCCCCCTCCGATCCCCTCTCCCCGAGGGAGAGGGTGAGGGTGAGGGCCCTTCCCGATGCCCCACGACCGGACTGGCCCGGTGGTTCACCGTCATTCGCGCTCTGCGAGCGCCATGAAGGGTGGATGAAGATCGAGGCTCTGGGCGGTGGGTTGAATTGGGGCGAGCGTCACATCGTCGACATGGAGATGGATCTTCATCCGTACGAAGGTCGTACGAATGATGTGCTAGGATTTCGTGCGGCGCGATCTGCGCTCCAGGGCTGGCGGGCCGCGGCGCCCGCTGCTGCCCTTCCGGACATCATCCGGCTAGACCTGGAACAAGGCGGTGTTCACACTTCGATTCTGGATTCGGCGTCGTTGCGATGCGCGAGTCACGCAGCGGCGGATGTGGTTGCGGATGTGGTTACTCGCTCCTCCGCTGGGATTGGTCGCCATGCTGGCCGGGCTCGCCGTCGGCGGCGGCGCCCAGGCGCAGAGCGGACCGCCAACGCTCACGATTTCGGGGATCCCCGCCCTGGAGAGCCACCTACAGATCACCTTCACCGTGACCCGCTCCGACTCCGCGTCGGGGACGCTGAACGTGGACACGAGCTTGACGCAGCTGCTGGGCGACGACGGTTACGTCGAGAGCAGCGCGCACCTCGGAACCCAAACTGTTACGCTCGATTTCGACAGCGGCACCGCCCAGTATGTGATCCCGACGGTGCGGCGTGAGCATCACGCCGACGGCAAGATCAATCTCGAGATCTTGGCAGACTCCAGCGTGCCTGCGGAATACACCGTCGGGAGCCCGTCGATCGGCACGGTCAATCTTCTGCATGAGCACGAGGTTGATGACCTGCTTCCCCCTCCTGACGTGGAGGTGTCGACTATCCCGGTCGAGATCCGTGGACCGAGCGAGCCGGTGCCCGAGGGCGGCGACGCCGAGTTCACTGTGTCCGTGTTCTTCTGTTTCGAATGTGGCGACCTGACCGTGAACCTCCGAGTGTGGCAGGAGGGCGACTTCATCGACAAGGGGCGCCACGAGGATGAACACGACGATCACGACGGTGACGATCATGACGGTGACGCTCATGGCGATGACGACCATGAAGACGAAGACGAAGACTATCGGTTCCGATCGGTGATCCTGCACGCGCCCGAGGAAGCCTACGCGGAGTACCGCGCGACCCTCTCCGTGCCCACCGTCGATGACGACATCGGAGAACACGATGGCAGGATCGGCGTGTTCATCCAGAGTGTCCGTCAAGAGATGACCACCGGCTTCCTGGCGGAAGTCAGGCGTGGAGAGATGGACTCCGCCACCGCCGTCGTCGCCGACAATGACGGCCCGCCCTTTGTCGCGTCGATCAGCGGACTGGAGGACGACGGCCGGCTGTACATGGAGACCGGCTCAACGGTCACGGTGACGGCCACGGTGACCGCGCCCCCCGACACGATGTACAAGTGGGAAGCGCTCACGCGAGCGGGCGAGCCGCAGAACGAGTTGACCGTCATCGGCGAGGCGATGGGAACGTTCGCGAGCGCCGTGAAGCGCCAACGGCTCAGCGTCGTGCTGCAAACGCCCGAAGCCGGACCGGACTTCTACAACCTCTACCTGCTGCGTCTGACGTTGGGGGACCTCGTCCTGGACACCAGGGTCATGGTGACCCGAGCCGAACCGGCGGGTCGCGCAGCCCGCATGTTCGCCGACGCGGGCGAGGACCGGACCGTCACGGTCGGTAGCCGCGTCACCCTGCAGGGTCGCGCCGGCCCATACGGGGCGAGTCTGTCGACCTACTGGAAGCAGGTCGGCGGCCGTCTGCTGGGTACCGATCAGGGCTTCACGCCGCAGTTCTCCGGCGACTTCCTGCTCTTCAACCAGGGAGGGCTGCGGCCGAACTTCATCGCCCCGAATCGTCCCGACGTGATCACGCTGCGCCTCGATGTCGAGGACGAGTACGGCAACCGAGCCTCGGACACGGTCCGCATCACGGTGGTCGAGGAACAGGTCGCCGACACCACCCCGCCCAAGCCCATCATCATCACCCGTCCCCCCGACCGCCCGGAGCGCCCCTGGGTCGTCCCGCCGCCACCCCTGCCCCGAGTGCTCCCCCCGAAGGGAAGCGTCATCTGTCCCGACCCCTCCACGCTCCCCAGCAACCCCCTCCTGAAGAGGATCTATACCGCCCTCTGCGAGTGATCCTCCGATCCCCGACTTGTTCGGGGACCCGCTCGGGCTCCCAGTCCCCGACTTGTTCGGGGACCCGCTCGGCTCCCCGTCTCATACCTGGTAGATCCCGGGTAGTGCCGAAAGGGAGCGGGTCCCCCTGAACAAGTCTGGGGCAGGCTCCGAACAAGTCGGGGACGGGGAACCGGAGGGCCCTCACCCCCCCCCCCGCTTTCGCGGGGGCGGGCTCTAACCCCCGTGTCCCCTGTTCGAGCCAGGGGCAGGCAAGCACGGGGCAGGCTGCTCCCTCGGGGAGAGGGGACCGGAGCCGAGCGGGTCCCCGAACGAGTCGGGGACTGGGGAAGCCGAGCGGGTCCCCGAATAAATCGGGGACTGGGGTTACTGGGGGGCGATGCTGAGCGTGAAGGCTCCTGATCCGGCGGTTTCTACGGTGTAGCTTCCTGCTGCGAGGGTGAGGGTTGGCGTGTTGGATCCGTCGTGGACGAGCTTGCCGTTGCCGCGGCGCACGTTGAGGCGATGCTCGTAGCCCGGGCCGGGAATCTTGCCCCAGCCGTTCTTCGGCGTGTCGCGCGAGACGTAGAGGTCGCCGGCGGACAGTTCGACCGCGACCGTGGTCTCGGCCGCGAGCGTGAACTGGAAGTAGCGGGCGCGCGCGGCGGCGTGGTGAGCCTGGCAATCGGCGTCGTCCCACGAGCCGGCGTACTCGACGGACGCGGAGAGGCTGCCGAGGTCGGTGAAGCAGGCCGTGACGGCGATGACGTCATTGACCTCATTGACCGTCGGCTGCTCAGGCTCAGGATCAGCCTGCGCCTCGGCCACATCGACGAGCGTCACCGTGACTGAAATGCTGTCGCTGAGGCCGCCCGGATCGGTCGCCGTCACCGTCAGCGTGTAGGTCTGCTTGGTCTCGAAGTCGTAGACGACGCCTGCCTTGGTCTTCAGATAGCCGGTGTACTGGTCCATCGTGAACGAGCCCGCGTCGGTGCCCGAGATGCTGTAGGTCAGCGGATTGACCTCGGGGTCGGTGGCGAGGAACAGATTGCCGACTTTCGTACCGGGCGGCGAGTTCTCGGGCAGACTTCGGGCGGCGGAGTCGCCCTCGACGAACTTCGGCGGGTCGTTCTTGTCCTGGATATTGACGACGACGTCAATCCTGGCGACGCCGCCGCGGCCGTCGTCTGCGGTCACGCTCACCCGGTAGAGCGGCTTTTGGGAGTAGACATAACCCTGACCTGCGATCGTCGTGATCTGGCCGGAATCTTCGTCGATCGCGAACGCGCCGGCGTCGGTTCCGGTGAGCGCGTAGGTCAACGAGTCGCCGTCGGCGTCGCTGGCGGCGACCGGATCGCCGACCTCCGTGTCGGCGGGGCTGCGCTCGTCCAGCTTGCGCGTGGCCGATGCGCCTTCGTCGAAGACCGGAGCGCTATTGGCCTCCGCGACGACCTCGACGATCTCCTCGACCTGGTTGCGCTCGCCGATCACCTGCGAGTTGCTGGTCGCCGGGGCGACCGTCAGCGTCATCGTGTCCGAGCTGTAGATCGTGTGCCGCGTGCCCGGCCAGTCGGCGTAGACGAGGAGCTCGAACCGCACGCTGGCGCCTTCGGGCGTGTCATCAGGCATGGTGAAGAAGAAGCTGTGATCACCGGTCGTGTATCGCGACTGGTAGGACGCATCCGAGTACAAGTCGTCGTACCGTTCGAACGTGGCGTCAGCGGGCTCGGGTTCCGTACCGTCGGGTCCGCGGACGCTGTCCCAGACCATCTTCCAGCGGGAGAACAGGCCGTGTTGCGAGCGGGGATTGCTGAAGGGGTTGCGGCTGCTACCGCTCACCAGGTGGATCGTCTCTCCTGCCGTCACCGACCGATCGGGGCCGGCGTCGGCGAAGTTGACGATCACGATCGCGTTGTTGCCGTAGCCCCAGGTGCGATCGACAAAGAACTCGCCGCCGATGTCGCTGATGCTCTTGTCGCCCAGGCGGGTGCTGACCGTGAGCCGGAACATCATCATGTCGCCCAGGCCGGTCGGCGCGGTGAAGGTCGGATTGGCCGCCGTCGGGTCGCTCAGTTGCACGTCGGGGCCGGAGATCTGTTCCCAGAGGTAATCGAGCTTCCAGGGCGACTGCGGATTGCCGCCCATCATCTCGGCGTACGGGTTGTAGCTGCCGTCGCCTGTGAGCGTCACCGTCGATCCGGGCTCGACGATCTGGTCCTTGGCCGTGTGGGCGAGCGGCTTCGGCGTGTGGGTGACCATGCTGACGATCATCGAGTCCGACGCCGTGGCTCCGTTCGGGGCGGTCGCGCAGAGCAGGAACTCCAGCTCCGTGCGCGGTCGATCCGGCAGACCGGGCGCCGCGAACAGGGGCATCCGCACGTCGGTGCTGACCGAGTCGGGATCGAGCACGAGCGCCGCCGGACCGGAGATCTGGTACCAGCGGTAACTCAGCGAGTTGTCGACATTGCCCTGATGATTGCGGGTCAGCGTGCCGTCCAGCAGCGCCGTGCGGTCGTAGCGGACGTTGAAGTCGCCGTTGGCGTTGGTCAGCGGCGGGTTCGTGCCCGCGGTCTGACAGGGCAGATCGGCGTCGGCGATGCGCTCGTGCGGATTCGACGTGATGGTCGCGGTCGGCAGCGGACTGAGCGGTGGCAGGCCGGCGCTCTGCGAGCTGCAGAGGCCGGCGTGATTGCCGGTCTTGTCGGCCACCGCCCACAACGACACCTGGGCCCGGTCGCCGCGGCTCCAGTTCAGTCCCGGGTCGTCGAACAGTACCAGGCCGTCGATGTCGCCGCGCGAGCGCGCCGGAGACGTGAAGTCGGACTCGTCGAACGGGTAGGCGCGACCGCTGAGACAGAGCACGGCGTCGAAGCGCTCCGGCCGCGGCCCGGAGAAGCGGCTCAGCCCCGCGTCGGGCCGGGTCGGGTCGTGCGGATAGTCAGGGCTGTAGTGGTAGCGATCGGCGAAGCCGAACCGCACCTCCTGCGAGAAGTAGCTGTACAGCGTATGGATGTAGAGCGGTTGACCGCTCGCGTCGCCGGGCCAGGTGAACGGTCCCGCGTTCGGCGTCAGATCGCCGTAGGCCCCGGTCTGGGAGAAGACCTGATAGCCCATCTGCAGCCCGTCCTCGACGGTCAGGGTGGCTTCCCAGACTTTGGTTGGCGTCGAGACTTGCGCCTGCGCCCGCTCCGGTCCCGCCGCCATCACCGCCATCAGCAGCCCAGCCATCAGCAGCCCAGCCGGGGTCAGCGTTCCCAGCCCCGCCATTCCAAACCCGCGAGTCGCCCCGCGTCGCAGCATCCCATACGACTTTGTGACAGAGGCGGCCCGCACAAGAACCAGCCGACGGAGCTTGCTCGACACGACGGAACCTCCTTCACCGCAACCACGGCCGAGGAACAGTCCGAACAGCCGCAATCGCTCTGTTCACCGATTGGGTGAGAAGATACACGATAGGCAATTCCGATAGCAACGTGTTTCTCACATGACGCCAGAGGGGAGCTCACCCTCTCCCGCGGGAGAGTTGGGCGTAAATCGTCGGGTTCTACTCCCTCTCCCTCGGGGAGAGAGGATCGGAACCGAGCGGGTGCGGAGATTGGAGGGGGCGAGGGTGGGATTGGCGTATGACTGGCGTTATAACGAAACAGTAAGAGGCGCTACACTGAATCCGCCGGTCGCTGCGGGACGACTGGGATAACACGGTGATGAATATGACGACTGGTTCGACGGATACATCGGTCGGCGAGGCGGCGGCGTTGCGGGAGCGGCTGACGCGCCTGCACGAGGCCAGCCTGCGCATCAACGAGAGCCTGGAACTGGACGCCGTGTTGCAGGGCGTCCTGGATTCGGCGTGCTCGCTGAGTTCAGCGCGTTACGGCGCGATCATCGTCCTGGACGACGACGGAGGAGTGGAAGCGCTCCTGGCTTCGCGCCTGAGCCCAGAGGAGTTTCAGGCTCTGCAAACGATGCCGGGCGGGTTGGACATCTTCGGCTATCTGGGCAACCTCACCGAGCCCGTGCGCATTAAGGACTTCTCCGCGCGCGCCCGTTCTCTGGATCTGCCCGAGTTCCCGGCGCCCATAGAGGTGCGGGCGGCTCTCGCCGTTCCGATCGTACGCTTGGGCGCGGTCATCGGTCACATCTACGTGGCCCGGAGCGAGCCGGGCGAGGAGTTCAGCGTCGAGGACGAGGAGACGCTCGTGATCTTCGCGGCGCAGGCGGCCCTGGTCGTCGCCAATGCGCGGCGGCACCGCGACGCGGTGCGGTCCCGAGATCGGCTGGAAACGCTGGTCGACACCTCGTCGGTGGGTGTGCTGATCTTCGACGCCGCGACCGGGGAGCCCGTGTCCTCCAACCGCGAGGCCATGCGGATCGCGAGCGGTCTGGGGCATCCGGGTCAGTCGCCGGAGGAGGTGCTGCGCAGCCTGACGATCCGCCGTGCGGACGGCAGGGAGGCGGAGGTCGCCGATCTGCCGTTGGCCAGGCTGATGAGCGCGGGCACGACCTTGCGGGCGGAGGAGATCACGCTGGTCGCCCCTGACGGCCGCACGACGTTCGCTCTGCTCAGCGCCACGCCGATCAGAGCTCGCGACGTTCGGCGCGGCGCGGGCGAGTCGGAGAGTGACGAAGTGGAGTCCTATGTGATCACGCTCCACGACTTGACGGGGCTGGAGCGGATTGGTCGCTTGCGGGCCGATTTCCTGGGCCTGGTCAGCAACCGCCTGCGCGCGCCGCTGGCGGCGGTCAAGGGCGCGGTGACCACGCTGCTGGACTCAGGGGACATGCTCGGTCCGGTCGAGACGCGGCAGTTCCACCGGGTGATTCGCGATCACTCCGACCAGATGCGGCGGCTGATCGTCGATCTGTTGGATCTGGCGCGAATCGAGACGGGCGCGCTGGTGGTCAGTCCGACGCCCGCCGGCGTAGTTGAGTTGGTGGAGGAGGCGCGGCGCCGCTTCCTGGGCGGGGACGAGCGATCGGAGGTGAGCGTGGAGATCGCGCTGGCGCCCGATCTGCCCCCGGTGATGGCGGACGACTGGCGCATGGTCCAGGCGCTGACGCACCTGTTCACGCATGTGGCGCGGCGCTTGCCAATCGGATCGAACGTGATCCGGGTTAGCGCGGAACGTGAGGGGCTGAATGTCGCGCTGTCGGTGAGCGCGCAGCAGCCGTTCGAGCCGAATTTCGATGCGCTGGCGCGGCGGCCGGGGCGGTTGCCGTCAGTGTCGGGCGAGGAGACCGAGGACGATGCGGGCCTGGGTCTGGCGGTCTGCCAGGGCATCGTGGAGGCGCACGGAGGTCGGCTGCGGACGGGATACGACGGATCGGGTGGGGGCGCGCGGTTCACGATGACGATTCCGGCGGCGCAGTGGCAGCCTGCCGGCGCCGCTCCGGCGTCGTTCGACCTCGCGGACGGCGCGGCCCGCGACCGGCTGCGCGTGCTGGCTTGCGACGACGATTCGCAGGCTCGGCGCCACCTGCACGACGCCTTGTGGAGCGCCGGTTACTTTCCGATCCCCGCCGGAACCTCCGAGGAGGCGCTCCGCCTGATTGCCGAGGAGCGGCCGCAGGTCGTCCTGATGGACGCGGCGCTGCCGGGCGAGGACGGCTCGCTTCCGGAACGGCTGCGAGACGTCATGATCGCGGCCGAGGCGCCGGTGATCCTGTTGACGGCACCCGGCCAGGAGGAGGCGATGGCCCACGCGCTGGAGCTCGGCGTGTCGGATTACCTGGTCCGGCCGTTTTCGGAGTCCGAGCTGACGGCGCGGATCAACGCCGCATTGCGCCGCTACGCCGAGCCGCACCTGGCTGCGCCTTCGGAGATCTACGCCCTGGGCGATCTGACGATCGACTTCAACCACCGCCGAGTGAGCCTGGCCGGGTCCCCGATCTCGCTCTCGCCGCACGAGTACGGTCTGTTGGCCGAGTTGGCGATGAACGCCGGCCGGACGCTGACCCACGACCATCTGCTGCAGCGGGTCTGGTCCCCGGGCCGGATCGGTCAACGCTGGCTGCTGCGCGAGGTGGTCAAGCGGCTGCGGGGCAAGCTCTCCGACGACGCGGGCAATCCGACCTACATCTTCCTCCAGCGTGGGGTGGGCTACCGGATGGGGCCGGTGGACGACGCCGAGGCCGCATCAGAGCCGGCGAAGCGCTCGGATTGAGTCCCTACAGGACGTGCGACGTTCGTGACTCCATCCATATGATCTGATCTTCTTCGGTTACGCTGTGTTCGGAATCCTGGCCAATGCTCGGCCGTGTACGGCATGATTGTCGTCTACGTAGATGTACACGTATGATGCTGGCTAATCACTCACACGAAGATGTGCCTGAGATGTTGGGAATGGTTCTCGTGCCGTGGCTGATGCCGAGCGCAATCCCACCCTCAATCGTTCCGGCGCACATCCGCTGCATCGCGGGCGACGACGGCTGATCGCCGCCGCGCTCATCGCCCTGGCCCTGCTCTCACTGCTCTGGACCAATCCCCTCGGCGAACCGTCCGTCGCACGCGCCAACCACGCCAACGCCTGGTCGGCCGAGATCACGGTCGGCAGCTTCCCCGGCGCTGCGGACCGCTTCGGATATCGACAGCTCCCGCTCGCCAGTCACACCGAAACCTACGGCGCGATCAGCAGCGACAGCTTCCAGCTCGACGGCAATCAGTACCAGGTGCGCGGGATCGAGCAGGAGCTGAGTCAAACCACGCCGGGCCGTGCGACGCTGAGGGTGCGTTTGAACCGGGCGATGCCGGATGGGGACTACGAAATCCGGATTGGCTTTCCGCCCAGGGCGTGGCGATTCAGCAGCGCGACCAAACCCGCCAATGATTCCGAGGTCGTCTACGAATTCGCCAACGTCGCGTTGGCGCAATGGAGTCTGGACGAGGTTGTTCCGGTCAGCATCCAGCAGCCGCTGCCGGATGCGTCGGGCAGCGGGGTCGATTCGACCCAGCGCGAGATTTCCGTCCGACCGCTGACCACATCGGTCACCGAGGGCGCGAACGCGCAGTTCGTCGTCGTCGCGTCGCCGATGCCGGATGCGCCGTTGACGGTCAACATCGAGATCAGCGCCGAGGACGGATTCGGCGTCGTCACGGGATCGCGGACGGTCACGATTGGCCAGTTGCAGGCTTCGACGACGCTCGCCGTCCCCACGGTGCGGAACCAGGCTGAGGCGACGCTGAGCAGCGCGGTGACCGCGACGGTCGGCACGGGCGACTCCTACGTGGTGAGCACGAATGCGTCCGACGCTTCGGCGACCGTGCATGTGCATGACGCCACCCGCGTCTGGTCGAACACGGTGACCGCCGGCCGCGAGGTCGCCGACGGCGTCACGCTGACCGGATTGACCGCTCAGGCCGGCAGCTTCAGCCGGACGAACGGGTTCGACTACGGCAACGCGAGCAAGACCGTGACGCGGATCGCGGAGTCGCTGAGCAGCGGCGTGTCGCACGTCGATTTGCACCTGAGCGGGAGCGGATCCGACTTCGACGGTCGCAGCTTCTTCCTGCTGGTCGAGCAGGATGCGGGCGTGCAGCGATTCGACTTCACCAGCCTCACGCAAGCGTCCGAGGAATATCGCTGGCCGGCGCCCTCGGATTTCTCGATCGATGACGGCGAGCAGTATCGCGTGATGCTGGGCGAAGACCTGCCCAGCGTCAGCATCGCCCCGGCGGACGACACGGTCGACGAAGGCCAGCCGGCCGTCTTCGAGTTGCAGCCCAGCCGCACTTCGTTCAATGCCTACACGGTCAATGTCGAGGTCAGCGGGACCGCCAGCTACGGCGTCCAGGCGATGCAGACGGTGACCGTCGACGTGCCCGCTTCCAGCGCCGGTCCGCTGCCGTTGAGCATCGACACGCGGGACAACGTGCGGCTCAGCCCCGACGGCACGGTCACCGCGACCGTCCAGAGCGGCATCGACTATCAGCCGGGCGCGACGCCGAGCGCCGACGTGACGATCGCCGACAACGACCGGCAAATGGATCCGCCGGTGATGGAACTCGTCACCGGGCGCAGCTTCGCCGCGCGCTGGGTGCTGCTCGCCGGCGTGTCTGGCTTCGACCTGCGATACCGGCAGACCGGATCGGGTCCGCAGAGTTGGATCAACGGACCGGCGCGCTCCGCCTCCCAGAGTCGCGTGGTGCTCGCCGATCTGACGCCCGGCGCGTCGTATGAGCTGCAAGTGCGTCCGCAAGCGTCCGATCCGGAGCTGGCCACGGATTGGTCGGAGTCGGCGCTGGCGACGCTGGACGAGAACGTGCCGCGCGGCGAGATCATCTGGTACGGCTCACCGGTCCTGACAGCGATCAACTCCCATGACGTTGGCTGCGGCGGTCCGGGCAACCTCAACGACTGCTTGTTCCGCGAAGGCGGCGGACGGATCAGCTTCCAGGGCGGCAGCGTCGAGCTCGCGACGATCGCGCGCGTCCGGAACCCCGGCAACGAGTTCCTGCTGACCGCGCGCAGCCGCAGGGGCGCCGTAGAGGACGGCGCCGGCTACGTCCTCTACGCCGACGGCTATCCCGCCGACTGGACCGGCTTCCCGAGCGATCTCGACTTCCGCAACGCCGAGTATGCGGCCGCGGGTGATCGCGGCACCGAGCTGCGGCTGGACCTGGTCGAGACGCTGCCGCCGACGGCGCCGCAATCGCTGACCTTGACGCTGCCCACGACGATGAGTCTGCGCGCCCGGTGGACGGCGCCGCGAAACAACAACCGTCCGCCGGTGACCGGCTACGAGCTCGCCTACCGCATGGCCTCGACCGACGAGTGGACCAGCATCGAACGGGGCGCGGGGCAGACCAGCGCAAATGTCGAGGGACTGCGGGCGGGCCGCACCTACGAGTTCAGGGTGCGCGCCCGCAACGCCGACGGCGACGGCCTCTGGTCGTCCATCGCAGAGGCCGATACGTTGTTGCCGCCCGGCGTGATCTGGGATGCGACGCTCTATCCCGCCACGATTGCCGGATTCGGCTACGTCGGCTACCACCGACTCAGTTTGACCCGCAGCGAGGGCGGCCTGGTCCCGAACGAGTTCAGCCTCAAAGACGTCAACTACACCGTCAGGCATCTGACTCGCCGCAGCAATGAGACCGAGACGACCAACCTGACCCTGCAGTTGCTTCCCGACACCGCGCTGCCCGCCGCCGCTTACCAGTTCGTGATCGGCGATCCTCCGGTCGTGCTGAACTTCTCCGACGCCGTCGCCTCGGCGACGACCGAGCGTGCGTACCGCTACGAGTGGAACAACGTCACCCTGCCGATCTGGGGCGAGGAAGTCTTGGTCCGCATCGTCGAGACCAGGCCAACGCTCTCGATCAGCGCCGTGGCCGACTCGATCACCGAGGGCGAAGCGGCCTCCTTCGTGGTCAGCGCCGATTCCGCGCCTGATGCAGACCTCAGTGTCACGGTCGAGGTCGCCGGCGACGGCTTCGGCGTGACCGGCGGCACGCGGACCGTGACGATCTCGGCGGGCGCGACCAGTTCGTCGCCGTTCACCGTGCAGACGACGGAGGACCCGGCGAGCGTCTCGCTGAGCGCCGCGATCGCGGCGACCCTGTCCGATTCGGACAGCTATTGGATCGACGACGAGACCGACACCGCGCAGGTGACGGTCCACGATCTGGAACGGCTCTGGTCGGGCGAGGTCTCCGCCGGGTACCGCATCGACGGCACTCAGACGCTGACCGGCTACATCTTTCCCAGCCTGGGCGGGATCTCGGAGCCGCGCCAGTTCGTCTACGGCGGCGACACGATCACCGTCACCCGGATCAGCGAGGAACTGTCGGACAGCGGCGAGACGTTCACGCTCGACCTGAGCGGCGAAGGCTCGTCGTTCAACGGACGCACCTTCTACCTGCTCGTCGAAACGTCGAGCGGCATGCAACGACTCAACCTCGTCGGCGGCGTGACGCAAGCGGGCGGCTTCTACCGCTGGGCTTCGCCCTCCGGGGTCAACTTCAATCTGGGCTCCACGTACCGGGTGATGCTGGGCGAGGGCCAGCCGATGGTCACGGTCGAGGCGGTCAACGACAGCGTGATCGAGGGTCAGCCGGCCGAGTTCCGTGTCAACATCGACAAACCGCCGCGGCGCGAAGTCGTCGTCAAGATGCGGGTCAACGGATCGTCGGCCTACGGCGTGGCGGGCGGGCTGCACACGCTGACCTTCGCGGCCGGCGACGGGGCCGCAAAGATCATCAGCCTGACCAGCCGGCAGAACAACGTCCTCCAGGCCAGCTTCGAACTGACGGCGACGCTGACCGACGAGATCAGCGGCGCGCTGTTGGGCAACCCGTCCTCGGCCAGCGTCACGCTGACCGACAACGATCAGCGCATGGCCGCGCCGGCGATCGAAATCGAAACGCGGCGATCGGTGCTGCTCACCTGGCAGCAGCGCGAGGGCGAGTCGGGCTACGACTTCCGCTACCGCAGGCAAGGCGACGCGTCGTGGACGACCGAGTTCACCAATCGCAACGTGACGACCGTCAACATCGACGAGCTCAGCCTGGGCACGTACGAGTTCCAGGCGCGGCTGCGCTACTACTTCAGCGCCCAGGACTCGGGCGTGGGCCAGTGGTCGCCGACGACCACCGCGACGCTGAACCTGGAGGACCAGGGCGGCGCGGTGATCTGGTTCGCCACGCTGACCGTGGGCGGCAGCAACAATGTGCCGTCTTATGGCCTGGGCACGCCCGGAACCCTCTTCCATGGAGATCTGACCAATCCGACCATCAACCACTTCGGCGGCAGCAGCACGATGACCCGCATTCTCTCCGGCGGCAATCGGTCCTTCATCGACTTCACTGCGACCGGCGGGCAGAGCATCGCGGGCGCGTCGTATCGCTTGTATGTGGATGGACTCCACTACGACCTGGATAACTTCCCCGGCGAGTTCACGCACCGCGACAGCAGACTGTTGAACCGCTTCCGATGGCGCGCTCAATTGCCGCTGCGCCTGGTCGAGCGGCGACTGCCGCTGGCTCCGACCGAACTGACCGTGGGCACGGAGCGGGCCAACTTCGTCGAGCTGAGCTGGACCGCGCCCGACAACGCCAACCGCCCCGGCATTACCGGCTA
>DAOUKQ010000109.1:0-4684 GCA_034421135.1 Dehalococcoidia bacterium
CTCGACACGATCTTCGACATTCTCAACGCGGACGAGAACATCGATGCGGTCGGGATGGAGCTCTCGGCGACGTTCATGGCTCGGCGCTGGCAGGACAAGCCGGAGGAGTTTGACCGGCTGATTGGGTCGCTGAAGAAGTTCATGGCCGAGTCGGACAAGCCGTTCCTGGCGGCGCTGCATCCGAGTCACGTCGAGGAAGCGGCGCTCACGGCCAGGCAGCGTCTGCAGGAGGAGGGGATTGCGACGTTCCCGAGCTTCGAGCGGGCGGCGAACGCCTTGAGGAAGGCGTCGGCGTTGGCGGCGGTCTGACGGTCCTCCTTCGTTCGGCTCCAGTCCCGGCCTCCGAGCCGCGACCCATTCCCTTCGTTCTTTCCCACTTCGGACGGCCGCTGTGATTTCGTGGCCGAGACCGAGCGGGTCCCGGCACAGGGGCCGGGACTGGGACTCCTGAATTGCCGTCGCCGATGGGTGTGCTGGTCAAGCCAGCAATGACGGGATAGCTTCAGCGCTGAGGAGCATCAATCATGCCCAACCCCATTTCCCCCGATGATCTCCAGCGCCAACTCTCTGAGGAGGCGCCGATTGCTTTGATTGATGTTCGGGACCCTCCTGAGTACAACGCTTCGCACATTGTTGGGGCGAGTCTGATTCCTCGGCGGGTTCTGGAGTTTGAGCTGGCTGATGCGGTGCCTCACCCAGATACGCGGATTGTGCTGTGCGACGAGGATGAGCAGCGGGTTCATTTTGCTGCGGCGACGGCTGAGCGGATGGGGTATCGGGATGTCTCGGTGCTGTCGGGCGGGACGAACCGCTGGGCGTTTCTTGATTTGCCGACCGAGTGGGGCGTCAATGTTCCGAGTAAGGACTTTGGCGAGCGGGTTGAGGTTGTGCACCATGTGCCGGAGATTGACGCCGACGACCTGCATGCCCGGATTGAGCGCGGGGATCCGCTGGTGATTCTCGACACACGGACGCCGGAGGAGTACCGCCGGTCGTGTATCCCCGGCGGACGGAGTATGCCCGGCGGCGAACTTGCCTTGCGGATCACCGATGTGCTTGAGGGTGCGCCTCCCGATGCAACGGTCGTGGTCAACTGCGCGGGACGGACTCGGAGCATCATCGGCACTCGCGTGCTGCAGCGGATGGCGCTTGAGCGGGAGGTAGTCGGACTCAAGAACGGCACGGCCGGCTGGATGCTCGCCGGACACGAGCTCGAGTTCGGCGCAGACCGGGACTCGCTGCCCTCGGTGACACCGGAGGGTCAGGCGGCAGCGGAGCAGTACGCGCGGCGCTGCGCCGAGGAGGACGGAGTCGAACTGATTGGCGTTGAGCAACTCGACGGCCTCGTGGAGCGCAGCAAGTTGGAGAGCGTCTACTTCATCGACGTTCGCACGGACGCTGAGCACGAGGCCGGGCACATTCCCGGTTTTCGCTGGTTCCCGGGCGGACAGGCGGTGCAGCGAAGCGATGATGTCGCGATTGTGCATCATGCGCCGATCGTGTTCGCCTGCGACGGCGTGGCGCGGGCTGCGCTGACGGCTTCGTGGTATCGGCAGATGGGACATCGGCAGGTTTACGCGCTGGAAGGCGGCATCGGCGCGTGGACGGCGGAGGGACGCTCGTTGGAGAGCGGGTTGCGGTCGAGCGAGCCGCGATTGTTGACCGATGCCGGGGCCAGTGTTGCGACGATCGAGCCCGGGGACCTGTTCAACAAGCCCGATGCGGTCGTGATTCACGTGGGCACGAGCCAGGAGTTTGCTCAGTCGCATCCGCCGGGAGGACGCTGGGTTCCGCGCGGATCACTTGAGCGGGGCATCTCCGAGTTGGTTCCCCAGGATTCGACGCCGATTGTGACGGTCTGCGAGTCGGGAGAACAGTCGTTGCTGGCGGCTCAGAGCCTGTTGGAAGCTGGTCGACCCAACGTGTCGGCAGTCTCGGGCGGGATGGCTGCGTATCGGGCGGCGGGGTTGGCGATCGAGTATGGACTGAGCGGAGTGATCGCGCCGCCCAATGACATTCTCACGTTCGGTCCGGCGCGCGGTTTCGCCGACATGCAGCACTACCTGCGCTGGGAGACGGCGCTCGGCGAGAAGTACGTAGGTCAGTCTTCGTAGCCTCCGCGCCGCCTGCGTGCGACACTTGACGCATGGGCCGATTTGCCAAGCTCCGACGCCGCGGACTGAAGCCGCTTGAGGGCGCCCGCCTGATCGTTGGGCTGGGCAATCCTGGGCCCGAGTACTCACAGCACAGACATAATGCCGGCGTTCGGGCGGCGGAGCATGTTCGCAAGATGCTTCGGCTGCCTCAGCCGGAGCGTGAGTCTCGGTTTCGCGTCTCCCAGGCCGAGACCGTCCATGGGCCGGTGGCGGTCGTCATTCCGCGCACCTTCATGAACGAGTCGGGCCAGGCGGTGCAATCGCTGCTGGACAAGTACCGCGCCGAGCCTTCCGAGCTCATCCTGCTGGTCGATGAGCTGGACCTGGAGCCGGGCCGGATCCGGATCCGGCCGTCCGGGTCGGACGCGGGACAGCGTGGGATGCGATCGATTCGCTCGGTGATCGGCGAGCTGGACTTTCCCCGAATACGGATTGGGGTTGGACGGCCGATGGTCGACGGCAAAGGTTCGCATCATCCGGACGATGTCGCCGACTGGTTGCTCAGTGATCCGTCGCCGGCGGAGCGTCGGCTGTTGTTCGAGGCGGAGCAGCGCGCGGCGGAGGCGGTCGTTCACATGCTTGAGCATGGGGTTGAGTCGGCGATGAACCTGTACAACCGCAATCTGACCACAGCCGGGCAGGACGTTGATGTCGAGTCGCGATGAGGAACCGGGATCCGATGCGCTGGCGGCGCTCGCTGCGCCGGCCTTCGGCTGGCTGAGCGAGGCTGCGGCGCGCGAGTTGGCCGCCTACCTGATTGAGCATGAGCCGTCGGAGATACGAGCCGACATCGCGCAGGCGGCCGAGCATCTCGCGCAGATTCGCCAGCGGTTGCTGGTATTGGTCGAGCAGGAGCCGGTGTCTCCGCCCGACACGGAGCGGGTTGCGGCGTTGGAGCGGGCGGCGTCGAGTTTGCAACAGCAGCTTGACGAGCGGGACGCTCGAATTGCGCGGTCGGACGAGGAGCATGTGGCTGAACGGGTGCGTCTGATCGAGGAACGGCAAGCCGCGGACGCTCGAATTGGGGAGCTGGAGGCCGAGCTGTCTGAGGCGGTGCAGGCGGCCAACCGGCTGCGGGCCAAGAGCGACAGCTACGCCGCCGCGCTGATTGAGCGCGATTCCGCCCCGGCCGATCTGGCCGAGGAGATTGCGGAGGCGGAGTCTCAGTTCACGATCACCGGTGTGATCGAGATGGCGCGGGAGAAGTGCGAACGGGTCGCCATCCCCGACTCGGCGCTGCGGGAGATCGGGACGCTGGATGCTGACGAGAAGTCGGCGGACTGGGCGCGCGAGTTGTGGAAGGGTCTGCGCGCGCTGAACGCCTATGCGGAGGAGAGCGAGTTCTTCCAGGGCGGTTTCTGGGAGTGGTGCGAGCACTCGAATAGCGAGCACAACCTCTGGCCGGCGACGTCTAAGAAGCTGGCGATGAGCGAGTCGGACACGATCATGAACTCGGGACCGCTGCGGCGGACGCGGCGCTTCTATGTCGACAGTGGCATCGATCCGAGCGGCTACATCCACATGCAGGCGCACATGAAGATCTCGGAAGGCGGCGGTCAGCACATTCCGCGCCTGTACTTCCTCGACGACGCCAAGGGCAAGACCGGCGCGATGCATGTCGGGTTTATCGGGCCGCACCGGCTCGTGCCGACGACGCAGACCTGAGCAACGACCAAGGCGATGCTCGCGTAAGCTGGTCAGACGAATCAGCGGACGGAGATCGCGCGCGTGAGCGCCGACCCGCACGACATTCCGCATGACACGCCCCCGGGCCTGCTCGCCGGGCTGGGGCCGACTGTGCTCCGCGCGATTGAGCCGTTCGACGACTCGCCGATGCTGGGCGTCGCCGACGCCGCCAAGCCGGCCGTGATCGCTTCGCTGGCGGCGAGGCATCGGGGCCCCGTGCTGGTGCTGACGCCGACGCCGGGCGACGCTGCCAACCTGGTTGACTCGCTGCCGCTCTGGCTGGGCGGCACGGACCGGGAGCGGCTGCTCCAGTTTCCGACTCGTGAGACTGCGCCGTATGAGCGGCAGCGGCCCTCGTCCGATGTCGTGGAGGCGCGGCTGTCGGCTGTCGAGGCGCTGCGCAGCGGTTCGCCGATCGTTGTCTCGGATGTGGACGCGGCTGCTCAGCGGACCGTGGCGAGGACTTCCGCTCCGTTGAGCGTGAGCCGGGGAGCGGCGCTGCAGCTTGCGGACTTCGTACGGACGCTCGACGCCAATGGGTATGAACGCAATCGGATTGTTGTCGAACCGGCGTCGTTCGCGGTGCGAGGCGGGATCATCGATTTCTGGCCGCCCGCCGATCAGTCTCCGGTGCGAATCGAACTGTTCGGCGACGAGGTGGAGTCGATTCGCCGGTTTGATCCGCGGAGTCAGCGGTCGACCGACGTGGTCGATGAGATTGGTTTGCGTCCGGCTCGCGAGTGGAGTCCGGGTGCGGAGTCTCAGCCGTTGACTGACGCGCTGTTGCAAGCGGTCGATGAGCGCCGTTGCGAGGATGGCGATGCTGAACTCGGCGCGGAGGC
>DAOUKQ010000110.1:0-65979 GCA_034421135.1 Dehalococcoidia bacterium
CGATGAAATGCTCCTGCGAGGACGCTTGTTCGCTCCCGGCGCTACTGCGCCATTTGGCGGCGAACTCGGCGGCGGAGAGTTGCGGAGACGTCATGGCCGTTGAGCAGTTACCATGGCCGAGTGGCGTACGTCAGTCGCTACGAATTCGGCGTAGCTCTGCTTCCAATTCGCGGACCCGCCGCTCAGATTCGACCAGCGCGGCGTGTTCGGCGTCCGCCCGAGCGCGCTCATCCTCGAAGGTCGCGATGTGTCGTCCGCTGATCGGATCGTGCCAACCGAGCCGGCCGTTCTGCCAGCGAAGATTGAGATCGAGCGCCTCGCTGTAGCCCTCCAGTCCGCCGTCCTCCTGCGTCTCGACGGGAATGGGCTCAAATCGCCCAGCGACCAAGCGATCACCCGCCAATCGAGCCCCGTGAAACTCGCCGGTCTCGTCGAAGCGCCAGTATTCACGGATCCCGAAGATCTCGTAGTCGTCTCGCTTGGCCCCGATGTCGGTCGGTCCGGTGCTCGCAGAGGCGATCTCAAGCACGAAGTCTGGCGACTTGCCCTGTTCCCAGATCACGTAGCCGTTGCTCGAAGGGTAGGCCTCGGGATTGACGTCGAAAGCGACCAGCAGGTCGGGATAGCGGGCTCGTTCACGGAAGGTGGCCAGGTCTTGCACAATCCAGCGGTCGGCCGTGACGAGTAATGTGGCCGGATCAGACCCCTGATCGATCAAATGTTGGGCCAAGTGGTGCGCGTTCCCCCGTTGGTGCAGATGGTCGTAAGCGGTCACTTCGTCGGGCTCCCGCCTGGGGACGTCGGGCAGCCGCATCTGTTGACGGCGTTTGGGCTGCTTGGCGGTCGTCATTAGCGTCCTCTGCCGGACATCATACGCCGGTCAATCGATGCGGTCTTGCGTTGCTGTGATCGAATTGCTTCGCCTCCGACCGCCCAGTCGGTAACCAGACCGCTGGATTACCGTGAGTCGGTCTCGTGAATGAAGGAAACTCCTCAGCAAGGCGAATGAGCCAGTCACCCGCGAATGTGCTCAGAATGCGTCCTTTGTCCTCCCAGAGGAACCTCCCAGGCGAAAGTTCGCAGTTCGGTACACGACGGTCCACCAAACTCCGACCGGTTTATGAGATCTTGATTTGATTGCGCGTTTGGTTGTTGGGGTGCGGTCGCTTGTGAATGGGTTTGCGAAGCTCCGGCGACGGACGATCGCGGACTGCGACCTGCGGGTGACGCGATGGTTAGCTCGCGGACAGCCCCAGGACGAGGTCGCGCAGGGTGACCAGGCCGAGCGGTGCGCCGTCTTCGTTGACCACCAGCGCTCGCGACACGTGGAACTGCACCAGTAAGCGCACTGCGTAGCGGGCGAGCATGCCCGAGCGCACCGTCAGCGCCGGCTTCGACATGATCTCGTAGACGTTGACCCGCTCGGGTGCGCGATTGGGCGTCACGACTTGCCGCGCCATGTCGCCGACCGTGACGATCCCCAGCTCGTCGTCGTCGTGCCGCCGGTTGACGACCAGCGAGCTGATCTGTAGTCGTTTCATGAGCGCCATCGCCTCGGCCGCAGTTGCTAGCCCGTCGATCGTGTGCAGTTCGGTTCCCATCACGTCGGACACACGGAGCGCCGACTGGCCGCTCTGATCGGTCATAGCGTCTCTTCCAACTCTTCCATCAGGGTGGGCAACTGGGTCGAGAGGCCGACCGCGTCCTCGATGTTGATCTGGAAGGCGACGCCGTCGCCGTGCTCGCGATCCATGCCGCCGGCCTCGGCGATGCGTTCAAGGATGTCCCGCGCGCGTTGCTCGGCGACCAGGAAGAGCACCATGTCCCGCCGCGAGGACAGGTCCAGGCCCAGGAAGGTCTTTTCGGGTCTCAGGCCTTCGCCGCGCACGCCGCTGATGATCGTGTCGCCCGTCGCGCCGCCCTCGCGGGCCGCATTGATGACCTTGGTGGTCTTGTCGTCGCTCACCAGCGCGACGACCAGCGCCATTTTCATTGCTCCACCTCCTGCTGCTCCTTCCGCCTGCGCCAGCGTTCCACCCAGTCCGCGCTGATTGCATAGCCTAATACTGAGATGATCGGGAAGACACTGGCGAAGGCGATCAGTCCAAAGCCGTCAATCAGCGGGCTGCGCCCCGGAACGTTGGCGGCCAGGCCCAGCCCCAATGCCGCGACCACGGGAACGGTCACGGTCGAGGTTGTGACGCCGCCGCTGTCGTAGGCCAGTGGGACGATCGTCTTGCTGGCCAGGTAGGTCTGCACAATCACGATGATGTACGCCGCCACGATGTACCAGGGCAGCGAGGTACCCGTGACGATCCGGAAGCACCCCAGCGACACGCCGACGGCCACCCCAATCGCCACGGCGATCCGCAAGCCCCATGCTCTCACCGCGCCGCCGGACACCTCCTCGGCCTTGAGGCCCACCGCGATCAGCGACGGTTCGGCGATGGTCGTGGCGAAGCCGATCGCCGCGGCGAAGAGATAGACCAGCCAGTAGTCTTCCCACTGCACCGCGCCCGCGACCGATTGCACCTCTTCGGTGAGTTGCTCCGCCATCGTCTCGCCGATTGGGAACAGGGCCTGTTCCAGTCCGATCAGGAACAGCGCCAGGCCCAGCAGCACCATCGCCGAGCCGGTCACGATGCCGCCGACGTTGAGCGGCTTGCGGCGCAGCACCGCGACCTGGAAGACCAGCAGGATGACGATGATCGGGGTCACGTCGCGCAGCGTGGTGAGCAGGGTTTCGCCGAAGAGCGCCAGGGAATCGAGGATCATGTCACCATCCCATATCCCAGCACGCAGATCATCGGCGTGAGACTCGCGAAGGCGATCAATCCGAAGCCGTCCAACATCGGGTTGCGTCCGCGGATTGCGGAAGCCAGGCCAACGCCCAGCGCCGTGATCAGCGGCACGGTGATCGTGCTGGTCGTGACGCCGCCCGAGTCGTAGGCGACGCCCACGATCTCGTCGGGAGCGAAGACGGTCATCACCATGACCAGGATGTAGCCGCCGATGATGAAGCGATGGATCGGCCAACCTTTGAGAATGCGCAGCACGCCCAGGACGATGGCCAGCCCGACCGCGACGGCGACCACCATGCGCAGCTCGAACGCATAGCGGTCCTGGGCGGCCTGGCTGTAGCCGATGAAGCGCGCTTCGGCGGCGACGTCGGCTGCCTCGGACGCGATCGCGATCAGCGCCGGCTCAGCGACCGTCGTGCCGAAGCCGAGACTGAAGGCCAGCGCCAGCAGCCAGAAGGTGCTGCCCTTCTGCGCCATCCCCTGGGCCAATGCTTCGCCCAGCGGGAACAGCCCGCTTTCCAGGCCCTGAATGAAGAGCGCCAACCCCAGGACGACGCAAACCAATCCCACCGTGACACTGACCACGTCGGGGAATGGCTGTCGGATGACAACGAGTTGGAAAAAGATAATGACCGCGAAGATGGGCAGCAGGTCGCGTATCGCGCCCACGACCCGCTGTGACATGGTCAGGGCGAAACGCAGCAAGTCGTCATCCTCGCACGTGGCTGCACGTGGTCGACGCGCCTGCGCAGCGCGTTATCACGATATGGAGCGCCGCGAGAGGCGTCAAGAACGCCCGCATCAATGCCGCCGGCGTCGCGAGCGCGGATGAATCCTCGTCGACGCGGACCAAGCGGGTCCCCGAACAAGTCGGGGACTGGATTGACTCCCTTTCCCCGAGGAGACTTGCGCGTAATCCCTCTCCGATCCCCTCTCCCCGCGGGAGAGGGTTAGGGTGAGGGCCTCCGGTGGCCCGGATGAGTGACGATGACCAGATAGGCAGTGCCCGCCGGACCCTCACCCCAGCCCTCTCCCGGAGGGAGAGGGAGTAAGACCCCAGAGGTTTACGCGCAGGTGTCCCCTGGGAGATGGCGGGGGTGAGGGTCCGGCGCTCGCTTGCCATGCCGCGGAAGGCCCTCACGCTCACCCCCCGTGCCAGGCACGAGGCAGGCTTCTTCCTCAGGGAGGGGGGACCGGAGCCGAGCAGGTCCCCGAATGAGTCGAGGTCTGAGTCGGCGGAGTCGTCCCAAGTCATCTGTGTTCGGGGACGGACGCCGCCTCAAGGTCGATGTCGTGTTCCGTCGTTCCGGATTCGTCGACTGCCGAGCAATCGAACACGGCCGCCCACATCGTCGTGCCGCGTGGTGGGTGGATGTCCCGCACGATGAACAGGTACTCAGAAGCCGGCTGGCCTGTCCAATAGCTTGTCTGTCGCTGATTGCGCCACAGCCATACTGCGTCAACCGAACTGGAATGCGCCTGGTCGGAGTTGATCACCTTCCAGCGGAATGCCGGGTAACCGTTCGGCGCAACTTCCTCCTCGGGCCACCTGCTCCAATCCGGCTCAGGGTCCGGATTGCCCTCAAACGGGCTGACTGAATCGAGCCGACAGCTCCGCGCGATGTCTATGAGCGTCTGGTGTTGGTTGGTGTGGGGCATTCCGGCAGGAACAGTGACGTGCTCGCTGAATGTTCGCAACAAGCTTGCCGGCGTCTCGCGGATTTCGATCTCGACTGCCGACGTCTTCAGCCAACGATTGTGGTTTGCCGGGTCGATGATCGCACTCCGTGATAGGCGCCGCCGCTCGGGATGGATAGGCTCGCCGTCGTGCACGATGGCAAACCAGATTGAACGATCGGCCTCAATCCACGCCGTCACACTGAGCTCGATCGGAACAGTGCCAAACCCCGGAGTCGCCCAAAGATCAGCCGAAGCAGCATCGTCTTCATTGGCCGGGTTTGTTGCTCCCGCAGGAGTGAAGGGCGCATGAAACACGACCGGCGAACTCGTCACCCAACGCTTCCTCTCAGTGTGGGTGAGGATGATCTTCCTACGCTCGGGCAGGATTGGTTCGTCTTCGTCGTCGTACTCAATCCCAACTTCCACCAGATTCTTGCCCAGCAGTTGCACAGCGACCCTGACGGTCAGAGTCGAATCGCCGGGCTGGTCCTGAGCGCTTGAGAAACCGGAGAGACCAATCGTCGTCCCAATTGTCATGGCGACGAGGACCAGTGCTGCCAAGAACTTACCGGACATCTGCGACTCCTCTCTCGATCCGCGCAATCCTGTTACCACGCGGAGTGCTATGCGAGACCAGACTCGGGCAAGGGAGGCGAGGCTGGGGCGGCTTACTCGTCGAAGCTCTTGCGAGTCCGGGGGCGCACTGCGCCGTACTTGCGCAGGTCGGCGATGGTGACGATTCGGCCGGTCCATTCCGGGCCCTGGGCGACCATCCAGAGGCAGGCGTCGGACATGATGATCGGGTCCTCAAAGTCCATCTCCTTGGCCCGCTCGCCGAGCGTGAAGGCGTAGCCCTCGCTCCAGACCGAAAGTTCCAGGCGCAAGCAGTTGACGGAGATACCGGTGCCCTTGAGATCGCTGGCCAGCGACTCGGACATGGCTTCCAGCGCGCGCTTGGTGGTCGTGTAGCTGGCGCGGCCGAATTCGGGGCTGACCGACGCGCCGGATCCGATGTTGATGACCGCGCCGCCGTCGCCCTCGGCCATCTTGGGCGCGACCGCGTGGGTCAGATAGAAGGGCGCGTTGACGTTGATCTCGACGGCCAGTCCCCACAAGTGACGACCGGATTCGAGCGCTTTGCCCGGCGGCGCAATCGCCGCGTTGTTGATCAGCACATCAATGCGGCCGAAGCGGTCGTATGTGTCGGCGATCGCTTTGTCCAGGTCTTCGACCTTGGCCAGGTTGGCGCCAATCGGCAGGCATTGCTGTCCCGCTTCCTCGACGAGTTGCGCCGTCTCGTTGACGGTGCCGGGCAGCTTGGTCGGCGTGTCGGCGGTCGAGCGGGCGACGGCGGCGATGTCGTAGCCGGCCTGCGCGAAGTCCACTGCAAGCTGCTTGCCGATACCTCGGCTCGCGCCGGTGATGAATGCGACTTTGGCCATGGTTGATGTTCCTCAGGTTGTCTGTGCGGTTGGCGTGAGCCTCAGCATATCCGCCAGTTAGACTCTCGCTGGAGGAGTGTGGCAATGCCCCATCATGTCAAGAGCAAGGCGCTCTCGCACTTGCGCATCTGCGATTTCACCGGACAGCTCGCGGGAGCCGGCGCGACCAAGTTCATGGCCGCGTTCGGGGCCGAAGTGATCCGGATCGAGGACCCGACCAACCACGGCCGCTGGGACATCCTGCGCGGGATGCCGCCCTATGTCGACGATCGGCGCGGTCCCGAGCTGGGCGGTCCGTTCAACAACCACAACGTGGGCAAGCTCGGCATCACGCTGAACATCAAGACCGAGAAGGGTCGCGAGCTGTTCGAGCGGCTGGTCGGTATCTCCGACTGCGTGACCGAGAACTTCTCCTCCGGCGTGCTGCGATCCTGGGGCTACGACTACGACAAGCTCAAGGAGCTCAAGGACGACATCATCTACATCTCCAACTGCGGCTTCGGACACTCCGGCCCGTACGAGAAGTTCAAGACCTGGGGACCGATCGTGCAGGCGACGAGCGGGCTGACGATGTCGTCGGCGATTCCTGATCAACCGCCCGCCGGCTGGGGCTACTCCTACATGGACCACACCGGCGCATACTTCATGGCCATGGCGATCATGCTCGCCATCCACCATCGCAACCGCACGGGCGAAGGACAGTACGTGGATGTCGCGGCGACGGAAGCGGCGCTGACGCTGAACGGCCCGGTCTTGCTGGACTACACGGTCAACGGTCGCCCGCTGCGTCGTGAGGGGTATCCGGACGCGAATCACTCGCTGCATCCGGCGATGGCTCCGCACAACATCTACGCGGCCAAGCCGATTCCCGGATCCTTCGACGAAGCCTGGATCGCGATCGCCTGCCGCAACGACGCAGACTGGCACGCGATGCGCGATGTGCTACTCGCCGACGGCTGCGATTGGGCATCGAACGACGCCTACGGCCAGCTCGCCGGCCGGATGGCGGCGCAGGACGAGCTGGACCGGCAGATCGGCGAGTGGTGCCTTCAACGCGACCCGTATCAATCGACCGAGCTGTTGCGCGAGGCCGGCGTGCCGGCCAATCCGGTACAGACGCCGGAGCAGCGGATCGACCAGGATGTGAACTCTGCCGAGGCGAAACTCTGGCCAACGATCCGCCAAACGGAGATGGGCCGAGTCCGCGTCGACGGGATCCCGGCGCGCTTCACCAAGACCGACTGGTCGATGACCCGCGGTGCTCCGGTGCTGGGTGAGGACAACGACTACGTCTACGGCGAGCTGCTGGGCTTGGGCGAGTCCGAGATTGCCGGGCTGTACGAAGAGGGCGTGCTCTGATGACGACTAATCCGAACCCAGGCATCATGGCGCTCGACGATCTGCGCGTGCTCGAGATCGGCGACGAGCGCGGCGCCTGGTGCATGAAGCTGATGGCCGACATGGGCGCCGACGTGATCAAGATCGAACCGCCCGAAGGCGATCCGTCCAGGCAATATGAGCCGTTCGTCGACGACGAGCCGCACCACGAACGCTCGCTGTTCTTCTGGTACTACAACACGTCGAAGCGCAGCATCGTGATGGACTTCGACGACCGCTCCAACGCTGACGCGTTCCTCAAGCTGGTCGAGTCGGCTGACGTGATCCTCGATACCAACACCTACGATCCGATCGGCCGTCTGGGCCTCGATTACCACCAGATCATGACCGACAATCCTGGCCTGATCTGGTGCACGATCACAAACTTCGGCTTTGGATCGTCGCGAGACGACGAACCGCATACGGACCTGACGCTGGCTGCCAACGGCGGCTTCGCCTGGATGAACGGCTACGACGATCACTCGCTCCCGCCGGTGCGCGGCGGCGGTCAGCAGGCGTACCACACGGGATCGAACTACGCCTTCATGTCGATCCTGACCGCCCTGCTGCACCGCGACGCGACCGGCGTGGGACAGCACATCAACGTGAACATCAACGCCTCGGTCAACGTGACCACCGAAGCGGGGTCGTACTCGTGGCTGGTCGCGCACTCGACGGTCCAGCGGCAGACCGGGCGACACGCAGGCGTCGCGCCGTCAATGCCGTCGCAGATCAGGTGCGCCGACGGCCGCTACGTGAACACGGGCATCCCGCCGCGTCGTCCGCGCGAGTTCGGACTCGTCTACCAATGGTTGGAATCGGAGAATCTGCTGGACGAACTGCCCGAAGCGGCGCTGCTGCAGGTCGGAGCGGAGCTCGAGAGCTTCTCGCTGGCAGACGTCTTTAGCGGCAACAACGAGGAGTTGCTGGCCATCTTCGGCGCAGGCCGCGAAGCCTTCGACCTGCTCGCCTCGAAGTTGACCGCCTACGAGTTCTTCACCAAGGCTCAGAACTTCGGCTTCCAGGTCGGCGTCATTCACAGCCCCGAGGAAGCGCTGGAGGATCCGCACTTCGTCGATCGAGGTATGCAGGTCAAGGTGGAGCACCCCGAGTTGGGCCGCGAGGTGGTCTATCCGGGCGCGCCCTATCAACTGACCAGGGGAAGCTGGGGCATCACTCGTCGCCCGCCGCTGCTGGGCGAGCACACCGACGAGGTGTTGGGGGAGTTGGATACCTAAGTGAGGCTCCGGCGATCCTGCTCTACTCGGGCAAGCGCGCGACGATTCATCGTGTAGAACTCAAGGCCGACTCGATCGGCAGTTCGAATCGCGTTGCTGTCATGCGACATAAACGGAAGACACAGGGCCAACGTCTGCGCCAGTATCCACTGGTCGGAACCCAGCGAAGCCTCGAAACCCAGCGAGGCGGCCGCCGAGTTCACTTCAACGTAGGCAGCGATTGTCTGCTCATCAGGATCGGGCAGATATCTGTACTCAGCAAGCAAGGCATCAAATCGATCTTGCCGCCGTTGACTCCATCTTGCAGCAGCGAGTTCTCCCCGAACAAAGTACGTGAGCGTCGGCGTGAAGCTCTGCAGTAGGCGTAGGTAAGGCTCGCTGTACTCATTCTCGCGAACGATGGCACTGACGACATTCGTGTCGACCGAGATCCATGGATTGGAATCAGCCATCTGGATTGTTGGGCCAGAATCGGTCGAACTTGTCAAGGAAGTTCTGCTTATCTTCCTCGTCCTCAAACAAGTCACGCAGAGCCCGGGCGAACTCGTCACCAGTCATCGGCTTGATACCCCGGTCAGCAGCGAGCTTGTCGAGGTCCGGCGGTACGGAAGGCTTGGATTCAGCGGTTGTCATGTGGGGATGTTATCACCGTCTGAGCCAGGAGCCGACCACCTGCTGCGCCATTGGATGAACGATCAGCCCGTGTCCCGCGTCGGGCAGCGTCTTGAGCGTGGCGTTGGGGATCGACTCCGACAGCGCCCGGCCAAAGGCGATGGGGACAGTTGTGTCGGTGTCTCCGTGGAGGATCAGGATCGGACACTCGATCCGGCCGATGTCGCCCGACAGATCGACGCTTCGCTGGGCGTTCATGTTCAGCAGAGCGCCATGAGCGAGTCGTTCGAGTTCTCGTTGAGGCAAGTTCCTGAGCGCCTGGTGGCGATTGTTCCTGAAGCGATCCAGGACCGGATCCGGGTTCGGAGGTTGTTGCGGCAGTCGCCATTCGCCCTCGGTTGCTGCGACTGCTGTTTCGATGCCCTGGCTGTGGAAGAGGTCGAGCAGGTTGAGGCGCGCGGCGACGGTCGCCAGCCGATCGGCTACGAATGGGTCTGCCGGATCGACTCCTCGCGGCGACAGTGACATCAGCGCGGCGCCGGTGTTCAGCAGGACCAGCGAGTCGACTCGCTCGGGATGGTCGAGGGCCAGCTTGATACCGATGGGGCCGCCGGCAGAGGTGGCGATCACGGCGGCCTGTTCGATGTCGAGGTAGTCGAGCAGGTCGACGGCGTCGTTGGCGAGGCCTTCGAGGGTGAATGGCCCAGTGTCGTACTGCGAGAGTCCGGAGCAGCGGCGGTCGTACCAGATCAGCTTGAGACCGTCGGTGGGGACCTGCCAACGCAGGCGAGGGCCGTTCCAGAGCGTTGACGACGGGCCGCCCCAGGCGCCGTGGATGATCAGGACCGGACGGCCTTGCGGGTCGCCCGAACTCTCGTAGGCGACCCGGCGCCCGTTGATCAGCGCGAGCCTCACGCGAGTCGTGCTTGATCAGTCGTACTTGATCAGTCGTATTGGGGCTGGTCCTCGATGCCGGGCATGACCCAGGTGACGAGCTCGCCGGGCGGCTCCGCGAAGGTCAGCCCGGCCATGTCGGGCTGGACTCCGCTGAGAGTGAGTTTGTATTCCTCGATGTACTCGGGATCGCCGCCGACCATGCGGAAGGGTCGGTCGTGGCCGGGGTAGAGGAGGTCGGAGGCGCTCATCACTCGAGCAATGGACTCGTTGGCCTGGGACTCGCTGTAGAAGACGAGCGGGCTGCGTCCCGCCTTGCCCACGGCGGCGGTGTGCATGGCGTCGCCAGTCAGTCCGGCAACCCCCGCTTCGGTCTCGACCAGCAGGCCGATGCTGCCGGGCGAGTGTCCCGGCAGGTGAATCACGCGGACACCCTTGGCCAGCTCGTCGCCGTCGTTGACCTCGGTCATTGGGTGAGTCTCGATCGCGGCGCCGGTCCATTGCGGGGTGGCCCAGTCATTGACGTGAGGCTCGGACGCGTACTTGCGCTCGTGCGGATGGATCGCCATGGGCACGCCGGGGAAGGCGTCGAAATTCTGCACGTGGTCCCAGTGGGCGTGGGTCATGAAGACGAGGTCGATGTCGGAGACGCCGAGCCCTCGCGCGGCGAGCTGTTCCTGTAGCTGGACGCGTCGTCCGACGTGGGCGGTGTCGACGAGGATGCGGCGTCCGTCGGATTCGACCAGGATCACGGCGCAGAATGCGGGCGTGCCGGAGTCGGTCCCGAACGAGTAGCCGGGGAGCAGGATGTCTACGGTTGCCATTTCTAGGAGTCCTTGCGTTGTGACTCAGGTGGTCGAGGAAACGGCTAGTCGCCAGATCCTGCCGCAGCGCCAGCCGCCACGCGGGCCTGGGCGGCTTCGTCGTAGCTGATGCTGACCGGGGGCTCGGAGTCGAACGGACCGTCAAGGTCGAGCTCGGCGCCCATGTCTCGCAGCGCGGGCATGACTTCGGTGCCGAGCAGCTCGATGCAGCGCATCGAGTCCTCGTGCGTTACTCGGCCGTCGTTGCCCCAGAGAGCGAGGATGCCGGGTCGGGTCTCTTCGAGGATCGTGCGCAGTTTGCGGATGCACTCGTCCGGCGTGCCGGCGATGATCTGCATGTTCTCGATCTGGTTGTCGAAGGACTGCGCTCGCGGCGGCGGCCGGCGTCCGTTCATGACTTCGACCAGCGCCTCGCGGTTGCGCGGCGATGCGTAGCCCGCAGGGTTCGACCAGACCGGGTGCGCGAGTCCGGTGAACTCGCCCTGCATCCACATGAACTGCGAGGCGTTCTCCAGCGCCTTCTCGGTCGTGTCGGCGACGTGGACGCGGAGCAGGTAGCCGCGGTTCTCGGGGCCCGGGTCGTAGCCGACCTCATGGGCTGCGTCGTCGTAGGTGTTCCAGATGCGCTTGGTCGCCTCGATCGTCGTGTTGAGCGCGATGTAGGGGTAGCGGTGCTTGGCCGCCCAGACCACGGTCTCGCGCGAGAGCACGCCAGGAATCCAGATGCGCGGGTGCGGCTGCTGCATCGGCAGCGCCCAGGGGTTGACCACGCGGTGCTGGTAGTGCCGACCCTCCCAACGGAATGGGCCGGGCCGCGTCCAGGCCTCGACGATCAGGTCGTGGGCTTCCTCGAATCGCTCACGGTTGTAGGCCGGGTTGACGCCGGTGGCGAGCTGCTCGGTGCCGCCGCCGCGGACGAATCCGGAGACCAGCCGGCCGCCGGAGATCATATCGATCATGGCCAGCTCTTCGGCCAGGCGGATCGGGTTCTCGGCCAACGGCAGTGGATTGCCCAGCAGGACAATCTTGACGCGCTCGGTGGCGCCGGCCAGCACCGAGGCCCAGATGTTGCACTTGGCCTGCATGCAGAAGGGCGCGTTGTGGTGCTCGTTGAGCATGATCCCGTCAACGCCGACTTCCTCGGCCAGCTTGTATTCGGTCAGCCGATGGTTGTAGAGCTCCGAGCCGGCGACGGGGTCGAAATTGGAGTTGGAGAACAGCAGGGCGGTCACGCCCTCCTCGGCGGCGTGCTCGTCGTAGGCCGACATCGGCTGCTCGGTGAAATACATCAGGTGCATGGATAGGCTCCTTCGGTGCGGTGTCGTGGGGCAGTCTAGCGGTCGGGATGGGCTGAGTCGGTGATCACCCACTTCGCCGACCGACGGCTGCAAGCCTTCCACTTGCGCAGCGATGGGCGTCGCCTGCCGCCGCATCTCCTGGGCCGCCTAGGCGTCGTGCTTGACCGCATGGACGACGCTGCGATACCGCAGGAACTCGACCTACCCGGCTACCGCTTACATCAGCTCTCCGGGGACCTGGCGGGATTCTGGTCGATCCGCATCAGCGCCAACTGGCGAGTGATCTTCCGCTTCGACGGGCGCGATATCGTTGACGTACGCTTTGTGGACTACCACTGAGGAACGATGCCATGACCCGAGCCAATCCATCGCATCCCGGCGCATCAATCCGCGAGGACTGCATCGAGGCGCTCGGGCTCACCATCGCGGAGGCGGCGGAGCACCTCAAGGTGGAAGAAGAAGCGCTTGCCGCGATCTGCGAGGAGCGCGCACCGATCACGCCGGATATGGCGGTGCGGTTCGAGCAGGCGTTCGGCAGCACGGCAGAATTCTGGCTGCGAGCCCAGACAAGCCACGACCTCGCCCGAGTCCGGCGTTCCTGCGAGAAGATCGAGCGGATCGAGGTCGCCGCCTAGCGCCCGCAGCGGGCGAGGTTGGGCTGGACCGGGGTATCGAAGAGTCCGTCGAGGTCGAAGCTGGCGGTGTAGTAGCTATTGGTGTCGTCTCGCGCGTGCGACTGGACGGTGAAAGTTCCGTGCGTCTGCGCGGCCCAGGCGAGCGCGGCCACCAAGTCAGCGGCCTCCTCGCGGCCGGTCCACTTGTACTCCGTATCGCCCCATGTACCCCAACCGGATATCCACTCTTCAGTTTGCACGTCGCCGTCGCTGAGGCGGTACAGAATCGTCCAGTCCAGGTCTTGAGCAACATCCCAGTAAACATTCACTTCGAGTTGATCGCCTTCACACTGAACGGATAGTCGCGCCGTGCTTCGGGTTTGGCCAATAACGGAATCCATTGCGACATAGGACCGAAGTTCGTCGCTCTCTTCATCGACGTGCGCGGCCCACCACATGTAATCATCGCCGCCCCAGCCTGTGTACAATCCGGCTGCTTCGTGGTCAGCGTGTTCCGACATGGCGCCGGAGGCGGAGTTGCACATCTGCTGTCGGGTGGGACCCTGCCAGCCGTCGCAGAACAGTTCACCGATCACCTGACGTGCCTCGCTAAACCTCGTTTGAATGGGTGGACGCGAGGCAACCTCGATCCCGTGACGTTCGGCATCGTCCCGGGCGGCTTGGACGTCGGCGATCTGGAAGTACCGGTCCCAGAGTTCCAGCAGCATGGCGGTGAACTGACCGCCGTGCCCGGCATCTCTGATGTTCGATCGATCAATGATCGAATGCGCGAGCTCGTGCACGACCGGCCCCAACGTTTGCACCCTTGTTCCGAGTACAATCTCGTTTCGATCGGCGTGCCCGTGAGCTTGATCGTAAGTGAATGTCACAGTCGGAGGCGCAGCGAATCGGTAGTAGTCGCTCCAGATAGCATTGACGACCGCCTGCGCCTCGGAGCGAGTTACTTCAATCTGATCCAGCGATGCGCCAACATGACGCGACTCCCAGGCATAGGCGGCGTTCTGCTGCACATCACAATCCGAGGTTGGGCAAATGGTGAGCAGTGGATCGCTCCCATGACACTCCTCTGTGGCTGTGTCCACCAAAATGTGCTCAGTCACGATGCGTAGATCCAGCACTCCACATCGCGTGCGGTAGACACGACCGTCAACTGCTAGTTCAAACTCGCCATCTCGCGTGCTGATTGCGGCGCCACGACGCAGCACACCGAAGACGTGCCCAGGCAACACCGGCAACTGGAGAGCCGATGTGTATCGCCATGCGCTGCGAGAGAGTGCGGTCAGCACCGAACGGTCCGGTTGGCGCAGGGCCTCCCATTGACCGCCAACCAGGCGTTGCGCGCCCAACTCAATCCCTCCCGTTGACAGACGCCGCGCCGCGACACGCAGCACCTGGGCGCCAACATCTGTCGGATCTGCCAATTCGGGCGGTTCCACTGTGACGATCTCTTCGCAGTCCCGCGAGCCGGTCTGCATCTCGAGTCCGGATTCCTTCAGCGACAAGATCAGGCGTCCGCAGCGTGCACGGTAGCGGGAGTCGCCGAAAGCCACCGTGAACTGGTCGGGGCCGTCAACGGCAGTCCAGGCTCGATTGCGCAATCCGATCTCGACACTGGCCTGAACCACCTCTATCTCTGTCGCCGAGGTCGTGTACCAGTGTTCGAAGCCGGCAGATGCCGGCAGAATGTGTCTCGTTGGTGTGACGGAGCGCCAGGCGCCATCGTGGCGGTACTGCAGTCCGACCGAGACAGCACCATTGCCGAAGTCCCGGGCGGCCAGGCGGACTTCGGCGCCTGCAGAAGGCGACTGAGCAGAAAGCGTGTGATTGAACAGCAGCAAAGCAGTTAACGACAACGCCCAGACGAGCGTAAGGCGGATGATCCTCATGTGCCCGAGCACTGATCGGACCGCTACTCCGAGTCGGCTGCGGCTTCGGCGGCTTCAGCCTGGTCGAGGAGCTCCCAGATTGGAATGAAGTCGAAGCTGAAACCGTCGATGGGGCCTTCGCCCGGGACGACGGTGGGGCGGTTGAGCTGCTCGGGGTCCTGGCCCGGTCGGTAAATCCAGAGATCGCGGTTGTGTGGATCGACGAGCCAACCGAGTTGCGCGCCGAAGCGGAGCCAGTCGCCCATGCGACCCTGTTGGCTTCGCAGGGTGTCGCGGGGGGAGCGGACCTCAATGACGAACGCCGGGCAGACGGGCCAGAATCCGGTGAGCGGCAGGTGACCGCCCATTTCCTCAAGCTGCTCGTCCGTGATCAGGCAGACATCGGGATTGCGCATCGGCTCGCCGCCTTGCGGGTCAATGACATTGAAGCTGGCGTCTGCGCCGCCCACGATCCAACCTAGCGACTTCGCCCACGGATGTAGCGCCCCGACGAGTTCGGCCACGATCCACCAACTTGGTCCGCCGGATCCCATGTTCACCACCAATTCGCCGTAGTGACCGCGTTCGAGCTTCCATTCGGGGTTGAGTTGGCCCAGGTGCTCCAGCACATCGTCGGTCAGGGCCCAGTCTTCCGGCAGGCGCAGCGCGAGAACGCCCCAGTGCTCGGGCGCCGGCTGTGTCTGCGGCTTGTGCGGGGCTGCAAGCGTGGTGGTCATGGGCGACGACGCCTTCCATTCATGACCTCAGTGTACGGACTAGGCAACGATCGCCTCGGCGAGCGCTTCGGCGGCGTCGGATTCGAGGTTGTGGCCTCCGGGGATTTCGATGAGTTCGGCGTCTCCGAGCAGTTCGACGTACTGCTGGGCGGCGGCGGCGGGGACGACGCTGTCTCCGGTCCCTCGAATCACCTTGCTCTTGACGGTCACGTTCTTGAGCAGGTGCGGCAAGGTCTGGCTGTAGAGGAAGGGCCGCCAGGCGACCCTAGCGGTCATCTCGCGGTTTGCGTCCCAGTCGATCAGTTGCTCGGTGGAGACTTCTTCTCCGTAAAGGGCGTCGAATGTGGCGGGGTCGGCGAAGCAGGACTTGACGTAGTCGGCGTGGGCCTCGAGGAACTGGTCGCGGATTTCGCCTTCGCTGGGCTGCAGGCCCATCGCGTTGACGAGGACGAGGCTCGTGATTCGCGACTGGTTGGCCGTCGCCATTTCTGCGGCGATGTAGCCGCCGAAGCCGAGACCGACGACGGTCGCGTTGCCGACGCCGAGTTCGTCCAGGACGAGGGAGCAGACCGCAGCGAGATCGCGGACGCTGCGCATCCAGTCGCCGCGCTCGGTGCCGTCCCAGCCGGGCAGCGTGGGTAGAATGACATCGTTGCTGGCCGAGAGCGCGTTGTGGAACTCGAGCCAGCCGGGATTCCCGGTCTCGTGATGAATGACGAGGATGCTGGGGCCGTCGCCGCCGCGGCGGACCTGGATCGGGAGGCCGGCGACCTCGATGGTGGACTCGGTGTACCCGTCGGACATGATGGCGGCCTCTCGCTGGTTCGTCGGAATTGCGCTGTCGTGCGGCATGGTAAGGCAGGTCCGCTGATACCCTCGGGCCAAGAGAGCGGCAAGGCCCTCACCCCAGCCCTCTCCCTCAGGGAGAGGGGGTCAGCGACTGAGGTTTTGACATGCCAGACACGACGACGGACACATTGAATGTGCTGAGCGAAGCCGAAGCGCAAGAGCGGGCTGGGCGCGTGTCTGGTGTTGGGTACACGCTGGAGCTGAGCTTGACCAAAGGATCGCCAAGCTATGAAGGATCGCTGAGCGTTCGCTTTGCGCTCTCGGATCCGTCGGCCGGTACGTTCCTCGACTGCACGTCGAAATCGATCGACTCGCTGACGGTCAACGGTTCGACGGTCGATGTGAAGCATGAGCGCAATCGGTTGTATCTGGACGGCGCCGACCTGGCAGCGACGAATGTGGTCGAGATTTCGTACACCAACGAGTACGACCACATTGGCGCCGGGTTGCACCAGTTTGTCGACCCCGAGGACGGCGAGGAGTACCTGTACACGCACTTCGAGCCTTATGACGCGCACCGCTTGCTGCCCTGCTTCGACCAGCCCGACATCAAGGCGTCGCTCGATCTGACGGTGACCGCTCCGACTGAGTGGGAAGTCGCAGCCAACTATCCGGTGGTGTCGTCATCAGACGCCGGCGCGGGCCGAACGACGCACACTCTCACCGAGACTCCGCGGATCTCGACGTATCTGTTTGCCTTCATCGCTGGACCGTACAAGCGCTACGAAGACACGTGGTCGGACGCGGCGGGGGAGACGTCGCTGGGTGTGCTCTGCCGGGAATCGATTGCTCCTTACTTCGATCCGGACGAGTTCTTCCAGGTCACGCGCGACGGGCTGACGTTTTTCTCGGAGTTCTTTGACTTCCGCTATCCGTTCGACAAGTACGACCAGGTCTTTGTGCCCGAGTTCAACATGGGCGCGATGGAGAATGTGGGCTGCATCACCTTCTCGGAGCGGATGATCTTCCGCGACCCGCCGACGGAGATCCAGCGGCTGAACAGAGCCGAAGTCGTGCTGCACGAGATGGCGCACATGTGGTTCGGCGACCTCGTCACGATGCGCTGGTGGAACGACCTCTGGCTGAACGAATCGTTCGCGACCTACATGGCCTATCTGGCGATGGAGCACGCGACGCGCTGGTCGGAGAGCGCCTGGTCGGCGTTCCATGCGCGGATGAAGGCCTGGGCGTATGAGCAGGACCAACTGCCGACGACACACCCGATCGCGGGCGATGTGCCCGACACCGATGCGACGTTCCTGAACTTCGACGGCATCACCTACGGCAAGGGCGCGGCGGTGCTGAAACAGCTCGTCGCCTTCCTCGGCGCGGATGGCTTCCGCGACGGGATGCGCGACTACTTCCAGACGCACGCCTGGGGTAACACGACGCTGGCGGACTTCCTGGCGGCGCTGGAGCGCGGGTCGGGCCGCGAACTGGGGCGCTGGTCGGAGGCCTGGCTGGAGTCAGCGGGGGTCAACACGATCGCTCCGCAATGGGATGTCGCCGAGGGCTCGGTCAACTCGTTCACGATTCAACAGACCGCGCCGACGGAGCATCCAACGCTGCGTCCGCACCGCACTCAGATCGCCGTCTACGACCGCTCCGACGCCGGACCGCAACTGCGCGATGCGCAGCCGGTCGACATCGACGGGGCGTCGACGGTGATTGAGGAGTTGTCGGGCGCGCCGGCGCCGGCGGCGGTGTTCCCCAACCATGACGACCACGCGTTCGCCAAGATCGCTCTGGATGAGCGCACGCTGGCGTTTGTCCAGGAGGAGCTGGATCGATTTCCGGATGGCTTCCAGCGGTTGCTGCTCTGGCACACGCTGTGGGACATGGTTCGCGACCAGCAGTTCTCGGCAGCCGAATACGCGGCGCTGGCGACCGACAAGCTGGCCTCGGAGCACACGCTGGAGATCGCACAGACGGTGGCCTACAACGCCTTGCACGCGGTCGGTTCGTATCTCCCGGACGACATGCGTCTCGAGAGCGCTGCCGGGTTGTACGCCTTCGCTCGCGAGCAACTGTTCGCCACGTCCGAGCCCGATTTCCGCATCATGTGGTCTCGCGTGATGCTGAGTTCCGCGCAGAGCGTCGAGCACATCGCCGAGGCGCTGTCGCTGGTCGACAACGGCACCGGGATCGATGGTTACGAGCTTGACCAGGACATGCGCTGGTCGCTGATCACCAAGGCGACGGCCTATGGACTCGATGGCGGCTTTGAGCGACTAGAGGCTGAGCTTGAACGCGACGGTTCCGACCGCGGGCGTCGCGCCGCGGAGCAAATCCGAACGTCTCGGAACGACGCCGACGTGAAGTCGGAGGCCTGGAGCCGCTACCAGGAGGACACGGACACCTCGCTGCAGATGCTGACCGCATCCATGCACGGGTTCTGGTGGAAGCCGCAGGCCGAGCTGCTCACGCCGTACATCGACCGTTTCTTCGACGAGATTGAGGACGTGTTCGAGAAGAAGGACAAGGAGTACGCCTCGCGCTTCTTCGGCGCGCTGTATCCGGGACAGATGGAGCCGTCGGATCAGATCATCGACCGATCGGAGGGGATCCTGCAGGGACTCGGACCGGAGCAGCCGGTCCTCGCGCGGCAACTCCGCGAAGCGGTCGACGAAGCCAAGCGAGCGCGGGCGTGCCGGGAGTTTGCCAGTTCTCAGGTCAGGAGTTAGCCATGCACATCACCGCCTGTTACACGTATCCCGTAAAGGGCATGACCACCCATTCGAAGCCTACGTTGACGCTGCGGCCCGGCGAGTCGGTGGTGGGCGATCGCGCCTTCATCTTCGCCTTCGGCAACGCCGAGATCATGGGCGCGCATGGATGGGTCTCCAAGCGGCAGTCGGTGACGATGCTGAACACCCCCTACCTGCCGTGGATCGAGTCCGGCTGGAATCCCGACGACCGCGTGTTGACGGTCACGGTGAAGGGTCAGACCAAGACGGCTGAAGTCGACAATCCGGCCTCCCGTGTCGAGATGGCCGAATGGATGACTGATGTGGTCCTAGGTCTGCCCGAGAACCCGCTGCGCGGACGACCGGAGCGCGAACCGCTGCAACTGCTCGGCAACGGGGAATCGCGTTTCACCGACCGCGGGCCAACGCAGATTTCCCTGGGCGGTATGGACTCGCTCGCCGACTTGTCGAACAAGGCGGGCGTTGATGTCGATATGCGCCGCTTCCGGCTGAACTTCTCGGTGGACGGCGTTGATCGCTGGGACGAATTCGAGTGGGTCGGCAAGCGGGTGCGGATTGGCGACTCGGTCGAGATTGATGTGACGGCGCCAATCCAGCGTTGCAACGCGGTCAACGCGTCGCCCACCGGCGAGGGTCGGGATATGGACCTGATGAAGCTGCTGAACGACGAGTACGGCCACCTCAACTTCGGCGTCGAGGCAAATGTGCTGACCGGCGGCGATGTCCGGGTCGGCGACGAGATCGTGGTCGTGGACTAACGGTCCGCTATCCCTCCGTTCACCGGGTGATCGCCTAATCTGGCCGTCATGGAGCGCTTTCCCGAGCAGTCATGGGATCCGCTGGATGACCGTGTCCAGGGCTGGTTGTCGAGCGGGACCGTGATCGACGGCGCGCGGATTCCCTATGCGTCGAACTACGTGTTCCTGCTGGAGCTGCAGCACGACGACGCTCCGACGCTGGGCTATGCGGTGTACAAGCCGGGCCGGGGCGAGAATCCGCTCTGGGATTTTCCGCCGAATCTGTACCGGCGCGAGGTCGCGGCGTACCGGCTGTCGGAGGCGCTGGGCTGGGATCTGATTCCGCCGACGATTGAACGCGCCGACGGCATGGAGTACGGCGTCGGATCGCTCCAGGCGTACATCACGACCGACTACAGTTGTACGTTTTTCGAGCTCAGAGAACAGTACGCCGACGACATGCGCCGCTTCGCTCTCTTCGATTGGTTGAGTAACAACGCCGATCGCAAGGGCGGTCACATCCTCAAGGGCGAAGGCGATCAACTGTGGGGCATCGACAACGGTCTCTCGTTCCACCAGGACGAGAAGCTGCGCACCGTGATCTGGGACTACGCCGGCGAGCCGATCGAGCCGGAACTGCTGGCCGACGTGGAGCGGCTGATCCCCCGGCTGGAAGAGCAAGGCGACGCCGCAGCGTCCCTGTCCGGCTTGCTCAGTCCCGAGGAGATCGAGATCTTGCGCTTACGCGCCGAGCTTGTGGTTCTTGAAGGTCATCTCCCAGAGCCGCCTGCAGGGCGGCGCTCCTACCCATGGCCGCTGATCTAGCGGTCGGGAAGAAATGAACGATTTGGCCTCTTCTCTCCCTGGAGACCTGCGCGAGAACCGCTGGGCTCTTGCTCCCTCTCCCATTAGAGACTTGCGCGTAAACCGACCGGGTCCAGTCCCCGACTTGTTCGGGGACCCGCTCGGCTCCCCGTCTCGTACCTGTTGTGTCCCCCGTAGTGCCGAAAGGGAGCGGGTCCCCGAACAAGTCGGGGACTGGGAACAGTGCGCCATCGCAATGTAGAACGGGTTTACGCTCAGGTCTCCACCGGGAGAGAGGACCGGAACGGGTTGTTCGTGCGGGTCACCGCCGAGGGATCGACGCCGTTGGTGTGGGCTAACGTTGACGCTGCCGGTGGACATCGGGAGGTTGAACTATGTCTGAGCGCGCCCTGGACGGACTATTGGTCATCGATCTGAGCACTGGACTCGGCGGCGCCTACGCGTCAAAGCTGCTCGCCGACCTTGGCGCTCGCGTGATCCTAGTCGAATCGCCGGACGGCTCCGAACTGCGCGCATGGGGCGCGGACGACAAGGCGTGGGGCGGGCCCTGGGCTCACCTGAGCGGAGGCAAAGAGTCGTCTGCGCCGGCTGATATGGCCTCGGCTCGGCGTTTGCTCGCCGGACTTTCGCAGGCGGCGGACGTGGTGATTCTCGACGAGCGTTCATATTGGCGGACCGCGCTACCGAAGGTGTTGCCCGAGCGCGTGGTCCGCGTCGAGATGTCGCCCTGGGGCGCAGATGGACCGTATGCGGGATGGCGCGGCTCGGAGATCGCGACCTGGGCGATGGGCGGCTACATGTTCTTCACCGGCGACCCGAACGGCGAGCCGCTGATGCTGCCCGGAGGCCAATCGGAGTTGCACGCGGGAGTACACGCGGCGATGGCCGCACTCACGGCGATTCGGGAGCGCAAGCGCTCGGGCCATGGGCAGACGGTCGAAATCTCATCCCTGGAAGCGAATCTCTCGGCTCACGCGTGGCTGATCTCGTCCTGGATCGCTAGCGGCGTGCCGCTCAACCGGGTACCGCACGACTTCACGAAGACGCGCGACGGTTGGGCGCTGTTCATGCGCGCTGTGCCCAACCCGAACATCTTCCTGCTGATCGATCAGCCGGAGCGGATGGAATCGGTCGAGATTACCAATATCGACGAGTGGCGCGGTCAACTTGCTCAGCTCTATGAAGATGTCGAGGCCTGGGCGCAGGATCACGATGCAGTGGAAGTCGCGACGCTGGCGCAGGAGCTGCGCATCGCCTGTACGCCGGTGCTCGACGCGCAGGGATTGGACGAGAACATCCAGCTCGCCACGCGCGGCTGGTGGGAACAGGGCTCCGACGCCGAGTGGGACGAACTGCGCTTCCCCGGCGCTGCCTACATGATGTCGGCGACGCCGGCTGAGCGTCAGGGTCCGGCGCCGGCGCTGGGCGAGCACACGGAGTCGCTTGAGCGGGAGTTCGCACAGACCAAAGCGCCTCAGCCGCCGCCGGCGATGGCGACCACCGACCTGCCGCTCGCCGGAATGCGCGTGGTCGAGCTGACCGGCAACTGGGCAGGACCGATCGTGGGTCGTCACCTGGGCGATCTGGGCGCCGACGTGATCAAGCTCGAGTGGGCGGCGCGACCGGCGACTCGGGCGCTGTTCATGCCCGGTCCGACGCAGGACCCGCAGAAGTACCCCTACGACCGCGCGATGTACTTCAACCTGCTCAATCGCAACAAGCGCGATCTCGTGGTTGATCTCTCAGCCGCGGAGGGCAAGCAGATCTTCATGGAGCTAATGCGCGAGGCCGATGTGTTCGTCGAGAACAACTCGGCGCGGGTGATGCCCAATCTGGGCTTGGACTACGAAAAGGTGCGAGCGGAGAATCCGCGCATTATCTACGTCTCGATGTCCGGCTTCGGCGCGACCGGCCCGTGGCGCGATTGGTCGGCGTACGGCTCGAACATTGAAGCGTCCTCGGGACTGGCTTCGGTCACCGGCTACAACGCCGACCAAGTACGGCGCACACCGCTCTTCTACGCCGATCCGGTCTCGGGCAATCACGGAACCGTCGCCATCCTCGCAGCGCTGGAACACCGGGATCGATCCGGCGAGGGTCAGTACATCGACGTGGCGCTCAACGAGGCGGGCGCCGCCTACTTCTTCGAGTCGCTGATGGCGTATCAGGCATCGGGCGAGATCATGCGTCCGAACGGCAATCGCGATCGCCGTTTCGCTCCGCAGGGCGCATATCGAGCGATGGGCGAAGACTCGTGGATCGCGCTTTCGGTGCAATCGGATGCGGACTGGTCGGCACTGTGTCGCGTGATCGGACGAGAGGACCTGTTGGCCGATTCGGAACTGGCGACTCTGGAGGGTCGCATCACGCGGCATGACGAGCTCGATGCGGCAATCACGGCCTGGACGAGCGAGTTCGAGCAGTATGAAGCGGCTTGGGCGCTGCAACACGCGGGCATCTCGGCGGCGCCGATTCTTGCCAACTGGCAGGTGCTGCACGACCCCCACATCCACGAGCGCGGCTTCTATCACTGGGTCAACCACGCGGTGATCGGCGTCTATCCCTATCCGAGCTGGCCCTGGCAGTTCAGCCGCACCAAGCCCTCGATCCGCCGAGCCGCTCCCCGATTCGCGGAGCACAACAGCCAGGTGCTCGCCGAACTCGGCTACGACGACGAGCAAATCGCGGAGCTGTACGCGTTGGAGATCATGTCGGACGTCCCCACCGCCCCGCTGCTGATCGCTCGCGGCGGGTTCACCTCATCGGATGACTGACCGCTACAGGCTCTGGCCTTGCTCCCTCACCCAAAGGAGAGTTGCGCGTAAACCGACCCGGTCCCGTCCCCGACTTGTTCGGGGACCCGCTCCCGTTCGGCACTACTGGGGATCTACCAGGTACGAGACGGGGAGCCGAGCAGGTCCCCGAACAAGTCGGGGACTGGGAGCAGTGCGCCATCGCATTGAAGCTCGGGTTTACGCACAGGTCTCAACAGGGAGAAAGGACTGCACTGAGGCTCACGCTGAGCCGCCGAACTGGTGGCGGGCTGAGGTGATGGGATTGGCCGCCATCTGACCGAGGCCGCAGAGGGAACCGGCGGTGATCAAGGGGATCAACTCGTCGACATCGGCCCAGTTGCCGCTAGCCAGGGCTTCGGCCATGCGACCGGAACCCTCGCGGCAGGGCGTGCACTTACCGCAGGATTCATTGGCGTTGTAGTCGGCCCAGATCGCGAGCGCGCGCTCAACCCCGAACGACTTGGGAATGCCAATGATTCCACCTGCGCCCAGAAGCGCGCCGTGACCGTCCATCGCACCGGGCGCGATCGGGGTGTCGAAATGGTCCGGTGACAGGAAGCCTCCCGACGGTCCACCCATCGTGACGCCGGCCAGCGCCTCGCTCGGTTCGCCGAGCTCGATGATCTCCGCGACCGACGTGCCGAGCGGGATCTCGATCACACCGCGATTGCGGAATGCGCCGCTGAGCTGGATCAGCTTGGTCCCTGGAATCGTCTCGCCGCCGACTTCGCGGAACCAATCCGCTCCGAACTCAAAGATGTCGGGGATGTTCGAGAGCGTCTCGACGCTGTTGATCGCCGTCGGCCGACCCCACAACCCCCGCTCCGTTGGATACGGCGGCTTCAGCCGAGGCACCGCCCGCCGACCCTCGATCGATTCGAGGATCACCGACTCCTCACCGCACACGTAGCCGCCTGCGCCGCGCCGGATTTCGACCGTCAGACCGTCCAACAGACCGGCCGAGCGCGCATCCGAGATAGCGCCCTGCGCCGCCGCGGCCGAGCGGTCGGCCATGCCGTTGATGTACCAGAACGCATGGGACGCGCCGAGCACGTAACAGGCGATCCGAATGCCCTCGAGGATGCGCTGTGGATCCGACTCCATCAACCAGCGGTCTTTGAACGTGCCCGGTTCTCCCTCCTCACCGTTCGCGACGAGGAACGGCTGCCCATTGCGAGCGGCCGCGTCGACCGCGCCGCCCCATTTGAGGTGGACGGGAAAGTACGCGCCGCCGCGTCCGAGCAGCCCGCACTGCGCGACCATCGCCATCGCGTCGGAGGGACTGAGCTGCGACGCCGCTCGCCAACCGCGCCAATCGGGAGGATTTGCAGTCCGTCGCGCAGTCACGCGTGTCAGTCCACCCGGCACCACCACTCTGGCAGCGTCAAAGACGGAGTCGTCAACCGATGCTTCGATCCGATCCGAGCCGCTCACGACGATCGGTCCATTCGAGGCGGCGGCGCAGAGGAACATGCACTCGTGCGATTCGCCGTCAAGGTCGGAGTCGCCGGCCGCAATCTGACACGTCATCCCGCGGCAGACGCGCACGGCGTCGTCAGCGAGTGGACTCCAGCGGAACTCCGTGTAACTGGTGGCGACCGCGAACAACTCGGCTCGCGGCATGTGAATCCACCTGGCGACCTCCTCCAGCGCGGCGGTGTCGAGGTAGCCGTAGAGGTGATCGACCAGGTGCAAAGCCGGCAGCGCCTGCGTCTTCTGCCGCGGCAGATCGGATAGCGCCGCGCGGAGTTCGGCGAGCAGTGGTTCGGTCGTCGATTCGGTCACCACAGCCGTCCGCTCCTTCCCTGCCTGTGTTGTCCACCCCATGGGACGCGCTGGATACCATTCTACTTACCCCTCACGGGACGACCGGAAGGCCAGGCGACGCGATGTCCGACCAGAGCGACCAGACCGACCAGACCGACCTGCCGCGTTCCTACGCCGAAGCGCACCCCAGGAAGAGGCCGCCCAATCGCTATGGGCCGGACAATACGTACCTGGGCGTTCCGCACGCCGACTTGCGCGATCCCGAGTCCTTCGCAGACGCGCAAGCGGTCGTGATCGGCGCGCCGTTCGACGCCGGAACCAGCTATCGGCCGGGCGCGCGATTCGGACCGCAGGCAATCCGTTCCACCGACTATCTCCCGCACACCGGCTATCGACCGCACCTGGGGCTTCGAGTCGATCCGCTAGGCGAGTTGGGCGTGGTTGATGTCGGCGATGTCAACATGCCCCAGCTCGACAGCGAGGGCGGTCTGACTCGGCTCATGGAAGCCTGCCGCGTGATCTCGGCCTCGGGTGCAATTCCGGTTGTGCTCGGCGGCGATCACACCATCACCTACGCGACCGCCCAGGGCGTGGCGAAGCATCATGGTTTCGGCCGCGTCGCGCTGATCCACTTCGATGCCCACGCCGATACCGGCGACTCCGAGGGCGGCCTCTGGGGGCACGGGACGCCCATGCGGCAACTGATCATGAGCGGCGCCGTCCGCGGCGACCGCTTCCTTCAGATCGGTCTGCGTGGCTATTGGCCGGACCCGCCGATCCTCGAGTGGATGGCGGACCAGCGGATGCGATGGTACGAAATGACCGAGGTCGTCGAGCGCGGGCTCGACGCGTGCCTTGCCGAAGCGCTGGAGCGAGCCGCCGACGATTGCGATGGCGTGTTCCTCTCGGTTGACGTGGATGTCGTCGATCCAGGCATGGCGCCGGGCACTGGTACTCCGGAGTCGGGCGGTTTGACATCGAGGCAATTGCTCGACGCGGTGCGACGGATTGGGATGGAGTCGAACCTGCTGGGCATCGACGTCGTCGAGGTCGCGCCTGCTTACGACCAATCGGACGTGACGGCGTTGCTCGGCAATCGGGTTGTACTGGAGACGCTGTCGGGGGTGACTGTCCGGCGCCGTAGCCAAAGCGACGGATACGCGACTGAGTCCTAGGTAGACTGCGGCGTTCTCTATGTAGAACGCATGGTCGATGTCGCTGTTAGGCTCGAGAGCATCGTAAGGAGCGATCATGGTCACAACCACCGATCAGGCAGACGCCAGGGCTACGGACCTGAACACGCCAATGCCGCAGCAGATCAGCTTGACCGACGCACTGACGGCGCCAGACGATCCGATCGTGCTGCGCCTGCCCGCTCAGTGGCGATTGACCGATGACGCGTTCTTCGACTTTTTTGAGCTCAACGATCCATTGTCGTTCGAACGAACGGCGGAAGGAGATCTCGTCATCGTCCCTCCGCCATCAGGCCCTAGCCCTCGGATAGGACCGCGAATCAGCGCCCAGCTCGTTGAGTGGATCGATGCGGGAGGAGGAGGCGTCGTTGCGGACAGCAGTGGCGGCTACAAGCTGGGCGAGACGCCGCCGACGGGAGAGGAACAGAAACAACCGACGCGCATTCCCGATGTGTCCTGGATTCCGGACGAGCTGTTCGCGAGTCTCGATCCCGATGAGATCCTTGATGATGTCCCTCGTGTCTGCCCGCCATTCGTGGTCGAGATCATCTCTGCAAGACAAAGTGTGGGGCCTCAGCAGAAGAAGATGACCGAGTGGTTGAGCTACGGCGTGTTGTTGGGATGGCTGTTGGATCCGAAGCGGGGCAAAGCCTGGATCTACAGAGCCGGGCAAACCGCACCGGAAGAGTTGGATCGTCCAGCCACGCTTTCGGGCGAGCGCGTGCTGGAAGGGTTCAATTTGGATTGCTCGGCGGTTTGGGATCTCGAGTAGCTGCAACATCGGCGCTCGCAACCGGCGTATCCTGACTCGCAAGTGTCGCGGAGATCCTCATGGTCACTACCCCAACGAAGCCGCATGTCGCTCACACGCCAGTGACTCCGGCGGATGATGCCGTTCCAGTCTCTGCAGATTCGCTGCTGCTGCGCCTTCCCGAGCAGTGGAAACTCACCGACCGCGCGCTGTCGGAAATTGCCGGCCTGAACGATCTGCTCTTCGAACGAACCGCGGAAGGTGATCTCGTTGTGACACTCCCACCGCTTGGCCGAGCGCCGCGAGTCGGCGTGGAAATCAGCGCCCAGATTCGCAACTGGATGAGGGACGGCGGCGGCGGTGAGGTCTCGGACAGCAGCGGCGGTTTTCGCCTCGGTGACGTACAGGACGATGACGAGGATCGAACGGGACAAGTGCTCGTCCCCGACGTTTCTTGGCTCAGTCCTGCTCAAATCGCAGAATTCGACGAAGACGCAGTGGACGAGCGCTATCTGCCGATCTGTCCGGAACTCATCGTCGAGATCATCTCGGCCAGGCAACGCGTGGCAGACCAGCAAGGCCGCATGGCCGAGTGGATGGGCTTCGGCGCGAGGCTTGGTTGGCTGATCGATCCGCAGCGCAACAAGGCCTGGGTGTATCGAGTAGATCGAGACGAACCGGAAGAACTGGACCGACCCCCGAGCCTGTCGGGCGAAGACGTTCTGGCCGGATTCGAACTCGATTGCTCGCACATCTGGCGCTGAGCCGCGTCGGGCTGCTGGGCCGTTAGTCTGTCCGCATGTCTTCCAATCGCGACCCGATGCAGTTCGGGGTGCTGCAGTTCTTCAGTTGGCCTGGACGCCGCGTACCGCTGCCGACTGTCTACGAGCGTGCGCTCAACCGCATCGACATCATGGATGAGAGCGGCTACGACTGCGTCTGGCTGGCCGAGCATCACTTCTCTACCTACTCGGTCTGCCCGTCGGTGCACCTGATGGGCATGCACGTCGCCGGACGCACGAAGCGCATTCGCATTGGCACGGCGGTGACGCTGGCCTCGTTCTATCACCCGCTGCGGATTGCGGAGGAAGTGGCGCTGCTCGACATCCTCTCCGGCGGCCGCGTCAACTGGGGCGCGGGACGCGGATTCGACCGCACGGAGTTCCGCGTGTTCGGTGTTGAGTTCGAGGAGTCCTACCCGCGCTTCCGCGAGTCGGTGCAGGTGGTGTTGGAGGCCTGGCGGCAGGAACGCATCACCTGGCACGGCGACTACTTCGACTTCGACGACATTGAGGTGCTGCCCAAACCGCACCAGCAGCCGACGCCGCCGTTCTGGGTCGCCGCAGGCGGGCCCGATGCAATCGACTGGGCGGCCAGCCAGGGCTACTCGATCCTGATGGACCCGCACGCGACCCATGCCGAGATCGGCGACAAGCACACGAACTACTTCAAGGCGCTTGAAGATCACGGCCACTCGACTGACGACCGGGTGATCCCGATGGCTCGCCTGATCGCCGTCGCCGAGACCGACGAGGAAGCCGAGCAGATCGCGATCAACGGCGCTCAATGGACGATCGGTTCCTATGCCAACGACAAGGTCAGCGGCAATTCCAGCCCGAGCCGGCAGTTGTCGGTTGACGAGCGGATTGATCGCTACGCGAACCAGGTGGTCATCCACGGCAGCGCGCCGAAAGTGATCGATCAGCTCGAAGAACTGCGCGAGACCATCAGCCTGGATTACCTGATCGCTTCGCCGTTCTCGCACGACTCATTTGTCCGCTTCACCAACGACGTGATGCCGCACTTCCAATAGCCCGGTATCCGTTGCAGCACACTGGAGAACTCGAATGACGTATGAATTCATCACCGTGGAGCGGACCGGCGCGCTGGACGGCACGATTTGGATGGAATTCAATCGTCCCGAGAAGCTGAATGCGCTCACGTTTCCCATGCTCGCCGAGATGCTTGATGCGCTCTACAAGATTCGCATGGATCGCACGGCGCGCGTGCTGGTGATTACGGGCAAGGGCCGGGGATTCTGCGCCGGCATGGACCATGGCGGCGGCGCGCGAGGCATCGATTTCTGGGACGACAATCCCGACCCGCTGGCCGGATCGCCCGCGCCTGAAGGCCACCCCGACAACGAGGGTCAGCGGCTCAACTTCCGCTACGAGACGAAGACGTTCGCGGAGCTGCGTCGGATGGACATTCCGGTGATCGCGGGCGTCAACGGGGCTTGCGTCGGCGCGGGATTCGATATGGCTTGCCTGTCCGACTTGTTGGTCGCCTCGAAGAACGCGCGCTACCAGGTCGCCTACGTGAAGCGCGGCCTCTACGCGGACCTCGGCGGATTCTGGGCGATTCCCAAGATCATCGGCTGGCGCAAGGCGATGGAGCTGATGTTTACCGGCCGCTTCATGAGCGCCGAGGAAGGCCACGAGGCTGGCGTCAGCAACTACCTGGTCGAGCCGGAAGACTTCCAGGAGCAACTCCGCGAGTTCGCCCAGGAGGTCGAGAACGGACCGCCAATCGGTCAGAAGGTGGGCAAACTGATGGCCTACCGGACGGCGAATCTCGACTACGAGTCGGCGCTCGAACTCTCGGGCGGCGTGCTGCCCCTGGTGCAGAACTCATTCGACCGGATTGAAGGTGTGCAGTCGTTCGTTGAGCGCCGAGACCCGAAGTTCACCGGCTTCTAGGTTGGGAGCTCGCTCATGTGTCGAAGCATCAAGCGCCTGCGGCTGCCCGAGGGTCCGGCCGGCGCGGTTGAAGTGCGCGAGGCTGCCCGTCAGTACGTCCGTAAGGTGAGCGGAATGCAGCGACCCTCGGCGAAGAACGAAGAGGCGTTCGAACAGGCGGTCGACGAGATCGCCTTCGCGACCGCGCGATTGCTCAACCGGCTGCCGACTCTGCAACAGCGTGGATCGGAATCCGCCGTAAGCTCAACACATCCCGTCCGACAGATTCACGCGAGGCGAACCCGACGATGACTACATTCCAGCTCTCCGAGGCCGACCGTATGGTCCAGCACACGGCGCACGAATTCGCCAAGAGCGAGGTGCGACCCGTCGCCATGGAGTACGACGAACGCGACGAGTACGCCTGGGATGTCGCCGAGAAAGCGGCGGCGATCGGCTTGACCGGCGTCCCGCTGGGGGGACTCTCGGCTGAGCCGGGGATCACCGCGATGATTACGGCCGAGGAGCTGAGCTGGGGCTGCGCCGGGATCGCCCTGGGCACGCAAGTGTCGGGGCTGGCGGCGACGGCGATCTCGGTGATTGGCACGCCGGAGCAGAACGAGCGCTGGATTCCCGAGTGCACCGCCGAAGACGGCAAGCTCAGGCTGGGCGCCCTGGCGCTGACCGAACCCGACGCGGGCTCGGACGCAGCCATGATCAAGACGCGGGCCACGCGCGACGGCGACGAGTATGTGCTCAACGGCACCAAGCGATTCATCACCGGCGGCGGGATCGCCGACATCACCGTCGTCTTCGCCCGCGAGTCGGACTCCGAGGGTTGGCGCGACGTCTCCGCGTTCGTCGTGCCCAAGGAGGCCGATGGGTTCTCGCAGATCAAGAAGTGGGACAAGATGGGCATCCGCGCCTCGCACACGGCCGACCTGGCCTTCGACGACGTGCGCATTCCGCTGGAGAACCGTCTCGGCGACCCCGATCCTGACTTCCGCTCCGGCGGGCGCGGCGCGCTTGGCACGCTGGCGGCGACGCGCCCGTGGATCGGCGCGTTTGCGGTCGGTCTGGCGCGAGCCGCGTTCGAGTACTCAGCCGATTATGCCCGCGAGCGCAAGACGATGAAGCGCCCACTGATCGAGCACCAGGGCGTCGGCTTCATGCTCGCCGACATGGACATCGCGATCGACGCCGCCCGCCTGCTGACCTGGCGAGCCGGCGAGATGGCCTCCAGCAACCAGCCCTTCGATCTCGAAGAGGCGAGCAAGGCCAAGACCTTCGCCTCGGACATGGCCATGAAGATCACCACCGACGCCGTCCAGGTCTGCGGAGGCGTCGGCTTCATGCGCGAACTCCCTCTGGAAAAGTGGATGCGAGACGCCAAGATCTTCCAGATCTTCGAGGGCGCCAACCAGATCCAGCGGATGGTGATCGCCAGGAACATCCAGGGTCGGTACTTCGCCTAGGCGGCTGTGGGGCCTACCGGGAGAACGATTCTCGATAGCTCAAGTGAGGCCGCTAAAGCGCGCCGGCCCAGGCGAGAATGGTCCAGACGACCATGCCGAGGAAGCCGGCTCCGAGCAGCAGTTGGAATAGGATGAGACTCTCGGCGGGTCCTCGCTTTGGCATGGTCAACCTCCGAACGACAGGATAATCGATGCTCGAGTTGGCGGTCTTTGACGACCTCGCCGAGCTGCGCGACGCAGTGTTGATCCTGGCCGGGATCGGCGCGGCGCTGGTGGCGTTCCTGTTCCTGGCGGGCGTCGTCAAGTTCTCGCTCACGGCCTACCGAATCGTGCGGCGGCTGGAGCGGTTCCACGCGCAGCGGATCGACGGCAATGTCGCCGCCGCCGACGCGAAGCTGGCCGAGTGGCTGGAACAGGATCGCTGGTCGCCGCGCGGCATGCTGGAACTGATCCAACTGGCGTCGCAGCGCGTGCAGGAGCGGCGCAACCCGCCTCCCAAGAAGCGGCGGTTGTTTGGCCTGCTGCCCCCGGCGTAAGATTTCACTCCATCGGAGCCGTCAATCCAGGATTTGCGCGCAAGTCATCAGCGGATGAGGCGACCGGAGCACGGTCTATTCGCAGGCGAGAGCAAGCTCACGCGCGGGTCGCCGTCAGGGCTTGCAGCCCATGGCGAGCATTTCCTTGCGCAGATCGTTGATCTGGTCGTAGATGCGTCGCAACTCGGGGTTCGGCCGACCCAGCGGACCCTCGCCCGGCTGCGGCGGAAGTTTGCCCGGCATATCGTCGGCGAGCTTGTTTAGCCGGGCGCGCTCGATCCGGATCTCTTCACAGCGTGCGTCGTCAGCCATCTCTGGTCTCCTCACTGTTTCGTTCTCGATGCGCTCGGTCCAAGGCCTCCGCCTCGACACGGGATAACGCCGCGCGAGATGTCAGCTCGAGCCCGAGTGCTGATGCCTCTCGGACAATGCGGAACAGGGACAAGTCGTCTGGCGTTTCAATCGTCAGCGACAGTCCTCCGTCGACCTGCAGCACCTGCAACACCTGTCCGCCGGTGCGCAGCGCCAGCTCCTCGAATCGATCGATCGTTTCGGCTAGCGGTTCCGCAGCGTTCCAGCGTGCTTCGGTCAGGTAGAGCGGCATGGGTCGTATCGTAATCGCAGTCGACGCGACGGAGGGAGATCACGATGGAGCGCATAGGATTTATCGGTCTGGGCATCATGGGCGTGCCGATGGTGGCGAATCTGATCAAGGCCGGATTCGCTCCGACCGTCTGGAACCGGTCGCAGCCGGGCATCGACGCCTGCGTCAGCCAGGGCGCGACGGCCGCCGAGTCGCCTCAGGCTGTCGCCCAGGTGTCGGACATCCTGATCACAATCGTGACCGACTCGCCGGACGTGGAATCGGTCCTGGTGGCGCGGGATGACGCAGCGATCCACGGCCTGGCCTCCGGGTCCGTGGTGATCGACATGTCGACGATCTCGCCCTCCGTGACCCGAGACCTGGCTGCGCAACTCGCGGAGCGCGACGTCGCCATGATCGATGCGCCCGTATCGGGCGGCGACACCGGGGCGAAAGCCGGAACCTTGTCGATCATGGTCGGCGGCGACGCTGCGGTACTCGAACGCTGCCGTCCCGCGCTGGAGGCGATGGGCTCGACGATCACGCACTGCGGACCGATAGGCGCGGGACAGACGGTCAAGCTCTGCAACCAGGTTGCGATTGCCGGTGCGCTGCTGGGCGTCTGCGAAGCGCTCTCGCTCGCCGACAAGTCGGGCGTCGACCAGGAGCGGATGCTGGCCGCAATCTCGGCCGGCGCGGCGGGAAGCTGGCAGCTCTCGAACCTGGGGCCGAAGATCGCGGTCGAGGACTACGCGCCCGGATTCATGGTGCGGCTGATGCAGAAGGATCTCCGGCTCGCGCTTGAAGCGGGCGGCGAGGTGTTGCAGCCATTGCCCAACACGTCGCTGGTGCACCAGTTGTACTACCAACTCCAAACCTCGGGTCTGGGCGACGAAGGGACGCAAGCGCTGGCCCGGGTCGTGTCCGGGCTCGGACGCGGACTTGCAGAGTAAGGGCCGGTAGGCCTAATGCGAGTGCATCTCGCCGATCGCCTCGTCGGCGTGGGCCAGGCGTTCGGCGACGTGCTGCAGCATTGACCAGAGTACCGGCACGCTGGCGCCCTCCTGGAAGGTGTTGCGCAGAATCGAGAGGCACTCGGTGTCTGACGTTGCGACGACGGTCGCCGATCGAGGCCGGCCGAGCAGCAGCGCCATCTCGCCGAAGAAGTCGCCTTCGCCGAACGACGCCAGCAGTTGTTGGTCGTCAGTGCCGTAGCTCTGGAACACGTCCACCGATCCCTCGCGAATGATGTGCAGGGATGTGCCGAGATCGCCCTCGCGGTCGATGACGTGGCCAGACTTGTAGTTCTGGATCTGGACCCAGCCGGCGATGTTGTGCAGTTCGTCGCGGTCGACGCGCGAGAACAACGAGGTGTTGGCGAGCATGTCTTCAATCGAAACCGGCATGTGAGCCTCCCAGCCCTGTGAGCTGATTCCCGACGGTCAGGCGCACTCCTCGCGCCGCCTCCCCTGCAAGATAGCGGCTAGCACGCCGGTTACGAAGCGAGCTGCGTCATTCATCCCATGCTGAGCCGGAAACGTGTGGTACAAGTTGCGAAGCGACGAGTTCGGCAACGGAGGACGGTCAGATGAGCGTGTTGCGGAAGTCGGGATGGGCAATCAGCCGCAGCGCATCGGCGCGTTGGCCGAGCGTCCGACCTGAGAGTTCCGCCATGCCGAACTCGGTGACAATCCGGTCGGCCAGCGTACGCGGCGTGGTCACGACCGCCTCCGGGTCGAGGCTGCGCACAATCCGCGAGATTTTGCCGCGCGCTGCCGTCGAGGGCATGGCCACGACGGAGACGCCGCCGTTCAACATCGCGCCGGCGGCAAAGTCCGGCTGACCTCCGGGTCCGGAAATCTGGCGCGATCCGAGCGACTCGGCGTTGATCGTTCCGTCCAGCGCGACCTGGACCGCCGAGTTGATGCCGACAAAGTTGGTCTGCTGCGCGAGAATCTCGAGCGAGTGCGTGTATCCCGCCGGCGCCATGCAGACGGACTCGTTGCGGTCCAGCCAGTGGAAGAAATCTGCGCTGCCTGCGGCTTCGGTCGTCACGATCAGCTCAGGCGCGGTCGCCTTGCGAGCGCCGGTCAGCGCGCCGCTCGCGACCATCCCCATGACGCCGTCCGAGATCAATCCCGAGTGAACGCCCAGGTCGCGACGGTCGCTCAGCATTCCCATGATCGCTTCGGGCACTCCGCCGATCCCGAATTGCAGCGTGGCTCCGTCGGTCACCAATTGCGCGACTGCCGACGCGATCTCACGCTCCAGCGGCCCCGGCTCGGCTCGGCGGAGCTCGAGCACCGGACTGTCCATCGGCACGAGCCAGTCAAACTCCTCGCGCCGCAATTCGGCGGCACCGAAGGTGTAGGGCAGATTCCGATTGATCTGTCCGATCACCAGGGGAGTGGTGCGGACCACATCGACGATGCCGCCCACGGACGTCCCTAGCGAGTACAACCCTTCGGGACCAGGCTCCGAGACCTGGACCAGCACCGCGTCGGCCGGCATCGCGCCGTCGGGCCGGAACAGCCCCGGCACCTGCGCGTACGTCGCGGGAATGTGGTCGAGCGCTCCCGCGGCCTCAACCTTGCGCAACGGTCCGCTGGTCTGGTAGGTCAAGAAGCGGAACGGCGCGTGCGGATGGTCGAGCGGCGCGACGTGCTCGAAGAGGTTGCCCGTCGCCAGCTCCAGCTTGGACCATCCATCCCGGATCGAGTCCAGCGCATCCAACAATCCCACCGGAGTCGCCGACATCGGAGGCACAACCACCCGCGAGCCATCGGGAATCTCCCGCAGAGCTACCTCAGCCGTCCCCTCGCGAGTCGGTCGTGGCGCCGATCGAGGCGGCAGATAGTTCTCGAAGCTAGGTAACAGCATCATTCGTATCTGCTAACAGCCGGATTTCACGTGGATTCCTTAGCTCATGCCTTCTCCCCAAGTGGTACACATCGGCTGTCAGGCTCACTCTCACTTGCTTTTGAAACGCCTCGATCACGGTGTCATAGTCTGGCTGTTCGAATGTCACTGCGAGTGTCTCCGGCAGATCAGTCCGCTCAGGCACGATATGTGCAAGACCGTCGGCATCTTCAGGCCGACGTTTGAGGAGCACTACGTCGCCGGTGATCTCCTCGCCGAGCAGTGGCGCCCGGCTACGCAGATACACCCGCGCATCGTTCAAGACATCTGCGGTCTCCTGGCGGAATCGATACTGGGTGGCTGGCGAATCACTCGGATGGATCGGGGCCCAAGCAAGATCGATCCTCACATCGCTATGCTCAGCCAATTGAGCGATTGCTCCGCAGAGGTTGGCACTAACGCCGAATGACTCGGATTCGTCGAATGCGCTGAGTCCTCCTTCTTTCATTGCTGTAGAAACTGCAAGTTCGGTCGTCTTTAGCCCTTGATCCAGTTTCCGCGTAACTCGCCTCGCGAAAGGAAGCATCGGAACCAAGCTTCCTTGGAGTTTTGGAGGAACGGGCGAGTGGACGATTAGCGCAAAGTCATCGAAGTAACTGGGTAGCGTGGAAACAGTCTCTAGGTAATCGGAGACTCTTTTCGGAACTCGACCGCTGAAGGCAGGACTTGGACGCTCAACCGACCTGCCAGCGCTCATTAGAAGGTCGTAGGCGCTAGATGCGAGATCCATGGCTCCGTGCAGCGAGATTACGTCTTCAGCGCTGCGCGAGCCTGAAGAGAAACGCACGGTATCCGATCCTGCTGAGACAAGGCGGTGAAACGCCTCGAGTTCTGAGACTTCCTCTGTCTGGGACAAGACCCGGAGCGTTTCAAACATGTTTCGCGCATAGCCTGCGCCCGCGTCGCGTTGAGGAACCAAAATCTCCCAATGACGACCCTCGACTTCCTTTCCGAAAATCCAGGCGCGCTGTCTCCAGTTGCCCTCTTCTGTCCACCCTCGAGATTTGAGGTGCGCAAGGACGTTCGCGGAAGGAATCGAAGCCAATGCTGCTGGGTCCCGGATCTCAACTCTCATCACAGCAGTCCTTGTTGGGCTTGACTCATCAGGCTGTTTAGCCCCTCCTTGTCAAACACATTAGACAATGGGAGGACGACCGTGCGCGTGAATCGATTCTCAGTGGGTGGCTCCCCCTGGAGCGGCAGATAGTACGCGCAGTGTCTCAGACAGAGCTCACTCTCGGATTGAGACAGCCAATCGGACTCATGTTGCGGCAAGAGGACCACCACAAGGATTGAGGGTGCCAGTTCCTCAGGATCACGCAGATCGTTGAAGTTGTCCCTATCAAGAGGAAAATGGATGCCGTCTTGATGCACCAGATCGCGCGTTGTCGACTTCGCTTGGAAATTGATCAACGGCGTCTGTCTACCCAACGGTCGAATCGTGCCATCAATGCTCTTGTCATCTGCGTCCCAATGCCCTATCTGGTAGCCGGCCTCTGCAGCGACGGCACGCACATAGGCAATCGAGAACAGCTCGTTTCGCGTGTAGGTGGGCATTTCCAAGAACGTCCGATTCCAAGTCGTCCGTGAGATTGGTAACCCTTTACGCCTGGCAGCCAAGCGCGCCGCCCGACTGGTCGGGCGGCGCGCTTCATTGTCGCCGCTTGCGGCGATGGATGGGTTATGGCTGCGAGATGTCGAGCACGCCTCGGGCAACTTCGCCGGCTTGCATGGCGGCGAAAGCCTCGTTGATCTGGCCGAGCTCGAAGCGCTTCGAGACCAGGCCGGACAGGTCGAGCTTGCCCTGGCGGTAGAGGTCGAGCAGCTTCGGCATGTGCTCGCGGAAGCGGGTCGAGCCGTACATGCAGCCGATCGCCTTCTTCTCTTGCAGGAACTCGGGACCGGGGAAGCTGACCTCGGAGCCGAGCGGCATCATCCCGACGATGCAGGCGGTCCCACCGGCGCGGACCATGTCCCAGGCCTGTCGCGCGGCGTTGACGTTGCCGATCGCTTCAAATGCGATTTCGACACCGACGCCGCTGGTCAGTTCCTGCACGGCCTCGACCGCGTCGACCTCGGCGGCGTTGATGCGGTCGGTCGCGCCGAACTGTTCAGCCATGTCGAGTTTGTTGTCGAGGATGTCGACCGCGATGATCCGGCTGGCGCCGGCAATGCGGCAACCCTGGATCACGTTGAGGCCGACGCCGCCGCAGCCAATCACGGCGACGATCGAGCCGCCCGGCACCTTGGCCGTGTAGAGCGCGGCGCCGACGCCGGTCATCACGCCGCAGCCGACCAGCGCGGCCTCAGCCGGGGGAATGTCCTCGGGAATCTTGAGTACGCCCGACTGGGTGGTGAGCATGTACTCGCCGAACGATCCGACCGAAGCCATCTGCACGACCGGACGGCCGTCCCAGTTGAGGCGGTCACGCGCGAGCGCGGCGTCGTTCGGAGCGGGGCACAGGTTCGGCTCGCCGCGCAGGCACCAGTAGCAGTCGCCGCAGAAGGGGCGGAAGGACATGATCACGTTGTCGCCGGGCTGGACGTAGGTGACGTCGTCGCCGACCGTCTCGACCACGCCGGCCGCCTCGTGTCCGAGGACTGCCGGCAGACCGCCGAAGGCCGCCGCCCACTTGCCGTCGACGAAGTGGAGGTCGCTGTGGCAGACGCCCGAGGTCGTCGTGCGGACCAGCACCTCGCCCGGTTGCGGGTCGCGGACGTTGATGTCGTGCACCTCAAGTACGGAACGGTCGCCGTCCTTGTCCTGATTGGCAGGATCGAAAATGGCAGCCTTCATGTTGGGTCCTTCCCAGGGATTGCATTCCAAACGCCGCGCGCTCCCGCGCAGCCATGGATCATGTTAGGCGAGCGCAGATAAGCGAACAACATGCCATGCGCATCGATCCGCCTGTTCCCGAGACTTCCCGCTGGATGCCGCTCCCAGAACCGACATCCAGCGATTCACTCGCTGGTCTCCCAAAGACCGGTGACCGGCGGTTGGACCGGCCTCAGGTCTGCGCAGGCGGTCGCGAGATGTCCACCGGTTTGGTTAACTCGCTGTTATTCGTGTGGCGTTTGGCTAAGAGACTCGATACCCTTAGACGCACAACTGAATATTCGGGCCGAATCTCCGTGAAGTGTGATCACCGACCGGAGAGCGGGGGACCCACCAACTTGGGGTGAATGCGATTCACCCGCTCGTCGCCTAACAGGTGAGCATCGGAATCGCACGGCGCGCTCCCTTGCGCCGAACCCGTCAGCTAACCCCGTAGGCGACCGAGGGAGACGGCGCAGCGGTTCACGAACCGCTGCGCAGGCAAGAACCCGTGCTTTGCGCATGGCTCCATCGGTCCGCCATGCTGTTCCACCACCGGAGCGGCAATCGGCCACCGACATGAGAGTCACGCCGGGAGCGACCGCCCGGCGCACTCAGGGGCACGGGTTTCTCGCTCACCCGTCCCCGCCTCCTGGCCGACCCCCGGACATTGCGTCCGGGGGTTCGGTTTATCTGCGCGCTCCACGCAGCGCCCGCTCAGCGACCGATGAAGTTCGGCGGGCGCTTCTCGAGAAACGCGCGAGCCGCTTCCTTGTTGTCCTCGCCGCTGAAGGACAACATCACGTGCGCGCCCTCCTGGTACAGCGAGTCGCTGAGGCTGGAGGTTGCGGCGTAGTTGAGCGTCCATTTCATCATCGAGAGCACCGCGGTTGGACCTTGCGCCAGTTCGCGGCAGAAGTCCAGGCCCTCCGACATCAGCTCGTCGTGCGGGACGACCTTGTTGACGATGCCGAGCGCTTCAGCCTCATCGGCGTTGAGCCGCCGATCAAGCATCAACAGCTCACGGGCGCGGGTATTCCCGACCATGTGGGTCAGGAACCAGGCGACGCCATAGTCGCCCGAGACGCCGATGTTGCGGAACGCGGTGACGAACCGCGCGCGATCGGAGGCGATTCGGAAGTCGGTCGCTAGACACAATCCCAGTCCGCCGCCAGCGGCCGGTCCATTGACCAGCGACACCGTCGGCGTGCCCATCTCGCGCAGCATCCCCGAGGTCTGCTGCTGGCTGCGATGACTGCGCCGGTTGACGACACCCGGTCCGGGCGGAGGCGCATCGGAGCGGCGGCCCATGTTGTTGATGTCGGCGCCCGCGCTGAATCCGCGGCCCGCTCCGGTCAGGGCGACGCAGCGGACTTCGGGATCGTCTTCGCAGTCGACCAGCGCCTCCGACAGGCGCTGCAGCAGGTCGTCGCCGAAGGCGTTCATGCGCTCCGGCCGGTTGAGCGTGATCAGGGCGACGCCGTCGTCGCGCTTGTCCAGGATGACCGTCGGGTCGCCGTTCGTGTCAGGCATGTATCAGGCCTCTCATTGAGCATTGAAGTCGTCCACTCAATGCTAAGGCTAGACCTACCTACACTGACCTCATGTGCGCCCGATTCACACTCACACAAGAGAAGCAAGAATTGGTGGAGGCCTGGCGGCAGCTCGGCATCGAGGTCACCTTCGACTTCTTCTCTCACAACCCACGATTCAACGTCGCTCCGACGCAGGTTCACCCCATCATCCTCGCCGACCGCGAGGCGTTCGCCGTCCAGCCGGCCAGATGGGGCCTGGTCAACTCGTGGGCCAGGGGTGCCAAACGCGCCTCACGGCAGATCAACGCGCGTTCCGAGACCGTTGCGGAATCCCGCGCCTACGCCCGCCCGTTCAGGCGCCAACGCTGCCTCGTCCCGGCAGATGGCTGGTACGAGTGGACCGGGCCGAAGAAGCAGCGTCAGCCGCACTGGATCCACCGCGCCGATCGCGAGCCGTTCGCCTTCGCGGGCCTCTACGACATCTGGTATCCCAAGCCCGAGGATCCGGCGGTCACGTTCACGATCCTGACCATGGATTCGACGGAAGCGCTGGCCAGCATCTACCCGCGAATGCCGGTCGTATTGCCGCCTGATCGGCAAGAGGCATGGCTTGACTCCGGTAACGAAGACAAGGACTCGGTGCTGGCCTTGCTCGACCTCCCTCCCGACGACGCCTTCATCGCCGAATCGGTTTCCAGCCGCGTCAACTCCGTCAAGCACGACGACCCTGGCCTGCTCGAGACCGAAGAGCAGCCTTCCCTCGATCTTGTTTAGCGCAAAGGACACAGCATGTTCACCGACATTGACGGCTTCCTCCGCTACTTCCGCTCGGTCAACCGTCGAGCGGTGCGTGATGTCACCGCATTGCCGCCACAGGCAGACGGCTGGACGCCGGAGGGAGGCGAAGGCGAGAATGCGTGGTCGATCAACAAGCTGATCGGCCACATGTGCGGTTCGCGCCTGTACTTCGCCAGCGCCTATCGACGGGAGGGCTGGATCTCGCCCGAGCCGCCGGATGTCTCGCGGCCTGAACTCTGGGCTCCGGCTCTTGACGCCAGCTTCGAGGAGTTTAGCCGCCTCATATCAGAGGTTGGCCCCGACGGATTGTCGCGGCAGATCGAGATGATCGACACGCCCGGAGCCACCCTGAGCGGCTGGCGCGTGCTGCTGATGATGATGGAGCACGACATCCACCACCGCTCACAGATCGATACGTACGCCGGCCTCAACGGCTGGGATCCGCCCGACATCTACCTCCGCTCGGCCGAAACGATTGAAACCAGGCAGGACGAGCAGATTGCGAAGTACCGCTCATGAGCGGCGGTGAGAACGCGCCGACGCTCGATGAAGTGCGCCGGGCGCGTGAGATTATCGGGCGCACGCTGTCCTTGCCGACGCCGTTGGTCCACAGCCCCGGACTGTCCGAGCGCTGGGACGCGCATGTCTCGCTCAAGCTGGAGTGCGTGACGCCGACCTCGGCCTTCAAAGTGCGCGGCGGGGTGTATCTGGCCTCGCAACTCACCGAGGACGAACGCAAGCGCGGCCTCGTCACGTCCTCGACCGGCAACCACGCGCAGTCGATCGCCTTCGGCGCAGCCTCGATTGGGGTGGCGGCCACGATCTTCATGCCGGCCGACGCGAATTCCGACAAGGTCGCGGCGACCAGGCGTCTGGGCGGCCGGGTGGAACTGGTCGGCGAGCGCTTCGACGACGCGCGGCGGCTGGCGGAGGAATTCGCTGCCGAACGCGGGGCCCGATACGTCGAACCGATCGAACCTCGGCTGATTGCGGGCGTCGGTACGGCCGCGTTGGAGGTACTAGAAGAACAGCAGCCCGAGACTGACCTGGTGCTGCTCCCATTGGGCGGCGGCAGCGGGTCGTGTGGATGGGTCGCAGTGCGCGATGGGCTTGACCACACTGCGGAAGTCTGGGCAGCCCAATCCGCGCAGTCGCCCGCGGCGCACGACGCCTGGCGATCTGGCCGGCTCGAGGATCGGCCCAACCGCAGCCTCGCCGAGGGCGTCGCCACCGGGACGCCGTTCGAATTGGCAATGGAGCTGCTGCGCGGCCGGCTGAACGACTTCATCCTCGTCGACGACGCGCGGATTCTGGACGCGATCCGGCTCCTCTGGGACATCCAGCACGTGATGGCCGAGCCGGCCGGCGCAGTGGCGGTCGCAGCGGCCGAGCAGGAGCGAGAACGGATCGCCGACAAGCGGGTCGTGATCGTGATCAGTGGCGCCAACGCGACCCGCAGCCAACTGCTCGATTGGTTGAAGGACTAGCCGGCGACCTCGTTGATCTGTCCGGCGAGGACAAAGTCGAAGTCGGTCACACCGCCGGCATCGTGGGTGTTGAGGGCGATTTCGACGGTGTTGTAGACGTTTGACCAGTTGGGATGATGGTCGAGCTTCTCGGCGAGTAACGCGACCGAGGACATGAAGCCGAAGGCTGCGACGAAGTTGTCGAACTGGAAGGTCCGGGCGAGCGATCCGTCGTCGAATGACCAACCGGGAATCTCGGACAGGCGACCGCTAATCTCGGAGTCATCCAGCTTGCGTCGATCCGGCATGTCAACCTCCCCTTGGCTCTGTTTGGCTCAGCTACGTGAAGCGAGTATAGGAACCAGATGGCCACGCTCGACGAGGTTCGCGAAACACTCGAAGCCGCGCGACACGGCTACCTTTCGACGGCATCGGCTGACGGCGATCCCCACCTACAGCCGGTCGTCTTCCAGCTCCTCGGCGAGGCAATCTACATAGCCATCGACGAAAAGCCCAAAACCACGCTGCGCCTGCGCCGGCTGACGAACGTCGAGGAGAATCCGCGCTTCGCGCTGCTGGTCGATCGCTACGACGACGACTGGAACCAACTCTGGTGGGTCCTGCTCCGGGGTCCGGCCGAGGTGCTGTGGCCGAGCCGATGGGATGCTGATCACGCCGCCCGGGTCATCGCCGCACTGCGCGCCAAGTACCCGCAGTACGAATCGATGGGGCTTGAGGATCGTCCGTTGCTCCGGCTCAGGCCAGAGCAGGTCACCCGCTGGTCGGCGTCATGACTGCTCAAGCCCTTCGTAGACATCCTCACGGCTGCGGCGGCGAATACGGACGATTTCGATTTCTCGACTGACCTCGTCGACTCTGAAGACCATCCGCCAATCGCTGATTGGGAGTCGAACTCGCCAAACGTCGTCACGGTCCGGCAGGGTGAGTTGCCGCGACTCGGGCATATGCGGCCCGTCGGCAAGCATTCTCGCGTATGTGTTGGCGACCTTTCGCGGTTCGGGCGCCAATCGAGATCGTTCTCGCTCAGCCTCGTCGCTGTAACGGACTTGGTACCGCAACCGTCTAGTGGTCGCGCGCCAACGGCGGGACAAAGAGAAAGAGCGCCTCGGGAAACGTGCTCCGTATACGTCCCATGAACGCCTGACCTTCGACCGTCGGCAACTTGCGGTCCATCCGCATATCCACGTGCTCCGGAAACTCTGTTGCCAAGCGGACGAAGAACTCGTGGTCAGGATCGTCGGGATCGTCTACAGGATCGATGAAGTCGACGAATGTGATCTCACCGCGGGCGAGTTTCGCCTCGTACTCCAGGAAATCGGCGATGTCTTCGGCGTCTTCCTCGGGGGTGAAATCGGGGCCGGAGTTGTTGGCCTCAGTGATGAACCGGGACCAATCCTCATCGCTGCCCTCGAGCGCACGATCGAGTGCGTCCATCCACTCGGCCTGGACTTCTTCGAGCGTGAGATTGTGCTCCTGTAAGACCATGGCACCACTCCGTGGCTGGGTATGACAGCTTGATGATACGCCGATACGTCAGAGCTGACTCCAGTCGCGGCCGGTGAGATTGTCGTAGCGGGCATCGGGACCGGTCCAGCCGCCGTCGACGACGAGCTGCTGACCGGTGATGTAGTCGCTCGCGTCGGAGGCGAGGAACAGCGCGGCATTGGCGATGTCGGCGGCCTCGCCCGAACGTCCGAGCGGGTGCAGATTGGCCCAGTCTTGCCGAGTTTGCTCGATCCGCTCTTCGGACAGCCAGCCCTGTCCCGTGGCGATGCCGCCGGGGCAGATGCAGTTGACGCGGATGCCGGCTGACGCCCACTCTCCGGCGGCGGCGCGGACCATGGCGATGACGGCGCCCTTGGAGGCGCAGTAGGCGGCCATGCCAGCCAGACCGGTCAGCCCCGCGACCGATGCCGTGGCGATGATCGAGCCGCCGCCCGCGCGTTCGAGATGAGGGATGCCGTACTTCATGCCCAGCCAGACGCCGCGGATGTTGACGTCGTAGACGAGGTCGAATGTCTTCTCGGGGCAGTCGCGCACGTTGCCCTCGGGCGGGCCCACGCCGGCGTTGTTGTAGATGACGTCGATCCGCCCCCAGGCCTCGTCGGCGGCGGCGAACATGGCCTGTACGTCCTCGCCGTTGCGCACGTCGGTCTCGATGAAGCGTGCGCCGATCTCCGACGCCACCTCAGGCCCGCGCTCAGCGTTGCGATCGGCGATCAGCAGGTTCGCCCCCTCGGAGGCGAACAGGCGCGCCGTTGCCTCGCCGATGCCCGACGCTCCGCCGGTGATCACGGCAACCTTGCCGGCCAGCCGTCCTTCGGATTGGGTAGTCATGCCGTCGCTCCTGCCTGGTTGTAGGCGGTGGGGCTGAAGTCGTACCAGCGCCGATCGACGGTCGTCCAGCCGCCGTCGACGACAATGGCCTGCCCCGTCATGAAGCTGGATTCGTCGGACGCGAGGAACAGCGCCGCCTCGGCGATATCGATGCCCTCTCCCGAGCGCGCCAGCGGCGTGCTGACACTCGCACGTTCGCGCCAGAACGCGTCACGAGCGGGATCGGGTGGACCCTGCGAGTCGTCGCCGATTCGAGTGGTGATCGGTCCCGGGCAGATGCAGTTGATGCGAATGCCCTTGGCCGCCCACTCCCCGGCTGCGGCGCGGGTCAGCGCGATCACGCCGCCCTTCGATCCGCAGTAGCCGACGATGCCCGACAGCCCGCTCAATCCCGCCACCGAGGCGGTAGAGATGATCGAACCGCCGCCGGCGCGTTCCAGATGGGGGATGCCGTACTTCATGCCCAGCCAGACACCGCGCAGGTTGGTGGCCATGATGCGGTCGAAGAGATCCTCGGGGCAGTCGCGCGCGTTGCCCTCGGGCCCGCCGATGCCGGCGTTGTTGTAGATGATGTCCACTCCGCCGAATTGCTCTGCGGCGGCGGCGAACATCGACTGCACGTCCTCGCCGCTGGAGACATCCGCCGTGAAGGCCGCGGCCGATGTGCCGATCTCGCCTGCGGCCTCTTCGGCCCGCTCCGTCCAGCGGTCGACGACGAGCACACGCGCGCCCTCCTCGGCGAAGCGGGCGGCCGTGGCGCGGCCCATGCCCGATCCGGCGCCGGTGATCACGGCGACTTTACCCTCAAGTCGATTGCCCATGTCGTCCTCCATGCGGCTCAGAATTCTTGCCCGACGAGCTCGTTGTAGCGGCGGTCGATTGCGGTCCATCCCCCGTCGACGACCATGGCCTGGCCGGTGACCAGGCTCGATTCGTCGGAGGCAAGGTAAAGCGCCATATTGGCGATGTCGCGGCCCTCACCGCCGCGTCCGAGCGGGTGGGCGACGGCGCCACGTTCTCTCCGGCGTTCAAGGTTGGCCGGGTCCTGTTGGCCCTCCGAGTCGTCGCCGATCCGGGTGGCGATGGCGCCTGGGCAGATGCAGTTGATGCGAATGCCTTTCGACGCCCACTCGCCGGCGGCCGCACGGGTTAGCGCAATCACGCCGCCCTTGGACGCGCAGTAGGCCCCGATGCCCGACAATCCCGTGATGCCGGCGATTGAGGCGGTCGAAATGATCGATCCGCCGCCTGCGCGTTCGAGGTGGGGGATGCCGTACTTCATGCCCAGCCAGACGCCGCGCAGGTTGATTGCGATGACCTCGTCGAAGACCGACTCTGGGCAGTCGCGGACGTTGTCTTCGCGGACGCCGATGCCGGCGTTGTTGTAGATGACGTTGACACCGCCGAAGGCGTCGACGGCGGCCTGGTACATCGCCTGCACGTCCTCGCCCTGGGAGACGTCGCCGGTGAAGGCGACTGCCGCTTCGCCGATCGACGCAGCCGCATCCTCGGCGCGTTCGGCCCAGCGGTCCATCACGAGCACGCGCGCGCCCTCCTCGGCGAAGAGCTCCGCGGTGGCCCGGCCCATGCCCGACCCCGCGCCGGTGATTACCGCAACTTTGCCGTCCAAGCGTCCAGCCATGAAATCGTTCCTCTCACGATTGTCAAACACTCGCGCGAAGAGGCTAACGAATACGCGCAACCTCGGTCAGCGGTTTAGAATCGACAGAGGAGATTCGCTTATGAGCAGCAGCATCAGCCCTAACGGAGCCGACGCAGATCGGTCAACCGATCGGCCAGGCTGGTACGTGCCGCTCAAGCCGATTCCCCCCGATGCGCCAACAGCGGAAGAGGCGCTGTTGAGCTTAAGGGTCGTCACTGACCTCGAAGAACTAGGGGAGGCCGCAGAGGATATTGACCACTATCTGGAACAGTTCTTGTCCGGGCCAGGTTCAGAATGAACCCGTTGCCGCCAGTGTTCGTCGATAGCGTCTATCTGATCGCGCTGCATTCCACGAAGGACAATTGGCATCGAGTCTCCGAGCAAGCGGCCCGAGACATCCCACCACGGCAACCACTGGTGACCACATGGGGTGTGTTTGCTGAGACGCTCGCGCACTTCTCTCGCGCGAGTCGAACAGGCCGGATCCAGATCGTCCGGCGGCTGCGAGCACTGGAGTTTCAGCCCAACTACACGGTGATTCCTGAGAGCGTTGAACTGCTCAGCTCAGCCTCCGATTTGTACGCCGGAGAGTTCGCCCACTCGACGTTCTCGCTGCAGGACTGCGTGGCGATCCAGATCATGCGCGAATACGAGATCGAGTCGATCCTGACCGCCGATCAGGAGTTTTCGCGGGCGGGATTCACGCCGTTGCTGCGTGGCTACATCGACTAAGCGACTAGGTGAGGGCGTCGGCGATCGCGAGTTGGGCGATTCGTTCGTCGTCGTAACCGAGGATGTCTCGCAGCACCAGATCGTTGTCGCGGCCGATCGACGGGGCCGCTGAACGATAGTCAGGCGGCGTCTGCGACATCTGACCCTTGGCTGCTTCGAAGGTGGTCGAGCCAAATTCCGGGTGTTCAATGCTCCGGAAGTGACGGCGATGCAGCATCTGCGGATCGTTGGCCGCGGCGCCGCTGGTTGAGACCGCGTGAGCGGGTACGCCGAATGCTTGCAGCATGTACTCGACCTCGAGCGCACTGCGCTCAGCCGTCCACGCGGAGACGATCTCGTTGAGCTCGTCTTCATTGGACTTGCGAGCGTCAAGATCTGCGAAGCGATCATCGCATGTCAATGCGCCCATGCCCATGGCCGAGCAGAGGTTGGCCCAGTCCATGTCATTGCGAACTGCGATGGCGACCCAGTCGTCGTCTCCACTGGTCTGGTAGCAGCCATGAGGCGCCATATCGGGATCGGCATTGCCGACGAGTTGAGGGACGCGCCCATTGATCGTGTAGTCGAGCAGGGCGGCGCTCATGAAGTGCAGCGACGACTCGGCCTGCGCCTGATCGATGTACAGTCCTTCGCCGGTGCGGTCGCGGTGATCCAGCGCCGCAAGAATCGTCGGCAGCGAGAAGCGCGGGGAGAGATAGTCGGTGTAGGCGGAATAGGGACCGATCGGGGCCCCGCCGGGATTGCCCGCCAGCGCAATGTAGCCGCCAATCGCCGCGCCCATCGTGCCGAACCCGGCGACCCGTGAAAGCGGCCCTGCTTGTCCGAACAGGCAGGTCGAGAGCATGATCAGGTCCGGTTTGATCTCCTTCAGCGACTCGTAGTCCATTCCCCAGGCTCGCATCGCCCTGGGCGAGAAGGACTCGGTCAGTACGTCGCACCACTTGATCAGGTCGAGCAACACTTCCCGAGCCTCAGCCGTCGCCAGGTTGAGCGACAGGCCAAGCTTGTTGATGTTCATGTTGCTGAACAGACCTGAGTGATCGGGGCCTTGCGCGTTGTTGTGGAACGGACCAATCCCTCTGGCGGTCTCGATCCGGTTGGCCGATTCGATCCGAACGACCGTCGCACCGAAGTCGGCCATGGCGCGGGTCGCGGTCGGTCCGGCCACGACCCACATCAGGTCGAGCACCTTGACTCCAGCGAGCGCTCCCTCGGTCGGGATACCCGGAGTGTTCGGCAAAACCGCCGCACTTGTCGTCGCCATCAGATCACTCCTCGCTCCTGCAGGTCGGCCAGGGCATCGCCGTCGAGTCCGAGCTCGGCGTAGACCTCGGCGTTGTGCTCGCCGATGTTGGGAGCACGCCGCCGATATTCGATCTGATTCGCTGACAGCTTGACGAATGGTCCGGGAAATCGCACCGGCTCAGGCCAGGCGGGCATGTCATGTTCGCGCCAGAAGTCGCGTGCTTCGAACTGCTCGGAGTTGGCTACCTCGTCGACAGTGGTGACCGGGACGATCAGCAGCGAGCGGGACTGCGCCTCGCTGAACAGCTCGTCCCGAGACCGCTTGCGCAGGAACTCGCCAACGACGCCCATGAGCCGATCCCACTCGGAGAGCGGGCGCTGGCCGGAGATGAACTCTGCGCCGAGTCCGATCCAGTCCAGGTCGCGATCCTCAATCGTGCATTCACCCTCGTCGTACATCCACTCGAATAGTCGCCGTGAGAACGGTCCGATTCCCGAACCGAACAGGAAGGTGAGCGAGATGTAGCCGTCGGCTGCCTCCCAGATGAGCTTGCCGGTGAATGGTCCAACGGCCATGCCGCCCGCGACCCGGGCCGTTTCGTTCGCTCCGATGGATGCGGCGAGGTTCGCCGACATCGACGCCGCGGCGACGGATTGCTGGGCCGAGATGTCAACGTGCTGGCCGCGACCAATGGTTCTGCGTGCGTAGAGCGCAATCATCGCCGCGCTTGCCGCCTCGCCGGATGCGTGGAACCAGGCTTGCGGCACCGAGACTCGCACCGGGGCTTCCCCGGCGCCACCGGAGAGAATCAGCGGTCCGCCGGCAGCCATCAGGATCAGGTCCGTGGCCTCGTATGAAGCCTTGGGACCCGACTGCCCGAATGCCGAGATCGAGGTGTAGATCAGATTCTCATTGATACCTGAGAGGTCCTCGTAACCGAGACCTCGCGCAGTCATCGTTCCGGGACTGTCCGACTCAAGGATGAAGTCTGCGTTCGCGGCGAGCTTGCGAATCAGGTCCTGGCCATCGGAGTGGTCGAGGTTGCAGGTGACGCCTCGCTTGTTGCGCGCGTACGCCCACCAATAGAGCGAGCGGTCGGGACCAGGGTCGTCGCCGGCGAACGGTCCAACCGAGCGGGCGGATGAGCCCTCAGGCGGCTCGACGCAGATCACATCCGCGCCGAGGTCGGCAAGGATCTGGCCTGCCAACATGCCTCGCTGATCGGTCAAATCCAGCACGCGATACGGAGTCAACAACATCGGCCAACGCTCCTCCCGCTCAGCGATTGAAGGGTATCGTAAGCGGAGCGGACGCTCGGCGGATTATCGCTAGACTGTCACAGAAAACCGACCATGACCACCACAGAACCGACCTACAAGACCTCGCCGCCCACCTACCTGACCGACGAGTATGAGATCGTCAAAGACGGGCGCACCTACCTGTGCCAGCAGGTGGAGTACTACGGGGACGTCTACGAGATGTGCCGCGAGGTCGATCCCAAGGAATCGTTCTGGGAGCGGACGTTCCGAGGCAAGGGAATCGGACCGGGCGATGCTGGCTACGACGAGTTGGTCGCGTACTTGGACCACTTCCTGATTCCTCGCGATCAAGTCGAATCTGAATGAAGTCACGGGAATCCCTGTTTGTCGACACCGTTCATCTGATTGGACTCTTTCTTGTCGATGACCATTGGCACCGTGCAGCTGTCGCCGCCGAAGCGGATGCTGGTCAGAGGCCGAGGTTCACGAGTCACGGGGTGTTTCAAGAGTTTCTCGCCCACGTTTCGCGCTTTGGCGAGCGTGCAAGATCCGAGGCCATAGCAGCCGTTCGCAGCATGCAGCGGAGCGAGTCCGTCTTCGTCATTGCTCATCGTCGGGAACTGGTAGAAGCCGCCATCGACCTCTACGACTGCGAGTTCCGCTACACCTCGCTGAGCCTTCAGGACTGCGTCGCCATCCAGATCATGCGCGACTTCGGCATCACGGAGATCCTTACCGCAGACCAGGAGTTCGCGCTCGCCGGGGTGACGCCACTGCTCCGCCGCTTTGCCTGAGCTGGTTCACTGCAGTGCGCCTGAGCCGCTGATTTCCCACTCCTCTTCGACCTCGCCTGCTCGATGCGCAACGAGCGTGCGATGCAGCAGCACGGTGCTGTCGGAGTAGTGCGGGACGAGTTCGATTCGGTCGCCGATCCCCAACGAGTCGCCATCGTCCCGGGCGAGATGCGTGTGTTCGGCGCTGAGGCCGACGCAACGCCATCCGGCGGGATTGACGACGGCAGGGAGTCCCGTATGGCGGCCCGTTGCCTTCCAGCCGGCGTCACCGGCGGCACGGTCGGGATTGACCGCGGAGACGACCTGGCAGACGAGGCTGAGCGCTTGCCGATGTCCGGCGACTCCCATCTGTTCGTAGGTCAAATCCATTAGTGCGGCGCCTCCCGCCTGCAGTTCGCTCAATATTCCCTGCTTGAGCACGTAGCGGTAGTTGCCGCTCCCGCCTCCTGACAGCACGCCGATCTCGTGTCCGTCTTCCAAACAGAGTTGTCGCGCCTTCGCGATGATCGATGCGGATTCACCGGTTTCCCGTTCCTTTTCCTCGTCCGGCAGACCCATCACGTGCCCTTCGTACCCCATCAGACCGCGCAGCCGCACGCCCGGCAGATCGGAGATCAAGGCGCAGAGCGCCGGGGCTGCTTCCGGGTTGACGCCGCAGCGGTGCAGGTTGACGTCGATGTCGACCAGCAGGTCGATGGTGACTCCGGCCGAATCAGCGGCAGCGGAGATCTCACGGATGTTGGCTGGGTCGTCGACGGCGACGCACAGGGTGGCCAGGTTGGCCACTTCGACGAGTCGCGCCACCTTTGTCTCACCGACGACCTCGTTCGCGATCAGAATGTCGTTGACGCCGCCTTGCGCCATGACCAGCGCCTCCGATGCTTTGGCACAGGTCACGCCGACGGCTCCGGCCTCGATCAGCCGGAGCGCCATCGCGGGCGACTTGCAGGCTTTGACGTGCGGTCGCCAGCTGATGCCCGCTTCGGCGGATCGTTCAGCCATCAGTTTCGCGTTGTGGTCCAGCGCGTCGAGATCGACGAGCAGCGCCGGCGTGTCCAGTTCCCAGATCGAGGTCATAGCATGCTCCCAGAGAACGCGTCATGTCGAAGACACAGGAATCCTAGCGAAACGCCGACCGATGCCCTTCACCGAGATCAACGGCCTCCAACTCTTCTACCACGAGCAGGGTTCGGACGAGCCCGATGCGCCGACCATCGTCTTCGTCCACGGCACCCAGGGCAACGCATCGCTGTGGGCCGACTTGATTGACGTGTTGTCGGACCGGTTCCGTTGCGCGGCGCTCAATCATCGCGGGCGTGCGCCGTCGGAGGCGCCCGATAACCCGACGCTCTACAGCATCGAACAGTTCGCTGATGATCAGGCCGCATTCATCGAGCAGCGCGGATACCGCAACATCACCATGATGGGCTGGTCGCTCGGCGTCCGGACGACGCTGGCGTATCTGGATCGCCATGGATCGGATCGGGTGGCGCAGGCGATCCTCGTCGGAGGTCCGCCGTCGCCGAACTTTGGCGGACAGCCGCTGACGCCGCCGAACCAGGATGCGCCGTCGCGGAAAGTCTGGGGCCAGGAGTTCCGGCCCTCGACCGAGGCCTGCTGGGAGGGATCGCAGGCGTCTCGCGCTACTTGCGACCTGGAATCCACACTCGCGGCCATCGACATTCCGGTCGCGATCTTTCACGGTCGCAACGACCCAATCGCGCCGCACGCGGCGGCGGAGTTCATGGCCCGGGAGATTCCGAACGCGACGCTGAGATCGTTTGAGGTCTCGGGCCACGCGCCGCTGATCACTGAACCGGGCCGATTCGCCTACGAGACCGCCGCGTTCATCCAGCGTTGCCAAGAAGCGCGACAGGAAGCGCGACAGTCTGCCGCCACTCAGACCTGATACGCGAACGGATCCGCAAGCACAGCGCCATGAACTCGTCATTGCCGCGCTCGTCGCGGCAATCTCGCCGCCTCACAGGGCGCTTCACGAACCCGAGAGTGAGTGATCGACCCTGGCTCGTCATTCCCGGCTTCAGCCGGGAATCTCGGTCTACCGGGTGTGCCAAGTTGAGGGACGAGATTCCAGGCTCTGCCTGGAATGACGGGATTCGGGGGGCAGAAGTTGCTCAGCGTCCTGGCTCGAAATCCTGGGCGCTCAGGCAAGACGCGGGCACTGGCGACGCGCGGCACTCCGAGGGGCCACGCTTCGTATCGCCGAACGACCGCGATGATACGCTGACTTGACCGTGCGTCATGAAATCTGCCGCAGGGCGCGCTGCGCGAATCAGCTTGTCAATTGGAAGTCTGGCGCACGGGAATTGTGTGTTTGCGCGCCCCGGAAGGGACCCCCGACGTGACTACGAACCAGGACTGGTGGCCGGAGCAACTCAGTCTCAAGCCGCTGCGACGCAACACCGCCGCCTCGGACCCGATGGATGCCGACTTCAGCTATGCCGAAGCGCTCAAGGGGCTCGACGTGGACGAGCTGAAGCGCGACATTGAAGCGGTGATGACCACTTCGCAGGACTGGTGGCCGGCCGACTACGGACACTACGGGCCGCTGTTCATCCGCATGACCTGGCACGCAGCCGGTACGTACCGGATTTCGGACGGGCGCGGCGGGGGCGGGGCGGGACAACAGCGCTTCGCGCCGCTCAACAGTTGGCCCGACAACGCCAACCTGGACAAGGCGCGGCGGCTGCTCTGGCCGGTCAAGCAGAAGTACGGCAACCAGATCTCCTGGGCCGACCTGCTGGTCTTCACCGGTAACTGCGCGCTGGAGTCGATGGGCTTCAAGACCTTCGGCTTCGCCTTCGGGCGGCCCGACTCCTGGGAGGCCGACGACACCGACTGGGGTCAGGAAGAGGAGTGGCTGGGCGACCAACGGCACGACGCCGAGGGCGTCCTGGACGAACAGTTCGGCGCCGACCACATGGGGTTAATCTACGTCAACCCTGAGGGTCCGGGCGGCGACCCCAACCCAGCCAGGGCGGCCGAGTACATCCGCCGCACCTTCATGCGCATGGCCATGAACGACGAAGAGACCGTGGCGCTGATCGTCGGCGGTCACACCTTCGGCAAGGCGCACGGCGCGGCGATGGAATCGCACGTCGGCGCTGACCCTGAAGGCGCGAGCATCGAGCGTCAGGGCATCGGCTGGGATAGCAGTCATGGCTCAGGCATGGCGGCTGACACGATCACCAGCGGCATCGAAGGTGCCTGGACGGACAAGCCGACCGAGTGGGACAACGGCTTCCTCGAAAACCTCTACAAGCACGAGTGGGAGCTGACCCAGAGTCCGGCCGGCAAGCACCAGTTCCAGCCGACCAACGCGGCTGCAGTCGCGACCGTGCCCGATGCGCACGACCCGAACGTCCGGCACGCGCCGATGATGCTGACCACCGACCTCGCCATGCGCGAGGATCCGGCATACGCCGAGATCACGCAGCGATTCCTCGAGAACCCCGCCGAGCTGGAAGACGCGTTCGCTCGCGCCTGGTTCAAGCTGATCCATCGCGACATGGGTCCGAGCACCCGCTACCTGGGACCCCTGGTCCCGAGCGAGGCGTTGATCTGGCAGGACCCTGTACCGGCGGTAGACCATGACCTGATTGGCGACGCGGAGATCGCGGCGCTCAAGGCTGATCTGCTCGCTTCAGGCCTCTCCCGTTCGCAACTGGTCGCGACCGCGTGGGCTGCGGCCTCGTCGTTCCGCGGAACCGACAAGCGCGGCGGCGCGAACGGCGCTCGCGTCAGGCTGGCTCCTCAGCGCGATTGGGCAGTCAACGACCCTGCGCAATTGGCTACCGCGATCGAGCAGCTTGAACGTGTTCAGGAATCGTTCAACTCATCGCGCAGCGATGGCAAGCGCGTCTCACTTGCCGACGTCATCGTGCTGGGCGGTTGCGCCGCTGTTGAAGCGGCCGCGCAGGATGCCGGCTACGACGTTTCGGTCCCCTTCACTCCGGGTCGTACCGACGCCTCGGACGAGATGACCGACGCCGAGTCGTTCGCCGTGCTCGAGCCGAAGGCAGACGGATTCCGCAACTACTTCAGCCAGGACCTGCAGACCTGGCGTCGAGGTCGCGCCGAGGACCTGCTCATCGAGCGGGCCGAGATGCTCAGCTTGACCGCGCCGGAAATGACCGCGCTGGTTGGCGGTATGCGAGCCCTCGACGCCAACAGCGGCGGCTCATCGCACGGTGTCCTGACCGACCGGCCCGGCACGCTGAGCAACGACTTCTTCGTCAATCTGCTCGACGTCGACACCGAGTGGCAGGCTGTCTCGGACGACCACGAGCTGTTCGAGGGTCGCGAGCGCGGCAGCGACATCGCGAAGTGGACGGCGACCCGCGTCGACCTGGTCTTCGGTTCCCACTCCGAGCTGCGAGCGCTGGCCGAGGTATACGGTTCGAGCGACTCCGAGGCGAAGTTCGTCAACGACTTCATCGCCGCCTGGGACAAGGTCATGAACCTCGACCGCTTCGACCTGGAGTAGTCAGCGCCGCCTGTCCCCTCTCCCAGAGGAGACCTGCGCCCAATCCCATTCCGGTCCCCTCTCCCTGCGGGAGAGGGTTAGGGCCCTCTGCGGTCCAGATGACTACGATGACCAGATAGCGAGCGCCGCGCCGGACCCTCACCCCAGCCCTCTCCCAGAGGGAGAGGGAGTAAGGCCCCAAAGGTTTACGCGCCGGTCTCCAGGCGGAGTTCTCGTGTCAGTCCACGACTAGCGGCAGCGACTCGTCGGCGGCGTATTCGGACATGGATGCGTCGTAGACCGCGACGTTTTCGTAGCCGAGCAGGCTGAGGACCAGTGCGTCGTTGGAAGCGGCAATGCCTCCGCCGCAGTAAGTGACGACTCGCTGCGATTTGTCGGGCGCGACCTGGGCGAAGAGGTCGCCGAGTTCGTCGGCTGGTCGGTAGAGGCCGGTGTCGGGGTCGATCAGCTCCATTGCCGGGACGTTGGTCGAGCCGGGGATGTGTCCGGCGCGACCGTAGGTGCGGCCTTCGTCCGCGCCTGAGTGCTGGTCGCGACCCAGGGCATTGATCAAGCAGCTTCCGCCCGATTCCACGAATGCCTTGACCTCGGCGAGATCAGCAAAGCGATCGAGATCGGCTGATGGTGTGAAGGTGGTTGAGGCGTAGGTCGCCTCGTCGGTTGATGTCGGCCGGCCCTCATCGCTCCAGCGACGCCAGCCGCCGTCGAGGACTGCAGCGTGCTTGCAGCCCATCGACTGGAACATCCACCAGAGACGCGCGGCCCACATTGAACCGAGGCGGTCGTAGAGGATCAGCTTCGAGTCTTCGGAGATGCCGTGCCGACCGGCGGCTTCGGCGAATGCGTCGGCCGAGGGCATCATGAAGCGCAGTCGCTGACTGTTGTCCGAGAAATCGGCCTGCAGGTCGAGGTAGCCGGCGCCGGGAATGTGGCCCGTGTCGTACTCGGCGCGCCCCGATTCGACGCGGTAGCCGCCGCCGTCGCGCGGGCGCAGGAAGACGGTCGATTCGAAGACGCGGACATCGTCGTCGTTGAGGTGTTCCGCCAGCCAGTCGGTCGTGACGAGATACTCGGGATGGGCGAAGGTCATGTTCAACTCCAGTTGGGTGTCATCCGGTTTCCTACTCGGTCAGGCTAATCAAGTGGCGCGATAGACTGCGCGTATGCGCGTCACTTGGCGCGGATGTTCCTCCGTACGACCCGTTGGATTGCTTCCTGTGGCATACCTCAACACTTTCGCTCCGACCGCCGACGCCGTCGACATGACCCAGACCGACGAGTTTGCGTCGCTCTGCGAGTCAGCGGCCGACCTCGGCATTTCGCACGCCGACCAGATTCGCTACGTCTCGCGCAACACCGTGATCAACCACCTGCGATTGCACGTGCTGGAGTGGGGCGACCCGGCCAATCCCACGATTCTGATGTTGCACGGCGGCAATCAGTCGGCGCATAGCTGGGACCTGGTCGCGCTGCATCTGGCCGACCGATTTCACATCGTCGCGCCCGACCAGCGCGGTCACGGCGACTCGGAATGGGCGCGGGACGCCGACTACGGCCCCGATCAGATGGCCTCGGACGCGCTGCAACTCATCCACGAGGATGGTCTCGACCGGCCCATCGTGATGGGACACTCGATGGGTGGCATGGTGACGATGCGGCTCACGTCGAGAGAGCCGTCGTTGCCGCGAGCCGTGGTGCTGGTCGATGTCGGGCCCGAAGTGTCGCAACGCGGCGCGGAGCAGATTCGCAACTTCGTGGTGCGCAACGTCGAGTTCGAGCACCTGGACGAATTCATCGACCGGGTCGCGGCATACGACCCCTTCCGCTCGCGCGAGCACATGGAGCGCACGGCGCGCTACAACCTCGTTCACCGTTCGGACGGCAAGTACGTCGCCAAGTCGGACCGCATCCTTCACGATCCGGGATTCCGCCGGCCGGCGGCGGATCGGCGAGACGTGGCCGACGGGTTCCATGAGTTCGGCGGCCCCACGCTGCTGGTGCGGGGCGAATCGAGCAACATTTTGCAGGCCGGCGCAGCCCAACGATTCGTCGACGAGCTGCCCAACGCACGGCTGGTCGAAGTGCCCGATTGCGGACACAATGTGCACTCCCAGAACACGCCGGGATTCATCGAGGCCGTGTCGGGTTTCCTGTCGACCGCTGTTACATAGGAACTGGCGTAGGATCGAGTTATGGCTGATCAATACGTCGCACGGGATCGCGAGACCGGCTTCGAAGTCACCGTCACGGGCGAGTTTCCCGAGCATCCCGACGACCGCATGCGGATCGCTCGTACGACCACGTTGTTCACCAAGCTGATGTCCACGCTGCTGCAGCGCGACGAGTCGCAGCGGCGGATGGGGTTTCGCGCAATCGAGACGCAGCTCGAAATCGCCGACGCACTGATCCGGCAGGATCACGCCGAGGTCCAGCGTCTCGTCCGCGAGACACTGACGTCGATGGGCGTCAGCGAAGACCAACTGCGCGAAATGGCGCAACGCCTCGCGGAGGCCAGCGGGCTCGACCCGCGGGTCGCGCAAGAGTTGTCCCGCGCCTTCGGGTTCGATCCGGAAACCGACCCACTCATCGATCCTGAGCAGCCCGAGGTGCTGGAAGCGTCGGCCTCACAAGCCGATCCGAAGGATGAGCCGCTCAACCCGCAGATTCTGCAGCAACTGGATCAACTGCTCGCCGAAGCCGAGCAGTTGATGGACGAGATGGACGATGCGGGCAAGCTGCAGGAGGACTCAAAAGCAGACGCAGATCAGCGGAATCAAGACGCGCTCGATAGCGCCGGAGAAACCGGCGATACTACGGATCAATCGGACAGCGAACACGATCAGAGAGGATCGGCAACATGAGCAATTCGGCAGTTGGCTACATCAAGGACATGCTCAGCTTCATTCACGGCGGCTTCCGCGACGCGCGCACCGGCCAGACCGCGGAGCAGTTGCACTTTGTGCCCGACGGCGAATCGCACTCGGTCGCCTGGGTGCTCTGGCACGCCGCGCGCGTTGAGGACCTGCTGGTCCAGGGCGCGTGGCAGGGCAAGAACGAGATCTGGCGCGAAGGCGAATGGGCCGAAAAGACCGGACTGCCCGAGCGCGGGTTCGGCACCGGTCAGTCGACCGAGGAAGCGTCGGCGGTCGCCATTGGCGACATGGACCAGTTCTGGGCCTACCAGGACGCGGTCAACGAGGCGACGCACGCGTTCCTCGACTCGCTCAGCGACGACGACCTCTCGCGTGAAATCAAGCTGGGCGAGCGCACGGAGACGCTGGGCGAATCGATCACGCTGCACCTCTGCACGCACCTCAACGGTCATCGCGGCGAGATCAACCTGATCCGCGGCATGCACGGGCTCGACCCCGTGCGTCCGAACATGGGCGGCTAGGCGAACGGGAGCCGGGCTATGCACGTTGTCATCACCGGTGCGAGCGGATTGGTCGGCGGTGCGTTGATCACCGAGCTTCGCCGACGCGGCGTCAACGTGACCGCGGTCTCGCGCAATCCACGCGCCCACACCGCGCTGTCGGGCGTGACCTGGACCGGTTGGGACGGCCTGACCGACGCCGTCTCGGGCGCGGCGGGCGTCGTCCACCTGGCCGGAGAGGGCATCGTCGATCAGCGCTGGTCAAGCGAACGCAAGGCCGCTCTGCGATCCAGCCGGGTCGACACCACGCGCCAGGTCGTCCAGGCGATCCAGGAGGCGGGCGAGAAGCCCGGCGTCCTGGTCAGCGCCTCGGCGATTGGTTACTACGGCAACCAGGTCGAGCGGGAGTCGACCGAGTCCGCGCCCGCTGGCGATGACTTCCTGGCCCACCTCTGCGTCGATTGGGAGGCGGAGACCCAGGGCTCCGGCGTGCGCACGGTGACACCCCGGATCGGAGTCATCCTGGCCAACGAAGGCGGCGCGCTGCCGCGTCTGTTGTTCCCGTTCCGGCTCGGCCTCGGCGGACCGATTGGCCTCGGACGCTCCTGGTGGAGTTGGATTCACATTGACGATGTCGTCGGCGCAATCATCCATGCGTTGGAGAACGCCGGCGTTGAGGGCGCGATCAACCTGACGGCGCCCAATCCGGTGCGCAACAGCGACTTCTCCAGGTCGCTGGGACGAGCCGTACGCCGCCCCGCGTTGATGCCGGTGCCGCCGCTGGCGCTCAAGCTGATGCTGGGCGAAGGCGCGAGCGTCCTGCTGGCGTCACAGCGCATCCTGCCGACGCGCACACTTGACCTCGGCTATCGGTTCAAGTTCACCGACATCGACGCCGCCCTCGACGACCTGGTTGGCTAAGCGGAATCTGCGACGGCAATGTCCGACCCGATCTCGCTCCGCTATGGCATCAATCCCCACCAGCAACCGGCCTCTGCGTCGGCGATTGAGCAGTGGCCGTTCAAGGTGCTCAACGGGCAACCTGGTTACATCAACCTGCTCGACGCGATGAGCGCCTGGAATCTCGTTCGCGAGTTGCGCGCCACCTTAGGCGAGCCAGCCGGTGCGTCCTACAAGCATGTCTCTCCCGCTGGAGCAGCCATCGGATTGCCGCTCTCCGAGCGGCTCACCCGCGCGTACGAGGTCGAACATCTGGAGCTGTCGCCGGTGGCGGCCGCTTACGTGCGAGCTCGCGGCGGCGATCTGGTCAGCGCCTATGGCGACTTCGCCGCTGTCTCCGATCCGGTCGATGAATCGCTGGCCCGCTTCCTCCGCCGTGAAGTCTCGGACGGCATCATCGCACCCGGATACGAACCCGCCGCGCTGGACATCCTGAAGCGAAAGAAGGGCGGTCGCTACCTGGTGCTCCAAGCCGATCCCGACCTGGAACTGCCCGCGCTCGAATCCCGCGACCACTTCGGATTGCAGCTCGACCAGCCGGTTGATCGCAAACCGATCGACGAGACGTTCTTCGACAATCCGGTCACCGATCTCAGCAATTTCCCCAATGACGTGCGCCGCGACCTGTTGATCGCGACGATCGCGCTTCGCTATACGCAGTCGAACTCGGTCTGTCTCGCTGCCGAGGGACAGGTGATTGGTCTCGGCGCGGGTCAACAGTCGAGGATTCACTGCTCGCGGCTGGCCTGCGGCAAGGCCGACCGCTGGATGCTGCAACAGCACGATCGCGTGCTGGGTCTCGAGTTTGACGCATCGCTCAAGCGTCCCGACCGCTTTGCCGGCCGGGAGCAATACATCGCCTGGAGCGAGTTATCCGAGCCCGAACGGGCGCGGCTGCAATCGCAGATCACGAACTGGTCGGGACCGCTGAGCGACGGCGAACGGCGCGAGTGGATCGCGAGCTTCCGCACGGTGCTCAGCCATGATGCCTTCATGCCGTTCCGCGACAACGTCGACCGCGCTCAGGCCTCGGCGGTGACGCACATCCTACAGCCCGGAGGCTCGATCGCCGACACAGACACGATCGCCGCTTGCAACGAGTACGGGATCGCGATGGCCTTGACCGGACAACGACTGTTTCGACACTGATTCGCACGTGGATCGGTTGTAGGCTCAGGCCATGCCTGCATTCGACACCTCTCCCATCGCTCTCTACGACACCCTCCTGCGCGACGGATCGCAGATGGAGGGCATTGCCTTTTCCCTGCGCGACAAGATCGCCGTCGCTCGTCGCCTGGACTCGCTCGGCATGCACTACGTCGAAGGCGGATTCCCGGGCTCGAACGAGAAAGACAAAGCGTTTTTTGATGAGATGAAAGAGCAGCCGCTAGAACGCGCCAAGCTGGTCGCATTCGGCGGAACCCGCAAGCCCGGCTCCAACGTGACCGAGGACTTCAACGTGGTCGCCCTGCGCGAGGCTGAAACACCGGTCGTCACCTTTGTCGGCAAGGCCATTGCTTCACAGGTGGAATCCGTGTTGAGCACAACGCGCGAGGAAAATCTGGCGATGGTCCGCGAATCGGTTGAGTACATGGCCTCAATCGGCCGCGAGGTGCACTTCGACGCCGAGCACTTCTTCGACGGTTTCAAGGAAGATCCCGACTACACGCTCAGCGTGCTCAGCACCGCGTTCCGCGCAGGCGCGCAGTACCTCATCCTCTGCGACACCAACGGCGGCGCGATGACGGATGAGCTAGTGCAGGCCATCCGCGCAGTCCAGGAGACGGTTCCAGGCGCGAAACTGGGCATTCACACGCACAACGACTGCGACCTGGCGGTCGCCAACTCGCTCGCCGCCGTGCGAGCCGGGGTCGAACAGATCCAGGGCTGCCTCAACGGCTACGGCGAGCGCTGCGGCAACGCCAATCTCTCTTCGGTCATTCCCAATCTGCAACTCAAGATGGGTCTCCAGGTCGTGGAGGACTATCAGCTCCAGGAGATCACGAGCGCCTCTCGATACGTGGCCGAACTGGCCAACCTGCCCTTCAACGGGCTGTCGCCGTTCGTCGGCGGATCGGCGTTCGCGCACAAGGCCGGCTATCACGTCGCCGCCGTGGTCAAGGATCCGATGACCTACCAACACATCGAGCCGGAGCTGGTCGGCAACGGCCGGCGCGTGCTGGTCTCGGAGCTGTCGGGGCGGCGCAACATTGAGTACAAGCTCACCGAGCGGGGACATGATCTGCCGCTGACGCCCGCGGAGAAGACGGCGCTGCTGAATCTGGTCAAGCAGATGGAATCGCGCGGCTACCAGTATGAAACCGCCGACGCGTCGTTCGAGCTGCTCGCGCTCCGTTCGCGCCCGACCTATCGCGCGCCCTTCGAGCTGGAAGATTTCCTCGTCATCGAACGCCGCCGGCCCGGAGCCGCCGGCATCGCGGCGAACAGCGACGAGTCGCTGATGGTCGCCGAGGCGACCACCAAGATTCGGGTTGCCGACGAGCTGTTTCACACCACCGCCGACGGCAACGGCCCTGTGAACGCGCTGGACTCGGCGGCTCGCAAGGGGCTGGAACTTGCGTTTCCCGAGCTGGCAGCCGTCTCGCTGCTCGACTACAAGGTCCGCATCATCGACACCGACGCGGGAACCGAGGCCAAGACGCGCGTCTTGATCGAATCGACGGACGGTCGCGAGATCTGGACGACGGTCGGCGCCTCGTCGGACGTGATCGAAGCGTCGTGGCTGGCGCTCGCCGATGCGTACGAGTATTACCTGATGCACCGCGAGCAGTGGAGCCAGGCGGCAGCGCAGGGCGCGGATTAACATTTGGTTGCCTCATGTGAGGCCGCTTGTGCATATTGGCAGGCCCAATCCCTGTAGCGCTAACATGCGCAGTGGACACTGTGGGTCGCTGCTGTGCGGAACTGTGCTGTCGATGCCGGTGCGAGGGCAAGGCCCAGGGGAGTTGCGGGGAGATGGCGAACGGCGATCTCGGCGTGGTGCAGGGCGGTTTTCCTCGCTGCGCGCAATGCGAAAAGGGAGTGTTGGTGCCACTCTCCGACTTTGGCGGACAAGGAGCCGCGGTGCACTTCAAGGCCTGGGTCTGCACCGACCCGAAGTGCCTGTTCAACCTGAAGATCCGAAACGGCGATGTCTATCTGAACGAACCGATCTACGACGGTCGCGACGATCGGCGCTAACTCGATCAGTTGCGCGGTATTCCCGTCCGATCTTCTCCTGGCCGGAGACCTGTGCGCATATCGATGGAGCTAACTCCCTCTCCCTCTGGGAGAGGGCTGGGGTGAGGGTCCGGCGAGATGTGCCGATCTGCTGGTGATCGTTCTTGTTGGCGCAGAGGGCCCTCACCCTAACCCTCTCCCGCAGGGAGAGGGAACCCAAAGGCCATCACCGAAAATCCTCCAGAAGAGGGTCCATTGACCACCTGGACTTGGAATGCACCAATGAAGATCTCCCGCGTCGATAGCTATCCGATCATGACGTGGCGACCGCACCTGTTTGTCGCGGTGACGACCGATGACGGGACGGTTGGCGTTGGCGAATCGGGACTGACCTGGCAGGAGCGCGCCGTAGTTGCATCCGTCGAGCGATTCTCCGAGTTGCTGATCGGCGAGGACCCGATGCGCACCGAGCATCTCTGGCAACTCATGGCTCGGGCATCCTTCTTCCCCGCCGACCTGGTCAACTCGGCCGCGATCTCGGCAATCGACCTCGCGCTCTGGGACCTCAAGGGCAAGCTGCTGGGACAGCCGGTCTACAACCTGATCGGCGGCCTGGTCCGCGAGCGGATGCAGTGCTACCCGCACAACGAGGGCGAGGACGACCCGGCGAATCTGATCGACGACATCGAGCAGACCGTCGCAGCCGGTTGGCGCTTCGCTCGCTGGGGATTCAGCGGGACGTCGGGTGACGCGTTCGATCCCTCGGACGCAGTGCGCCAGTCGATCCGCGCCATTGAGGCCGTGCGCTCCCACTTCGGCGCCGAGCTTGAGCTCTGCGTCGATGTCCACACCCGGATCGATCTGCCCGACGCCGTCCGATATTGCCGAGCGGTTGAGGATGTGCAGCCGTTTTTCATAGAGGACGCGCTCCGGTCGGAGCGGCCGGAAACCTATCGCCGTTTGCGTGATCGCACCGCGGTCCCGCTGGCGGCGGGCGAGCAGTGGCATGGCAAGTGGGGATTTGCCGTAGCGATTGAGGAAGAGCTGGTCGACTACGCCCGAATCGATCTCTGTCTCGTCGGTGGTCTCACGGAAGCGCTCAAGATCGCGCGTTGGGCCGAGACGCATCACATCCAGATCGCCCCGCACAATCCGCTCGGCCCCGTATCCTCGGCTGCGGGAGCGCACTTGACCCTGGCATCGGCGAACGCCGGGGTGCTGGAGATGGCTCGTGAGCCGGGATCGGTCCTGGAGGACGTGTTCCCCCAACAGACGCCATTCGATCGAGGCCACGCGCTACCGACCGATCAGCCGGGCTGGGGCATCACATTCGACCCGCAGGCTGCGTCGGAGTATCCAGAACCGCCCATTGGATTCGCGCCGATGCTCACGCGCCGCGACGGCGCATTCAACAACTGGTAGTAAGCTAAATCCATCGGGGAGTGGCGCAGCCTGGCAGCGCGCTTCGTTCGGGACGAAGAGGTCGGAGGTTCAAATCCTCTCTCCCCGACCAGCACACATTCCTATCTCTCCGACTGGACAGTCCGTATCCGGCTTGATATCCCCTTTTGTCTCGGGAGACATGCGCGTACATCGCTGGGGTCTTACTCCCTCTCCCTCTGGGAGAGGGCTGGGGTGAGGGTCCGGCGGCCTCTGCCTATCTGGTCATTGTCACTCATCGGGGCCGCCGAAGGCCCTCATCCCCGCCTTCGCGGGGGCAGACTCTAACCCTTTCCCGCCGGGAGAGGGGATCAGGGTCCGTGCGGGAGTGTCCTGGTCCTTGCGCGCTATGCGTCCCCGCCGAGCGGTAGCCGCGCCTGAAGCGGCTGTTGCACCCGCGATGCGACAACGAAGATGACCGCCGACACCGCCGCGCAGATGCCGTAGAGCAGGAGCGCGTCGTCGTAGCTGCCCGTGTTGTCGAAGATGCTGCCGGCGACGATCGGCGAGAAGAAGATCGCGATCGTCTCGAACATGAAACCGGTGCCGAGAATGGTGGCGAAGTTGGCGAGCCCGAAGGCGCGGGAGATCATCAGCGCCTCGAGCGGTGGCACCGTCGCGAATCCCAGCACGTAGAGCACCACGTGCAGCGCGGTACCGCCGTCGCTGCCGCCGATCAGGTAGAGCGTCAGCATCGATCCCGCGACGAATAGCGATCCGACAGCCGCGATCCGTTCCGGCCGGCGGATGCGCTCGAGCTGCGATCCGGCTGCCAGCAGCCAGATCACGGCGCCGCCGGCGGTGATTGAGACGATCAGCGCAGCGCGGGAGTCGCTATAGCCGACCGACTGGTAGTACGGGTGGGCCTGCGACAACCAGCCGAAGACGACGAAGAAGATCGCCATCAGGCCGAACACGAGGAGCCAGAACAGCTTGGTCCGCACGGCCTCCCGCACGGTCAGACCTGAGAACGACACTTCGGGCGGCGTGTCCAGGGCTGCGTCGGCCTCGACGGCTGCCGGGAATGCGTGAGCCCGTTCGCCGCCCGGCGGCGGTTGATCGCGGACCAGCACGAACGCCACAGCGTAAGCGCCCACGATCATGATGCCGGAGTAGATGAAGGCGTCCTCCCGGCCGAGCCGGGAGATGAGCAACTGGACCAGCGGCAGCATGATCAGCTGGCCCATCCAGACCGACGCGCCGATCAGGCTGGTCGCGACGGCGCGGTGATGATCGAACCAGCGCACGGCGAGCGCCTGGGCAGGGATGTAGGCGATGCAGCCCAGCGCGATCGCGCTGACGCCCATGTAGACGTACCACTGCCAGAGCTCGGTCATGAACGCGAGCAACACGAACGCGACACAGCACAGCGGCGCGCCGATCAGCATCAGCCGGCGCGGACCGACGACGTCGATCAATCGTCCAATCAGCGGCGCGGTCGCGCCCACCACGCCGACCGTGACCGAGAATCCCAGCGAGACTTGCGCCCTCGACCAGCCGAAGTGATCCTCGAGCGGCAAGACGTAGGCGCCGAAGGAGCCGAACGTGACGCCCTCGGCGACGACCATCGCCACGACCATCCCGAACAGCACCCACCAGCCGTAGTACAGCCTGCCCAGCCGCCCCCGCTTTCCACGCCGCCCAACTGCAGTCGCTTCAACAGCCATGACCCGCAGGCTACCGCGACACCACTCTGCGCCGCTGGATCGAACGAGCGACCCTTCCCGGGGCTGGTATCCGCGATCCGCCGGATGGCAAAGGGCTATCTTGCACTCAAGCTCTGCACCTCGACGAAAGACGCCCCATGACCACGACCCTCTCCAGCATCAGCACCAGCCCGCTTCCGTGGCCCAACCAGCGCGAGCTGCCCGAGACTACGCGTCCGCTGCCGGCCGGCACGACCGTCATCTCCTCCGATAGCCACTGGCTTGAGACCGGCGAGTTCGTCGACCGGATGCCGGCCAAGTACCGCGATCGCGCGCCGCGCGGCATGTTCAACGAGCGCGGTTTCCACATGGAAATCGACGGCAAGTCGACCGACAACCCGGGCATGCCCAGCGAGCTGATCGAGGGTCGCGCCGGGATGTGGGACGCAGCGGTGCGCGTCGAAGAGATCACGCGCGAGGGTGTCGACCAGGAAATCCTGTTCCCGCAGCGTATGTTGGGCGTGATCCGCAACGAGGATTTTGACTACATCCAGGCCTGCATGGACGCCTACAACGAGATGCTCGCCGAGTTCTGCGCCGAACAGCCCGACCGCCTGCATGGCCTGGCGTTGCTCAACTACTGGAACCCCGAGGCGACCGAGGACGAGCTGCAGAAGATCAAGGCGCTCGGCTGCAAGGGCGTCCTAATGCCCTCCTTGCCGCCGCCGCACGCCAAGGTCTACTACAACGCCCGCGCCCTCGAGCCCATGTGGAAGGCCATCGGCGAGTCCGGCCTGCCGCTCAGCTTCCACGTCGGCGAGACCTTCGACGCACGCGGCCAGGGCGGCCTGGCCACAACCATCGTGGTCGCCTTCCAGCCCTTCCGCCGCCTCTTCGCGCTGCTCGCCTTCGCCGGCATCTTCGAGCGCAACCCCGGACTCAAGGTGATCTTCACCGAGGGCGGCATCTCCTGGGTGCCCAGCGCCCT
>DAOUKQ010000111.1:0-14042 GCA_034421135.1 Dehalococcoidia bacterium
GCGCCGGCGATGATGCCGATCACGCCGAGTAGGCCGAGGCTGACCAATCTCCATTTGTTTCGCAACATGATGCCGCTCTCCAATGAATGACTTTGACAGTTGGTGTGTCCAACTCAGAACAAGCTAAGTTCTGCGTAGGAAAACGCAAGAGGGCACGGGGATGTCCCCGTGCCCTCTGTGTCCTGCGAAAGGATCGTGCCGGTCAGCGGAGCCTAGACGGCCTCGATGATCGTCGAAATGCCCATGCCGGCGCCGATGCACTGGGTGGCCAGACCGTACTGGCCGCCGGAGCGCTTGAGCTCGCGGGCGACCGTCGTGACCAGGCGGGTGCCGGTCGCGCCCAGCGGGTGACCGATGGCCAACGAACCGCCGTTGACGTTCACGTTGGCCATGTCGATGCCGAGTTCCTTGACCGACGGGATGACCTGCGCGGCGAAGGCTTCGTTGAACTCGACGCGGTCGATCTGCGAGGCGTCGATACCGGCGTGGGCCAGCGCCTTGCGGGTCGCCGGGATCGGGCCGAGACCCATGACCTGCGGCTTGACGCCGCCGACGCCGAAGCCGGCGATCCGAGCCAGCGGCTCTAGGCCGAGCTCGTCCGCCTTGCGCTCGCTCATCAGCAGCGCGGCGGTGAAGCCATCGTTGGTCGGGCAGGAGTTGCCCGCGGTGATGCGGATTTCGCTCTGCGTGTGCGAGACGGTGCCGCGCACGGTGCGCAGGCCGCTGAGGCCCTCGAAGTTCGTGCCCGGGCGGTAGCCCTCGTCGACCGAGACGACGGCCTTCTCGCCGCGCTCGTCGAGCAGCAAGTTGCCTTCCTCGTCGAACACGGGACGCTCGACCTCGATCGGGACGATCTCGCCCTCGTAGAAGCCGTTGGCCAGCGCTTCGCCGTACTTGCGGTGCGACTCGACCGCGAACTCGTCCAGGGTCTCGCGCGAGATGTCGTACATCTCGGCGACGTTCTGGGCGGTCTGCAGCATCGAGGTGACGGGCGAAGAGTCGAGGATCTCGTCGGGGATCGGCACGGAGAAGTCGAGGTCGTGCGACGGCGCGAGGTTGCGCTGATCCTCGGTCATGTTGTGACGGTCGGCGTTGAACTCGGTGATCCGGTTCGGTTCCGCGCCACCGCCGCCGCCGAGCTGACGGCCCATGCGCTCGACGCCCAGCGCGATGCCGACGTCAATCGCGCCAACCATGATCTCCTGCGCGACGCGGTGCATGGTCTCCATCGAGGATCCGCACTGGCGGTTGGAGTCGAAGGTGCAGACGGACTCGGGCAGGCCGGCCAGTCGCACGATGTGGTTGGCGCCGATGCCGGCCAGCTCAGCCACGCCGCCGACGCAGCCCATGCCGACATCCTCGATGTCGTGCGGGGAAAGCTGCGGGAAGCGGCTCAGCAGCTCCTGTAGCACCTGCACGGCAACGGTGTCCATCCGGGTCGCCGTGAACGCGCCGCGTCCGCCGCGCGTGAAGGCGGAACGAGCGCCGTCAACGATGACGACATTCTGCATTTCCATCGTTCGATTTCCTCTCTGAGGCGCGCAGGCGCCCAGTGTCTGATTGTCAATCGGCAGTGTAGCGAATAGCCCGCGAAATCGAGTGCGCCGATTAGGAGCCGAAGATCGAGGCTACGGGACAGGTGAAGCCGGGCAAGACGTCTTGTCCGTCAAGCTCGCCATCTTCGGCAATCGTCTCAACCGATTGTCCGTGTCGATGCACATCCACGCTGCGCGATTCCGGATGCACGACCCAGACCAGCCGCACGCCGAAACTCAGCCACATACGGGCCTTGCCTCGCACGATATCCACGTCGTCGTTGGGTGAGACAATCTCGACTGCAAGATCGGGTACGACTTCGGAGTATCGAGGCTCTCGGCCCGCACCGATTCTCTCTGCTGCGAAATAGGCAACATCTGGTGCTCGGACGGTATCCGGGTCGCGTTCCAAACGTACGCCGGAATCGGAAGTGGTAACGATTCCGGCGTTTCGAGGCCTGATGAACAACAGAAGCTCAAAGGCTGTGTTCGCAGCGATCTCACCGTGCTCTCTGCCGGTTGGCATGGTCTTGTGCAACACTCCCTGAATCAGCTCGCCGCGAACCCCCTCACTGTGCAGTCGGAGGAGGTCCTGGGCCGTCAGTAGCTTGGCGTCGGTCGTGGTCATTCGTCGCTTGCTCCCGCTTCAGGCTATCAAGACCGTCGCCTGAACATTCGGCCGAGGTCGAAGAACATCGCCCGCCCGAATCTCGCCAGCCAGCGCGCGACGCCCTCAAAGAACATCTGCCCGCTGACTCGTTGCTCGACCGCGACGCCGCAGTGCCGGCAGGAGCCGGTGGACTGGTCGATAATGGCTGCGCAGGCCGGACACTGCGTGTAACGCCGATCCGGCGCCACGCCGAAGTGATTCGACATGCCTGTTCACCTCATTCCGCAGCGCCTGTCACTGCTTGCAGCGCAGCCGCGCCGGACTCCTGGAGGAGCCCGGCGCGGTTGGGTGGACATCCGATTGGTTCGAGGGCTAGACCTCGAAGTTGTAGACCTTCATGGCGTTGCGCTGGAGGACGTTGAGCAGGTCCTCCTCGGGCAGGACGCTGAGGACTTCCTCGACGTGCTGCTTGGGGTTGCGCGCGATGCTGTTCGGTCCCGGTGAGATCGAGGTCGGGTGCGGGAAGTCGGTCTCGAACATGAAGTTCTCCGAGCCGACCTGCTGGATCGCGTGGAGCGCCGACTGCTCCTCGAACCAGAAGCAGCCGTAACACTGGCGCTTGAAGTACTCCGAGGGCAGCATGTCCATCTCGGGATGCTCTTCGCGGCAGCCGGAGTTGAGCCACTGCCAGTCCAGCGCCTCGAGCAGGAACGGAATCCAGCCCACCCCCGACTCGACCGAGACGAAGTTGAGCTCGGGGAAGCGGTGGCACATGCCCGAAAGCACGAGGTCGATGACAGCGTTGGAGTTGTCCAGGAAGAGCTGGACGGTGGCCTTGGCGTAGGCCGCCTGGCGGCCGTTGTCGACCGTGATGTCGCGGATTTGGGTCAGGTCGCCCGAACCGATGTGGAAGTTGATCGACAGGCCCATGTCCTGCGCCTGGTGCCAGATCGGGTCCCAGTGCTGCTCGGTGATGCGCGGCAGGCCGAAGGTATGCGGCTGGTTGGTCATCAGCACACCCTTGTGGCCGCGCTCGTGCGCGCGCTGCATCTCGTCGACGCAGGCCTGCACGTCCCAGAAGGGCATCGCCATGATCGGGATGAAGCGCGACGGCTCGACCGAGGTCCAGTCAACGAGGAAGTCGTTGTAGGCGCGGACGCAGTCGAGGCGCAGTTCGTCGTCGGTCATCTGCAGGAAGTTGCCCGAGCCGAAGCCGCCCACGTTGGGGTAGACGACCTGGGCGTACATGCCGTACTCGTCCATGCGCTGCAGGCGCTCGCGGATTTCCCAGGAGCCGTGGTCGGCCTCCTTCAGGCTGGGCGGGTGGTTCGGCGGCGGCGATTTCCAGCCGGCCATCGCGGCGCCGGCGGTCGGCATGAACTTCTTGCCGCCCATCACCCAGCGGTCTTCGTTGATTTCCGGGTCGAAGATCACGTGAGGCACGAGGTCGCCCCACTTCTTGGTCGAAATCCGGTCGGTCCACAGCGTTTCCGGCTCGGAAACGTGGGTGTCGGAGTCGATCACCTTGATCCGGTCGCAGATCATCTCAGCCATCGCAACAAATCCCTTTCGCTGGCCAGAGGGTCGAAGTGTGGTCAGGTTAGCACTGTGCGAACAAGGAATCTCCTTCATCGAGGTGGCCGACTGTGGGACGCCGCAGAGAGAGGTCTTGCTTGTTCGCGCTAACCTGACATCGCAGGAAGTGGATGAAAGAGGCGGTTGATGTCAGGACACCGCACGGCTGAAGAGACCGCCCGGCTCGGCGACCGGATCTACGAGCGCGAGATTCGAGAGCAAGTTGAAACGGAGCACCACGGGGAGGTGGTCGCGATCGATGTGAACAGTGGGCGTTGGGCAATCGGGGAGAATGTGATTGCGGCGCGCGAACTGCTGCGTAAGCGCCAACCTCAGGCGGCTGATGTCTGGTTGCTTAGGGTTGGGCATCGATCGCTGCATCGTTTCGGCGGACGGTCGCTGGGTAGCGCGAAATGATCGAGGGTGTAGTGAACGATGCCCGAGAAGCAGTGCTGAAGCTCATCGTCCACGGTCCTGATGGGGAAGAGCGTGAACTCGAGGCTGTGATTGACACCGGTTTCAGCGGATACCTGACCGTAACGCCTGCGCTGGCGTCGGAGTTGGGTCTGGTATTCGAGGGGCTGGCCCGAGCTGAGTTGGCCGACGGCAGCGAGACAGTGTTTCCCTTCTACGGGGCGTACGTGCGCTGGGACGGCCGAGACAGGTATGTTGAGGCGGGTGCAGCGGACACGACGCCCCTTGTCGGTATGCGCTTGCTTGAGAACCACAGTTTGTACGTGGAAGTCGAAGGCGGCGGGCGATTGGAGATTGAATCCCTCTAACCCTTGAGGATTCAGTGTCTGAGCGGACGCAGCGTTGACCCTGATCGGCGCGCGGACATAGGCTGGCGTTAGTTCGCGCACTCGAAACAACGTCTCCGTGGCCTTGCGGCAACCGACAGCCGAGACCCCATCCGCCGACGACCAGCGTCCGCTGGGCATTGACCTGCCGGTCCGGACCAAGCGGCTGATCATCATCGGCGCGATGCTGGGCATGTTCATGGCCGCGCTCGAGCAGAGCGTGGTCAGCCCGGCGATGCCGCAGATCGTCTCCGACCTGGGCGGCCTCGAGCTCTATCCGTGGCTCGTGCAGGCCTTCATCATGGCTCAGGTCGTCACGATTCCGATCGCGGGAACGCTGAGCGACACCTTCGGACGCAAGCCGGTGCTGCTCGCCGGCATGACGGTGTTCCTGATCGGCTCGGCAATGTGCGGGTTCGCGCCCGGCATCTATGAGTTGATCGCCTTCCGCGCCGTCCAGGGCGTCGGCGCGGCGATCCTGATGACCGCCACCTTCTCGGTCGTCGGCGACCTCTATGCGCCTGCCGAGCGGGGACGCTTCATCGGACTGTTCGGCGGCGTGTTCGCGCTCAGCAGCCTGATCGGCGCGCCGTTGGGCGGCGTCCTGACCGAGGCGCTCAACTGGCGCTGGGTCTTCTGGATCATGCTGTTCCTCGCTCCGGTTGTCTTGACCGTGGTCGCGTTCAAGATGCCCTGGCTGCGACCGCCCAAGCGGGAGTTCAAGATCGACGCCGTTGGCGTCGTCACGCTCTCGATCGCGCTGATTCCCGCGATGATCGCGCTCAGCCTCGCATCCCAGTGGGGCTGGTTCGCTCCGCAGACGCTGGTCCTGTTCGTCGTTTCAGTGATCGGTCTGATGGTCTTCATCCGTGTCGAGCAACGCGCCGAACAGCCCATCGTTCCGTTGCAACTGTTCAAGATTCAGACCATCGCCACAGCCGCCGTGGTGAACTTCTTCATCGGGGTGGGGATGATGGGCGTGTTTGTCTACTTGCAGTTCTATCTGCAGGTCGGCATCGGCGTCGACGCCGCGACCGCCGGTCTGGTCATGGGACCGATGATCCTCGTCTCGGTCACCGGATCGATCGTTTCCGGACAGATCATGTCGCGAACGGGCCGCTACAAGTACCTGGCCGTGACGGGCTCGCTGATGATGTTCGGCTCCATGCTGTTGCTCTCGACGATGACGCGCGAGACGACGATTCCCGGCGTGCTGGGTCGCATGTTCATGTTCGGGATCGGCATGGGATTGATGATGCCGGTCATGTCGATCGCATCCCAGAACGCAGCGCCGCAGAAGTTCCTCGGCATCGTCTCGGCGTTCAGCCAGTTCTTCCAGCAGGTCGGCGGCGTGATTGGCATCGGCGTCGTCGGCGCGTTGTTCAATGCGCGCCTGGCTAATGGTCTGATGGAGCGCCTGAGTCCCGACCTGGTCGAAGTGATCGAGCCCGAGAAGCTGGTCGACCCCATCTTCCGCGATTCGCTGGTCGCCGACTTGGGTCCCGAGGTCTGGGCCATCGCCGAGCCGCAGGTCCAGAGCGCAGTCGCCACGGCGATCACCGACAACTTCCTGCTCGCCGCCGCGATCGTGTTCATCTCAGTGCTCGCGATCCTGCGGATGCGAGAGATCCCGTTGCGCAGCGCCAAGCTGCCGCCGGCCCCGGCCGTCAACGTGGCGCGACCCGACGCGCCGACCGACTCTGAGGCGGTCGTCGCTGCAACAAACGGAGCATCGCCGCCGGCGTTCGAGATACCCATCGTCGAACCGAAACCCCCAGGTAACGGCCAGTCCGCCGACGCGGCGATACAGGAGCTGCAAGAACTGCATCGCCTCGAACTCCGAGGTCAGCTCCCGCCGTCGCGCGAGGCGTCGGTGTCACTTCAGGATGAAGGGTCAGACAAACCAAGTTTGCCTCGGGTCATGGTGATCGGCGCCATCATCGGCGCGGGAGTCGGTCTGGCAATCTCGCTGATTTCGGTCAGGAACGGTTCTCGCTAGATCATCTGCCTGTGTTCGCCACTACCAGCTCTTCGCTACCCGAAACACCCAGAGAGCACGACGCCGGCCAACGCGAGGCAGACCAGCAGTACTCCGGCGATGCCGACGGCGCAGCCCTGTCCTTGCCGTTCGTACTCGGGTTCGCGCGCCCATCGCCGTCGCCTTGCAGTTTCGAAGCGGTCGCGGTAGATGCCGCGCACCGTTCGCGATGCGCGTGTGTATTGCGTCTCCTCGGTGAACCAGTCTTGCGGAATCGGCGGATCCGGTATTGAACCGTCGGGAGGTAGGAGTCGCCAGTAGCGGTCGCGGAACTCCTCGTCGGTCTGGATGCCTTTGCGGAGATTGCAGGGAGTGCAGAGCAACTGCAGGTTCGACATTTCGTTGCCGCCGTTGCGACTGACTGGCCACTTGTGATCGATCTCCAGGTGGCGACTGCTCATCCGCCGACCGCAGTAGCGGCAACAGCCGCGTTGCTCCATGAACAACGCCGCGCGGACTCGATGCGGAAAGACGACCCGTCCAAAGGCGGGAATGTCGGGATCATGATCGAAACGAGACATCGCAACTGCTCAGCGAAGACTGATGGACATGCACCCCCGGTCGCCAAGGTGCGACAGGCTGCTCTGTTGAGCGGGTGCTCGATCTAATCGCCGAACTCCGAGGCGACGGCTGCGAAGGCTTCGTCCGAGGCCTGGAGGGTGTGGGCGATGTCGTCTTCGCTGATCGCGGTGGAAAGGAAGCCATTGTGGACCGGATGCAGGTAGACGCCTCGGTCGGCGAGTTCGGCCGAGAAGCGGTAGGCTCGCGGCGCTTCGCGTTTGCTGAAGTCGTCGCCGTCGAAGAGCATCAGCGGGATGCTGACCGGACCGGTCTGGCGGATGCCGACGCCGTGGGAATCGGCGGCTTGCTGCCAGCCCGCTCGCAACGCATTGCCGATTCGTTCGAGGTGGGCGACGCCGTCGGTCTCGAGCATGGTCTCCAGCGTCGCTTGGGCGGCCGCCATCGGCGCGCCGCTAAACCAGTAGGAGCCGGTCCCGAACGTGCCGGCGACCGCCTCGGTCAGGCTTTCGCGACCCATCAGGGCCGAGATCGGGTGCCCGTTGCCAATCGCCTTGCAGTAGGCGCTCAGGTCGGGATCGACGCCGAGCGGCGCCCAACTGCCGGCCATGTCGATCCGGAATCCGCCGCGCACGTCGTCGAGGATCAGCACGATGCCGTGGGCGTCGCAGAGTTCCCGTACCCCGCGCGCGAACTCGACCGTGGGCAGCTCCTGGTCGAAGCCCACATCGTGTCGGAAGGCGGAGACGATGATCGCCGCCGCGTCGCCGTCGGCCGCATCGATGGCGGACCGGACCGAGGCGAGGTCGTTGAACTCGTACTCGATGGTTCCGTCGGCCTGCCGCGCCATGTCGCCGCCGTTGATCCAGGTGGGCGAGGCGCCGTGATAGGCGCCGCGCGCTCGGAGAATCGACTGTCTGCCCGTCGCCGTTCGGGCGACCGAGGCGGCGAACACCGTCGCGTCGGTGCCGTTCTTGGCCATCCAGGCCCAGTCGGCCCAGGGCGTGATCTCGACCAGCAGCTCGGCCAGCTCGACCATCTTGGCCGAGGGTCCGTTGAAGCAGTCGCCATCGTCCTGCGCGGCTGCTGCGGCCTGGTCGACGGCCGGATGCTGGTAGCCCAGCAGGATCGGTCCGTAGGCGCACAGCAGGTCGATGTACTCGTTGCCGTCTGCGTCCCAGAGGTGCGAGCCCTCGCCGCGGGCGAAGAACTGGGGGAAGTTCGAGGGCAGGTAGGCGGCGTTCTGGTGCCCGTACATGCCGTTGGGGATGACGGCTCGCGCTCGCTCGCGTAGTGCGGAGTCGGCGGATCGTGGGCGTTCGGAGGTCATAGCTGGTTCCATTCCCGCGGGATCTGGCGTTGCGAGTCAGTCTAGGCCGGTTCTCAAGCGGGCCTTTAGCCTGCATCCATGCCTGAGACACCGGAACTCCTTCACCCATTCGAGCCGTATGAGACCCATGAGTTGGTCCAGGCGGCGCGATCGCTCGAACCGGACATCCGCCGGTGCGCCGACGAGATCGAAGCGAACGGGGCTGTGCCCCCCGATCTGATCCAGGCCCTGACCAAGCGCGGGCTCTTTCGGCTCAACATTCCCGCTCAGAGCCACGGCGAACAGGCGCATCCACTCGTGGTGTTCCACGTGATCGAGGCGCTGGCTCACGCCGACGCATCGCTTGCCTGGGTAGTGATGATCGCGACCGAGGTCTCGCTGCTGGCGTCGTATCTGCCCAACTCGGTCCTGAGCCAGATGATCGGCGGCGAAGAGCCCGGCGGTCCCAGTTGCCGGATTGTGGGGTCATCGCGGGTGATGACGACCGCTCAACCCGACGTGTCGGGCTTCCGGCTCAGCGGTCGCTTGAACTTCGTCAGCGGGGTCGAGCACGCGACGCATGTCGTCGCCACGTTCATCGACTTCGACGACCGGGTTCGCTTCGCGCTCTTGCCGCAACGAGCGGGCCGCGTGATCGAGACCTGGGACGCGATGGGACTGCGCGGGACCGGGAGTCACGACTGGGAGCTGGACGACGCGTTCGTCCAGCACGCGCACACCTGGGCGGCGCTCGAACCGGCCTGCGCCGACGGACCGCAGTGGCGCGTCCCCGATCGCTCGCTGGTCGCCTGGATTGCCAATGCCGGACACGCGGTCGGCACGGCCCAGGGCGCGCTCGACGACCTGGCCGGCTGGGCCTCCGAGGCGACGACCGGCGACATGTCGGCCCTGCGAGATCGGGAACCGTTCCGCCTGGAGTTCGCCAGAGCCCAGGCTGAGGTGTCGGCCGCTCGAGCGTTGGTGCAGGAGGCATGGACTCGCGCCTGGCCCGGTGTCGAGCGGGGCGAGGTCGATGCGACACTGCTCGGTCGATGCCGGTTGGCGAATGTCCACGCGGTTCACGCCTGCGTCGATGCAATCGAGCGGCTGTTCCGCGCCGGAGGAACCAAGGCGGCGCGGCGAAGCTGGACACTCGAGCGGCGCTGGCGTGATCTGCAGACCGCGCGTCAACACGGGGCCGCGCTGGAGTGGAACTACGACGCCGGCGCGCGTCCGCTGCTCGGCATGGAGCCGCGCCGCGCTCGATGAGATTCGAAGCCCCAGCCGTAGCCGAACGACGGCGGTGTACCCGAAATTCGACGATGTGGCTTAGCATGACCGCAACCGCCGTCGGCGTGGTCTCGCGCTGACGCCCGTTGCTGGGGATGTTTATGGCCGGACCGTTGGAGGGACTCGTCGTACTGGACCTTTCCAGTGGGGTCGCCGGTCCATACGCGACCAAGCTGCTGGCCGACTACGGCGCGCGGGTGATCAAGGCCGAACCCAGGGGCGGCGACCCCTCACGGCGCTCCGGTCCGTTTCCCGACCGCGTGGAGAATGCCGAGGCCTCCGGCCTGTTCATGCACCTCAACACCAACAAGCAGTCGATCGTCCTTGATCCGCACACGGACGACGGCGCAGCCACGGTCCGGCGGCTCGCCAGCGTCGTCGATGTCGTGATCGAAAACCTGACCCCCGGCGAGGCCGAGACGGCGGGCTGGGGTTGGCACACGCTGCACGCGATCAATCCCAAGCTGGTGATGTGCTCGATCACGCCGTTCGGTCAGACGGGTCCCTATCGCCTCTATCGAGGCTCGGAAATCACGATGCAGGCGATCGGCGGACCCCTGCACGCGACTGGCGCAGTCGACCGCGAGCCGGTGAAGCTCGCCGGGCACTATGCCAGCTATCACGCCGGCGCGACGGCGGCCTTCGCGATCCTGTTGGCGCTGAAGCGGATCGAGTCCGACGAAGGCGCTGGCGATTGGATTGACATCTCGATGTATCGCTGCCAGGTCGGCTGCCGAGATCGACGGACGATTCAGCTTGTCTCGGCCGAGTACAGCGGTTTCGCCCCCGGCCGAGCGCAGCCCACGCGCCGCCAGGTCGGGTTCGGCATGTACCCCTGCGCCGACGGATTCGTCAACATCGTTGGCGCAGGCAATCGCATGCCTCGGCTGATGCGCTGGATCGGCCGCGAGGACCTGCTGGAGGACGAGGATTATCTGAGGGGGCCGAGACCGGGCTCGGGCTTCGGCGCGCGCGTCGATGAAGCGATCGAGGCGCACCTGGCCGGGTTGAACAAGGTCGACGCGGTGGCCTCGGCGCAGGCGGCGGGACTGCTGGCCGGCGCGGTGATGACGGTCGCCGATGTGCTCGAAGATCCGCAGCTCGCCTCACGTGACTGGTGGCATGAAATCACGCACTGGCACGGCAAGCCGCTGCCCTATCCCGGGTTCCCCTTCCGCATGAGCGATTCGCATCCGCCGCGGCCCAAGCGCTCGCCCAGACTGGGCGAGCATTCGCGCGTTGTACTCGACCTGACTCCACCCGATCCGCTCGAGGACCGGCGGCATTCGTTGCCCGAAGGTCCGTCCAGTTCGCTGCATTTGCCGCTGGAAGGCATCCGCGTGGCGGCGGTCACGGTGGTCTGGGCCGGACCGCATGTGACGCAGTTGCTGGCCGAGTGGGGCGCCGACGTGATCAACGTCGAGCCGGTCAATCGCATCCAGCCGTACACCCGCGGCGTCGACAATGTGCAGCCCCGCGAAGCCATGCTGCGCGGCGCCGCTATCGGTATTCAGCCGCAGTATCCCGACGCGGAGCCCGGCGATGACCCATGGAACCGCAACTCCTCGTTCAACTCGCACGCGCGCAACAAGCGCTCGATGACCTGCGACATCATGTCGCCCGAGGGTCGCGAGGCGTTCCTCAAGCTGATCGAGCAGTGCGATGTGCTAGTCGAGAACAACGTGCCGACCACGATCGACAAGGCGGGCATTGGCTGGGACGAGCTGCGCAAGATCAATCCGCGGCTGATCATGCTGCGGATGCCGGCCTTCGGGCTGGAGGGTCCGTACTCGTCCTATCGCGCGTTCGGCCTGCACGTCGAAGCGATGGTGGGCCACACCCATCTGCGCGGATATCCCGACCGCGGGCCGGAGGGTATCGGCGAGACCCTGGCCAGCGATGGACTCTCCGGCGTGCAGGGCGCGGTCGCGGTCCTCATGGCGCTGCGGCATCGCGAGCGGACGGGCAACGGTCAGATGATCGAGATGCCGCTCAACGAGGGATTCATCCCCACTCTGGCGGAGTATCTCTTCCAGTACGCGATGAACGGCGATAATCCGCCGCCGCAGGCCAACAGCCACGCTCGCCGAGCGCCATACGGCGTCTATCCCTGTCGCGGCGACGATCAGTGGATCGCGATCGATGTCGGTTCCGACGCCGAGTTCGTAACCCTCTGCGATGCGCTGGCCGCCGGCCCCGGCGAAGCGTCGGTTCAGTCCGAGCTGGCCCACGCGCCAATCGACACGCGCTTCTCACACGCCCAGGCTCGCAAAGCCAACTCCGTTGCCCTCGATGCGCTGATCGCTCGTGAGACCCTGGTCTGGCACAAGGAAGACCTGTTCCACAAGCTGCAAGCGGCCGGAATCTGCGCCGCGCCGCTCAACGATCCGTTCGATGCCCTGTCCGACCGCCACCTGCGCCAGGTCGGATTCTTCGAACAGATGACAATCGACGGCGTCGGCACGCACCGCTATCCGGGATTGACGTTCACGATGAGCCGCACCCCGAACCGGCTGCGCACGCCGCCGCCCAAGCTGGGGGAACACAATCACGAGGTCTATTGCGACTTGCTCGGCTACACCGAGTCGGAGCTGGCAGATCTGGTTGCCAAGGGGCTGGTTGGAACCGAGTATCCCGACGAACTCGTGCCGGCACATGCGAGGCGAACCACACCAACGACACCCTAATCGGATGAACCGGAGGAACGACCATGCCCAGACTGGCGCCGCAGACATTTGACACGCTCGACGACGAGCAGGCAGTCCTGTGGGAGAACATCACCACCGGACCGCGAGGTAATCCCGACCGTGAACACGGCGGTCTGGCCGGCGCTGACGGCGCGCTGATCGGTCCCTTCAACGCGCTCTTCCAGTCGCCGCTGCTGGGCGACGCGATCCAGAAGCTGGGCGCGGCGGTCCGCTACCACACGTCGCTGCCCAACGACCTGCTCGAGGTCGCGATCTGCACGATGGGCGGTCACTGGCGGGCCAACTTCGAGTTCTGGGCCCACGCTCGGCTGGCCAGGAATGCCGGCGTCTCGGAAGGCGCGATCGACGCGATCGGCGACGGTGAGCAGCCGTTCTTCGGCGACGAGCGCCAGCAGACCGTCTATCAGTTCGGTCGCGAGCTGATCGAGAATCAACGAGTATCGGACGAGACCTACGAGTCGCTCAAGGGCATGATCGGCGAGCGCGGCGTGTTTGAAGTGGCATCGGTAATGGGCTACTACGCGCTGGTCTCGATTGGCCTCAACACCTTCAACGTCGCCATGCCGCCCGGCGTCGACGCGCCCTTCGACGACTGATCGAGGAGGATTCGATGCTCTCCGATGCCGACCGCGAGTTCTTCGACCAGAACGGCTATCTCGTCATCCGTCAACTGATTCCACCCGAGCAAGTGGCGGCGGTAACGGACGCGATCTGGGACTTTCTCGAATTCGACCGCGACGAACCGTCGGACTGGTACCGCGAGCCGCATCGTCCGAACGGGATGGTGGAGATGTACCACCACCAGGCGCTCTGGGATGTGCGGCAGCATCCGCGCGTCTACGAGCTGTTCCGCGACCTGTTCGGTCGCGACGACCTGTGGGTGTTCATCGATCGAGCCAACCTCAAACCGCCGCCGAATGAAGAACATCCCGAGTACGACCATCACGGCATGGTGCATTGGGATATCGATGTACGCGAGACGCCGACGCCCTTCCTCGTCCAGGGTGTGCTCTACCTGGTCGACACGAAGCAGGGCGAAGGCGGGTTCCAGTGCGTGCCGGGCGTACACCGGCGCGCCTCCGAAATCTCAGCCGGGATCTCCGACCAGGACCTGCGGCACCAGCAACTGCACGAACGATTCCCGGAGCAGATTGGTCCGCCGATCGAGATTGAAGCCAACGCGGGAGACTTCATCATCTGGCACTCGGCGCTGCCGCACGGCAACAGCCGCAATCTGTCCGACAATCCACGACTGGCGCAGTATGTGCGGCTGTTCCCCGCCGAGCCGTCGAACGAGGAGTTGCGCGAGCAGCGCATCGCCTCCTGGCGAGAATCGACGCACCCGGCCTTCCAGAATCCGCGCGCGTTCCCGGGCGATCCGCGAGGCAAGGAGGCGATGACGCCGCCGGCCGAGCTGACCCCGCTGGGACGCAAACTGCTCGGTCTGGATGACTGGAACTAACCCTCCGGAACTAGCCCTCGGGAACTGGTTGGCGGCGGAGCTGGACGATCGCGCTCCCGCTGACCAGCAGCGCCACGCCGACGAGCACCTCGTAGCCGAGCGATTCGCCCAGCAGCAGCCAACTGAAGAAGACGCCGAAGATCGGTGCGAAGAGCATCGTCGCCGCGACCTGCGAGGGCAAGTAGCGCTGGATCAG
>DAOUKQ010000112.1:0-47966 GCA_034421135.1 Dehalococcoidia bacterium
TGGGTTGTCTCTTGCGCGGGATTGACCGCGACGAGATTGCGCGGGGTCAGGTGTTGGCGGCGCCGGGTTCGATCACGCCGCACACGGCGTTCGAGGCTGAGGTGTACATCCTGTCGAAGGACGAGGGCGGGCGTCACAGTCCGTTCTTCTCCGGGTACCGACCGCAGTTTTACATTCGGACGACGGATGTGACGGGCGAGATTGGACTGCCGGAGGGCATTGAGATGGCGATGCCTGGGGACAACGTGCAGATGAGCGTGCGGTTGATCTCGCCGATTGCGCTGGAGGAGGGTCTGCGCTTTGCGATACGCGAGGGCGGTCGCACGGTCGGCGCCGGCGCCGTCACCTCGATCCTGGAATAGCGCGTCAACAACGACAACGTGCGGCGGGAATAGCACCGGAACCGGAAAACGTGCGATGATGGTTCTATTCCGCCGAAGCACGAGGAAGGGAGCTGGCCATGGCGAAGGGTGACCGCGTGTTCATTACGATGCGCTGCCGTGAGTGCCAGTCGCACACGTACCACACGAAGAAAAACCGCCGCAACAACGCGGACCGCTTGGAGCTGACCAAGTACTGTCCCCACTGCCGCACGCGGCAGGCGTACCGCGAGACACGGTGAATTGTGGCCCGAACCCGAGACAACCGGAGGCGCAGGGGGCGCAGAAGCGGACAACCGCGCGCCGCAAGCGCCGCACCGCGACCGACTCGCCAGAGCGCGCCGCGCGCCGAGAATGTCGCGGAAGATGCAGACGGTGCAGACTCGGCAAGCTTCGCGCCGGAAGCGGCGACGTTGCCGGCGCGGCCACGACGCGAGATTGGATCCTCGCGCCCCACGGCCGGCGATGCGCCTCGGGTGCAGAGCTTGCTCTATCGGTTGACGCATCCACGCGCGATCATGGCCATCATCGACGAGCTGCGTCGAGTAGTCTGGCCGTCGCGTCAGGAGACGGCCAACCTGACGGTTGTGGTGCTCGTGGTGGCGATCGCCGTCGGGATCTTCCTGGGCGCGATCGACTTCGGACTGAATCGCGTGGTTGAGGAAACGTTGTTGCCCAAATGACGACACCGCAAGACACACAAGAAGTACAAGACGCGCAAGATGAGCAGGCGTCGCCGCAGGGCGGAAGCGGGTTTGATCGCAGCGAGATCACCGCTGCAGAGCGTGAGTTGCAGGAAGTCCTCGCCGCTGCACGGTCGCTTGGGATCGAGACAGAGCCGGAGTCCGATGAGCCCGAGTTCGATACCACGGCCGCCGAGGCGCTGGTCGAGCTTGGCCTGGATCGCCCAGTCGAGCAGGCCCCCACGCCGATCCCCACCTTCCTGCAAGGGGACGAGCCAGAGGAAGATGACGCCGATGCGGCGGCGCTGCTGGAGGGGATCCAGGAGTCTGGCGCCGCGTGGTTTGCGATCAACACCTACACGGGTCACGAGGATCGCGTCCAGCACTCGCTCGACTTGCGTATCAACTCGATGGATGTCGAGGATGAGTTCATCGAACTCTCGCCGGAGCGGGCGGGCAGCCAGGCCCGAGCCAAGAAACAGGTGAAGAAGGGCGACTTCGTCGCCGCCGCGGTGCAGAAGCGCTACGTGCTCGTGCCGACCCAGCAGGAAGTGGAGATTCGCGGAGGCAAACGCCGCGAAGTCGAGCGCAAACTGCTGCCCGGTTACGTGCTCGTGCAGATTCGGCTCGACGAAACGACCGGCGGTCCGTCCGACCAGTCCTGGCACGTCGTCAACGGCACTGCCGGAGTCACCGGGTTCGTTGGTACCAGGGAAGACCTTCGCGATCGCGCGATCCCGTTGCCGCCTAAGCAGGTGGCGAACATCATCGGTCAGACCCAGGTGGAGGAGCCGCGCGTGCGCGTGGGCTTCGCCGTCAACGACTCTGTCCGCCTGACCGACGGCCCGTTTGTGGACATGGTGGCGGAAGTCGAAGACATCAACCTGGAAAAGGGCAAAGTGCGCGTCCGCATCTCGATGTTTGGCCGCGAGACCCCGCTCGAATTGGACTTCGATCAGGTGGAGAAGCAGTAAGCTGCTCACTTGTGTGTTGAAATCAAACTGCGAATGAGCGCCCGCCGGCAGGCCCGGCAGGCGATGTAGGGAGACGGTTGGATGGCGAAGCGCGTGCGAGCAGTGTTGACGCTGCAACTTGAGGCGGGCAAAGCGAGCCCGGCTCCGCCGGTCGGGCCTGCGCTGGGTCAGCACGGTGTAGGCATCATGGAGTTCGTCAAGAGCTACAACGAGCGAACCGCATCCAGCGCCGGGGAGTTGATTCCCGCGCAGATCACGATCTTCGAGGATCGCTCGTTCACATTCGAGCTCAGGACGCCGCCCGCCTCGGACCTCATCCGCCGAGCGGCCGGATTGGAAAAGGGCGCGTCGGAGCCTCGGCGAGAGGTCGCCGGCTCGATCACATCGGACCAGGTGCGCGCCATCGCCGAACAGAAGATGCAGGACCTGAACGCAAACGACATCGAAGCGGCGATGCGCATGGTCGCAGGCACGGCGCGCTCGATGGGCGTGGAAGTCGAGGCTTAACGATGCCGAAGCGAGGGAAGCGATATCGCACGGCGCTGGAGTCGTACAGCAAGGATCAGCACTACGCGCCGCCCGAGGCCGTATCGCTGGTCAAGCAGATGGCGACGGCCAAGTTTGACGAGACGATTGAACTGCACATTCGCACCGGTCTCGATGTGCGCCACGCCGACCAGCAGTTGCGCGGTACGGCGAGGCTGCCGCACGGCCTGGGCAAAGAGGTCCGTGTGGCCGTCTTCGCCGAGGGCGACGCCGCGACGGCCGCCACCGAAGCCGGCGCGGAAATCGTCGGCTCGGACGATCTGATTCAACGCGTTCAGGACGGATTCACCGACTTCGACGTGGCGGTCGCCCAGCGCGAGCTGATGGGTAAGGTCGGCCGTCTCGGTCGCGTGCTTGGACCGCGCGGCCTGATGCCCAATCCGCGCGCCGGCACGGTCGTCGACCGCAACGACATCGGCAAGGCCGTTGGCGAAGCGAAGGCCGGTCGGGTCGAGTTCCGCACCGACCGTGAAGCGTCGGTCCATGTGCCGCTGGGCAAGGCCAGCTTCGGCGAGGACCAGTTGCTCGAGAACCTGACGACGATGGTCTCCGAAATCGTCAAGGCGCGACCGTCCGGCTCTAAGGGCAGTTACATCCGCTCGCTCAGCATCGCCTCAACGATGGGTCCCGGCGTCAAGCTGGAGCAGCAGGCGGCGATGTTGCTGAGAGCCGACTAACAGTCTGAGAGTTAGCGCGCGCCAGTTGCATGGTCGGCAGACGCGCGTGACGGAGTTGGAATAGGCTACGAACGGAACAGGCAGTTTCTAGCCGCCCGAGACCGCTGGCGGATCCGACCGGGTCCTGAAACGACCAGCGCAGGCAGCAGCCGGCAGAGCGTCCGCGAACGAGCGGACATGCGCATGGTTGCAAGTCTGGTGGTCGAGCGGGACGCGGTGGCGGAAGCGACAGACTTGCGGAGGATGCATGGCGACCGAGCACAAACGTGAACAGGTAGCGCTGTTAGAGGAGCGTCTGGGTCGCGCGTCGATCACGATTGGGATCGACTATCGCGGCCTGAGCGTGAAAGACATGCAGCAGCTCCGGCGCGGGATCAGGGCGGAAGCGCCCGAGACCGAGTTGCGAGTGATCAAGAACACCCTCTGGCGCCGAGCAGCCGAAGGCGCGGGTGAGCCCGACGCGGCCGGCCTCGCCGAAGAGGCGACGGCGATGCTGTTCGGCTTCGGCGACCTGACCGACGCACCGAAGGCGTTACAGAAGTACAGCCGTGAGGCCAGACTCGAGATTCCGGTCCGCGGCGTCTACGTCGAGGGCCGGCTGGAGGATGGCTCGCAGGTGTCGGCGCTGGCCGACGTGCCCAGCCGCCCCGAGCTGATGGCCAAGGTCGCCGGCGGACTGAACAGTCCGATCGCCGGTCTGGCCGGCGTGCTGAGCGCCGTGTTCCGCGATGTCGCGGCGATCGTCGAGGCGAGAGCGGAGCAGTTGGAGTCGGAAGCATCCGGCGCGGAATGAGAGCAACCCGCCGACGCCACTGTCGGCGACCAGCAAGGAACCAGGCGGCCGAACCAGCCGCAACTGAGTGGAGACAGACATGTCGAAAGTAGACGAGGCGTTTGAACTGATCAGCGCCATGACGATTCTCGAGGCGCGCGACCTGGTCAAGCGGATCGAGGAAGAGTTCGGCGTCACGGCGGCAGCGCCGGTCGCGGTCGCCGCTCCCGGCGCCAACGGTGCTGCGGCGGCCGAAGAAGCGGTCGAAGAGCAGACCGAGTTTGACGTCGTGCTGGCCGAGTTCGGCGACAAGAAGATCAACGTGATCAAGGCGGTCCGCGCGGTCACCGAACTGGGCCTGCGCGAGGCGAAGGAATTCGTCGAGTCGGCGCCGCAGACGCTCAAGGAAGCCATCTCCAAGGAAGAGGCGGACTCGATCAAGGCCGCGCTGGAAGAGGCCGGCGCCACCGTCGAGATCAAGTAGCCCGTCCCAACTTCCCCGGCGCGACTCCGGCACCGGCGCGATCCACGATGGATCGGCGTCGGTGCGGTCGTGCAGGCATGTAGTGCGCTATCGTTAACACGATTTACAGTTATGCGCTGATCCCAAGGTGGACTACGGATCGCCGCATGTTCTGCGACCGGGGGATGCGATGGCGCTTGACAACCCGGTGCTACCAGATACCACCACAGGGTTCTGGCGCGGCTCTCGCCTGGTCGAGTTGGCCATGGTCGTCGCGTTGACCGTTTCCGTTGTGGTCGTCGCTGCGATCTGGGGTCCCGGATCTGGCGACGATGAAGCTGGTTCCCGAGCATCGGTGGCCCCGATCGAACCGGTCTCAAGTCTGGCGGTCTCTGAAGTCTCGATCACCCAAGCCGAGGCGCAAGGCAGCGCCGAGCCGACTGAATCAGCCTCCGTTGCGGCGGCGGAAACGTCGGTACCCGGCACGTCGTCCTCCCGACCTGAGCCTCCGGTTCAGAGCGGCATCCTGCCGGGGCGGCCGGACCCGTCAGAGCCGGCATTGCCCGCCTCCTTCGAGCGGTACCAGGTACAGCGCGGCGAGTCGCTATTCTCCATAGCGTCGGCGCGCGGCGTCTCTGTCGCCGAGTTGCTGCATTGGAACTGGCAACTCGACGATGATTCGGTCCTAATCCGAGGTGAGTGGCTCTGGATTCCTGAATGGGACCTCTCCGCAGTGGCTGAAGAGTCGGTTGGTCCGTCCGAGGAAGGGAAGTCGGGTCGTGGCGGTGGGTAAGTTCGATGATTGGCGCGGCAGTCAGCACCCGGACGACCGGCGAGCGCGTCGGGCGTTGTTGAGGTCGATAGCGATCTGGACGCCCGCGTTCGGATTGCTGACTGTCGGCGCGGTCTACATGATGGTCGAGGCGCTGGACGGCAATGGCGGCTCGTGGTTCGGGTTTTCGCTCTTCGCCTTGATCGGCGTGCTGTCCGGATTCTCCGCGCTGTCGGCACTGCGGGACTGGTTCTCCGAGCCGATGGAGACGACCGGCAGAGTCGCCCGCAAATGGCGCAAGTTCGACCTGTTGATCTTCTTCCGAGCTCACTACGTCCTGGTCTCGCGGCGAGTGTTCCGCGTCCCACGGCTGGTGTTCGAGGAGATGCCGGAGTCCGGCGGCTGGGTCTACCTGGTTCATTACCCGCACACCAACGCGCTGGTCGCCTGGCGTCCGCTGGGCGAGGACGAACGACCCCCGGATGAGGACGAAGAGGAACAGCGCCAGGCAGAGGCCGCCTGGGAACAGCGCCGACGCGAGCGAGAAGCGGAGGCGGCCGAGGCAGGACGGAGTCGCGAGCGCGTGGAACTGCCGACGTTCGGCGATCGCCGTGACGAATAGCGATGCCCACGGAGGCGACTCGCGCGATCACGAGGCCGAGCTACGGGCGTTGTGGGCGGACGAAGACGCCGAGCAGCCGGATCCCGAGGATGCGCCGTCGCCTTCCCGGACGCCGGCGACGCCGGGCAAGCGCAGTGGCGGCACGATCAAGGACATGGATCCTGCGGATCGGCCCCGAGAACGGCTGATCCGGCTGGGCGCGGATGCGCTGTCCAACGCCGAGTTGCTCGCCATCCTGCTCAGTTCCGGTCGGCAGGGCGAGAACGTGCTGGAGGTTTCCCGCGGCCTGCTGGCCGAACGGGGACTGGTGGGTCTGCTGCGGTCGGATGTCCGCGAGCTGATGCGGGTCTCGGGACTGCGCGAGGCCAAGGTCACCCGGATCAAGGCCGCGGTGGAGTTGGCCGCGCGAGGCTTGGCCGACGACGAGTGGCCCACGCGGGAACCATTCCGCACCTCGAAGCAGGTCTTCGACCGATATCGCGGGCTGTTGGGCGACCTCACACACGAGGAGGTCTGGGTTCTGGTCCTGGATCAACAGCACTGCCTGATCCGCGAGGAGCGCCTCTACCGAGGAACCGTGCACGGCGCATCGACCCGGGTCTCGGAAATGCTGCGACCCGCGATCGTGCATCAGGGCACGGCGATGATCGTGGTCCACAACCACCCCTCAGGGTCGCCGGAGCCGTCCCGAGCCGATCGCGCCCTGACGCTGGACCTGTTGTACGGCGCACAGACCATGTCGATCGATCTGCTCGATCACGTAATCGTGTCCCGCTCGCAGTTCGCCTCAATGTCGCAACTCGGCCTCATGACCCTCAACGGTCCCGACGCTACCGCAGGCGACCGGGGCTAGTCCCTCTGGAGACCTGCGCGTAAACCAGATTTTCGTCGCACCCGCACCCCGTTTCCCAGTCCCCGCATAAGGCGGGAACTGGACCCTTTCGATTGACGCACAGGTCCCCAAAGAGTGGGGACCGAGGGGAATCACTCAGCAAGCCACGGATGGCCGAGGCTGCGCGGTAGAGGCGTGTGTACAGTAGCTTCGTGACGGAATCCTCCCTGGTGCTCGGGTTGAATGTGGTTGATCTGGTCATCATCGCAGTGGCCATTGGGATTGGCGTGTGGGGTTGGCGGACGGGCATTCTGCGGGCCGGCGTGGCGCTGCTCGCCATCGTGCTCGGCGTCGTTCTGGCGGGCGCCTATCACGAGCGAGTGTTCATCGACCTGGCCATCTCCGAATCGCCCTCCGGTTCGATGCAAGCGGCGAGTTTCTTCGTGATCCTGGCGCTGGTCTCGCTGCTTGGCTATGTGATTGGAGCGTTTCTGCGCGGCCTCGCCTCGTTGTTGCTGCTCGGCTGGGCCGATCGCGCGGCCGGCGGCATCTTCGGCGTGCTGTTTGGCCTGCTGCTGGTCCAAGCCGTGTTCGCGATCGTGGTCTTCGCCGGTCTGGACGACGCAGCAGGCCTGGTTGGTCACTCGGTGATCGGTTGGGCGATGCTCGAGAACGTTCCCATCGTGCGGGCGTTGCTGCCGGCGCAGTTCGACCTGGCAATCCAGGGATTCGTGGCCGAAGTCGACGAATGGCGCTCGGCTGTGAACGGCGTCGGAGGACCGGTCAGCGGCGGATAGCGCATCCCCTGTGTTGCCCTGCGCTACCCTGCGCTGCCCTGCCCTGTGTTGCCTTGTGTTGCCTTGTGTCTACTAACCGATTGCTCACGGTCGCCGCTCGGGGTCGGTGATACGATCAGTGCGGTGCCATGACGGTTCTGAACAAGTCGGTGCTGGTGTTGAATCAGAACTACGAACCGTTGCACGTGTGCAACGTGCGACGTGCCGTGGTTCTGGTGTCGCGGGGCAAAGCTGAAGTGATCGACAGGCTCGATCGCGCCAAGTCGCTACTGCGCACCGTGAGCGGCGAGTTCGATGTGCCGTCGGTGATCCGCATGGTCTACTTCATCCGCAGGCCGAGACCGGTGATGCGTCTGTCGCGTCGAGAGGTGTTCATCCGCGACCGCTTCATGTGTCAGTACTGCGGCCGCCGGACGGCTCTCAAGGACCTCACGCTCGACCATGTGATGCCCCGCTTCCGCGGCGGCTCGCACACCTGGGAGAATCTTGTATCGGCCTGTCGCGGCTGCAATCATCGCAAGGCGGGGCGCACGCCGCGCGAGGCGCGGATGCAGCTACGCACCGAGCCGAAGCGTCCGACCGTGACGCCGATCAACCTGTTTGGTCAGTACCTCGAAAGTCAGCCCGGTTGGGCCCCGTTCATCCCCGGCGCCGAGCGCGTGTTGTCGGGCGACTGAAACGTCCAGTTCCCGAGCGTTGCCGTTCAGTCGGGCTGGCAGGTCCGGCAGAACGAGGTGATTCTGCGGTTGGGCGTGACCTCGGAAATGACGGCGCTGCAACGAGGGCACGGTTGCCCGCCCTTGCGATGCACATTGAGGAAGTCGCGTGGCTTGGTATCGATCCGGCTGCCGATCTCATCGGCGGCCATCGCTGAGGCCCATGCCAGCGTCTCCCGCGTCGACTCGTAGAGGCGAATGCGGCGATCCTCCGGCAGCGAGGAGATCTTGGTGAACGGGTGAATCCCCGCGTTGAACAGGATCTCGTCGGAGTATGCATTGCCGATGCCGGCGATGAACTTCGCGTTCACCAGCGCATTCTTCACCTGCCCGCGATAACGCCTGAGCCGCTTGAGGAACGCATCCTGGTCGAGCGATGGATCGAGGGCGTCGGGTCCCTGCTCGTTCAGCACCGGTATCTGGTCGAGCTCATCGGCGTCGACCAGGTAGACCTTGCCCAGAAAGCGCTCATCGATGTAGCGGATGCCCACTTCCTCGTCGTCGGCAGACTCAAACCTGAGCGTGAAGCAGGTTCTGGCGTGCGTTTTCCTGGTTCCGGCCTCGCCCGAGGTCCACTGAAAGCGGCCGTTGAGCATGGGATTGACGGCCATCACGCTGTCGCGGTCGGTGCGGAAGAGCAGAAACTTGCCGCTGCGCTCGACGCGTTTGAATGCGGCGCCCATCAGGCCGGCTTCGAAGTCCTCGCGCGGGAGACGAATCACGATCGGCTTCTGGATGTCGATGAACGTAACCGGTCGGCCCGCAAGCCGATCGGTCAACACCTGGGCAATGTGCTGCAGTTCGGGGATCTCGGGCATGTCGGACCGGTTTCGGCTCAGGGCTGAGGCGCCTTGGGATAGCTGCCGACGATGCGCAGTCGTTCGACATCCGACTCGATCCGGGTCAGCGCCTCACCGAGCGCCGGATCGGTTCGATGGCCGTCGCAGTCGATCAGGAACAGGTAGGTGCCGAGCCGTTCGCGCGCGGGCCGCGACTCGATCCGGGTCAAGTTGATCCCGGCGTCGGCGAAGTGCGCGAGCACGCGCAGCAACGCGCCGGGACGGTTCGCAGTGCTGAACAGAATCGTCGAGCGGTCGTCGCCGGTCGGATCGTGGTCGTGGTCGGCGAGGACGATGAATCGCGTCGCGTTGCGATGGTCATCCTCGATGCCGACCTCGAGCAGCACCGCATTGTGCAACGCGGCGGCACGGCGAGGGGCGATGGCCGCCGTGTGATCGCCAAGCTCGACGGCGCGTCCCACAGCCTGCGACGTGGAAAGCGTCGCCTCGGTGCGGGCGTTGGGAAATCGGCGCTGAAGGTAGCGCTGGCATTGACCCAGGGCTTGCGGATGCGAGTAGATCGCGTCGATGCGGGCGGTGTCGGCGCCTGGCGCGGCGATCAGGCAGTGCTCGATCGGGATAATGATCTCGTCGCAGATGGCGAGCGACTCCAACTGGTGAATGATCAGGTCGTGCGTCTCGCCGACCGCTCCGGCGAGCGAGTTCTCGAAGGGCAACACGGCCAGGTCGGCCGAGCCGTCGGCGGCCGCCTCGGCCGAAGCGGTGATGCTGGGATAGGGCGTCAAATCGGCATCGCGACCTGCCGGCACGCAGAGCGATGCGGCCTGCTCGGTGAACGTGCCCTCGGGTCCAAGGAATGCGATCCTGACGGGACGGTCATGGTCGGACGGCGTCGTGCTGGTCATGGCGTCAGGATGCTCCGGTCAGCGTCGCGCGCAGCGCGGGCTCATGTTGCGGCTCGGTGACGGCGATCACCACGTCTCCCGCTTGCACCAGCGTATTGGGACCGGGAATCTCGGGTTGGTCGTCGTCTCGAATGATCAACGCCAGCACGGTGTGCGGAGGCAAACTCAGGTCCCGCACCGTACAGCCGACGGCCGGCGCGAGCTGAGGAATCGTCACCTCGGACAGCACGAAGGCGGTCGAGCGCATCTGCGTGAGTCGCGACAGCCCGGCGCTGACCTCCTGCTCGATGGCGTTCATGATCGCGCTCGTGGCCGAGATGGTGAAGTTGAATCCCAGCGTGCGAAAAATGCGCTCGTTGCGCGGATCGTTGATCCGCGAGATCACTTTGGGCACATTGAAACGGGTCTGGGCGGTCTGTCCCACAGCGAGGTTGGCTTGATCGCGTCCGGTGCAGGCGACCACGACATCGGCGCGGTTCATGCCGGCGGCGCGCTGCACGTGGATCTCCGCGCCGTCGCCGAGCAGCGCCACCTCGCCCAGTTCGTTGTTGATCGACCAGGCGGTGTTGGCGTCGCGCTCGACGACGCAGACCTCGTAGCCCATCTCGATCAGGTCGCGAGCGGCCCCGCGACCGACCTTGCCGCCGCCCACGATAATGATGTACATCACGCCTCCTCACGGCTCTCAGGCGCCGCAGTGCGTTCGTCGCCGAAGGCGGCTGCGCGCACCATCTGGTCGAGGATGGTTGTGGGATTGACGACGTTGATGCCGAGTTGACGGTAGACATCGGCGCGTTCCGGGTCGTAAATCCGCGCGACGACGCGCGGCGCTCCATGGATGTGCTTCGCCACCTGCACCGCCATGGCGTTGCGATTGTCGCCGTTGGCCAGCGCGAGGAAGATGTCGGCGCGGGGTACGCCCGCAGCCTGCTGAACTTCGACATCCTCGCCGGCGCCGACCATGGTTGACCCGCTGAAGCCGTCTTCCAGCCAGTTGAAGGCGGCCGCGTCGACATCGATCACCGTGACCTGGTGCCCCTCCTGGTCAAGCTCGCGGGCCAGGGTGGAACCGAGACGACCGCAGCCCATGATCACAACACGCATGACGAACAGGCTCGTTTCCGTGCGGCGCTCACGGGTCTATCGCCCCGTCGCCGCCAGATTGACGTGATGTAATGCGGGCTCACGCACCACGACCACTTCGCAGGGCGCGTGGGACAGGATGTAGTCGGCCGTGTGACCCAGATCGATGCCGGCGCCGGTACGCCGGACGAGCGCGGTCTGCTCGCCGCCGGCGCTGTGTACCGCGTTGGCGTGAGAGACCCCAAGCACCAGAACATCAACGCCCTCGGTGGCGGCCGCATCGACCACCGCAGGCCCCGCGTTGCGGGCCTGGAGCAGGATCGCCTCGCAAGACACCCGTGCTTGCCTGGCTGCAGCCTCCGCCTCGGCCAGACATGCTTCGCCCTGGGCCGACTGCTGGGGCAGGTCGCTATCCACCGGATAGGCCCGCTCGACCTCGACGACGTAGATTGGCAGAACCCTCGACTTGCGCCGGTCGACACGCGCAAGGTGGAGTGCGATCTCAAGACCGCGGCGCGCTTCCGGTGACCGGTCGAATGGAACGAGAACCGATATCCCAGCCATGCCCGTAGCGTATTAGCTGCGCAATCTCTGTGGTTAACCCTGCATGAGCGCTTCGGCGATCCGACCCTAGTACACGTACTTCGGTTGTTCGCGGATGACGTGAGAGCCCGACTCATCGAGTTGTTCCAACCAGGCGTGCAGCCGGCCATTCTCGATCTCGATGAAGCCCAGCGTGCCCAGGCGCGTATCGAGGTTGCGTGGATACATGGGGCTGCCGGGATTGATCAACAGGACGCCGCGGATGGTCTCGATCGACGCCACGTGCGTGTCGCCGTGGACGACGACGTGCTGGGGACCGCCGAAGTAATGATCCATCATCGACTCGACCGTGCGGTAGGGCGGCCATTCAGGCAGCGCCATGTCGTGCGTGAGGCCGAACTTGAACCCCTCGAACTCCAGTTGCCAGGCCTCGCGCAGGCGTGGATCTTCCGGCTGCACCGGGCGACCGCCTGAGCCGTCGTCGCCGTTGCCTCGGGCGACATAAATCGGCGCGACCTGCTCCAACTTGTCGATCAAGCGAATGTCGTGAATGTCGCCGCCGTGGAGCAGCACATCGGCGGTGCTGATTCGCTCCCAGAGTTGGGGCCACAGCTCGGTGCCGGCTTCGGGAACGTGGGTGTCGGAGATGAGTCCTATACGCATGGTTGGTAGCCTAGCGTCCAATGGTGAGCGCCGGACCGCAAGCGGCCATTCGTCTTGCCACCCGCCGTGCCGTACGGCGTGACCAGGAAGTAGCAACGCATTGGCTCGACGGATCGAACGACTGGCGAATGAAGGCTGGCTGCGCTGGCTCGTGTTGCTCGGCCTGATCGTGCTGGCAATGGTCGGCGCGCACGTCTGCCGGGTGGATAGAGACACCGCGCTACTGACCGGCTCCGGGGTACTGCCGGAGACCGACCTCCGGGTCGCAATGGTCACGCACGGCGGTATCGGCGATCCGTTCTGGGACGAAGTCGCGGCGGGCGCGTTTGCCGCTCAGCGCGAGTTCGGCGTGGACCTGTTCTACGACGGCGACGGCAACGTCAGCGAGCAGGTTCGGCTCGTCGACAATGCGATCGCGCTGGGCTATGACGTGCTGATCGTATCGTTGGCCGATCCCGACGCGCTGGAGGACTCGATCCGATCGGCGGTCGCCGCGGGTCTGCTGGTGATGTCAATCAACTCAGGGGAGGAACGGGGCCGGGAGTTCGGAGCCGTCACCCACTTCGGTCAGCCGGACGGCGTAGCCGGTTTGGGCGCGGGCGAGCGCTTGGCGTCGCTTGGCGTCACGAGGTTGCTCTGCCTGATCCACGAGGCGGGAAATGTGGGTCTGGAGTCGCGTTGTTCGAACGCCGGTCTGGCCCTGGAGGCGGTGGGCGGATCGATGCAACGCCTGTTCGTGACCGGCACGGCGGACCGGGTCTCGACCACGGGCGAGATCGCCGCAGTGCTACAGGCGGACGACCAGATCGATGGCGTCTTGGCGCTCAACTCGAGCATCGCTGAACTGGCGATGGACGCGATCGCCGCATCCGGATCGGGGGCTCGGCTGGCGACATTCGATGTGTCGCCGACCATCCTGCAAGCGATCGAGGCCGGCAATGTGCTGTTCGCCATTGACCAGCAGGCATACCTGCAGGGCTTTCTGCCGATCGCGTTCGCGTACTTCCAATCGCTTCAGACGAATCCTGAGACCCAGGGAATTCTCTCAGGTATGGAGCGCTGGGCGGCATCGGGTCGCCTGGTGACGGGTCCGGGATTTGTTGATCAGTCCAACGCGCGGCGTTTCCCGCAGCTAGGTGGTGACTAATGAGCCGGCTGCCGCAGCTACGAAGATTGCCCTGGATGTTCGTCATCTTGCTGGCCGCGGCGATCGCGGCGAGTTGCGCCGAGGCCGCTCGAGAACGGCTTGATCTGGGAACCGCGCCGCCAATGTCGGTGGCGATGATCGTGCACGGCGCAGCCGACGATCCCTTCTGGAACGACGTTCGACTTGGCGCGGAAGACGCGGCCGCGACCTTCGACGTCAACTTGTTTTGGCGCTCCACGCCTGACAGCAGCGAGCGTGTCCGGCTGATCGACGAAGTGGTCCAACAAGGATTCGACGTCGTCGTGGTCACGCTGTCGGATCCCGAGGCGCTGTCGGAAGTCGTGAGTGACGCGTTGCTGATCGGTACCACGGTGTACGTGATCAACGTCGGCGACGGCGCAGGGGCCGAGTTGGGTGTGGATTCGTACTTCGGACAGGTCGAGACCGTAGCCGGTCTCGCCGTGGGCGACCGCCTTGCCGGCGAAGGCGTGACCCACCTGTTATGCGTGAAACACGAGGAGACCAACCTCGCGCTCGATACACGCTGTGAACGGGCCGGACAACGGCTCGAGGCGATGACCGAGCTGTACGTCGATCCGGACGGCGCGGTCGGTCAAGAGATTCAACGCGCCCTGCTCGCCGATACGTCGATCGACGCCGTGATGACCATGAACACTTGGTTCATGAACCAGGCGTCTACAGCCATCGAAACGGTTCGCGTCTCCAGCGAGGCGAGACGGTCCATCCAGCATGTGGTGTTCGATCTGAATGAAGAGGTGCTCGACGCGATCGATCAGGGGCGCATTCTGTTCGCCGTCGATCAGCAGCCGTATCTGCAGGGCTATCTGCCGGTGGCGTACTCGCGGCTGACCCAGTATTCGCAGCAAACGCAGGGCGACGAACTGGCGGATGCTCTGTTGCAGTGGATCGCGGGGAGAGGCGTCTTGCTGGGACCTGGGTTCGTCGATTCAGGCAACGCTGATCGAGTCCGCGAGGCAATTCGGATCAGCCATGCGCGGAGCGAAGAATCCGGATCGACAACGGAGTAAATTGCGATAGTCCACTGACGGAGAGGGGACGCGGTGTCATTGTTCCAACTTCCGGCGTACGGCAACGCTCGGCCCTGGGTGCGGACCGCTGTGCTGCGGCCCGAATTGGGGTCGATGGTGGCTGCCGCCCTGCTCTTCATCTTCTTCAGCATCGCCAGTTCCGGCGCCATGCTGGAGGTCCCGACGATTGCTCGCGTGCTCGACACCGCGTGGCCCTACGGGATCATCGCCGTCGCGGTCGGGTTGTTGATGATCAGCGGCGAGTTCGACCTCTCAGCCGGCGTCATGGTCGGCACCGCCGGCGCGCTGTTGGGCGTCATGGCGACCGAGTGGGGCATGAATCTCTGGGCGGCGGTGTTCCTCTCCCTCCTCGTCTGTCTGGCGCTTGGTTTGTGGAACGGCGTGCTTGTGGTCTGGACGGGATTGCCCTCGTTCGTGATCACGCTGGGCACGTTCTTCGGCCTGCGCGGAGCCAACGTAGCGCTCTCGAAGCACTTCACCGGCGACGCGCTGATCGAGAACATCGACAACGCAGGCGGCTACGACTCGCTGCACGCCATCGTGGCCACCGTCTTCGGTACGGCCCCGTCCGACTTCCGCGTCTCGCTGCTCTGGTGGGCCGCGTTCATCGTGATCGCCACCTGGATTCTCTGGCGCACCAGGATCGGTAACTGGATCTTTGCCACTGGCGGGGATCGGGATGCAGCCCGGGCCGTCGGCGTGCCTGTCAACGGGACCAAGATCGGGTTGTTCATGCTCACAGCGGGGGCGGCATGGTTCGTCGGGGTCAGCAACGCGATCCGCTATACGTCGGTGCAGGCCGGACAGGGCGTGGGGCAGGAGTTCTTCTACATCATCGCGGCGGTCGTCGGTGGTTGCCGCATGGCCGGCGGCTACGGTTCGGCCGTGGGTCCGGCGATCGGCGCACTGATCTGGGGCATCGCGTTCGTTGGCATTCCCCACGCGGGCTGGAACTCCGACTGGCGATGGGCCTTCCTGGGCGTCCTGCTGTTGGTCGCCACGCTCATCAATCACGTTGTGGGCGAGCGAGTCCGAACCGCGAGGTCCGCCTAGCCAGCCGGCAAGGCTGAGATTGGAACAGTCATGACGACAGAACAGCGGGAAGCGGTTTCCAGCGAACCGGCAGATGTGCCGGTGTTGGAAGTGAAGGGCCTGGCCAAGCGGTTCGGGTCGGTCGTCGCGCTGGCGGATGTCAACGTCGCGCTGCGCGCCGGCGAGGTGACCTGCGTGGTCGGCGACAACGGCGCCGGCAAGTCGGTCTTCATCAAGATGCTCTGCGGCCTGATCCGTCCGAGTGAAGGCCAGATTCTGCTGGATGGTCAACGGACCGACTTCAGTTCGCCCCGGCAGGCGCGAGCGCAGGGGATCGTGGCGGTCTACCAGGACCTGGCCCTGGCGCCGATGATGTCGCTCTGGCGCAACTTCTTCATGGGCGGCGAGCCGGTCAGGGGCTGGGGCATCTTCCAGCGGTTCGACGTGAACTACGCCAAGCAGGCCATGCAGTCGGAGCTGGAAAAATTGGGCGTCGATCTGGGCGATCCCGATCGCGCCGCGCACACCTTGTCGGGCGGCGAACGCCAGGGATTGGCGATCGGTCGCGCAATGTACTACGGCGCTCGGGTGTTGATCATGGACGAGCCAACGTCGGCGCTCGGCGTCCGCCAATCGGGCGCGGTGCTGCGCCTCATTCGTCGCGCCGCGCAGCGGGGCACGGCGGTCGTGCTGGTCACGCCGAAGCCGCAACACGCATTCTGGGTCGGGGACCGCTTTCTCGTCTTCCAGCGTGGACGCCTGGTGGAAGACCGGAGCAGCGATACGCTCACGCTGGAAAGCCTGTCGTACCTCATGGCGGGCGGCGGCGAAGTCGATGAGCTCGAGACTGCCATCGCCAACGCATAGGCGGGAATCGCTGGGCAACCGCGCATGTCGCGCATACGCTGCGCGATAGACTGAGACTCACCAAGGGGTGATCGGCAACACGCGAGAGGTATGGGGATGGTCGTTGAAACCGCGACGCAAACGGTGAAAGCCGGCCTGGCGCAGATGCTCAAGGGCGGCGTGATTATGGATGTGGTGACGCCCGAGCACGCCCGAATCGCCGAAGAGGCTGGCGCCTGCTCGGTCATGGCGCTCGAACGTGTGCCATCGGACATTCGCGCCACCGGCGGTGTCGCCCGCATGTCGGACCCGTCGCTGATCAAAGGGATCATCGAGGCCGTTTCGATCCCAGTGATGGCCAAGGTTCGCATCGGTCACTTCGTTGAGGCGTCAATCCTTGAGGCGTTGGGCGTGGACTACATCGACGAGTCTGAGGTGCTCACGCCGGCCGACGAGGCCTTTCATATCAACAAGCACCAGTTCGCCGTGCCGTACGTCTGCGGCTGCCGCGACCTGGGCGAAGCGCTGCGGCGGATCGCCGAGGGCGCGGCGATGATTCGTACCAAGGGCGAAGCCGGAACCGGCAACATCGTCGAGGCGGTGCGTCACATGCGATCCGTCCAAGGATCGATCAGCCGCTTGCAAAGCATGGGCGACGAAGAACTGGTCTCGTACTCACGCGACATCGGCGCGCCGGTCGAGTTGGTCCGTCAGACCCGCGAGATGGCCCGCCTGCCAGTGGTCAACTTCGCCGCCGGCGGGGTCGCGACCCCGGCCGACGCCGCGCTGATGATGCGTCTGGGCGCCGACGGCGTCTTTGTCGGGAGCGGCATCTTCAAGTCGGAAGATCCCGCCCGGATGGCCAATGCCATCGTCCGAGCGGTGACCCACTACGAAGACGACGACATCCTGGCCGAGGTCTCGACCAATCTGCCCAAGGCCATGCCGGGGATCGAGATCGACAAGATTCCCGAATCGGAGATTCTGGCCAAACGGGGATGGTGAGCGACCATCGCTCAGAGACGGAGTTGGTGACCGATTTGTCAACCAGAACACTAGGTGAGTCGGGCCGGGTCGGAAGTTCGGGATCGGTGGTCGTTGGCGTCCTGGCCCTGCAGGGTGATTTCGCTGAGCACGCCGCATCGCTTTGCCAGGCCGGGGCCGACGTGCTGGAAGTGCGGACCGCCGACCAACTCCGGCGCGTCGACGGCCTGATCATTCCCGGCGGAGAGAGCACCACCATCGCCCGGCTGATGATCGCCTACGGCCTGCGCGAGCCGATCATCTCGGCGAGCCGCTCGGGACTGCCGATCTGGGGTACTTGCGCCGGCGCGATCCTGCTCGCCGAGCAGATCGTCACGCTGGATCGGCCCGGGCTGCACCTGATGCCGATGACGGTCGAGCGCAACGCCTACGGCCGCCAGATCGACTCGTTCGAAGCCGATCTGGCCGCCGGAGCATTGGGCGGCGATCCGATCCATGCGATCTTCATCCGCGCGCCGCGGATTCGCTCCGTCTCCGACGAGGTCCAGGTCCTGCTCAAGCTGGGAGCGGAATACGACCACGAAGCGGTCGCGGTCCAGTACGGCTCGCTGTTGGCGACCACCTTTCACCCCGAACTGACCCGGGACGGTCGCCTGCACGAGCATTTCATCAACCTGTGTGCTGCCTACGCGGCAAATCGCCAGATTCAAGAAACATCAGTTGCGGCAGGAGGATCCGGCTGATGGTCTCAACATTCAATCCGGCGCGCAGTCCGGCGCGCAGCGAAGACCTCAACGCGCTGCTATCGACGCTGCCGGAAGGGCTCCAGCAGGCGCTCAGCGAGCAGGGCGACGAGGAAGAGTTGCTCGAGATCGTGCTCGACCTGGGTCGTCGGCCGTGCGCGCGCTACCTCGATGGCGAAGTCGAGTTGCGCGAGACGGAAGTCTCGCCGATCGAGCTGCAGCTTGTGGTTTCGCAGCTTGGCGACTTCGGCGCCGACAATCGCGCCGGTATCCCGCGAACACTGCATCGGATCGCCTGTATTCGCAACCGCCGTCGCGATGTGGTCGGGCTCACCATGCGAGTCGGCCGAGCGGTATCCGGCTCGGTCGCGGTCATCGAAGACTTCGTCAAGGCGGGCACGTCGATCCTGCTCCTGGGACGCCCGGGCGTGGGTAAGACCACCATCCTGCGCGAGGCGGCGCGTGTGCTCGCCGACGAAGGCAAGCGGGTGGTGATCGTCGATACGTCGAACGAGATCGGCGGCGACGGCGACATCGCCCACCACGGCATCGGCCGAGCGCGGCGAATGCAGGTCGAGCGTCCTGAGTTGCAACACGCCGTGATGGTCGAAGCCGTCGAGAACCACATGCCCGAAGTAATCGTGATCGACGAGATCGGCACCGAACTCGAGGCGCAGGCGGCCCGAACCATCGCCGAGCGCGGCGTCCAGCTCGTGGCGACCGCCCACGGCAATACGCTGGCCAACCTGATGCTGAATCCGACCCTGGTCGATCTGATCGGCGGGATTCAGACGGTCACGCTCTCCGACGAGGAGGCTCGACGGCGAGGGACGCGCAAGTCTGTGCTCGAGCGCAAGGCTCCGCCGACCTTCGAGGTGCTGGTCGAGATCCAATCCTTCACCAGGGTGGCTGTTCACACCGACCTGGGAGACACGGTCGATGCCCTGCTGCGGGGAGAGTCGGTCGCGGCGGAGATTCGCGAGGTCGACGACGACGGCGCGGTGCACACTTCTACCGACTCAGTCGAGTCGATGGTCGGCGAAGGCGCCTGGTCGGGCCTGGAGCCATCCAACCACGACATCCTCGGCCGTCAGTTCGCCTCGAACGCGGGGAACGGCAACGGCGCATCGTTCGGCAACGGTTCGTCGCACGAGGCCCCGCTGCGGCGACGCAGCGGACACCGCATGAGTGCCGCAGCTCCAAGTCCGCATCGCAAGGTGTATCCGCTGGGAGTCTCCCTGTCGCGCCTGCGAGAGGCGATTCGGGAGACGGGCGCGAATGTCTCGATTGCGGAGCGCGTCGAAGAGGCCGACGCCGTGATGACGCTGCGCACCGGATTTCGCAAGCGACCGCCCGAACTCAGGCTGGCCGAGTCGCGACGCATTCCTGTCGCGGTGATCAAACACAACACGGTGTTGCAGATGGAGAAGAGCCTGCGCGCGCTCGCGAAAGGCGGCGTGCCGACCGATGCCGTTACCTCCGCGCTCTCGGAGGCGGAAGACGCGATCTCGCAGATTCACGCGGGACGCCAATCTTCGGTCGACCTCGCTCCGCAGAACCCCTACATCCGCAAGCTGCAGCACCAACTGGCGACAGATCAGGCGCTGGAGTCGGTCAGCCGCGGTCGCGAGCCGAATCGTCGGGTGCGCATCCATGCCGGCTGAGTCGGGTCGCGGCGTGTTCGTCACCGTCGAGGGCGGAGACGGCGCCGGCAAGACCACGCTGGCCCGCGCATTGGCGGAGCGTCTGCAGGGTGCGGGTCGCAGCGTGCGGCTCACATTCGAGCCCGGCGGTACCGCGCTGGGCACGCGGCTGCGAGCGCTGGTGCTGGATCCCCGCCTGACCATGAGCGACTGGGACGAGACCTGGCTGTTCCTCGCCGCGCGGGCGTCGCATGTGAACGATGTGCTCCTGCCCGCCGTGGACGCCGGCGAGATCATCTTGAGCGATCGCTACACCGACTCCACCCTCGCCTACCAGGGTTACGGTCGCGGGCTCGATCTTGACCGACTGATCGCGCTCAACCGGGAAGCGACCCAGGGGCTGACGCCCGACTTGACGCTGCTGCTCGACATTCCGGCCGAAGTCGGTCTGGCGCGGACGCGAGCCCGATCGCCGGAGCAGGACCGGATCGGCGACGCGGACATCGCCTTTCATCTTCGGGTCAATGCCGGGTTTCGCGCCCTCGCCCAGCAGGACACGCAGCGGATTCACGTGGTCGACGCGACCAGGGACGCTGACGCCGTGTTAGCAGAAGCGCTTGAGGTTGTGAACAACCGGTTGGTTACACGCAGCGCGCGATCATAGAATGTGGCGCGATGACAGTTGAAACTTGGCCCGAGCACAATGAATCGTTGACGCCGTTAGGCCCGATCACGGTCCGCGTCCCCGCGTCGACCGCGAATCTGGGAACCGGATTCGACGCAGTCGGCGTCGCGCTGCAGCGCTACGCCACGGTGACGGTTTCGGTCGCCTCGGGGAATGAGGGCGAGCGCTCGCCTATGTCTCGGCACGTGCGCAAGGCAGTCCGCGAGGTCTACCGGGAACTCGGCATGGAGCGACCGGATTCCGAAGAGATCGAGGTCAGCGTCGAAGCGGATATTCCGCTCGGACGCGGGCTCGGCGCCAGCGCGGCCTGCCGCGGAGCAGGACTGGTGGCGGCGAACGCGCTGCTGGGTAGTCCCCTCTCGGAGCATCGAGTGTTGGAACTGGGCTCCGACCTCGAAGGTCACGCCGACAACATGGCCCCGGCTCTGTTCGGCGGCTGTCAGGTAGTCGCGATGACCGGCGCTGAGGTTTCGCGCGTGTCGCTGCCGGTGGCCGACGGTCTGCGATTCGTCGGCTTTACGCCCAGCTTCAACATGTCGACCAAGAAGGGCCGGGCCCTGCTGCCCAGTCGACTCACTCGCAAAGACGCAGTACATAACTCTTGCCGTTCGGCCCTGCTGGTCGCGGCCCTGACCACAGGCTCATGGGACGCTCTGCCGACGGCGGTCGACGATCGCCTGCATCAGATCCCGCGATCCAAGCTGTTTCCCGAAATGTTCGATTTGTTCGAGGCGGTGGAATCGGCGGGAGCGTACGCGGCATATCTGTCGGGCGGCGGCTCGACGCTGATGGCGCTGGCCGGCGATCAACAGGTGGAGGCGGTGCAGCGCGCGTTCGAGTCGGCTGCCGATGCACGCGGCATTGGCGGCAGGGGATTCATCACCGCGATCGACACCGGCGGAGCGCAGATTCTGTGACGGTCGTTCAGAAATACGGCGGGACGTCAGTCGGATCGGTCGAGCGGCTGCGAACGGTCGCCGGCCGCGTCGCGGCGCGGGCGGCCGAAGGCGAGCAGGTGGCGGTCGTCGTCTCGGCGATGGGCAAGACTACCGACGAGCTGCTCTCGCTCGCTCGCGAGGTCAATCCGCGACCGCCGCGTCGTGAGACCGACCTGCTGATGGCGACCGGCGAGATGGTCTCGAGCGCATTGCTGACGATGGCGCTGGTCGAGATGGGCTGCCCCGCGGTCGCGTTGACCGGCGCGCAGGCGGGCGTGTTTACCGACGACACCTTCGGTCGCGCGCGGATCCGGGGAATCGATACCTGGCGGATGGAAGAAGAGTTCGCCGACGGTCATGTGGTCGTGGTCGCAGGATTCCAGGGCCAGAGTCCGCAAGGCGACTACGCCACGCTCGGTCGCGGCGGTTCCGATACCTCGGCAGTCGCGCTGGGGGCGGCGCTGCGTGCGTCGCAGGTGGAGATCTACACCGACGTACAAGGCATCTACACGACCGACCCTCGGATTGAACCCAACGCGCGCTGCCTGCGCGATATCGCGGCCGAAGAAATGCTCGAGGCGGCGCAACAGGGCGCAGGTGTGATGCACCCGCGGGCCGTGGAGCTCGGTCTGCTCTACAACATCCCGATCCTGGTCGCGTCGTCACAGGCCGAGTTCGGCTTCGGCGGCGGAACGCTGATACGCAGGGAGGTTCAGATGGAACCCGAGAATCGAGTCCGGACGATTGCACTCGACCGCGATGTCGCGTCGGTCACACTCAGGCATGTGCCCGACCGTCCCGGGATCGCCGCGCAACTCTTCGGCCCGCTGGCCGATGCCGGCATCTCCGTCGACACCATTGTGCAGAATGCCTCCGAACTGCAACTGACCGACATGACCTTCACCGTCTCGCGCGGCGACTGGGAAGAAACCCAGGAGATCAGCAAGCCGTTGGCCGAAGAGCTGGGCGCAGCCGATGTGGTGCTCAAGCACGACCTGGTCAAGGTGTCGCTGATCGGCACGGGAATGCAGTCCGGTCCCGGCTACGCGGCGACGATGTTCCGCTCGCTCTCGGACGCGGGCATCAACATTGAGCTGATCACCACCTCCGAAATCCGCATCACCTGTCTGGTCAACGCCGAACGAGGCGAAGAAGCAGTCCGTGTGCTGCATTCGGCGTTCGAACTGGACCAGGAAATCTAGGCCGGCAACCCACCAACGGTGGAGGGAGTTGACCCTAGAGATCTGCGCGCAGACGCGAAGTCGAGACTGTTATGTTGACTCCCGAACGGCGATGCGCATCGACCGGTTGCCGGCGAATGGTGATCCGGGCTTCCACCAGTTGCCCACAGGGCTTGAACGTGGAATCTACAGGGTCTGGCTGAAAGAGTGGGTTCCGGCTCGATCTTGACGACGTGATGCTGCGAAGCTCATCCGAGTCGACGCACGGGAAGTCGCGGAGGAGTAGCTGGAGATGTTCGCTCACCTGCACACGCATACCGAGTACTCGGAACTCGATGGATTGTCGAAGATTGCGGCCCTGGCACAGCGGGCGAAATCGCTAGGCCAGGAGGCGCTGGCGATCACCGATCATGGCAATCTGTACGGCGCGATTGACTTCTATGAGGCCTGTGACGCAGAGAAGATCAAGCCAATCTTGGGCATGGAGGCGTACGTTGCCCCTGGCAGTCGGCTTGACAAATCGTACGGGCGAGACGCGTCGTCGAACTACTACCACCTGGTCCTGCTGGCCGAGAACGAGCGTGGCTGGCGCAACCTGGTCCAGCTCTCGACGCGCGGACATCTCGAGGGGTTCTACTACAAGCCGCGCCTCGATCGGGAACTGCTGGCCGAATTCTCCGAAGGCCTGATCGTGCTCTCCGGTTGCCCGTCGTCGGAGCTGCAGAAGGCACTGATGCGAGAGGACTTCGACGAGGCCCGTCGGGTCGTGGATTGGTATCGAAACGTCTTTGAAGATCGCTACTTCTTCGAGATCCAGCGACATAAGGAGCTGCCCCAGTTCGAGGCTCCGCTGGGGCGCACCGTCGCGATTGCGCAAGAACTGAACGTACCAATCGTCGCAACTCAGGATGCGCACTACTGCGAACCGGGCGATCACGACGCGCACGATCTCCTGCTCTGTATCGGTACCAACGCAGTGCGTACCGACGACAAGCGATTCAGATTCAGTGGCGAGGATTTCTACCTCACGTCGGAACAGGAGATGCTGACGACCTTCAGCGATCTGCCCGAAGCGGTGACCAACACCCAGCTGGTCGCCGAGCGCTGCGATGTACACCTGGACTTCGACCGGCTGCGACTGCCGCAGCCTGATATCCCCCAGGGCAAGACCGCGCTCGAGCACTTGACCGATATCGCCTACCGCGGACTGGAACAGCGATATGGCAATCCGCCTGAGTCGCATCGCGAGCGGCTGGCCTATGAACTGCACGTGATCGAGGAAACCGGTTTCGCCGAGTACTTCCTGATCGTGATGGACTTCGCCCTGTTCGCGAAGGATCGAGGGATTGCGCGCGCGGTGCGCGGTTCGGCGGCGGCCAGCATCGTGTTGTATTGCCTTGAGATCACCGACATCGACCCGATGGAGTTCAATCTCGTCTTCGAGCGCTTTCTCAACCTTGAACGCCGGGAAATGCCCGACATCGACATGGACTTCGCCGACAACCGCCGCGACGAGGTGATCCGCTACGTCGCGGAGAAGTACGGCCGCGATCGCGTCGCGCAGATCATCACCTTCGGAACTCTGGGCGCGAAGGCGGCGATTCGCGACTGCGGGCGGGCGCTCGGCGTGCCCCTCGGCGACACCGACCGCGTGGCGCGGATGGTGCCGAATCAGCTCAACATCAAGGTCGCGGAAGCAATCGATCAGTCGCAGGACATGCAGCAGGCGAAGCGCGATGACTCCAACATCGCCGAGCTGCTCTCCTATGCCGATCGCCTGAATGGGGTCGTGCGCAACACCTCGACCCATGCGGCGGGCGTCGTCATCTCGCAGGAACCGCTGGCCGAGAATGTGCCGCTGCGCCGTCCGGTGAACGAGTCGGCCGATGGCGACTGGATTCCGATGACGCAGTGGGGCATGGACCAGGTGGCCAAGGTTGGACTGCTGAAGATGGACTTCCTGGGGTTGACCAACCTCACGATCCTGGAAGAGGCGGTCGCGCTGGTCCAAGAGCACGAAGGCATAGAGATCGATTATCTGAATCTTCCCGACGGAGACGCCAAGACCTACGAACGGCTGGCGCAGGGCGACACCTTCGGTGTGTTCCAGCTCGAATCGGGCGGCATGAGGCGGGTCGTGGAGGAACTGAAACCTACGTCCGTCCACGACTTGGCCGCGCTGCTGGCGCTGTATCGGCCGGGCCCGATGGAGCACATTCCCCGCTTCATCGAGAGCAAGCACGGCCGCGTCGAGGTGACGTATCCGCACGACGACCTCGGCGAGATTCTGGACGACACCTACGGGGTCATCGTGTACCAGGACCAGGTGTTGCACATCGCGCGGAAGTTTGCCGGCTACACGCTGGGGGCCGCGGACATTTTCCGCAAGGCCATGGGTAAGAAGATCGAGCGGGAGATGAAGAAGCAGCGCGAGGTCTTCCTGGACGGCGCGGCGGCGAACGGCTACTCGATGCAGGACGCGGGGACGATCTTCGATCTGATCGAGCCGTTCGCCGGTTACGCGTTCAACAAGGCGCACGCCGTCTCCTACGCGGCGATCGCCTATCAGACGGCCTGGTTCAAGGCCAACTATCCCGCGCCTTACATGGCAGCGGTGATGCGAGCGGCGGCAGGTAACGGCGACCGCGTCCGCGAAGCGGCGGCCGAGTGCGGCAAGATGGGCATCTCCCTGCTCTTGCCCGACGTCAATCGATCAGAAGCGACGTTCACCATTGAGCGCATGGCCGACAATCGCAGCGCCATCCGCTTCGGCCTGGGCACGATCAAGGGCGTCGGATATGCCGCGATCGAACCGCTGATTGAAGAAGTCAGGACAAACGGCCCGATCCGCAGCGCCACCGACCTGGCCGAGCGTCTGGATGCCAAGTCCATGAATCGCCGGGCGTTGGAGGCGCTGGCGAAGGCTGGCGCGTTCGACACGATCGAGTCTCGGGGCGCGATGGTCGCTGCAGCGGAGGACATTCTCAAGCGCGCGCGACGGGCCCAGGAACTGCGCGATAGCGGTCAGACCTCGATGTTCGATCTGTTCGGCGCCGAGGTGGAGACTCCGACACCGGCGGTTGAACTCGAGGAAGACATCGATGCGACCCCGCACGAGCAGCTCAACTGGGAGCGGGAGTTGCTGGGCGCTTACGTGTCCGAGCATCCGTTGCAAGCTGCGACTCAGGCACTACAAAGTCGGGTCAACGCCCAGTTGTCGGAACTGACCGAGGAGATGGCCGGCAACACGCAGACGGTAGCCGGGCTGGTCGGCAGCGTGCGTCTGCTCACGACTCGCAAGGGCGATCAGTTCGCTGCCGTGATGCTGGAAGATCTCTCCGGGACCGCCGAGGTCACGATCTGGCCCGAGCAGTGGTCGGCGACGAAAGATCTGTGGCAACCGAATCAGATCGTCGTCGCACGGGTCAACATCCGCGTGCGGATGGATCGGCTGACGCTGGCGGTCGACTCGGTCGAGGCCTGGAACGAGCAGATGGCGGCCGCGTCAAGGAGCGCAGCAGCATCGGCCGATCCCCTCGGCGGTCCCGCGCCGGTCGTGGCGCCGCCCATCAGGGAAGCGCCGCCGCCGCCCTGGATGTTGAAGCCGAAGCAACCCCTGCCCGCGCCCTCGACTGCTGAACCCGACGCAGATCACGACGCTGAGGAGACTCATATGGAGCCGGCGGAGCCAACCCCCATCTCTGCTGCGCCGCGACCGCAGCCGTCGCCGGCGTCGGCATCGGCCGTCTGGATCACGATCGACGAGAGCGGCGATGAGGCGGCCGATGTCGAGCTGATGGAACAGCTCGAAGGCGGCCTGACCTCGATGAAGCTGATGCACGCCGGCGATTGCCCGGTCTTCCTGCGCATCCGCCAGGGCAGCAAGGTCCAGGTGATGGTCTGCTCGGACGAATGGCGCCTGATGGCCGACGACCAGGTGGTGCAGATGTTGAGCCGCACGCTGGGCGAGCGGGGCGCGGTCGCGATCGCCGCGCCGCCGGAGCCGGCCTTCCGGGCGGGCGACAGCGCGGCGGGGTTGTGACCTATGTACTGTAGTTCTACAGTGAACGCACGTTCGTGTGTAGCGACCGCTGTTGGGCGGATACCGATGTATGAGTATGGTGATCTGGTATCGCTGACGGATCGAGCGGAGCAATCAGATGAAGGTCGTGTTCTTCGAAGAGGTCGAGGGGACTGCGTTGGTCGGGGAGATCAAAGAGGTCAAGAACGGGTTCGCGCGCAACTACTTGCTGCCTCGCGGCCTGGCTGGGCCGACGTCCCGCAACAACCTGGTCCGAGCCGAGCGCCTGGCTCAGGCCGACGCTATCCGGCAGGAGAAGCTGGACGGCGAAGCGAGCCCGGTCGCGCTGGCGATCGCCGGTCAGGAATTGACCTTCCAGGCCCGCGTCGGCGAGCAGGGTCGGCTGTTCGGCTCGATCACGGCACGAGACATCGCCGAGCGCCTGACGGAGATCGCGGGACAGTCGGTGCCCGAGGCGGTTGTCGAGCACCGTCAGGTCCTGCTGCCGCAGTCGCTGCGGACGTTGGGCGCCGAGGATGTCCGGGTGCGACTGACGCGCAATGTGTCTGCCGAGATTCGCGTGATCGTCGAGCCGGACGCGGACAGCGCCGACTTGAGCTTCGACGAGGTAGTCGCCGAGGTCGAGGAAGCGGAAGCCGAGGAGGTCGGCGTCGAGGAGGACGAGGGTTCCGAAGAGAACTCCGAGGAGTAGGGTCGGCCGCCAATCATGCCTGCGCAGTCGTGACGGACAGCGCAGGAACAACGTTCGCGCATTGTCACCTCGCAGAGGAGGCCGATCGTGGTCTCCTCTGACCCAACCTACGACGAGCTGGCCGAGCAGCGCGGACGAAATGGGCGACCCCGGTCGGCGTCCCGCGGGGTGCCGCAGGATCAGACGGCGGAAGAGTCGGTCCTCGGGGCGATCCTGGCCGAGGCCGGGGTCTACGAGCGCCTCGCCGGGATGCTCGAGGCCAACGACTTCCTCGATCCGCGCCATCGGGCGATCTTCGCCGCAGTGCTCGCGGTCTTCGAACGCTACGAGGCGATCGACCAGATCACCGTCGCCGCTGAACTGGCTTATCAAGGTCGGCTGCAGGAGGCGGGCGGACAGGCGTACCTGAACCAACTGGTCTACGAGCTGCCGGCCACGGTCGGCGCCGAGCACTACGCCCGGCTTGTGCAGCGGGCCTCGACCTATCGAGACATGATCCGCGCCGCCGGCGAGATCGGCGAACTCGCCTATCAGGCCGATCCGAATATCGGCGAGTCGCTGACGCGAGCCGTCGAGTTGCTCTACGGCATTCGCGGCGCGGACCGGCGGCAGGACTTTCGCCTGCTGCAGGACTTGCTCAACGACGTGCTGGAAGACGCCACCGACGCCGACGCGGCCGGCGGCGGGCCGGCCCGCACTGGCTTCGAAGCGCTCGACATCCTGCTGAACGAAGGGATGCACGCATCGGACTTGATCGTCCTGGCCGCCCGTCCGTCGGTTGGTAAATCGGCGCTGGCGCTGTCCATGGCGCGCAACGCCGCCATCGGACAGAAGCTGCCGGTGGCGATCTTCTCGCTCGAGATGTCAGCCGAGCAAGTGGCCGGGAGGCTGGTCTCCGCGGAGTCCGGGATCGAGCAATCGAAACTGCGCATCGGAATGCACACGCATGATCAGGAAGGGAAGATCTCGCGAGCCATCGGCTGGCTCACGCAGGCGGAGATCTACATCGACGACACCGCCGGTCAGACGTTGGCCGAAATTCGAGCCAAGTCGCGGAATCTGCACACCCGGCTGCAAGAGCGGGCGCATCGGCACGGCAATCCGCACGGCGGCCTGGGCTTGATCATCGTCGATCACATTCAGCTCGTGCATGGTTCGTCGCGGACACAGGCCGACACGAACCGTGTGAACGAGATTTCGCTGATCTCCCGCACGCTGAAAGAGGTCGCACGAGAACTCCAGGTTCCGGTTCTGGCCCTGTCTCAGTTATCCCGGGCGGTCGAGCGGCGCCATCCGCCCATGCCCCAACTCTCGGACTTGCGCGAGAGCGGCTCCATCGAGCAGGACGCCGACGTGGTGATCTTCATCTATCGCGAGGACATGTATCAACGCGACGAGTATGAAGACGACCTCGTGCGCAGCGCGTCTCGGAACGGCGATAACGAGGTGGCTCAACTGTTAGTCGCGAAGCATCGGCATGGCGCCGTGGGCAAAGTGGACGTGCGGTTCGTCTCTTCGATTGCCAAGTTCGAGGACTTCTACGCTCAGCCGGACCCCGGAGCGGATGCGTTCTAATGCCATTCGAGGGATTCTCATCCGGTGCTCCGGTCACGCCGCTGCCGCAAGCGCTGCTGCGGGATCTGGCGCCCGGCATGTCCGATTCGGCTGAACTGATCGTCACCCTGTATGCCGTGGAGGCGATTGCGCGGCAGCGCCGATATCCGCGTCGGATCCCGCTGGCCGACCTGCGCGAGTGCCGTCCGATGATCGAAGCATTGGCGGGCATCTGCGTGGATCGCGAGGTGGACCGATCATTCGACGATGGGTTGACGATGGCGATCGAGCGCGGTTCGCTGCTGGTTGGCCGATCGGTCGACAACGGCGTCTGCAACGAATGGCTGGCGCTGAACGACGCCGACGGCCGGCGGGCGTTGGAATCGGCCGACATACCGACTGCTTCGGCTCCGGTGTACGGCCGCGAGCCGGTACACAGCTCGTCGCCCGATATCTGGCAACGTGCATTCGGGACGCCGATGCCGCCAATCCTGACTGAGGCACTGAAGGCGGCCGAGGTGCGCTACGGGGCCGACTGGCTGCGCGACGCCTTCACCGAAGCGGCCGCCAACAACGCTCGCAGTTGGCGTTACGTGCAAGCGATTCTCGAACGCTGGGAGACGGAGGGACGCGATGACGGAGATGCAACGTCTGGGACCGCTGCTGGCGGGCTGGAGTCGTCGCGCTACCGACATCTCTTCCGCGAATGAGCCGGAAGCGTTGCCGGAGCGCGACGAGTCGCTGTGGACGCCGGACGGTTCGGCGGACTGCGACGTCTGCGGCGGCGCGGGCTACGTGCGCGTGCCGAGGCCGGTCGGCGATCCGGAGTTTGGCCGGGTCCAGCCCTGCGAATGCCGGCGAGCGGAGCAGGATGCGAGGCAGGCGCAGCGCCTCCAGCGCTTGAGCAACCTAGGTCCGCTCTCCGACGCTCGGCTCTCGGATGACGATGCCGCCCAGGAACCCGCCGCGACCGCCTGCGCATTCGCCGATGCCGCCGACGAGGAACCAGGCTGGATGCTGCTCACCGGCGTCGCAGGTTCGGGACGGACCAGACTCGCGGCGGAGATGGCGAATCGCCGGATCGCCGAGGGACGTCCAGCCTTGTACTTCGTCACCGCCGACCTGCTCGACCGGCTGCGCGCCGCGATGAACGCTACCAGCGGCGGAGACTTCTCGTTCGCTTTGCTCTTCGAGCACGTCCGCGACGCGCCGTTCCTGATCCTGGACGACCTCGATTGCGTCTCACCGACCGATTGGGCCCGGGAGAAACTGTTCCAGCTACTCAATCATCGTCGCAACAGCGGTCGACGCAGCGTGCTCGTTGCCGAGTCGGCCGATCTGACCGCAACTGGATTGCAGTCGTTCTTGACGCTGGACGTGACGCGATTGGCGCTTGGCGGTCCGCAGTCGGCTTCGCGATATCGGCAGTTCGGAGGCATGAGTGAAGACGTGCTGTCTCAGTACACCTTCGACAGCTTCCGCGAGCAGGGGCTCGGCGGTCGCGGCGATGCCGAGAACCTCTCCAGCGCCAAAGCAATGGTCGCCGCCTGGTCCGAGCATCCCGCCGGCTGGCTGACGCTGATCGGCGGCACCGGAGTCGGCAAGACGCATCTGGCGGCGGCTGCCGCCAACGATCGACTGCGCGCCGGCGACAGCGTCTGCTTCGCCGTGGTTCCCGATCTGTTGGACGCGCTGCGGGCCTCCTACCGGGACGAGGGCGAAGCCTCGTTCGAAGCGATCTTCGGTGCGCTCAAGCAAGTCGAGGTGCTGGTTCTGGACGATCTCGGAGCGCACCAGGCCACGGAGTGGGCCAGTGAGAAGCTGTATCAGCTCTGCGCGTCCCGCTATCTGCGCAGAGCGCCCACGGTGTTCACGACGAACGTGGCGCCGGAGGAACTGGATCCCAGGCTGGCCTCGCGGCTGCTCGACAGTCAGCGCGGCACCGTGCAGTACGTCAAGGCCAAGGACTATCGCACCGACCTACCAGCGACGGTGATCAGTCAGCAGCGGCGTCGATCTCGGCGGCGGGCGTGAGCGACCCTTCGATCCACTCCTCGCCGTCCGACCAGACTTCCTTCTTCCAGATCGGGACGATCGCCTTGAGCCGGTCGATGCCATAGTGGCAGGCCTCGATGCCCTCGCCGCGGTGCGCGGACGCGACGGCGACCGCGACCGACGCCTCGCCGATCTCGAGTCGCCCGACCCGATGGTGCATGGCAATGTCGAGCACATCCCAACGCTCGCGGATCTCGCCGGCGATCTGCCTCATCACCTTGCTCGCCATCGCCGGATATGCGTCGTACTCCAGATAGCCGACGTCGCGGCCAAGATTGTTGTCGCGCACCACGCCGAGGAACAGCGAGACCGCCCCTGCGGCATCGGAGAGCACGAGGTTATGAATCTCGGTCGGATCGAGCACGTCGTGCGTGATCCGGAAGTACGGATCAGTCTCCGAGCCGCCGCTCACCGGAGGAATCAGCGCAATCTCGTCGCTCGGCGTGACCGGATGATCGAGCGAGACATACTCGGCGTTGACCGCGAACATGATCGAGTCGCGCATCGCATCGATCTGAGGAAAGCGCTGGACGAATGCGTCCATGACCAGCGCGGCGGTCAGGGGTTGCGGCAGGCCGCAGAGCTCAACCTGTCGCGCGCCGCAAGACTCGGCGAGGTTGGCGAAGAGTTGTACCGTGAGTCGCATGAGTGCAGCTTATCGGTCCCTGGTAATGGTCAAGGGAGCGGCCGGCACGCTGGTTGACGTGCTTCTACCGCCGCACTGCGCGTCGTGCGGAGCCGCGGGCGCGCTGATCTGCCGCGACTGCCGGTCGCTTATGCAGCGCGCCGATGGTCCGCGCTGCCGCCATTGCTGGTTGCCGTCCGAGGCGCCGGTCTGTCAGGATTGCCTCTCAATGCCGCTGGCCGTGCGCGAGCTGCGGTCGGCGTTCGTCTACGACGGCCCAACCCGAGCGGCGGTGCTGGCACTGAAACACCGGGGCATCGTCGGCTTGGCCGGCGAGTTGGTACACCTGTCGGGCGGCATTCGGGTAGCCGGCGATATCGACGTCATGGTCCCGATTCCCATCCCGTTGCTCCGCAGGCGTCGTCGCGGCGGCAACCAGGCGGAGCAGCTCGCCCGCGCGCTGGCCCCGCGCACCAAGCTGGAAATCTGTCCGCAAGCGTTGCGACGCCGCGGATGGTGGGGTCCCAGACAGGCTCAGGCGGCGTCGCGAGCCGATCGGCCGCGAATCGTCCGGGATGCGTTCATCGCCGACCCTGACCGGGTGGCGGGACGCGGCGTTCTGCTGGTCGACGATGTCGCCACGACGATGGCCACGCTTCGAGAGGCGGCGCGGACGTTGCTCGCCTCGGGCGCAGCGGCGGTCGACGCCTGGACCGTGGCCCGGGCCGATTGAGATGACGAACAGCCGGCCCTCTGAGTTCTGGCTCTGTTACCGCCCCTTCGACGACGACTCGATCCCGACCGAACTGGTCGATCGGGCCCGAGCCGCCATCGTCGTTGATACCGCCGCGCGAGCGCGTGCGGCGGGATTCGAACGAGTCAAAATCTTCTCGACGGTCAACCTTGCAGAACTGGAGTGGCTGCAAGGCCGTGACGCGCTGGAAGGCGCAGATCTCGTGCGGACCGCTGCGCGGCAGTCGATCGGCGGCATCGTCTCCAAAGCGGCGACCGAGGCGAGCGGCGCGGTCTGCTACGCAGGCTCGGGCATGCCCGCCATGACCGTCGAGGACTGGTCGCTGGTCCTCGAGCGGATCCGATCCGGCGTCGCGACTGCCAACCGGATCTTCTCCTGCGATTGGATTGGCGTAACAGACGGCCGCCTGTTGAGCGTCGTGGCCCGTGAGCGAGTCGACAATCGCTTCGCCCAACTCGTGCGGTCCAGACATGAGACGGCGATTGAGTCCTTCCCCCGTTCAGCCCGCTCACTGTTGGACGTCGATACGCCGGCGGATCTGATTGTCCTGAAGACGATTGCCCGGGTGAACTCGCTCGATCTCGGCGAGTCGCTGCGCGCCGAGTTGAAGGGGCAGCGGGAGCTTGATGACGGGGTGCGCAAGGCGGTCAAGGTCTTCGAGACGATGACGCGACCGACCAAGGAGCTATTCGTCACCGGCCGGGTGAGCGGCTCGGACTGGGCCGTGGTCGACCGCGATACGTCGTGCCGGGTGCGCGTCCTGTCGGAGGAACGCGGATTGCGGACTCGCGGCGGGCAGGGACGGTCATGGCTCGCGTCGATGTGCGAGCAAACCGGTCAACGCCGGTTCATCGAGACCCTGATTTCGATGGGCGACGCAGTGATCTGGGACACGCGGCCATTCCTGGCGCATCTTGGGCTGGGGCTATCGCGCGCCGATCGGTTCGCCGCCGACATGGGCCGCTGGACCCTGATTGAAGACGAGTGGCTGCGAGAGTTGACCCTCGATCTGTGGGACGCTCCGGTGCTGACGGGCGGCCACTCGCTGGTCAGCGGCGGGCTGCTGGCGGCGATCGACGCTGCCTGGACGCGCCGGGAGTTGTCTGGTTGACTCGCCCGGTTTGACCGCGTGTAAGCTGAGATCGACTGTGGTTCGTGTGCTGCCGGACATGTGATCCGGCGGCGGCCCGATTCGGTCGGGTCTCCGGAACGCGAATGGGTGCGACATGGCGCTGACGTTGGCTGGGGCTGCCCTCGATGCAGCCGATGCGGAGATCGCCTCGGCAATCGAGCGTGAAGCGGGGAGGCAGCGCGACGGACTCGAACTGATCGCCTCGGAAAACTATCCCTCCGAGCCGGTGCTCGCGGCTATGGGCTCGGTGCTGACCAACAAGTACGCCGAGGGCTACCCCGGCAAGCGCTACTACGGCGGTTGCGAGTTCGTGGACATCGTTGAGGAGCTTGCCATTGAGCGGGCCAAGTCGCTGTTTGGCGCGGATCATGCCAACGTGCAGGCGCACTCGGGCACACAGGCGAACATCGCCGCCTACTTCGCCCTGCTCTCACCCGGCGACACCGCGATGGGCCTGGAACTGAATCATGGCGGTCATCTGACCCATGGACTGCCGGTCAACATCTCCGGGCGCTGGTTCGAGTTCGTCTCCTACGGCGTCGACCAGGAGACCGAGCAGATCGACTACGACGCGATGGCCGACCTGGCCCGCGAGCACCGGCCCAAGGTGATCGTCGTCGGCGCGACCGCCTATCCGCGCGTCTACGATTTCGCGCGAGCGGCGGAGATTGCGGAGTCGGTCGACTCGGTCCTGATGGTCGATATGGCCCACATCGCCGGGCTCGTAGCCGGCGGCGCGCATCCCTCGCCGGTGCCCTTCGCTCCGGTCGTGACGACGACTACACATAAGACACTGCGCGGTCCGCGTTCGGCGCTGATCCTGACCAACGAGGAGATGGCGCGACCAATCGACCGTGCAATCTTCCCGGGCACATCGGGAGGACCGCACATGCACACGATCGCCGCGAAGGCGGTCGCCCTCAAAGAGGCGGCGACGCCCGAGTTCGCTCAGTACGCGACGCAGATCGTCGCCAACGCGCGGGCCCTGGCGGTCGGTCTCCAGTCGGAAGGCTGGAGGGTGGTCTCCGGAGGTACCGACAACCACCTGCTACTGCTCGACGTAGGGGTCAAGGGTCTGACCGGCAAAGCCGCCGAAGCGGCGCTCGATGCGGCCGGGATCACCGTCAACAAGAACACGATTCCCTACGACACGCGGCGACCAACTGTCACCTCCGGCATTCGCATCGGCACGCCGGCGCTGACCACGCGAGGCATGCGTGAGGCGGAAATGGCGACCGTGGCCAGCCTGATCGGCCGCGTGCTCGATCACATCGACGACACGGCCGAGCAAGGTCGCGTGCGCGAGGCCGTGCGTGAACTGGCCTCGGATTTCCCAATCCCGGGCATAGCAACTTGAAGCAGCAACCTGAACCTGCCGACCTGAACGTCGGCCGACGACAGAGCACTAGAGGAGCGATCGATGGCGCAAGGTGAGACGGAATACGAGATCATGGTCGTGCTCCACCCCGATATCGTGGGTGAGCAGATCGAAGAACGCATGGCTCGGCTGCGAGGCACGCTGACCGATCACGGCAACGACGTCACCGAGGTGATCGACTGGGGCCGCCGACGGCTGGCCTACCCGATCAAGCAGTCGTTCGAGGGTCACTACCTGATCGCTCACTACGAGGGCGGTCCGAACTCGCGCCGCGACGATCTGGAGCAGACGTTGCTGATCGACGAGCATGTCCTGCGCCACCTCATCGTGCGCCGCGACCATTAGCCTGCGGACGCATGATCGCGGGGGTGAACAAATGGCAAGTCTCAACAAGGTCATGATCATCGGCAATCTGGGCCGCGACCCGGAGATGCGATTCACGGCGAACGGTGACGCGGTCGCAAACTTCAATGTTGCCGCAAGCCGTCGTTTCACGACCCGGGATGGTGAGCAGCGGGAACAGACTGAGTGGTTCCGCGTGGTTTGCTGGCGCCGACTTGCGGAGATTGCAGGCCAGTACTTGCAAAAGGGGCGGCAGGTCTACATCGAAGGTCGACTTGAAACGCGCCAGTGGCAGGACCGAGACGGCAACACGCGATACACGACCGAGGTGATTGCCAACGAAATGGTGATGTTGGGAAATCGCGGCGATAGTGGCGGAGGCGGCAACTTTGGCGGAAGCAGCGGGGGTGGCGGCGGCAACTGGGATGACGGACCTGGAGATTTCGGCGGTGGACCCGATGCCGGGGACCTGCCGTTTGAGTAAGCAATTCCGCGCTCTGCGATGAGCGCTCGCGACAATCTTGTGGAGATGGATGGATGACGACTGCACCCGACCCGACCAATGAGACCGCGGCGGCCCCTGCGCCAACGCCGGCGCCGCCGTTAGCTTCGGCTCCTCCGACAGTTCCCCCGCCCCCGTCGGCGCCGCCCCCGCCCTCGGCGCCGACGCCCCCGTCGACTCCGATCATCAGGCCCGCGCCTGAGTCGGGCGAGCGGCTGCCGCAGATGATCGAGCGGACCCGCCGCCGCGGCCGACGCCGCCGCGCGCCGGTCTTCACCCCGCAGGAAGTGGCGACGATCGACTACAAGGACGTGGACCGGCTGAAGAAGCTGATCTCCGACCGCGGCCGAATCGAGCCGCGGCGCAAGACCGGGCTGACGGCGAAGGATCAGCGCAAAGTCGCCCGCGAGATCAAGCGCGCCCGCCAGGTCGCGCTGTTGCCATACACCGCCGAGCACATGCGCCAGACCTCGCGCTTCCGCATGGTCACGCGGATGGCGCAGCGAGCGATGCGGGCCGAACTGGACGACGCACCGCCGTCGGCGCCGGCCGAGGGCGGCGCCGAGGTCCCGCAAAGCGACGCCCCCCAGAGCGAGGTCCCGCAGAGCGAGGTCCCGCAGAACGAAGTCCGGCAGAACGAAGTCCCGCAGAGCGAAGTCCCGCAGAGCGAGGCGCCGCAGAGCGAGGCCGCGCCGGATGTTGCCCCCCAGGCCGCTCCGCAGCCAGCCCCGGCGTCCGCGCCCTCGGAGCCGCCGGCGAACGAAGAATCCGGCGCCTGATGGCAGAGTCGCTAGGCATCGGCTTGCTTGGACTCGGAGTGGTCGGTCGCGGCGTGCTCGACGCGCTGCTTGCGAACGCTCACGCCTATGAGTCCCGATGCGGCAGCCGGCCGGAGGTTCGCGCCGCAGCGGTGCGCGATGTGTCGTCGAGAGCGAGTCTCGCCTCATCGGGCATCCTGATCACGGACGACCCGCTCTCGGTGGCGACGCGCGGCGACGTGGACGTGGTCGTTGAGCTGATCGGCGGCGAATCGCCGGCGACCGACTGTATCGAGGCGGCGCTGTCGGCCGGCAAGTCGGTGGTGACCGCCAACAAGGAAGTGATGGCCAAGCGCGGTCCGGCGCTGCTGGCGCTGGCCGAGTCGAGCGGGGCGGAGCTGCGCTACGAAGCCAGCGTAGGTGGCGGAATCCCGATCATCGGCGTGTTGCAGCGCGACCTACAGGCAAACGACATCTCGTCGGTGCGCGCGATCATCAACGGCACGACGAACTACATGATCACCGCAATGTCGCGCGACGGCGCGAGCTATGCCGACGCGCTCGCCGATGCGCAGCGGCTAGGCTACGCCGAAGCCGATCCGACCAATGATGTCGACGGCATCGACGCGGCCTACAAACTGGCAATCCTGGCGTCGCTGGCGTTCCACGCCGAAGTGGGACCCGACGATGTCTATCGCGAGGGGATCCGCTCACTCGCAGCGCGAGACTTTAGCCACGCGCGCGACCTGGGCTACGCCATTCGCATGCTGGCCACGGGTCGGCGGATTCCCGCCGGCCTCGACCTGCGCGTCCATCCGACATTGGTGCCGGTTGAGGATCCGATGGCGGCCGTCGATGGCGTGCTGAACGCCGTCGCGGTCTCGGGCGATCTGATCGGGTCGGTCGTGCTGGAAGGACCGGGCGCGGGAGCGGGCGCCACATCGAGCGCCGTCGTCGCGGACATCCTCGACATCGGCGGACGGCTGGCGTCCGATCAGGCGCCTCGTCGCGCCCGATCGTTGGATCGCGCGCCTGCGTTGGCGTCGTTGGGCGACATATGCGTCCGTACATATCTGCGCCTCGAGGTGCCCGACCGCGCCGGCGTGCTGGCGGAACTGGGAGCGGTGTTCGCCGCCGAGAGCGTGAGCATCGCTTCGGTGCTGCAGACGCCGCACCCGGAACGTACTCAGTCGGCGGATTTGATCGTGACGACTCACTCCTGCACGGACGGCGCCATGGATCGGGTGTTGGAGCGACTCACGCAATCCGACAGCGTGATCGAACTGGGTGTCCGGCTCCGGATCGAGGATGGTAGTGACAACGACTAACCCGACCGACAGCGGCGATGGCCGTTGGATGCGATTCGAAGAGTCGCTGACGGGCCTACAGTCGCGCACCGCCGAGCTGGCCCAGTCCCGGGTGCGGGATGAGCGCGAATTGAGCGCACTGGATCAGCGGATGCGCGATCTTGAGGGCAAGGCGCTGTCGCTGGCGGCCGAAATCGGGGCGGCCAAGCGCCAACTTGATGAGATGCCGACGCTACGCGAGCGGATCAATCGCTTCAATGGGGACATGGCCGAGCATCGCGAACTGGTCGATACATCGGTCCGGCAGATGCGCCAGGAGCTTGACGGTCAGCGCGAAGTCTCGAACGACTCGCTGCGGCGGCTGCAGGCGAACGAAAAGGCGTTGACGGATCTGCGCGAGCGGCTGGAAGTGTTCGACGATTCGATCCGGCGGGTCAACGCCGAAGGCGGCGAGGTCGCGCATCGCCTGTCCCAGATTGAGAACAGCCATGTGGCGTTGGGTGCGCGGATCTCGGCGAACGCCGACGGGGTTCGCCGAGCATCGAGTGAATCTAGCGCCCTCGAAACCAGGCTCGAAGCGCTGGAACGGCAGATCGGCGGCCTGACCGAGCGTCTTGAACTCTCCTATCAAACCTTGCGCCGGGTCCAGGAAACGGCCGAGCAGTGGGAAGACCTGCGCGCCAACGTCGAGGCGTTGCGCGGGCGAGTGGAAGAGTCGCTGCAGGCGCTGGATGCATCGAAGGCGCTGGTGTCATCGGTCCAGCGCGGATTTGAGGCGGTGGAAGAGCGGATCGGCAACGTCGAGCGCATGGGTGAACAACTCCGGGCTCGCGATGCAAGGCGAGAGCGGGCAGTGGCCTCGCTCGGCGACCGGATCGAGAGCATCTCAAGCTTGACGGCGCAGGAACAGGAGCGGTTTGTCGTATTGCAGGAGCAGGTTCGACGCCGGCAGATCGAGGAACTGGAGCAGGAAATCCGGGAGCTGAAGTCCTACCTGCGGGTGCGCGGCGATGGCGAGTAGCACAGTGCGGGCTCAGGGATGGGTTGGCGGGGGCGTGCTCGAGCGCTACGCCGATTGGCTCCCGCTCACGGAGTCGACGCCGTGCGTCACCCTGGGCGAGGGCAGCACGCCGCTGGTGCGCGCGCGCAGCCTCGAACGGGCGACCGGCGCGGATGAAGTCTGGCTCAAGCTGGAGATGTGCAATCCGACCGGTTCGTTCAAGGACCGCGGGATGGTGGTCGCGGTCGCGAAAGCAGTGGAGCAGGGAGCGACGGCGGTCCTCTGCGCCTCGACCGGCAACACCAGCGCATCGGCCGCGGCATACGCGGCCCGCTGCGGACTCACCGCCTTTGTGTTGGTACCCGAGGGACGGATTGCCAAAGGCAAGCTCGCCCAGGCGGCCGCGCACGGCGCGAAGATCCTGGCCGTCGACGGCAACTTCGACGACGCGCTGCGCTCGGCCCAGGAGCTGACCGAGCGATTGCCGGTGGCGCTGGTCAACTCGGTTAACCCCTACCGGATCGCCGGACAGAAAACGGGCGCGATGGAGATCGTCGACGCCCTCGGCGACGCGCCCGACTTGCACTGCATTCCAGTCGGCAATGCCGGCAACATCACCGCCTACTGGCGTGGCTATTGCGACTACTTCCAGGCCGAGCGTGCATCGCGGCGTCCGCGCATGTTGGGCGTGCAGGCCGCCGGCGCCGCGCCGCTGGTGCACGGACGCGCGGTTGAACATCCGGAGACGATCGCGACCGCCATCCGCATCGGCTCGCCCGCGTCCTGGGACGGCGCAGTGGCGGCGCGCGACGAGTCGGGCGGCGCGATCATTGCGGTCAGCGACGAACAGATTTTGCACGCCTATCGGATGCTGGCCGATACTGAGGGCGTGTTCTGCGAGCCGGCTTCCGCAGCCTCGGTCGCCGGATTGCTCGCCCGGCACGGTGACGGATCGCTCGCCGGTCAGCGAGTGGCCTGCACGATCACCGGTCACGGGTTGAAAGATCCGGAGCGCGCGGTGGAGTCGATCGCCGCCGACATGGTCGAGATCGGCCCCGGCTATGAGGAAGCGGAAGCGGTGATCCGGGAGGCGCTGTCGTGAGCGAGTTGGTCGATCGAGTGCGCGCCGAAGCCGCGGTTCGAGAGCTCTTGCTCGCGTTGGGCGAGGATCCCGATCGCGAGGGCCTGGTCGACACGCCCAGGCGCGTCGTCGCCGCGTACAAGGAAACGCTCGGCGGTCGGGAAGTCGATATCCCCAAACTGCTGTCGGTTGGCTTTGAAGAGGGTCACGACGAGATGGTGATCCTGCGCGACATTCCCTTTTTCTCCACCTGCGAGCACCACCTGATCCCCTTCCACGGCGTCGCGCATATTGGCTACGTGCCCAACGGCCGCGTGGTGGGGTTGTCGAAACTGGCCCGATTGGTAGACGCTGTGGCCCGTCGGCCGCAGTTGCAGGAGCGCCTGACCGCACAGATTGCGGACATGCTGATGCAGACCATCGTTCCGCAAGGCGCCGGCGTCGCGGTTGAGGCCGAGCACCTCTGCATGCAGATGCGCGGCATCAAGAAACCGGGTTCTCGCATGTTGACCTCGGCGATGCGCGGTAGCTTCCGCGAACAGGAAGAAACGCGAGCGGAATTCCTCTCGCTGGTGGGGACGCAGCGCCTGTGAGTGTGAAGGTTGTCCGCGGGGGATTCGCCGAGCTGGGTGATCGCTGGGCGGCGCTGAGCCGATCGGCCCAGGCGATGCCGTTCTCGACACCGGAGTTTGGCGAGGCGTGGTGGTCGGTGTTTGGCGAGTCGAGTCAGGCTGAAGTCGAGCTCCTCGGCCTGGAGAACGGTTCGGGAGAACTCGTGGCGTTGGCGCCGCTCAAGCATTGCGGCGCTCGATGGTCATTCGCCGGCGACCACGAAGTCTCCGATTACCTGGGTCCGGCCGCGCTCAGCGGTCACGAGCCGGCCCTGGCTAAAGCGGTACTGGATCGGCTCGATGACGCCGGCGCGCTCACGGCCGAGTTTCGCGGCATCGAGCCCGGCTCCGCCTGGATCGATGCGTTCGCCATCGCGTCGCAGCGCGGCTGGCAGGTGGAAGTCGCCGATGAGGCGGTCTGTCCCACAGTCGAGATCGGCGAGGGATGGGACAGCTACCTGGCCAGTCTGCGTTCGCGAGACCGCCGAGAGGTGCGGCGCAAGCTCCGATCGCTGCGCCAGCTTCGCGGCGCAGTGGCCTTCGAGTCTGTGGAATCGCCCGAGGATGTCGCCGCGCGGATGCCGGAGTTCATGGACATGATGGCCGACTCCAGGGGCGACAAGGCGATCTTCCTGACCGACGAGATGCGCGCGTTTTTCGAGCGATTGACGTCGGCGCTCTCCGGAGGGGGGCACTTGCGTCTGTATGTGCTGTCGATTTCGGGCGAGGCGGCGGCGATGGTGTTGTGCTTCGTCGCTCGAAATCAACTGCTGCTGTACAACAGTGGCTACGATCCCAAATTCCGCGATCTGTCGGCGGGTCTGGGGTCGAAAGTGCTGTGCATTCGTGACGCGGTTGAGCGGGGGATGGCGAGCGTGAACTTCCTGCGCGGGGACGAACCATACAAGTACGAACTCGGCGGCCGCGACGCCGTCGTGCGCCGACTGCGGCTCACCCGGGAGGCTGCGACATGATGCGGCTGCGACGGCGACTGGCCGTGATCTCAACGCATACGTCGCCGCTGGCGCGCGCCGGCACGACGAAGGCCGGCGGGATGAACGTCTACGTGGCCGAGCTGTCGCGTCAGCTCGGAGCGATGGGCTGGCAGGTCGACGTCTTCACACGCCGCGACCGTCCCGACGCGCCGTTGATGGAACAGATTGGCCCGGGCGTACGCCTGATCCACGTTCCCGCCGGACCGCCTCTGCCGCTCTCGCCGATGGAGGTGGCCGCGCACGTGTCCGAGTTCACCGAGGGCGTTGCGCGGATGACCGCCGACGACGACTACGACCTGGTCCACTCCCACTACTGGGTCTCGGGACTCAGCGGGATCGAGTTGGCGCGTCGCTGGGAGTGTCCGCACGTGGCGATGTTCCACACGCTGGGCGCGGTCAAGCAGATGTACCAGGAACCCGAGCCCGCGTTCCGCATCGCCGGAGAGCGACGCGTCGTGGCTTGCTCGGACGCAGTCATCGCCGCCACCGCGCACGAGCGAGCGTTCCTGATTGGACGCTACGGGGCGGAATCGTCTCGGCTCCACGTCGCGCCGTGCGGCATTGACCTGGCCAAGTTCCATCCCAACGGACTCGAAGCGGCCCGTCGGCGCGTGGACGCCGCGCTGCCCGATCTGGGCGTGTTCGATGGACCCGGAATCCTCTTCGTGGGACGCCTCGAACCGGCCAAGGGTGCGGATCTGCTGGTCCAGGCGCTGCCCATGATCGACGCACGGCCCGAAGCAAGCCTCTGGATCGTCGGCGGCGATGAACGCGATGAGCAGGAGCGAGGCCGATTGCGCGAGCTGGCCGAGCAGGCCGAGGTCGGCGGTCGGGTCAGGTTCGTCAACGCGGTCGGCCGCGACCAGCTTCCCGACCTGTATCGCGCGGCCAGCGTCTGCGCCGTTCCTTCGGCCTACGAGTCATTCGGACTCGTGGCGGTCGAGGCGATGGCCTCGGGCACGCCGGCAGTGGCGACCAGAGTCGGCGGTCTGGCCAGTACGATTACCGACGGCTCGACCGGAGTGCTCGTAGAGCAACGCCGACCGGAGCAGTTCGCTTCAGCTATCAACAGGCTGCTATCAGACGAACTGTTGCGTCAGCAGATGGGCGCTGCGGCGGCCAAGAGCATGACAGTGTTCTCCTGGCCCAGCGTCGGCGCGAGTATTCTCGATGTATACGAGACGCTGCTGCGCGAGCGGGAGATCTCGGAGTCTCAACGCGAAGCCTGCTGCCCGGATTCGGTCGAATCGTTACTGGTCGCCGCAAGTTGAGCGTTCGGCCAACGGATCGAGGAGCCCAGATGCCTGACGCCGAAGCAATCGCGGAGGCGCGTCGGGCGCTTGTGGTGATGGCGCACCCGGACGACATCGAGTTCACCTGCGGCGGCACGGTCGCCAACTTGTCCGACGACGGCTGGGACGTCACCTTCTGCCTCGTCACCAGCGGCGACAAAGGCACCAAGGACCCGATGCTCGGCCCCGCCGACCTGGGCGCACTGCGCGAGGCGGAGCAGGAAGCGGCCGCCGCGGAGTTGGGCGTCAAGCGCTGCATCTTCCTGCGCGTCCCGGACGGCCACGTCGAGGACGGCTCCGAGTTTCGCGGTCAAATGGTCCAGGTGCTTCGGGATGTACGTCCCGAACTGCTGATTACCTGGGATGGATATCGCGGCTTCAATCACCGCGACCACCGCACCGTGGGGATCGCCGCGCTGGACGCCGCATTTCCCCTGTCGCGCAATGCCAACTCCTACGCCGAGCAGGTCGCCGCGGGGGCTGAGCCGGTTCGCGTCAACACGGTGCTGCTGGCCGGCAGTAACGAAGCCAACTTCTTCGTCGACGTATCCGCGCAGCAGGGTCGCCGGATCGACGCGCTGCTGCGGCACGCCTCTCAGGTGCAAGCGCCGAACCGCGAGGAGATGGCGAAGCGGATGCAAGACCGCGCGCAGGCAGCGGCTCGCGCCGGCCGCGTGCCATGGGCCGAAGGCTTCCGCCGGTTGACCTTCGGCGCGGCGCGGCAACCGCGACGGTCCGAGGCGCTCGAGGCCGAGGCGAAGGCGACTGAGGAGGCCCAGTCGGTCCAGTCGGAGGATCAGTCCAATGGCTGACGGCGCACTGTTCCTGCTCTGGGCCAGCTTCGTCGCTGCCGGCTGCGCGGCCCTCGTCTATGTCGCCTACGCCCTGCAACCCAGATTCCGGTTCGCCTGGTCGCCGGTTTGGACCTCCAGGCGCGCAATCGCGACTGAGCCCGCCTTCACCGCCGAGGAACCGGCGCCGCTGCGCTCGCCGACGCTCGGCGGCGTCGCGACGCTCAGCGTCTGGGTCGCGGCGACGCTCGGCGTAGTTGGCCTGACCATGCGCACGATCGCGCTGAATCACGCTCCTTACAGCAACCTCTTCGAATTCTCGATGTCGTTCGGGATCGCGATCGTCCTCTTGTACGCCGTCTTCGAGCTGCGCTCGGGCACGCGATTGGCGGGATCGTTCGTACTGCCGGTCGCCTGCGGACTCTACGGATCGGCGCTGGCGTTCCCCAGCGAGGGTCAGGACATCCTTGTCCCCGCGCTGCAGAGTCCGACGCTGCTGACCATCCACGTGGCGCTGATGATCCTCTCGTACGCGGTGCTGGCCGTGGCGTTCGGCGGGGCGCTGATGCACCTGGTCCAGGGATTTCCCGAATCGGTAGCCGATCGCGGCGGACGCTATGGCTGGTTGCCGTCGGAGGAACGCTGCGACGAGCTGACCTATCGAGCCGTGCTGGTCGGATTTCCCCTGCTCGCCGCCGGTATCGCGCTGGGCGCGTTCTGGGCCAACGACGCCTGGGGTCGCTACTGGGGTTGGGATCCGAAAGAGACGGCGGCGCTGGTCACCTGGCTGATCTTCGCGGTCTACGTTCATGGCCGCTGGCTGCGCCTCTTCCGCGGCGCGCGCAAGGCCTGGATCGTCGTGTTGGGATTCTTCGCGGTGATGTTCACCTATCTGGGCGTCAACCTGTGGATTACCGGTCTGCACTCGTACGCCGGCGTGTGATCCGTCTGACAGCTTGGCAACACAGGTCGGGTCAGTCCGCTGCGACCACTTCACCGGTACTTGCAGGGTCAGCCGAATCTGGGATATGGTGACGATTCACGCGCCCGAAGCAGCAGCGGACCGGCGCGTGGAAGGGTCGAGGCCGAGCAACGGTTGATGACCACTGGCATCAAGCCGGTTCGATCAATCAGCGGCTTTGGCCCTGTATTCGTGCAAACGTAGCTGCGCACACCCGCAAATGCGTACGCACGGAGAGCCGACAACCGGAAATTGAGCAGCGACCGTGCCGACGATCAACCAGCTAACCCGCAAGGGACGCAAGAAGTCTCGCAAGAAGGCCAAGGCTCCGGCGCTGCGTTTTCGCTACAACGCGCTGACCAGCCGAACCACCCAGGACTCGGGATCGCCGCAGAAGCGCGGCGTCTGCACCGCGGTGCGGACAGTGACGCCGAAGAAGCCGAACTCGGCCTTGCGCAAGGTCTGCCGCGTGCGGCTGACTAACGGGATCGAAGTCACCGCCTACATCCCGGGCGAGGGTCACACGTTGCAGGAGCACTCGATTGTGCTGATCCGCGGCGGCCGCGTCCGCGATCTGCCGGGCGTTCGCTACCAGGTCGTGCGCGGCGCGCTCGATGCGCTCGGCGTAGCCGACCGAAAGCGGGGGCGTTCCAAGTACGGCACTCGCAGGACGGCAGGATTGACCACCGCGGCCACCCACTGACGGGTGGTCGTTTCAGTGTTGCGAGGGGCTCCGGCTGACGCCGGGGCGACTCGCGTTAGAGATGGACAGACAGCGTGCCGCGACGAAGACGGCCTGACCGACACGAAATTCGCCCCGACGCGGTCTACGGATCGCAGCGGGTGCAGATGGTGATCAATCGCCTGATGCGCAGCGGCAAGAAGGGCACAGCCGAGAAGATCGTCTACAAGGCGCTCGACATCCTCGAAGAGCGCGTCCGACAGGATCCGCTCGAGGTATTCGACCAGGCGCTCAACAACATCACCCCGGAAATGGAAGTCCGTCCTCGCCGAGTCGGCGGGGCGACCTACCAGGTCCCGGTTGAGATCCGTCACGACCGGCGCACGTCGCTGGGCATCCGTTGGCTGGTGACCTCGGCGCAGTCGCGCAAGGGCCGCCCCGCGCATCTGTCCCTGGCCGACGAGCTGCTGGACGCCTACAGCAACACCGGCAGCGCCGTACGACGGCGCGAAGAGACACACCGGATGGCGGAAGCCAACCGGGCGTTTGCGCACTACCGATGGTGAGCCGCAGCTAGCGCGTAACGCCGAGAGATCGATATCCACGACACGCAGCCACGAAGACCAGTTCGGGACGAACGCGCAACATCCTGACATTGCGCGCCTCGTCAATCAGTGAGTTCGAGCAGAGAGCCGAGCAGAGGACACCACCGACATGCCCGCTGACCCGCCCATCTCGTCGCTCCGGAATATCGGCGTCATCGCTCATATCGACGCCGGCAAGACCACTGTGACCGAACGGATCCTCTACTACACCGGCATGACCTACAAGCTCGGCGAGGTGCACGAAGGCACCGCCGTCATGGACTTCATGGATCAGGAGCGCGAGCGCGGCATCACGATTATGGCCGCCGCCACGACCTGCGAGTGGAGCGATCACACAATCAACATCATCGACACGCCCGGCCACGTCGACTTCACCGTCGAGGTCGAGCGATCCTTGCGCGTGCTTGATGGCGGTGTCGTCGTGTTCGACGCCGTCGCCGGCGTCGAACCGCAGTCCGAGACCGTCTGGCGTCAGGCCGACAAGTACGACGTGCCGCGAGTCTGCTTCGTCAACAAGATGGACCGCATCGGCGCCGACTTCTGGCGGACCATGGAGATGATCCGCGATCGCCTGGGCATGATGCCGGTGCCGGTCCAGATTCCGATTGGCTCCGAGGACAATTTCCAGGGTGTAATCGATCTGATTCGCCAGCGAGCCTGGTTCTTCAGCGCCGACCGCGACGTGCCGCCGGCCGAGGGCGAGATTCCTGAGGCGTACGTGGCCGATGCCGGGCGTTGGCGGGAAACGATGATCGAGCGGATCGCCGATTTCGACGAGCAGGTGATGATCTCCTACATCGAGGGCCACGAGCTCTCGGTCGACGAGATTGTCAAGGCCGTTCGCCGAGGCACGATCGCGAATGCGTTCACGCCGGTACTCTGCGGCTCGGCGTTGAAGAACGTCGGCGTGCAGCGGCTGCTGGACGCGGTCGTCGACTATCTGCCCGCCCCGGACGAGGTGCCGCCGGTCGAAGGTCTCACCCGCGACGGTCCGGCGACGCGCCTCGCCGATGACGACGAGCCCCTGGCGGCTCTGGCGTTCAAGATCGTGACCGACCCCTATGTCGGCCGCATTGCCTACGTGCGCATCTACTCAGGCACACTCAAGGCGGGAGAGGCTGTCTACAACTCCTCCCGCGACGAGACCGAGCGCGTCGGACGCCTGTTGCGCGTGCACGCGGACTCGCGCGAAGACATCGATCGAGTCTCGGCAGGGGACATCGCGGCGTTCGTCGGACCGAAGCAGACATTCACCGGCGACACGCTCTGTGATCGCCAGGCGCACATTTTGTTGGACCAGATCTCCTTCCCCGAGCCGGTGGTGTCTATCGCCATTGAGGCAAAGAGCACCGACGACCAGGATCGCTTGGGCACCTCCTTGCGCAAGCTGGCCGAGGAAGATCCGACCTTCAAGGTCGAGTACAACGACGAAACAGCCCAGACCGTGATTTCGGGTATGGGCGAGCTGCATCTCGAAGTGATCGCCGACCGTCTGCGGCGGGAATTCAAGGTGATGTGCAACGTCGGGCGGCCCCAGGTGTCGTACCGCGAGACGATCCGGCGCATGGCCGAGGCCGAAGGTCGCTTCGTGCGGCAAACCGGCGGTCGCGGCCAGTTCGGTCACGTCGAGTTGCGGGTCGAGCCGAACGAGCCGGGCAAGGGCTTTGAGTTCACGGACGAGACCGTCGGCGGATCGGTGCCGCAGCAGTACATCAGCTCGGTGCGCAAGGGCATCGAGGACGCGATGCGCTCAGGCGTCGTCGGCGGCTTCCCCGTCGTGGACGTCAAGGTGGCCTTGACCGACGGCTCGTATCACCAGGTCGACTCCAGCGAGATGGCATTCGCAACCGCCGCCTCAATAGGCTTCCAGGAGGCGCTGCGCAAAGCAGCCCCGGTGCAGCTCGAGCCGATGATGAAGGTCGAAATCTCGACGCCCGGCGAGTACTTCGGCGAAGTCGCGGGCGACTTGTCGAGTCGACGCGGATCCGTGCTCGGCTCGGAGGAGCGCGGAACCGTCCAGATCATCCAGGCGCAGATGCCGCTGGCCAACCTGTTCGGGTACACGACGGCGCTGCGCTCGATGACGCAGGGCCGCGCGACGGCAAGCATCGAATTCGACCGCTACGAAGAGGTTCCGCAGAGCGTCCTGGCCGAGGCTCGCTAGGGCATCGGACGGACTACAGACCACACGACAGAACAGCAAGCAAGACGCAGGCAGGAGACTTCACGATGGCGCGACAGGTATACGAGCGGACGAAGCCGCACGTGAACGTGGGCACGATTGGGCACGTGGATCACGGCAAGACGACGT
>DAOUKQ010000113.1:0-3095 GCA_034421135.1 Dehalococcoidia bacterium
TGCTCGCTCACCAATGGGTACGCGGGTGTCATTCGAGCAGGTCGCCTTTTCTTACGACGGCAAGAATGAGGCGGTCAGAGAGATCGATCTGACACTCGAGCCGGGGACGGTCACTGCCCTGGTTGGCGCATCGGGGTCGGGCAAGAGCACGTTGGCTCGACTGCTGCCCCGCTTCTGGGATCCGACTGAGGGGCGGATCACGATCGGCGGCGTGCCTGTGGACGAGATCGCGAGCGATGAGTTGTACCGCAACGTGGGACTGGTCTTTCAGGACGTGCAGTTGCTGCGCATGTCGATCAGGGGCAACATCGCGCTCGCGCGGCCCGACGCTTCGCTGGCAGATGTCGAAGAGGCTGCGCGCACGGCGCAGATTCATGAGCGCATCCTCGAGTTGCCGCGCGGCTACGACTCTGTCACCGGCGAGGATGCCCTGCTCTCGGGCGGGGAGGCGCAGCGAGTGTCGATTGCCCGGGCCGTGCTTGCCGATGCTCCAATCCTCGTCCTGGATGAAGCGACCGCGTTTGCCGATCCCGAGGCGGAGGCGTCGATCCAGGACGCCCTCTCGGAACTGATTGTCGGGCGGACGCTGCTGGTGATCGCGCACCGATTGCACACGATTGTCGGCGCCGACCAGATCTGCGTGCTGGAGGCGGGACGGATTGTCGAACGCGGGACGCACGAGGAGCTACTCGCACGCGAAGGCGCGTATCGCCGACTCTGGGAAGCCAGCCAGGTTGGGCAGGTGGTCGCATGATTCTGCAACTGCTGCAACTCCTACCCGCGTCGTTGCCCCATGGGCGCACATTGCGAGCCAACATCTTCGGTCTTGTGTTCGAGTCGGTCCTCATGGGGGTCGGCTTCGCCATGCTCGTGCCCCTGCTGCGAGCCACATTCGACGGCGACTACGACACCGCCTGGATCTGGCTCGGCGCGATGACCGGTGTGCTTGCGGCCTATGGAATTGTGCGCTGGATCACGCAGATGCTGGGATTCATCTCTGCCATCAACCTGGCCAGAGGGCTATTCGAACGGTTGGGCGACAAGATTGCCCAATTGCCGCTTGGCTGGTTCGACGCCACACGCGTCGGCAGCCTGGGCCGCCTGACCAGCCAGGGCGTGATCGAAGTGATGGGCGTGCCCGCCCACTTGCTGCGCCCGATCGTGAACGCCTTCGTGACGCCAGTCACCGTGATCATCGTGATGTTCGCGTTCGACTGGCGGCTCGCGCTGGCTGCCGCAATCACCGCGCCGCTGGCGTGGGTTGTTTACCAGTGGTCCGCGGGTCTGGTCGAGAAGACCGACCACCGCGCCGACGATGTCAAGGTCGATTCCTCCAACCGGATCGTTGAGTTCGCTCAGACCCAGGCCGTGTTGCGCGGCTTTGGCTATGCCACGCGCGGCTTCAAGCTGCTTGACGACGCGTTGCAGGAACAGCGGGATGCCGGCCGGTCGCAGTTGATGATCGCAGCGCCCGGACTCGCCGGGTTCATCCTGACCGTGCAGCTGGCCTTCACGATCCTGCTCTTGTTCGGCCTCAATCTCGCCTTGGGCGGCAATATCGAGGTCGCTGAGCTACTCGCGATCCTGGTACTGGCGGCTCGGTATGTGGATCCGATGATCGAGGCTGCCGACCTCGGCGGCGCGCTCAGGATCAGCCGCAACAGCCTGTCGCGCATGGAAACAGTGTTCGGCACGCCGGCGCTGCCCGAGGTCGAATCGTCGAGGCATCCCGCCAGCGCGAGCATCTCGTTCGACTCAGTCGGCTTCGCCTATGAGGACAACACGGTCCTGAATCAGATCAGCTTCACCGCTCCCGAGCACACCATGACCGCGATCGTCGGCCCATCCGGCGCCGGCAAGACGACGATCCTGCGACTGATTGCCAGATTCTGGGACGCCAGCTCAGGGTCTGTCTCGATTGGCGGTGTCGACGTCCGCGAGATGTCGACCGAAGTCCTGATGCGCCAGATCTCGGTCGTGTTTCAGGATGTCTACCTGTTCGACCGGACGATCGAGGAGAACATCCGCCTGGGACGGCCGGAGGCGACCGACGCCGAGGTGCGCGCTACGGCCGAACTGGCTCGCGTCAACGAGATTGCCGAACGTCTACCCGAGGGCTGGAAATCGCGCGTCGGCGAAGGCGGCGGGCGTCTCTCTGGCGGTGAACGCCAGCGCGTCTCGATCGCGAGGGCGATCCTCAAGGACGCCCCGATCGTGCTCCTCGACGAAGCGACCGCTGCACTAGATCCGATCAACGAGCGAGCGGTGCAGCAAGCCTTACGAGCACTGACGCATGACAAGACGCTCGTCGTGGTCGCGCACCGGCTGCAAACCGTCCAGGCCGCCGACCAGATCCTTGTGCTCGATCATGGTCAAATCGTCGAGCGCGGCTCGCACTCGGAGCTTCTGGCTCAGGATGGCCGCTACGCCACCTTCTGGCAGGAGCGGGTCCGGGCCGCGGGCTGGCGCGTGGCCGTCGAAGAGCCCGAACGTTACGACGATAAAGTCGCGGCAGACTGAGTCGCGCAGCCCTCGGCATGGTCTGGCAGGCGTCCTGTCGGTCGATTGCGAGTCGGCCAACCTCGAGCTAACCGTTGCCACGCTCTGAGGGACGGCGCACAAGTGGTGATCGAGCACGATCAAAGTGCGACTACCCAAGAGCAAGTTCGCAATACGGTCTCGTTAGGCTCACCATTCTGCGCAACTTCACGGACTTTCACGCTGAGGTTGTTGTTGCACTGCTGATTGGGAGTTTCGTTCGCGAAGGTGTGTGAGCCTCTGACAAACTGTGGGATGTCATCACCTGCCGACGAGGCCGAAAGTGAATCGAGCACAGGGGTGAAGAATTTCATTCTCTTTGACCATGACGGGGTGTTGGTCGAAACGGAACGCTGGTACTACCTGGCAAACAAACGAGCGCTGGCATCTCTCGGCATTGACCTCCCGCGAGACGTGTATCTGGTGGACATGGCAAGCGGTGTTTCCGCGTGGGAAGCAGCACGGGACTCGGGAGTAGCCGAATCCGAGATTGAACGTGGCCGAGAACTCAGGAACAGGTACTACCAGGAGTATCTGACGACCGAAGACATCGAGAT
>DAOUKQ010000114.1:0-72726 GCA_034421135.1 Dehalococcoidia bacterium
CGCGTCGAGTTCGGTACCGGCGAGTCGGCCTCGCGCGCCGAGCTCGAGGGCTACATGGTCAACCCCGAGGAACGCCGCTCGATGTGGCTGGAGACTGTCGAGCAGGTCGCCAACATGCTCGCCATGAACCCCTATCCCGGCTACGAGGGCAAGTACTTCTCAATGCCCACCCGCAACGTCGTGCCCAAGCCGGTCCAGAAGCCGCACCCGCCGCTCTGGGTCGCCTGCTCGAACCGCGACACCATCCACCTCGCCGCCAAGCTCGGCATCGGCGCCCTGACCTTCGCCTTCATCGATCCTGAGGAAGCGCAGCACTGGGTCAACGACTACTACGAGACGATCAAGACCGAGTGCGTGCCGATCGGCCACACCGTCAACGCCAACATCGCAATGGTCTCGTCGTTCTCGGTCCACCCCGACGCCGCTGAGGCCGAGGCTCGCGGCGGCGACGGATTCCGCTTCTTCCAGTTCGCGCTGGGCCACCACTACGCCGCCGGCATGCACAAGCCGGGCCGGACCAACATCTGGAAGGCCTGGGAGCAGCTCCGCGACACCTGGCCGCGACAGGGCGGCGAAGGCGGCATCGGCACGCCGGACGAGCTGCGCGAGCACCTGCGTATCTTCGCCGATTGCGGCGTCGACCAATCCGTCTTCATCCAGCAGGCCGGCAACAACCGCCACGAGCACATCTGCGACTCGCTGGAACTCTTCGCCCGCGACGTGATGCCCGAGTTCAAGGAGTTCGAGGCCGAGCGTGTCGCCAAGAAGGAAGAGGAACTCGCGCCCTACATCGAGGAAGCGTTCAAGCGCAAAGCCGAGCGCAACGAGATGATGGCCGAACTCTCCGACGACGAGATCCCGGTCTACGGTCCCTACGGGTTCGACGTGGTCGCCAGCTCCAACCGTCTCAGCGAGGAGTACCACCACGAAGAGGCCGAAAAACGAGCTCGCGAGCAAGCCGCCCGCTTCGAGGAGATGAAAAAGACGGCCAACCTCGCCGTCGAACTGGGCGCGCTCGATTAGGGAGCGTTCGAACAGTCGAACGCCGCTGCAAGAAACCCGAGATTGCCGCGCTTGTTGCGGCAATCTCAACGACTTGGGCGGCGTTCGCCTGCTACCCCTGACTGCCCTCTCCTCTCTGGTGACCTTCGCGGAGTCCCTTTCTGATCCCCTCTCCCGGCGGGAGAGGGTGAGGGTGAGGGCCTTCGGCGATCCCAATGAACCACGATGACCAGATAACTAGCGGCGCCCGGACCCTCACCCCAGCCCTCCGCCTTCGCGGGGGCAGGCTTCTCCCAGATGAGACCTGTGCGTAAACCCGAGCTTCAGTTCGATGGCGCACTCCTCCCAGTCCCCGACTTGTTCGGGGACCCGCTCGGCTCCCCGTCTCGTACCTGGTGGATCCCCGGTAGTGCCGAACGGGAGCGGGTCCCCGAACAAGTCGGGGACTGGACCGGGGCGGTTTACGCGCAGCTCTCCTCTGGGAGAGGGGATCAGAAGGGGGCTCAGCGGGAAGCGACCTGCGCACTGAGGAATGCGGTCACCAACTCCGCCGTTCGCTGTGGATGCTGGATATGAGGGAAGTGGCCGCAGTCGTCCCAGACGTGGACTTCTGCGTCGGCGAAGGTCTCCCGCTGACGTTCGGCGTAGCGCCAACTGATGAATGGGTCGTTCCGACCGTAGATCACCAGCGCCGGAATGTTGTGCGGTGACAGCGCCAGCCTGAAGATGTGGCCTTCGTCGAAGTCGGTGTTCCGGTAGAGCTGAAGCGTGACCCACCGCGTGTCGCGGTCGTCCTCCGTGATCAGCTCGTCCAGCCACTGCGAATTCAGTCCCCTGGGATTGCCCCAGCGCATGAACAGCTTGAACGCCGGTCGGGTCGTGATGAGCTGCAGGAACTCGCCCGCGTGCTTCCTGCGCCAGATGTTCGCGACCAGGTTGCCGGGATAGTCCTCGAGCACGCCGCCGTCGAGCAGCGTGATCGAGGCGCATTTGGCGGGATTCATCGCCGCCCACATCAGGCCAGTCTGCGAGTGGAAGCTGTGCAGCAAGAGGTGAACCCTGTTCAGACCCAACTCGGACAGCGCAGGGGCGAGCCACGTCTGGAAGCCCTCGATTGAGTAGGGAAAGTCGCGCGGCTTGTCGGCCCGACCGAAGCCCGGCAGATCGATCGCGACGACGCGCATGATCTCGCCGATCGCCGGCATCACGAACTGGAAATCGCGGCCCGATCCCGGCACCGAGTGCAGGCAGACGACCGCTTCCTCGCTCGCTTCGTCGCCGAGCTCGGTGATCACGCCGGCGACGCCGTTGATGCTGAGCCGCGATTCTCGGAACTCAGCCATTGAGCGTCCTTGTCGCCGTCGGTTGCCCGCTCGACGCTCGCGCCTGCGGCGCGCCGTCTCCGCCGTTGGCGGATGACGCCGATTCAGGCACAGCCGGCGTCACGCACCACGGACAGATCTGCCAACTCGGGTCAAGCACGCGCTCGCATGTCGCGCAGGCCGAGCGCAACGGCAGCGTACAGCGTGGACAGGCGAGGAAATCGGCGAGAATCTCGTAGCCGCAGCGCGGACACGGAGGCGTCTGTTCGAGCTCTCGCGTGAGCGCGGTCGACTCGAGCCGATGCTCTTCAGCCTCCTGCAAGGTCAGCGGCGGTCGCAGGACTCGGTAGATCACCAGTCCGGGGAAGTTGAAGACCAGCACGATCAATGTGAAGACGATCTGCGCCATCGGCTCGGTCGTGCGTTGATGGATATCGCGCGCGGTCCAGACCACTGCCGAGAACCAGAGCACGACGAAGTAGGCGCCGACGATCAGCGCCACGATCAAACCAGTGTTCTCGGGTGAGCCGCCGGGCCAGGAGATGCCGACGCTGTCAAGCATGTGTCGCCTCTGAAGTCATCCCCCGCTGAGGCCACTATAGGCCGAACTCGCCGTTATGCTCGCTGCCATGAGCGATTTCCCCGCGACCCAACTCGGCTCGCTCGACCTTGATCATCTCAACGACGCGCAGCGAGCGGCGGTCACCCATCCGCACGGTCCGCTACTGGTGATCGCCGGTCCCGGCTCAGGCAAGACGCGAGTGATTACGCACCGGATCGCCTGGTTGATCGAGCAAGGCACGCCTCCCTGGCGCATCCTCGCGGTCACGTTTACCAACCGCGCTTCGCGCGAAATGCGATCCCGACTCGAGTCGCTGATCGGCGTCGAGGACAGCGACAAGGTCTGGCTCGGTACCTTCCACCGCATCTGCGTGCGCATGCTGCGCTCGCACGGTCAGGAGATCGGCGTTCCCCGCAACTTCGTGATCTTCGATAGCGACGACCAGATGCAAGTCGCGCGCAATGCTGTGAAGGAACTGCAGCTCGATCCGAAGCAATACCCGCCTCGGGCGTTGCTCAGCCGTATTTCGCGAGCCAAGTCGGAGGGGACCTCGCAGCAGGAGTTTCTCGCCGCCACCAACTCGTACTTCGACGAGATCGCCGGGCGAGTCTGGGAGCGTTACACGGACCAACTCAACGAGGCTGCCGCGCTCGACTTCGACGATCTGCTGCTCAAGACGCTCGACCTGTTCGACCAGGAACACGTGCGGCGGATCTACGAAGAGCGCTTCGAGCACGTGCTCGTCGACGAGTTCCAGGACACGTCGACCATCCAGTACCAGCTCGCGCGAGCCTGGTCCGCCGGCACGGGCAACCTGACCGTGGTCGGCGACCCCGATCAGTCGATTTACTCCTGGCGCTCCGCCGATATTCGCAATCTCAACTACTTCGTCCGCGACCACAGCGACGCGACCGAGGTCCAACTCAACAACAACTACCGATCGACCCAGCAGATTCTCGACGCCGCCAACGCGGTGATCGATCGGGCGTCCAATCGGATCAAGCGGAAGTTGGTCACGGACAACCGCGACGGACCGCTGCCTAATCTGCATGAGGCATACAGCGAGAGCGACGAAGCCGAGTACATCTCGGGCCATGTCGAGCGCGGCCTGCGCGACGGATCGATCCGGCCCGGCGACGCCGCCGTGCTCTATCGCACCAACGCGCAATCACGCGCGATTGAGGAATCGTTGGTCCAGCACGGGATTCCCTACCGTCTCGTCGGAGCGACGCGGTTCTACGACCGCCGCGAGGTGCGCGATCTGCTGGCATATCTGAGGCTCGTCCGCAATCCGTCCGACGTCGTCGCGTTCACGCGAGTCGTCAATGTGCCGACGCGCGGCATCGGCGCGAAGACGCTGGAGACCTTAACCGAGTGGGCGGCGACCCACGCCCGTTCGCCGTTCCAGGCCGCGGCAGCGGCCGCAGGCATCGACGCGGACGCGCTGGGCGGCTACCTGGAACCCCCGCAGATTTCACGACGGGCCGCAGCATCCCTAAAGGAGTTCGTGACGCTGATCGAAGACGCCCGCACGCAGGCCTCGCGCGAGGCGCTGTCCGACGCGCTGCGCGCGATCCTCGTCAAGACTCGGTATCGAGACTGGCTCGTGCGGCAGTCCGACACCGAGACCGAGGCGGAAAGCCGCTGGGAGAACGTCCAGGAACTGATCACGGTGACCGAGAATTACGCGCAGATCGCGCCGGGCGCGGCGCTGGATGCGTTTCTCGAAGATGTCGCCCTGGTCGCCGATGTCGACGACTTGCCCGACGGTCCGCCCGACGCGGTCACGCTGATCACGCTGCACCAGGCCAAGGGTCTGGAGTTTCCCGTCGTCTTCATGGTCGGCATGGAGGAATACCTGCTGCCGCATCAGCTCTCGATGGACGATCCCAACCAGCTTCAGGAGGAGCGCCGGCTCTGTTATGTCGGCATGACCCGCGCGATGCGCGAGCTGCACCTGCTCTACGCCTTCCGTCGCGCGTTTCAGGGACGGACCGGCCACAATCCACCGTCACGGTTCCTCGCCGACATCCCCGAGGAGCTGTTGCAGCGACACCAACGCCAGCAGGCGAGGGTCGGCGAGGATGTCCGACCGGCTCGAAACCGCACGGTTCGCTGGGATGATTTCGATTCCTTCGAGCCCGAGCCGGTCGCGGCCCCCAATGTCGGACTCAATGAGGGCGATGAGGTGTCTCACGAGATCTTCGGCGACGGCGTGGTTATTGCATTGCGAAAGATCGGAACCGACGCAGAAGTCACCGTGCGTTTCGCCGACACCGGCGTCAAGCGCCTGCTGGCCTCCATGGCCAACCTCACCCGCGGCTAGGACACGTCCTGCGCGAAACCCCATTCCGGTCCCCTCTCCCCGAGGGAGAGGGTTAGGGTGAGGGCCTTCTGTAGCACCGAGAGTCGCTATGACCAGATAGAGGACACCCGCCGGACCCTCACCCCCGCCCCCGTGTCAAGCACGGGCCAGGCTTCTCCCAGTGGAGACCTGCGCGCAAACCCGCTCCGGTCCCCTTTCCCGGCGGGAGAGGGTTAGGGTGAGGGCCCTCCGTGACCCAGGCAGGCCCCACGACCAGATAACGAGCGGCGGCCGGACCCTCACCCCAGCCCTCTCCCAGAGGGAGAGGGAGTAAGACCCCAGAGGTTTACGCGCCAGTCTCTGCTGGCGGGTCTGACGTGGTGCGGTCCCGTCCGACCGGTCACTTACGCATCGGACCGCTGCTCTGCTTCTCGACTGCGCACACCTTGCTCAAACGCGCCCAGGGCGTCCCGTAGCGCGTCCTCCGCCGACAGGTCCAACTTTCGAGCTTCTTGCACCAGATTCAGCAACCGCTCCCCAAGTTCATCGCTCTCCACCCCGTCTCGCTCGAAGCCGTTGCGCTGCGCGCGACCGAGGATCGACTGCGCCCGCGCCAGGGAAGGCAACGTCTTGGGGACGCCGTCGAGCACCGACTCCCGGTGCGGCCGCTCGCGGGCCTTGATTCGCTCCCATGCGCCTTCGACCAGCTTCGGGGTGTCGGCGGTGGCGTCGCCGAAGACGTGGGGATGCCGACGCACGAGTTTGGCCCTGATTCCCTCGGACACGTCGTCCAACGTGAACTGCCCCGCCTGTTCGGCCAGCTTCGCGTGTAGCACGACCTGCATCATCAGATCGCCCAGCTCCTCGCACAGCTCCGCCGGATCGCCCGCCGCGATTGCTTCCAGCACCTCGTAGGTCTCCTCCAGCAGATGCGGACGCAGACTCTCGTGCGTCTGCGCGTTGTCCCAGGGACATCCGTCGACCGGGTCGCGCAGCCGGTCCATTACACCGCGGACGCCGTCGGGCGCGTTTCGCACGTCGAACAGTTCGAGCGGACCGACCACCAACGCCGCAGCATCGAGACTGTCGGCAAGCACGTCGTCAACGGTTGTCTCGCAGACTCGCTCCTTTGAGTCGATCATGAGCAGGCCGTGCTGGCCCGGGTAATGACGCAGCATCTGCCGCAGACGCTGCCGGTCGTCAATCAGCACGACCAGCACACCGGTCGTGACCGGAGCCTCGCCGGCCGACGACCGAGCAATCGTGATCGTCGGTTCCGACTCCAGCCCCGTGAGCTCGATGACTCGGGACAGGTGCAGCGCCATCGTCGACCTCCTCTACCGATACGCTCAGCCTACCGATGACTTCTCATCCACTCGCCTCCACCTTGCTGCGTGGCGCGCTGACGACCGCTCTTCAGGTCGCTCTGGCGATCTCCCTGTTCACCTTGCCCGTTTCGTTCGCGGTTCGCTACGCGACCACATCGGCGTCCTGGTGGGAGCGAGGCTTCGAGCGCTATGACGCGACCGGTCGAACCGGACTGAGCCAGGACGAAGTGCTGCGCGTCGCCCAGGAGACCCGTGATTACCTGACCAACGACGAGGAACGGCTGGATGTCATGGTGGAAGAATCGCCGTTCTACAGCGAACGCGAGATTCTGCACATGGTCGACGTCAAGCGGCTGATAGCGCGCACGTTTGATGCAGGCTGGGCTGCGCTTGGGTTCATCGTCGCCTTCATCGGCCTTGTGATCTGGCGTCACCGCCGCCGCGCGGCGCCGGTCCTGGCTCGCTCAACCTTGACCGCCTGCGGCGTGGTCGCGCTGCTGGTCGTCGTGCTCGGCGTGATCGGCATCGCCGGATTCGACTCCGCCTTCCGACAGTTCCATCTGCTCTTCTTCACCAACGATCTGTGGCAGCTCAGTTCACGCGACGGATTGATCCAGCTCTTCCCGCAAGGATTCTTCTTCGACACCACGATGCTGATCGGCGGTGTCACGCTGGCCGTCGTCGTCACACCGGCGTTGCTGGCCGGCCTCTACGAGTGGCGTCAACGACGGAGACCGACGCCTAGCTAGGAATCCGGGTCGGAATCCGGGTCGGAATCCGCAGCGTTGTAGGCCCCGGGCTCGTACCAGCCAGCGCTGAAGAGCAAGCCGTTGTGTCGCACGACCCATGTGTGCTTCTGCTCCTGCTCGCCGCTATCGGGATTGAGGAACACGTAACTGACCCAACCACGATCTTCAACCGCGATGAATTCCTCCCGGAAGTTGCGCCCGGTCACATCGGGCCCGCCGTCGAGCAGGTTCTCGCCTAACGGCAGGTAGGGGTGCGCGAGCCGAGTGCCGTCGAGTTCGTAGATGCTCACGTACCACTCGCCGTCCACGCTCTCGGGAGAGTTGTGGCGCTCGATTACCGCCTCGCGGCCATCGGCGTCGTAGCGGTCAATCGCGTCTTGCACCAGAGCCCTGGCGTAGCCGGCCGGATCCTGCTCGGCAAGGTCGTAGTTGCGGTCGTACCAGCCGGAGCCGAAGATCATGCCGTCGCGGCGCACCAGCCAACTGTGCTTGCGCTGGTAGCGAAGCTCCGCGTCCGGGTTGGGGAACACGTACGAGATCCAGCCGCTGGTTTCGATCGACAGGGTGTCCTGGACGTAGTCGTATCCGGTGACGTCAACGCCAGTTCCGTGCAGGTTGCTGCCCAGCCAGCCCGGGCGGTCGGCGCGAGCGCCATTCACGAGGCGGGTACCGTCCACGCTGTGGATGAACAGATACCACTGGCCGTCAATGCTCTGCGGGGAGTTGTAGTACTCGAACGTGGCTTCGCGGCCCAGCACTCGGTACAGCTCCAGCGCTCGTTCTACATAGGACCGGGTGAACGCACCCGGAGCGTGGACCCTCGACGGCGCGTCTTCGTACCAGCCCGAACCGAAGACCAGGCCGTCGCGCCGCACGACCCAGGAGTGCTTGATCTGTGCGCGACCGAGTGCCGGATTGTTGAACTGGTAGTCAACCCACGCACCCTCAGGAGTGGCCGCAGCCTCGACCATTCGACCTGCCGGGTATCCATCGGGGCCATTGACATCGGCAGCCGGGAGACCGACCAAGTCGGGGTCTCGATTTGCGACGAGGATGGAATCCTGGTCGATGATGAAGACGTACCACTGATCGTCCACGCTCTCAGGCGAGTTGTAATACGCCAGCGTCGCTTCAAGGCCGTGGCGTTGGTAGTGGTCAACCGCCCGTTCGACGAAGGATCGTGTGTACGCAGGCTCATCCGAGACATCCGGCTCTGCAGCGGGAACGCTGACCGCCACCGAACTGCTGGAATACCATTTGCCGGGCTCACGCCCAGGCGGGAGGAACCGGGCACGGGGCGTGTGTGTCAGCCATTCACCGTCGGCCGCGCGGGACTGCGCTCGTACCTCGACCCCACCCGTGTCGGTCTGTCGAGCCTGGACGCGCACGTCAATGTCACCGTCGCCGTGGTTGTCCGAGACGGCACGGTCGAGTCGCACCACTCCGCTCAGCAGAACCGCCGCAACTACTGCGCCGGTCAACAGGACTCCGGCAGCCAGGCGCCTGAGATCGCGTTTCATCTGTGCTCCTAAACGCTGAGCGGTGGACAGGCGCGACATGCGTACCCTGCGCGAGAACGCTGTACGGGAACTCTGGGCTAGTTGAGCGCGCCCATCCCCCCGCCGCCGCATCCGCAGGAACCGCGGCCGCAGGCGCAGCCGCCGCCGGTCGGCATGGCTTCGGCCGCCTCCATCTCCGAGTACTGGCCGGCAATCGAGACCACCGCCGCCGTCAGCACCTTCTGCGCGACCGCGCCGCACTCGCAGTCGTAGGGATCCGAGGCTGCACTCATCGGTCGCAGCTTGGTGAACTTCTCGTTGCAGGCTCGGCAGTAGTACTCGTACATCGGCATCGGAACAACTCCGCAGGTGCATCTGGTTGCTCTTGGCAGAATACGAAACGTGGAACGACGATCAATCAGGCATTCGCCGAATACACTCGAACCATCCCCCCGTAGCTCAGGGGATAGAGCACCGGTTTCCTAAACCGCGCGCGGAGGTTCGAATCCTCCCGGGGGGACCACACGACCTGGCGCTCAGTGCGGTCGTCGGCAAGATGCCGCACCCGCCTGCACTGCCAGCGCTGCCCGTATTGCCCAGACTGCGAACGGTGACCTGCTTCTGCGCCCGGCGGCGCGAGGTCGGCGGCTACGCCTCGCCCGCGAAGCCCTCGGTCACGACGACTCGGGACTTGACCGCGCGGTGACGCAACTCATCGAGCGCGACGTACTCGGCCGAGTTGATGAAGGCCCGCGCCGCGTCGTAGCTGTCGAACTCCATGATCACCAGCCGCTGCGGGTTCCAGTCGCCCTCGACCACCTCGCTGCGGCCTCCGCGGACGACGAAGCGGCCGCCGTTCGCGATCATCGCCTCGGGAATCCGCACGACGAACTCCGCGAACGCCTCCTGGTCAATCACCTCGGTGTCGATCACCACAAAGCCGTTCATCTCAGCCTGCTTCCTGCTATTGCGTGAATCGTTCGCGCCGGGATCCAGGGACAATGATAGCGGTCAGCCGCCGCGTTCGACCTCGACTGTGACGATGTCGATGCCGTAGTACTTCCGATGCCGCACCGCGCTCGCGTAGAGGCGCAGCAGACGGAAGGAGATGTCGCCCACATCGGGCGCTTCGGCCTGCTCGCTGATGTAGGCGATCCGGTCCTCCAGGTTCTCCTCCGAGAACAGGGCCAGGAACTCCAGCTCGATCATGCCCGAACCGGGCCGCGCGTTGACCATCACCCGAGGCGGCGCGTCGGCCTCGTGATCCTCGCGCAGTTGCATCATCGCCGAGAGCGTCTCCTCGCCCGCCGCACAGAGCCGCTCGGTCGACGCCTCGGTCCAGGCCATTCGGTCAGCCAGGCCGCGCAAGAAGGCATCGAGATCGGGCAGGGCCGAGTAGTCCAGCGCGGTCTCCAGCCGGCTACGGCGCGAGCCGGTCAGTTCTTGCACCAGCGTCAGCAGGACGGCGGCGCCAACCCCGACCAGCACGCCGTTGCCGAGCACACCGGACCACGATCCGCCGACGGACTCAAGCAGTCCGGTCTGGTTCTGCAATCCCACCGCAATCGCCAGCGAGATGCCGACAATGAACGCCCGCTGGCGGTTCAGCCCCTCACGCATCACCGAGCGCATGCCCTCAACGAAGAGCAGGCCCATCACGACCATCAGCAGCGCCCCGCTGACTGGTCGCGGGATCGTCAGTAGCACGGCGACGGCCTTGGGCAGCAGCGCCAGCACGATCAACATCCCGCCCATCACGATCCCCGCCCGGCGCGACGCGACACCGGTGAAGTTGAGCAGCGAGATGGTCGAGGGCAGATAGGCAATCGTCGGCGGCGTTCCCGCCAGTCCCGAGCACAGCACCGCGATCCCGCCGACGTTGAGCGTCCGCTGCACACCGCGGAAATCAATCGAGCGCGGCGCGCGTCGTGACACCTGCTGAATCGCCGCGCCTTCGCTGCTCGACCGCACCGCGACCACCGCGCTCACGACGAGGAAGACGAGCAGCAAGACCCAGAAGTCGCGATCGAGAATCGAGGCGAAGCCTGGCCAGCCGCCGGTCTGGGGAAGATCGATCCAGGGAGCGTCGCTGATCGGTTGCGCGTCGTAGACGCCGAGCGGAATGGCCACGAGACAAGCCGCGACGATCGCAATCGGCATCGCCCAGAGGCTCCACAACCCCACGCCGCGCAGCATCAGCAACGCCGTGAATCCCAGCGCCGCGACGCCCACCGCCGGACCGGCGACATCGGACGCGCCGGCCGGCACGTCGCTCATCCGCTCGATCGCAATCGGCATTGCCGAGAGCGCGATCATCATGAACGCCACGCCCGATACGACCGGAGTAATCAGCCGCCGGAGCTGCGCCAGCCAGGCCGCCACCGCGAACTGGATCAGGGAGGACGCGATCACCAGGCTCGACATCAGCTCCAGGCCGCCCGCATCGACCGCCAATACGCAGGCAGCCAGGAAGGGCACGCCCGAACCCATGAGCAGGATGTGGCCCGGTCCCACCCGTCCCAGCCGCGACGCGTGCAGCGCAGTCACCAGTCCAGCGACAATCAGCGCGCCGACCATCGCCCATGAGGCGTAGCTGCCGTCGTCCTCGAAGGCGGCCGAGAAGATCACGACGAAGGTGACCGTGTTCGAGATGATCAGCACCGCGCCCTGGAACGAGACGTTGAGCGTCAACGGCCAGGGCGCGACCTGGTCCGGTTCGTAGCGAATGTGGTCGTTGGCAGGCATCTGCCGCTCCCGTGCGTCACCGTCTGAATCCAGTATGACGTTCGAGCTCCGACGAGTGGCGGGCCACATCGATCGGGTCGCAATCAAGTCGGAGGCGCTCGATCCGGGCCAGGCCGATGTAGCGGTTCGACCGACGCCGATCGGCAAGATCGTCAATGGCGGCCGAGACCGCATGCCGGACTACGTACTCATTCAGCGACGCGCCTTGCCGGGCGAGCGCGCGGCGCACGATCGCATCGTCGCCGGAAGAGGCTCGAATCGACCAGCGCCGGGATTGCGCTGTTGTAGACATGCGGAGGGTGTACTTCGGTTGTATGTACAGCTCAATGCGCCACTTCGATTCACCATGGGAGCGGCCGTTCCGATCAGCGTCTCGCGGAGACCGAGTTGGCCGAAGCCACCGCGGGGAGGCGCAGGAACGGAGCACCGCACCTTCAGACACGCGGAGCATCGAACGATCGCTGCGAGCGAAGACCGGCCGGTAGCCGGAGAGCAGCCACCCCCAGATTGCGCGCGCTACCTCAATATTGGATCCGTGTGATATTTCAAGAGTGCCGGAGGTCAGTCACTTCAAGAACGAAGATGGTTCAGTGCCCGTAGCCGACTACATTGCTTCGCTTGATCGCGTCGGCCGCAGTTCTGAGGCGGCGCGCATTCTGCTCGATATCGATCTTCTGGCCGAGCACGGTATGGCGGGAGCGCAACAGCCAGGAACCCGCTTCAGCCGAATCATCGACCGCGAACTGAGAATCGGGGAGCTACGACCGGGCGGGCATCGTGTCGCTTTCGCCCCCATTCGCAATGAGCTTGTTCCGCTGCATGCGTGGAGGAAATCGACGCAGCGGACGGATGCCAAGGACTTGCGGCGGGCGCAGCGGAACTATCGGCGCCAAGTCGAATGGTCAGGACTTTAACGGCTCAGGCGGAACGGACAGATCCATGGCCGACAAACAGGGACTCACGCACGCTGAAGCACGCGACCGGCTGCTCCGGGAGGGCAGTCAGGAGCTTCGAGAAGAGTACGCGCGACTCGAGCTCCGTAGTGCCGCGATTGGCGCATTGGTGCGGGCGAGGCGCGCTCGCAAGTTGACGCAACAGACGCTGGCTGAACTTGCGGGCGTCAGCCAGGGCGAAATCAGTCGGTTCGAGAGCGGCGAGCACAGCCCCAAACTGGAGACACTCGACCAAATCGCAAGAGCGATGGACTACCGAGTAGAGATCAAGCTCATCGACAACCGCAGAAGCCGAGCCGCCAGGCGGCGCTCGAAGCTACCTGCGTAGCATCAGTTCGCCCTGTCGTTCTCAGATGGCGCAGCTTCCAGCAGCTTGACCCAGGTGTTTCGTCATACGCGCGCTTGCCGCGAGTATCTCGAACTTCACGATGCGGCGGCAGCGGACAACGAGGGTGATTCAGCCCGCTCGGGGTGACTCTTGCCTGAGCGACTGAACGGCGGGATTCGATCGGTTTCTTTGCTTGCTGAGCAGATAGCCGGATGGATTCCCGCCTGCGCGGGAATGACGAGATCTGGTATTGCGCACCAGTCTCGTCGGGCGGCAATGACGGGTCGTGGTGCTGTGCGAGGCCGCGTGATGAACCGCTACTCTCCCGCCAGAGCCGACTCCACTATTGCCGCCTGACCGAGCAGCGTTTCGTCGTGGCCGAAGCGGCCGACCAGCGACAGCCCCAGCGGCAGCCCGTCGACCTGTCCGAACGGCAGGTTGACCACCGGCATCCCGGCGTGGGTCCAGGGCAGATTCATCGCCGGCTCGCCGGTCGAGCCCAGACCGCGCGGCGCGGCTCCGACGGCGGATGGGGCCAGCCAAACATCGATGCCGGCTCGATCCATTCGCTCGTGCAGTCGCTGTCGCACGGCGATCCGGCTGGCTCGGCCGGCCTCGGCGTCGGCGGTCGCGATTGACAGCCCCTCCTCATACAGTCGGGCGCTCTCGGGACGGAACATCGCGCCGTACTTCGCATACCGCTCGCGGTGCGTCTCGGCGAACTCGAACGTCGTCATCTGTCGATGCCGGACGTTGATCTGATCGATGTCGTGCAGCGTCGGCGTTGGCTCCACGCTAATCCCGGCTTCCCGGAGCTTCTCAGCTGCGTCGTCGAGCGCCGCGCGCGCCTCTGCGCCGGCCTGATCGAGGAATGCTCCCGTCGGGATCCCTACTCGTGGAGACGCCGCCTCAGCGTCCTCACCCTCGCGCCAGCCCAGCAGCAGCGACGACGCGACCAGGATGGCATCGGCGACCGAGTGGACGAAACAGCCGACGGTGTCGACCGACGGCGAGTAGTACAGCGTGCCGCCCGTAGGAATCCGGTCGTACGACGGTTTGAAACCGACCACACCACAGAACGACGCCGGACGGATGACCGAGCCGACCGTCTGCGATCCCAGCGCCAACGGCGCGATGCCCGCGGCGACCGCGGCCGCCGAACCACTGCTCGATCCGCCGGGCGTGTGCTCGCGGTTGTGCGGATTCGCGGTCGCGCCGGAGGCGAAGAAGGCGAACTCCGTCGTCACCGCCTTGCCCAAGATCAGCGCGCCGGCGTTCCGTAATCGCGCCACGACATCGGCCTCGCGGCCGCTGAATGACTCGGGCGGCACGGCCGAGCCGGCGCGCGTCGGCATCCGGTCGACGTTGAAGATGTCCTTGACCGCAACCATGGCACCGTACAGCGACGGACGATCATCGGGATCCGGCCAGCGCTCGATCAGCGCAGCCGCTTCCGTCGACAGCCGTTCGCGCTGCCGAGGGTCGGGCAGCATGGCCCGGATGAGCGGGTTGACCTCGTCGAGCCGATCCAGCGTCTGCGCGATCAGGTCCTGGAGCGAGAGCGCGCCTGAGCGCGTCGCGGCGACCTGCTCGGTGAGGGAGACGTGCTGGACGAGTTCGGGATGGTCAGGGTTGGGCATGTTGTGCTCACTCTGGGAGCCCCTCTGCGTTCGGCATCTCCTCCCAGGGGGCGAGAGGAACCGAGCGGGTCCCCGAATAAATCGGGGACGGGCAGATGGCGGGCTAGAAGCCGAGACCTTCCTTGCCCTGCATCGAGCGGCCGACGTTGATCTGGCCGAGGTGGTTGTTGGAGTGGTTGATGATCACCTGGCCGATGATCTCCCACTTGGGTAGCTCGCCCTGGGGGACGATGCGCGTGATCGAGTTCAGGTACTCGGGCGTCATATCGGCGATGCGCGGGACGATCACGTCGGCGACGTCGGTGAGGTAGCCGGCGATGGTGGCGCCATCGGGGAACACCCAGCTCGAGACCTCGTCATACGTGGTGCCGGTGCCCTGGTCGACCTTGGGCAGTCCCCACTCCTCGTGCATGCTCTTGGCCAGCCAGATCGGCTTCTCGCGCTCGAACGCGAAGTGGATCAGGTTGTCGGCGGTTCGAGCGATGTGCCAGGCCTCGAAGCCGATGCAGTTCTGACCCTCGTAGGTGCGGAAGTGGACCTCGTCCTGGGACAGGTCCTCCATCGATTGCGCGGTCCAGCGCAGCGCGCGATCGGTAAACTTGGCCAGCGCCGCTGCGAGATCGTTGTCAGCCATCGTCAGTCCTCCTGTTGTCTGTGTACCTGTAGATGCCTTCTCTGGTTCCTTGTCAAACGTTAGCCGACGACCTGCGCCAATACGTCCGCCCACTGCTGGTCGTCGTCGGTATCGACCGAGACCTGGTGCAAGTCGACGCCGGCTGCCGACTGATCGTCGATGTGGCGGATGCACGCTTCGACCGGCCCGCGTGCGGAGAATCGCGGCGCGATCTCCATCGCGATCTCGGCGGCCGCGCCGGGACCGCCAGCCTGCCATGCGTCGCGCATCGCCGCGACCTCGTCGGCGAACCCCTGGCGCTCGAACTGGCGGAAATAGCCCGGTCCGTTGCGGACCGCAAAGAACGACAATCCTTGTGCGAATCCGCGATCAAGCTCCGCTTGCCGCGCCGGATCAAGCACCACCGTCGCCGAGCCGGGCGAGCGGACCTCCACGGCGTCGGCGCTCCTGCCGACATCAACCGACCACTGACGCACCTGCTCGACCGACTTGGCGACGCGGTCGTTGGGAATCCAGGTCGGCATCCAGCCGTCGGCGATCTCGGCGGTCATCTTGACGGATGTCGGATTGAGCGTGGCCAGGTGAATCTGCGGCGTCGGCTGGGCCGGGATCATGCCGCTGACCAGCGCCCGTTCGACGTGGATCGTGGGACCGTCGTAGCTGAATCGCTCCCGCGACCAGTACAGCCGGATCAGCTCGACGGCCTCGCGGATGCGGGCAAACGGACGCTCGAACTTGACGCCGTGAAAGCGCTCGATTGCGCCCGGCGCGCTCGCGCCCAGGCCCACTACGACGCGACCGCCCGAGAGCTGGTCGACGGTGCCGAAACTCTGCGCCAGCGTCGCCGGAGTTCTCGAGAACACGTTGACGATCGCCGACGCGATCCGCACGTGAGACGTATTGTGCGCGAGTAGCGCCATGCCGGTGAAGGCGTCGTGCCCATAGCCCTCGATCACGCAGATCGTGTCGACGCCGATCTCGTCGGCCAGTCGCGCCCGCGAAAGGAACGTATCGACGAAGTCTGGATTCCAGGGCAGGTTGACCGAGATGCGCCGCTTGCGCTCGGTAGGTGTCGTCATACCCAGGGATCTCCTTTGCATACCGTCGCCGAGAGCAGCCAGATCTTGACCGGACAGCGCACCTGACCGTCGGGATCGACGACTCGATCATCCTCCCGCAAGTCCCGCGCGATCGCGTCGAGCATCCGTTCGCGGCCCGCTGGCAGGAATCCGAACGCGCCCAGCATCCGCCACCAGGCGTCGAAGTCAGACCACCAGAACTCTCGCTCGATCTCTTCGATCGTCACGTCGTCGAGGCGGCGATTGTCGTTTTCGCTGAGCAGCGCCAGGCGGACCGCTTCTCGCGGATCGAATTGCACCTCGACCTCGGGCCAGGCGATGCCGCGCCGTTCCAGTTGGCCGAGCAATCGCGTCCCCGCCGATCCGAAGAACGGCGATCCGATCACCGTCGCCGCAACACGGCCGTTCAGTCGGACCAGTCGCGTCGCTTCCTTGAGCAGGTGCAGCGGCCGCTCCGAGTAGGGCAGCACCAATCCCAGCGACACAGCGGTCGCGGACCGATGCTGCAAGCTGGTCGCGACGGCGTCTTCGTGGATGAATCGAGGCGCAAGGACCGAGCGGCGGAAGCGGTCGCGAGCCAGTTCGAGCTGCACGCGCGACAGATCGACGCCGATGGCGCTGCCCCGCGTCAGGATCGGCGCTGCATGGGCGATGACGGTGCCTGGACCGCAGCCCAGGTCGATCAAGTCGCTATCCGGCTGCAGATTGAGCCGCTGGATCAGCTCCGATGCGGCGAGATTGATCAGCTCAGGCGCGGACGCTTCGTAGTCGGCTCCGCTGCGATTGAACGTCTCGGCGATATCCTCGTTCCGCATTCAGCATCTCCAACGCTGCATCGCAGCAACCGCAATCGAGTTCGCCGATGTCCCACGATACCCCGCTCGACACGCAGCACGACCGACCCCTCGCGATTGCCCACCGCACGACGATGGGTCACGCCCCGGAAAACACGCTGCTCGGCATCCGGACCGCGCTCGACATGGGCTGCGATGGCGTCGAAATCGACGTCCGGCTCTGCGCCGACGGCGTTCCTGTCCTGATCCACGACGACGATCTCGGCAGGACGACCGATGCCCACGGACGCGTCGCAGACATGTCCCTTGATTCGCTATCCGAAGTTGATGCAGGACAGGGCGAACCCGTGCCGACGCTGCGCGACGCATTGGCCCTGGTTGACGGCCGGATGCTGTTCGTCGTGGAGTTGAAGGTGACGCCTGGCGATGATGTGGGAGCGCTGTGCGACGCGGTGCTCAACGACATCGCCGCGGCCGAGGCGATTCCCTGGACCTGGCTCTGGAGCTTCGACTCGGAGACGGTGATCGAGCTGGCGCGGCGAGCGCCGCACGGCCGGCGGATTGCTCACCTCTGCCTCGCGCCGACGCCCGACATCTGGCGGATCGCGGCGGAACACCGATTGGACGGCATTTCGATGCACGGGTCCGGTCTGAGCGAGCAGCATGTCGCCGGATGCCGTGCCCACGGGTTGGCGGCGTTCGTCTGGACGGTCAACGAGCGGGCGGATATCGAGCGATGTGTCAAGTTGGGCGCAACCGGAATCGTCGGCGATTACCCCGAGCGCATTCAGGCCGCGATCAGCGAAATCGGCGACAAGTGACCGTCCGATTACCTGCTATGATTTGAACTTGCGGAGGGGTGTAGCTCAGTTTGGCAGAGCAACGGTCTCCAAAACCGTAGGTCGCGGGTTCGAGTCCTGCCACCCCTGCCAGAGCAACCCGACTGGCCAACCCACCGACATTGCCGAGGTGGTGGAACTGGTAGACACGCAGCGTTGAGGGCGCTGTGCCCATTGCGGGCGTGGAGGTTCGAGTCCTCTCCTCGGCACCAACATACGGACTACCGCCGACCGGCAATCGACGGGTACAATGTCCTGACCGAGCGGAAGTGGCGCAGCGGTAGCGCGTCTCCTTGCCAAGGAGAAGGTCGAGGGTTCGAATCCCTTCTTCCGCTCCAGCACAATGCATCTGACTCCCGGCGACGTGGCCAAGTGGTAAGGCAGGGGTCTGCAAAACCCTTATCACCGGTTCGAATCCGGTCGTCGCCTCCAACTCCCTCTCTGACGCCAACCCGTGCCATCCTTCGACCCGCAGACCGCGCTGATCGTCGTTGATATCCAGAACGACTTCGCGCATGCCGACGGATCGCTGTACGTGACCGGCGCCGAATCTGTGGTCGATCGCGCGAATCAGGCGATCAGCGACGCTTCCGAGGCCGGCGCGATCGTCGTCTACACGCAGGACTGGCATCCCGAACACACGCCGCACTTCGAGCGGGACGGCGGGCTCTGGCCCGTCCACTGCGTCGCCGAATCCTGGGGCGCGCAGTTCCACGACGGACTCAAACTCGACGCCGGACCCGTCGTGCGCAAAGGGGTCGACGGCAACGACGGCTACTCGGGCTTCACCACTCGAGATCCCGTCAGCGGCGACCCGCAAGAAACCGATCTCGAAGAGATCCTGCTCAACGCCGGCGTCGAGCGCTGCGTCGTGGTCGGACTCGCCACCGACTACTGCGTCAAGGAAACCGTGCTCGACGCCTGCCGACTGGGGTTCGAGGTGCTCGTTCCCTCACACGCGGTCGCTGCGGTCGATCTGCAGGGCGGCGACGGGGAAGCCGCGCTCGCCGACATGACCGCCGCCGGCGCAATCATCGAATAGTGTTCAGCCAGTGAACACGCCGTCCGCCCTGTTCGTCGATCTCTACGAGCTGACCATGTCGCAGGTCTACTACGAGCGCGGCATGATCGGCGAAGCCGTGTTCGAGCTAACCGTCCGCGAGCTACCCGAAAGCTGGGACTACCTGGTCGCCGCCGGTCTCGACCGGGCGCTCGACTTCCTCGAATCGCTTCGTTTCAACGACGACGATCTTGCATTCGTCAGTTCGCTACCGCAGTTCGACAACGCATTCGTCGACCGGCTCCGCGACCTTCGCTTCACCGGCGATGTCTGGGCGCCGCCGGAAGGAACGATCGTCTATGCGCACGAACCGCTGATCCAGGTCATCGCCCCGCTGCCCGAGGCGCAGATCGTCGAGACGGCGATGATCAACCAGATCGCGTATCCGACGCTGGTCGCGAGCAAGGCGGCCCGCACCGTCGACGCCGCAGCGGGGCGACCCGTGATCGAGTTTGGCGGTCGCCGAGCGCATGGCGCGGAGGCTGCCGTCGAGGCGTCCCGCGCGACGTACATTGCCGGATTTGAGGCCACGTCGTCGGTCGAGGCCGGGCGCCGCTATGGGATTCCGGTCACAGGAACAATGGCGCACAGCTTCGTGCTCGCCAGCGAGAGCGAGGCCGACGCGTTCGACGCCTTCGCGGCCCGCTATCCGGGCACCACGCTGCTGGTCGACACCTACGACACCGCCGACGGCGTCACGAATGCAATCAGGACCGCGAAGCAACACGGACACGGCTCGGTCGGGGCGATTCGGATCGACTCCGGCGACTTGCGTGCCGAAGCCTGGCAGGCCCGGATCAAGCTCGACACCGCCGGCTTGTCGGACGTACGCATCGTCGCCAGCGGCGGCCTCGACGAGTACCGGATCGCCGAGTTGGTCGGCTCGAATGCGCCAATCGATACCTTCGCCTGCGGCACGAGCATCGTCGCGCCGCCGGACGCTGCGACGTTGGACTCTGCCTACAAGATGGTCGCCTACCAGGGCAGCGCCGTTGCAAAACGCTCCATCGGCAAACCCAGCATTGGACACCGCAAGCAGGTCTGGAGACAGCCGGAGCGCGATCAGATCGGCCGCTTCGACGACCCGCCCTCGAACGGCGGCGAGCCGATCTTGCGGTCGGTCATGAGCTCGGGAGAGCGCACGCCGGCCGGCCGTGAATCGCTGTCCGACATCCGAACCCGCGCCGCCGGTCTTCGAGGTCCGCGACACGTGGCGATTGATGCTTCGCTGCTAAGCTGAAAACCAGACAAACATGGTTGGAGTACTACGGTATGACCGCAACCCACACTGACACCCCCGGCGTCGTGATTCCGATCTGGGATGACGAACTCAACGACTTCGAGACCGAAGCGACCGCCTTCCGCGAGCAACAGCGCGACGAAGTCGAGTTCATGCTCTACCGCCTGCGGCAGGGCGTCTACGGACAGCGCCAGCCCGATGTGCACATGAACCGGATCAAGCTGCCCATGGGCGGTGTGACGTCCGACCAGCTCGACGGCCTCGCTGAGGTCTGCGAGACCTTCGCGCCGCTGGGCAAGGGTCACATCACCACCCGACAGAACATCCAGGTCCACTTCGTGCCGCTCGACCAGATGCCCGACATGCTGCGCGTCCTGGGCAAGGTTGGACTCTCCTCGCGCGAGGCCTGCGGCAACACGGTACGGAACGTCACCGCCGACCCCTGGGCCGGCATCTCGGAAGACGAGGTCTTCGACCCCACGCCGTACGCCGGCGCGTTCGTCCGCTACTGGGTGCGTAACTCGATCACCCAACTCCTGCCGCGCAAGTTCAAGGTGTACTTCACGGGCCGAGAGGCCGATTCCGCGATAGCCGCGATCCACGACCTCGCGTTTTTCTCCCAGGTCCGCGTGATCGACGGCGAGGAAGTGCGCGGATTCCGCGTGATGGTCGGCGGCGGACTCTCGACGATGCCCAAGGAAGCGGTCACGCTGACCGACTTCGTTCCGATGTCGGAGTTCCTCACGCTCTCCGAGGCCGTCATCCGCATCTTTAACGCCGCCGACGAGCTGCGCAAGAACATCCTCAAGGCGCGGCTCAAGTTCCTCGTCCACCGCGTCGGCGAGGAGACGTTCCGCGAGATGGTCGACGAGGAATTAACGAAGAGCTGGGCGAGCGAGACGCCGCCGCTCCAGGAACTGCTCTACCTCGACGACGAAGCATCCGACGAACGCGACGTTTCCGTCGAACTCCCGTCGCCCAACGGCGACGCCGCGCGCTTCGAGCGATTCGTCGCGACCAACGTCCGGCCACAGGTGCAAGCGGGCTACTCCGCGGTTGAAGCCTCAATCGATCAGGGCGACTTGACGCCCGAACAGTTCCGCGGTCTGGCCGAGATTCTGCGCAAGTACGGTCGCGAGCGCGCCCGCACGACGCCGCAGCAGAACGTCGTCCTGCGCTGGATTCCCAACGATGCGGTCTACGCGGTCTGGCGCGAACTCGACGCGCTCGGCATGGGCGCGCCCGATGCCCAGGAGATCGAAGATGTCGTCTCCTGCCCCGGCACCGATAGCTGCAAGCTGGGCATTACCTCGTCCATGGGACTCAATCGCGCCGTCCAGGAGCGTGTCCGCGAGATGGCGATCGACGATCCGCTGACTCGCAAGATGCGCATCCACATGAGCGGCTGCCCCAACAGTTGCGGTCAGCATCACATCGCCGACATCGGCTTCCACGGCGCCGCGATCAAGGTCGGCAACCGCCAGATTCCCGCATACCACATGTTCGTCGCGGGAACTTATCGGACCGAGGAGATCCGTCTCGGGTCCCTGGTGCCCAAGGTCCGCATTCCCGCCAAGCGCGTCCCCGACGCGGTTGAACGAGTCATCGACCTCTACCACTCCGGTCGCGAGGACGACCAGGAGTTGTTCAGTTCCTGGGTCGACCGAGTCGGTCTGAGCCCGATCCAGGAGTCGTTGAACGACCTCACGCTGCCACCGGAATTCTCAGCCGACACGCTACCGATGTTCATCGACTGGGATCGCAAGGACATCTACATCCTCGAACGCGGCGAAGGCGAGTGCGCGGTCTAGGGCCCGACTCCCATACGGCTTCGTCATACCCGAGGCAAGCGCGGGTATGACGAGTGGTTGGGATGGGGCGCCGTGTGACTGACTCCGACAGCAACGACACGCTGAGCGGCTTCCGACCGATCACCGAACGTCGTCTCGCCCGAATGCGCGAAGTGCTGGAGCGCCGGCACGACGATCTGGTCGTCGTGATCGAGAACGTTCACGATCCGCACAACGCCTCCGCCATTCTGCGTAGCTGCGACGCCTTTGGCGTCGGCAGAGTCGCGCTGGTGTACACCAACCAGATCTTTCCGGAAATCTCCCGAGGCGCGGCTGCGCAGGCCGAGAAATGGCTCGACATTACGCGCTACGACTCGGCTGCGGCGTGCGTCGACGCGTTGCACGACGAAGGCATCAAGGTCTATGCGACCCAGCTCACCGACGACACGGAGGACTACCTCAATGTCGACTTCAGCGGACCCTCGGCGATCGTGCTCGGCAACGAGCACGCCGGCTGCTCCGAGGAGATGACCGAACTGGCCGACGGCGCGGTCATCGTGCCCATGGTCGGATTCGTCCAGTCGCTCAACGTCTCGGTCGCCGCCGCCGTGTTGCTGGCCGAGATCGCTCGCCAGCGCCGAAGCGTGGATCCCGCCTGGACGGATCGCAAGGCCGCGCTCGAACAAACCTGGATCGAGCGGGAGTCATCGAAGCGGTGATCGCGCCGCCGTCGTGTAGCATCGCGTTGGATAACCCGATCACTCGAAGAGGAGCACAGAATGGCCGACTACGCAGGCAGACTGCCAGTGGCGACGCCTGAATCGCAGCCCTACTGGGACGGTCTCAAAGAACACAAGCTGATGCTGCCCACCTGTGACGACTGTGGGCCCCACTTCTATCCACGACCCTTCTGTCCCATGCCCAAGTGCTTCAACTGGGACATCAAGTGGATGCAGGCATCCGGCAGGGGCAAGGTCCACACGTTCGTGATCTCGCACCAGCCGATTCCCCCCTACAACTCCGAGGACAACCCGCCGCCCTACGTGATCGCCGTAATCGAGCTCGAAGAGGGACCGCGCATGATGTCCAACCTGATCATCGACGACCCCTACCAGACCACGGTCGACATGGATGTCGAGATCGTCTTCGACGACGTGACCGATGAGGTCACGCTGCCCAAGTTCAAGCCTGCTTAAGCGCCGATACCCAGTTCTTCTCTGGAACGGAGACCACTCATGGATCAGATTCGACACAAGGTCGCCATCGTCGGCGCTGCCGAGACCGACGATCTGGGCCAACTGCCCCACATGTCGCGGCTCGCGCTGCATGCGCAAGCGGCCAAGAACGCGCTCGACGATGCCGGCATGTCGCTGGCCGACGTCGACGGCCTGCTCTGCGCCGGCGCGATTCCCAACGAGGTCGCCGAGTACCTCGGCATCCAGCCGCGCTACATTGACGGCACATCGGTCGGCGGCTGCTCCTTCATGATTCACGTCCGCCACGCCGTCGCCGCGATCATGGCCGGCTACTGCGATGTCGCCCTGGTCACCCACGGCGAGAGCGGACGCTCGGGCGTCGACGCGCCGCGCGGCGGCTCGGCATCATCGCCGGGCGGCCAGTACGAGGCGCCGTTCGCCATCGGCGGCGCGCCGACCACGTTCTCCATTCCGGTGCTGCGCCACTTCCACGAGTACGGCACGACCAAGGAACACCTCGCGCACATCGCGGCAGCGACTCGCGCCTGGGCCAACCTCAACCCGATGGCGATGATGGGCAGCCATCGCCGAGCGCCCGAGCGCGGCGGCGGACCAATCACCCCGCAGGACGTGCTGAACTCGCGGATGATCTGCTACCCGTTCAACCTGCTCGACTGCTGCGTCGTCGCCGACGGCGGCGGTGCGTTGGTGCTGGTCTCGGAAGAGCGTGCGAAGGACTTCGCCAAGGACCCGGTCTACGTGCTCGGCGCCGGCGAAGCGGCGGCGCACTGGATGGTCTCGCAGATGCGCGACCACACGACCGCCGACGGCTACCGGATCGCCGGCGAGGCCGCCTACAAGAGCGCCGGTCTGGGCCCGCAGGACATCGACCACTGCATGTTCTACGACGCCTTCACGTTCACGCCGCTGATGGCGGCCGAGGACCTCGGATTCGTGCCTAAGGGCGAGGGCGGCCCGTTCTTCGCCGAGACCAAGACCGGCCCCAACGGCGAGGTCATCTACAAGTCCGGCCCCGGCGGCGACTTCCCAATGAACACCAACGGCGGCGGCCTCTCGTATTGCCATACCGGCATGTACGGCATGTTCGCGATCATCGAGTCGGTCCGCCAACTCCGAGGCGAATGCGGCGACCGCCAGGTTCCCGATGTCAACGTCAGCATGGCCCACGGTCCCGGAGGCATGTTCGCCTCAGCCGGCACGCTGATCCTCGCGAATGCGTAGCATGAGGGCATGACCACAACCAGCTCCCCCAAGCTCGTCACCGCCGAGGAACTCCTGGAACTCTCCGCGAACGGGTTCTACGGCGAGCTAGTCCGAGGGGAGCTGGTTGAACTCATGCGGCCAGGCGTCCGGCACAACAAGATCATGGGTCTGCTCACCTATGTGCTGATGTCCTTTGTGCTGCCAAGGTCGATGGGCACGGTGTTGCCGGGCGATGTGGGCGTTGTCACCGAACGCGGACCCGACACCGTGAGGGCGCCGGACGTCGCCTACTACGCCGCGGACCGGATGGGACTCAATGAGGAGATTCCCGGCTTCGCGGAGTTGCCGCCCGACCTTGCGGTCGAGATTCGTTCGCCGAATGACTCCCTTCCCGACATGGAGCGGCGCGCGCGGATGTGGTTGGATTACGGCGTGCCCCTGGTCTGGGTGCTGATTCCCGAATCTCGAACCCTGGACATCTATCGACCCGACGCAGAGGCGATATCGCTGTCAACGGACAAGTTCGTCTCCGGCCAGGACATCCTCCCAGAGTTCAGCTGCCGAGTTGGCGACTTGTTCGGCGTCTAGCCTCGCGGACACTTCTCGGCTTTCGAGCGGACCATTCACTCGGGAATGCGTAGCATGGATCCATGGTCACTGAATCTCACCCCGGCGCTCCTCCTCGCTTGGTCACCGCCGACGAACTCTTGCAGCTCTCCAAAGACGAGTTCTACGGCGAGCTGATCCGAGGGGAGTTGTGCGAAGAGGGGCCGCCCGGATTTCTGCACGGGAAGATTGTCGCAAGACTGATTTTCCTGCTCTCGATGTTTGTGGAGGCGGGGAGACAAGGCACCGTGATCGGCGGCGCCGGCGTGAGGATTGAGCGTGCGCCCGACACTGTCCGGGCGCCTGACGTCGCGTTTTTCGATGCGGACCGACTTTCACCCGACGCGGCATTCCTCGGATACACCGATGTCGTTCCCAATCTCGTGATTGAGGTTGAATCGCCAAACGATCGTCGAAGACAGGTACACGATAAGGCGCATATGTGGCTGTACTACGGCGCAGGCGCCGTATGGGTCGTTCAGCCGGAACAACGCAAGGTGAGCATCTACCGCACGGGACATGACACCATCACCCTAAGCGGTACCGACGAGCTGGACGGACTCGGTGTCCTACCGGGATTCCGTTGCAGCCTGTCCGACTTGTTCGGCCCTGAACGCGATCCAAGGCAAACTGGACCTGAAGAGGAGCCAGCTACTAACGGATAGGCGGCTCCGGGCGACGGGCCATCAGGACGCTGAGGGCGGCGCAGAGCAACAGGCCGACGAAGACGATGTAGATCAGGTCGTACGAGCCTCGGTTGTCGATCACCAAACCAGACAGGAACGGTCCGAAGGCGTTGAGAATGAGTTGCGGCGGGGCCGTGACCGAGCGGATCCGTCCGACCGAGTAGCGGCCGAAGTAGTCGGGGAACGAGATCCGGTTGAGCGGCAACTGCGCGCCGAACGAGAGTCCGTGCCAAACAGCGAACACAAATGCCATCCAGACCGTGTCGGTCAGGATGAACCAGACGACCGCGCTCGCCGTGACGCAGATCACGAGCGGTAGCGCAAAACGAACCGCCATTCGCTGGCGCAGTTCTCCGCCCACCACTCCTCCGATGATTCCCATTCCCGCCCATAGCGCCAGCGCGGAGCGAGCGGTGTCGGCGTCGATCCCGTTCTGGGTCATGTGTGAGACGAAGGTGAAGTTCACCGATCCGCCGACGACCATCAGCATGGTCGTCCCGAACAGCAGCAGCCAAAACGCCCGCGTGCGGACCGCCTCGCGCACGGTCCAATCAGGATCGTCAGGCAGCGGAGCCGACGCTCCCGCATCCACGCGCCGACCGCTGCGCCGCAGGCCGTCGGGTCGCAGGCCGACATCCTCCGGCCGTCGCCGCATGATCAGCGGGGGCAACAAGCCAACCACGCCGACCAGCAGCGCCATCAGCAGGAATGCCTCGCGCAACCCGCCCAGCCAGAATCCGGCGGTGATCACCAGTGGGAAGATCATCATCCCGCTGCGCGTGCCGATCATGGTCAGACCCATCGCCGATCCGCGGCGCTGGATGAACCAGTTCGCGATCACGACCACAACCGCGATATCGATTACGGCCACGGTGATCCCGCGGCCGATGCCCCAAAGCAACAGGAACTGCCAGAGCTGGTCAACGAATCCCAGCGCCGCCATCGCGCCGGTCACCAAGCCGATCGAAACGAAGAGCAGCATCCGCGGACCGTGCCGATCGGCGATCGGTCCGACAAATCCCGCCACAACGCCGCCGCCGATGCCGCCGATCACCATCGTCAGCGCGATTGAGGCGGTGCTCCAGCCGTACTCCGCCTGCAACTCAGGGGTCAGCGCGCCCAGCACCGGGTTGAAGAACGAGACCGCCGCAAACGACGACAGCGACGCTGCGGCGGCCATCCACCAGCCGGCGAACACGCGGCGGAACGGTCGGGAATACAGGAACAGCGGCAGGCGCTGGGCGCGCCGGAGCAGGACGATGTTCTCGGAATCGTCATGACGGTTCATGGACGCCACTACCCTACCGCGAGAACACTAGCGATTCGAGAGGCGTTCCCGCGATGTCCAACTCCCCGCTGCGCATCGGAGTGACTGCCGAGTTGCATGACCGAGCAGGCGCTCGCCTGCGTGAAATCTCGTCCGACGCCGAAATCGTCCTGTTGCGCCCGGACGGCTCCTGGTCCGCCGACCCGGACCATCTCGACGGTTTCTTCTTCTCCGAAGACCTGTACTACTTGCCCGACGCCGCAGCCGCGTACATCAAACTGCTTGGAACCGCGCGTCCCAGGTGGATGCAGACCGCCAGCACCGGCGTCGACCATGCAATCTTCGCCCATCTGATCGAGTCCGGCTCAATCGTCACCAACTCGCCCGGCGTTCATGGCGGACCGATCGCCGAGTACGTCTTCGCCTACATCCTCAGCCACGCCAAGCGGCTCCCGGAACACGCAGCGCATCACGCCGAACGGCGATGGTCACCGATCGATTCGGTCGAGCTGGCCGGACGGACGCTGGGCATCGTCGGATACGGCGGGATCGGCGAGGCCTGCGCCAGACTCGGTCGGGCGTTCGGCATGAAGACGATCGCCACCAAGCGCCGAGCACCCGACGACGCATTCCTCGATACCCACCTGTCGCCCGATCGCCTGCACGAGCTGCTCAGCGCGAGCGATTACGTCGTGGTCTGTTGTCCCCTGACCGACGAGACGATCAATCTGATCGACGCAGACGCGTTCGCGGCCATGCAATCGCATGCCTTGCTGATCAACGTCGCTCGTGGACGCGTGGTTGACCACGACGCGTTGAGCGAAGCGCTGCAGACCGGTCAGATTGCCGGCGCGGTTCTGGACGTGGTCCCCGAAGAGCCGCTCGCTGCCGACTCGCCGCTCTGGGACCTGCCCAACTGCCGGATCACACCGCACGATTCCTGCCACGTCGACGCCTCGTATCTGCGCACGGCTGAGTTCTTCTTTACCAACCTCGCCCATCTCGTCGCGGGCGAACCGCTGGAGTGGAACGTGACCGATATTGAACTGACCGATCCCAGCGAGGGAGATGTCTAGGAGCGCACATGAGCAGTCAAACCCAACCTCCCGGCCCGCTGGCCGGGATCCGCATCCTCGACCTCACCTGGGTGCTGGCCGGACCGTACGCCGCCATGATCCTCTGCGACCTCGGAGCCGAGGTGGTCAAGGTCGAGCGACCGCCGCACGGCGATGTCGCCCGCACGACCGGTCCGTTCGTCAACAACGAGTCGATGTACTTCCAGTCCGTCAACCGAGGCAAGAAGAGCATCTCGATCGATCTCCGCTCCGACGCGGGCCGCGAGCTGTTCCTGCGGTTGGTCGACGAGGCCGACGTGGTCATGGAGAACTTCACGCCCGGCGTAATGGACAAGCTCGGCATCGGACCCGAGGCGCTGCTCGCGCGCAATCCGCGCCTGATCTTCGCCTCGACCTCCGGCTTCGGCCAGACCGGACCGCTGCGCGACAAGCCGGCGCTCGACATCATCGTCCAGGGTATGGGCGGCGTGATGAGCATCACCGGCTATCCGAACGAGCCGCCCGCGCGTCCCGGCACCTCGATCGGCGACATCTGCGGCGGTCTCTACACCGCGATCGGCATCCTGGCTGCAATGCGGGAGCGCGACCTCAGCGGTCAGGGACAGTCGGTCGATATCTCCATGCTCGACTGCCAGATCGCCATCCTCGAAAACGCGGTCGCTCGCTTCTTCGCCACTGGATCGGAGCCGGGACCGCTCGGCACGAGGCATCCCTCGGCGACGCCGTTCCAGGCATTCCCGACCGCCGACGGTTGGATGGTCGTCGCGCTTTCCTGGGGCATCGCGACTCAGTGGGAGATTTTCTGCGCCGAACTTGGCTTGCCCGAACTGGTCGGCGACGAGCGGTTCGATACATCTTTCAAACGTACCGAGAACCACGCCGATCTCGAACCGGTGCTGTTCGCGGCGACGCGCAGGCAGACGACCGATCACTGGGTCAGCGTTCTGGGTCAGTACGGCATTCCGATCGGGCCGCTGAACACGATCGGCCAGGCGGTTCAACAGGAGCAAATCGCCGCGCGCGAGATGATCATCACCGTTCAGCATCCCATCGCCGGCGACGTGACGATGGCGGCTTCGCCGCTCAAGCTGTCGCGCACGCCAGGCCGGGTCTACGGCTACGCGCCGCAGTTCGGGCAGGACACCGCCGCCGTCCTCGATGAATGGCTCGGCATCCCAGCCGACGAGACCGAGCAGCTCGCAGATTCAGGCGTCGTCCTGACCGAGGGCGGACCGGACATCGCCGCCTACCTGAGCGCTTGACGTGAGCATCGCCGCCCGACTCACGAGGCTGCGCGCTGCGCTCAAGCAACGACTCCGACCGGAGTCGATTGAGATCGAGCTGGATGTCGTTGAGCAGCTCATCGTCCAACACCTGCTGCTGGTCGAGCAGGCATCGTTCGACGAACTCGTCGACGCCGTCCTGGTCTCACGACCGACCGCTAACCAGCAACAGGTGCGGCTCTCGCTGATCCGCTTCGAGTCGATGCGCCTGATCAATCGCATCCTGCATCCCGAATTGGAGCCTGGGAAGCAGATGTCGTTTACGCTCACTGCTGACGGACGCAGGCTCAAAGCGGTGATACCCGCCGTGCCGCGATCCCGCATCCAAACCTGGCTCTGACGATCACGCAGCGGAGGGTTTTGCAGATGGCGAAGTACAAGGTCTATCACATCGACTCGCGGCCGGAGCGTCTGCCGCACACCGCCGAGGCTGAGCAGATCGCCAAGGCCGACGCGGAGTTGATCGCGCTGACGCCCGAGCAGCAGGAGGACATTCCCGCGCACGTCGCCGACGCCGACGGAATCATCTGCGGCTACCGACAGGTGGGCAGGGATATCTTCGACGCCGCTCCGAATCTCAAGGTCGTGGTGCGCTACGGGATCGGTTTCGACAACATCGACTGGCAGACCGCCATCGACTACGACATCGTCGTCTGCAACATCACCGACTACTGCATCAACGAGGTCGCCACGCACGCGATCTCGCTGCTGCTGGCGCTGAACCGGAAGCTCATCGCCCACAACGACGCCGCCCGCGCCGGCGAGCGGGTTCCTCTGGGTCCGTCGGGTCCGCTATACGGCGAGACGCTGGGCCTGGTGGCCTTTGGACACATCGCGCAGCAGGCGGCGATTCGGGCGCAGGCCTTCGGACTCAACGTGATCGCCTACGACCCCTACCAGGAGCCGGCCGCCGCCGAAGCCGCTGGCGTGCGGCTCACGTCACTTGAAGAAGTCATGCAGGCCGACTACGTCTCGGTCCACCCGCCGCTCAGCCCGGAGACCCGAGGCATCGTCGGCGCAGAACAACTGGCCCTGATGAAGCCGACCGCCTATCTGATCACGACCTGCCGCGGCGGAGTCGTCGATGAGCAGGCGCTCTACGACGCGCTCAAGAACAACCAGCTCGCCGGCGCAGGCGTCGATGTCTGGGATCCGGAGCCCGTTCACAAAGACCACCCGCTGCTCGAGTTCGACAACGTGATCGCCACGCCGCACTCCGCCTTCTACTCCGACAACTCGATGCCGCTCCTGCTCCAGCGAGTCGGAGAAGCAGCCGCCGACGTGATCCAGGGCTACCTGCCGCGTTCCGTCGTCAACAAGGCGGTGCTCGACAAGGTCGCGCTCTCGCCGCATCCGGATCGCTAGTCCCCTAGTAACTCCACGTCCGCGTACCAGGCGGTGACCGTGCCTCCGCTGCCGTCGTGATTGCGGCTGACGGGGCGCCCTACGACTTCTCCGGATTGCGCCACGATGGGACTGCTGAACATCGGACCATCGACGACGCAGGTGTGGAACTCGCCGTTCTCGCCGAGCGGGTCGGTACCGTCCGGTAAGTCGTCCAGGAACGACTGATCGAACCACCGACCGGCGAATGAGCGGTCCAGCTTCGAGGTCGGACTGACTGCCGTCACGATCGCCTTGAGTCCCGCGTCCAGCATGGTCTGGGCCAGTTGATCCGTCGGAGTGCCCCAGATGGGAAACACGGCGTCGAAGCCGGTGCCTCTGAGATTGGACAGCCGGTATTCGCGAATGTCTTCGAGGAACAGGTCGCCGAAGGCGAAGGTGTCGCCCCTCAAATCATCCGGCAGGTCGCGAACTTCTTGCAGAAACTTGAGCATGGCCGCTTCGTACTCTTCGTTGGGACACGGATAGGGAATCGGTATCTCGTAGAGCGGCAAGCCCAATCGCGCGGCCTGCAGGCGAAGCACGCGCCGAGGAGTTGCCTGGATGGACACCCTGTCAAAGTGCGGCGTCACAGTCGTGAAGACGCCGCGTACGTCGTATCGTTCGGCTTGCTGCCGCAGCGTGTGCAGGGCCCAGGCCGAGTCTTTGCCCGACGACCAGGAGACGAGAACGGGGCGCTTGGTCATCGGTGTGATGTTCGATCCATCGTGTACGCTCTTTGAAACGTAGATGACAGTCCGGCTTGCCGCTAGCGGAGGGCATTGATGCGACCAAACACCGTGAAACGACTCTGGGCCGACGGCAAGCCTGCGTTTGGCGCCTGGCTATCGAGTTGTTCGACCCTCGCCGCCGAGTCGATGGCTCACCAGGGTTGGGACTGGCTCGTCGTCGACGGCGAGCACTCGCCGGTCGACCTGCTCACGATGGTGCAGATGTTCCAGGTGATCTCCTCGACCGACACGATCCCGATGGCTCGCGTCCACTGGAACGACCCGGTCGAAATCAAGCGGATTCTCGACGGCGGCGCGTACGGCGTGGTTATTCCCTGGGTGAACAACCGCGCGGAGGCCGAACAGGCAGTCAGCGCGGTGCGATATCCGCCGGATGGACTTCGAGGCTTCGGCGCGTACCGGGGCTTCCTCTACGGCGGAGCCGACTACGCAGCCGAAGCCAACAACGAGATCGCCTGCATCGTCCAGATCGAGACGGTGGAGGCTGTCGAGCGCATTGACGAGATTCTCGATGTCGAAGGCATCGACGCGACCTGCATCGGCCCGGCCGACCTGGCCATGTCGATGGGCATTCCGGTCCGACCGGACAATCCGCACCCCGACCACGTCGCGCTCTGCGCGGAGGTGCTGAAGGGTTCGCAGCGGATCAACAATCGCGTCGCGCCGGGCATCTTCACTTCGGGTCCGACCGAGGCGAAGCGCCGCGCTGAAGAGGGTTGGCTGTACATTCCTTCGGGCAGCGATTCGCAGTTCATGTCCCAGGCATCGGCCCAGGGATTGCGCACAGTTCGCAGCTACGGTCAGGACTAGCCGTGGCGTGGACCGGGCGGGAAGCGCCCGAGAACCGGCGACGCTTTGACGCTGCGCAGTTGCGCGACTTCACCGCTGCCATTCTCGAGTCCTACGGCGTTCCGGCCGACGACGCAGTGATAGGCGCGGATGTCTTGATTGACGCCGACCTGGTCGGGATCGACTCGCACGGCATTGCGCACCTGCCCTGGCACATCGGCTACGCGCCCGGGTTCGAATCGGGCGCCGTCAATCCAACGCCCGACGTCAAGGTCTTGCGCGAGACGCCGGTCTCGGCCGCCTGGGACGCCGACGGCGGGTTCGGCACGCTGGTATCGCAGAAGGCCATGTCGACCTGCATCGATAAGGCGCTGAACAGCGGCCTCGGCATGGTCACGGTCCGCAACGGGCGACACTTCGGCGCGGCCGGATACTACGCCCACATGGCCGTCGAGCACGACCTGATCGGCATGGCGATGTGCAATGCGCCGCCGATCGGCCTGGCCTCGGGCGGCAAGCGCAGAGTCTACGGAACCAATCCGATCGCGATGGCTGCGCCGATTGCGGACGGCACGCCGTTCCGGCTCGACATCGCCACGACGGCCGTCGCCGGCGGCAAGCTGGAGATCGCCGGACGCCAGGGCAATCCGTTGCCCGTGGGATGGGCGCTCGACGAAGACGGCAATCACACCGAGGACCCGTTCATCCTGCGCAAGAACGGCGGCCTGCTGCCGCTCGGATCGACGATCATCACCAGTTCGCACAAGGGCTATGGGCTCGGTCTGATGGTCGACATCCTGACCGGCGTGCTCTCCGGCGACGGCTCGGGCATGTTCATCCCCCGCGGCTCGAACCTGGTCCAGGGTCAGTGGTTCGCCGCCTGGCGCATCGACCTGTTCTGCGATCCGGACGAGTTCAAGTCGAACATGAAGCAAATGGCGGACGCGATACGCGATGTACCGCCCGTTGACGAAGTCGAGCGAGTCGTGATTCCCGGAGATCCCGAGGAACTGGCCCGCGCCGATCGATCAGCCAACGGAGTGCCGCTAGATGAGGAAACGATCGGGCAACTCATTGCGCTGGGAGAACAACGCGGCATCGCATTCCCGGCCCCAGTCAACGAAGACGGTGCGTGATGGCCACACCGAATACCCAGACCGATGAGCTGATTGAAGCCATCCTGCTGAGCTACGGCCGGCTGGCCGGCGTGTTCGACCCCAACCGCCTGGAAGTCTGGGAAGAGCTGGGGCTGACCATGTCCCAGCTCCGCGTGCTCCACATGTTGCAAGCCGGACCGGGTACGCCGGCCGGCGCCGTCGCCGCGTACCTCAAGGTGCGGCCCTCGACCGCCACCGGCATCGTCGATCGACTGGTCCGCGACGGCCTCGTCATCCGCGAACGGGACGACATCGATCGTCGGCGCGTGCGGATCTGGCTGACGGAGCGCGGGCTCAAGGTGATCAACGAGATCCGGGTTCGCAATCGCGCGGTGCTCTGGAAGATCTTTCACAACTTCACCGACCAGCAGTTGACGGACATCAATCGCGCGTTCTCGCTGGTAGCCTCCGAGGCAGAGCGACAGAGCGTGCTCTCGCCGTGGCCGCCGGATCCTGAGGTGATGTAGTGACGATGGGGCCGCCCCGCGGTACGAACGGACAGTCTGAGGGGCCACCCGGCGGCCCACCGATGATGCAGGCTGGCGGTCCTCCGGGTATGGGTATGGGCGAGGTTCCGCCCGGTTGGTTGCTGCCGCAGCGCCGCAAGGTGCTGATCATGCTCACGGTCATGCTGTCGCTGTTCCTGGCGGCGCTCGACCAGACCATCTGGAACGTCGCCGCGCCAAAAGCAGTGGGCGACCTCGGCGGCCTCGACCTCTTCGCCTGGCCGGCTACCTCCTACTTGCTCGGCTCCACGGTGATCGTGCCGATCATCGGCAAGCTCTCCGACTCGCACGGACGCAAGCCCTATCTGATCGCCGGCATCATCATCTTCCTGATCGCGTCGGCGCTGTGCGGCGCGTCGGGCAGCATGTGGGAGCTGATCGGCTTCCGTCTGCTCCAGGGCTTCGGCGCGGCCTTCATCATGGCCAACGCATTCACCACCATGGGCGACTACTTCGCCCCGGCCGAGCGCGGGCGATGGGCGGGAATCATCGGCGGCACGTTCGCGCTCGCCAGCATCATCGGGCCGCTCGCCGGCGGCGTCCTGACCGACGAGCTCTCCTGGCGCTGGGTCTTCTACGTCAACATTCCCGTCGGCGGGCTCGGGCTGATCGCCATCACCCTCTTTATGCCCAGGATGAAGCCGCAGCATCCCAGCCGCCAACCAACCGACTGGCTGGGCGCGGGACTGCTGATTCTCGCCGCCACTCCGCTGCTGCTCGCGTTTTCGATGGGCGGCAATCAGTTCGGCTGGCTCGACTCGCCGATCATCGGCTGTCTGGTACTCACCGTGGTCTCGGCCTTCGCCTGGTGGCGCGTCGCCAAGCGCAAAGGAACCGACGGCATCATGCCGCTGCCGATGTTCCAGAACAAGATCTATCTGATTTGCACGGTGGTGATGTTCTTCATCGGCGTCTCGATGATGGGCGCGATGTTCAATCTGCCCTTCTTCCTGCAAGGAGCGCAGGGCATCTCGGCGACCAACTCAGGACTCGTCACCCTGCCGATGAGCCTCGGCGTCGTACCGGCCTCGATCATTACCGGGCAAGTCCTGGCCAGGACGGGACGATACAAACCTCTCGCGATCTTCGGCGGAGGAGGCGCGGCCGCTGCGCTGTTCCTGCTTTCGCAGATGAGCGTCGACTCCAGCCTCATGGCCGCTCGTGGATACATGTTCCTCATGGGCGCGTCGATGGGCACGCTGATGCCGCTCTACTCGCTGCTGATGCAGAACGCGCTGCCGTTCCAGTTACTCGGCGCGGGAACCGCGACCAACCAGTTCTTCCGCCAGATCGGGGCCGCCATCGGCGTCGCGTTGTTCGGCGCGTTGGTCGTCAGCGGATTCTCGTCGCAGCTCACCAAGTCGTTCCCGAGTGGATTCGATCAACTCAAAGATCAGCCCGAGACGCTGCTCAACCCGGATCGGCTTGAACAGTTCCGGCAGGCCGTCGAACAACAAGCTCCGGGAACCTCCGACGCCGTCGTCCAGACGGCGCGAGAAGCGCTGGCCGTCCCGGTCAACGACGTGTTCCTCTACGCCTCGATTGTGATGCTGATCGTGCTGGTCATCGGTGTCCTGCTGCCGCGGATGCAGTTCCGCTCGCAGGAGGAGATGATGGCCCACGCTCGCGCGATGGCGTCGGCCAATCGACCTCCCGGCGCGCCGTCGGTCGGTCCTCCTGGTCCACCCGGTCCTCCTGGCACCACCCAGGGCGCGGCGATACCGACGCCCAACAGCGGACCCCCCTCGATGCCACCGATGCCCGCCGAGGGCGGAGCTCCTCCGCAACCCATGCCCACGCCTGTCCCCGCAGGCCCTACAGTGACAACAGCAACCAGGCCCGGCCCTGAGCGGGCGCCCACGACGAATGGGGTTTCAGAACAGAACGGCATGCACGAGTCTGCGCCCATGATCGCTTCCTGGGCGGACCAACGTCATCGAACGAACGACAGTCGGAACTAAGCGGAGCCCGAATGACCACCCCGAACGGACACGAAGACCACGACCCCAACGGCGCAGGGACGCATGCCACCAGCACCGTGCTCGCATTGGACGGCTGGGGTCCGGTGATGCCGGAGCCGGCGACAAACGGCGCAAACGGCGCCCAGCCGGAACTCGAACCGCAGGCTGAAGCAGTCCCACCGATCGAGGATCTCGTCTTCGAACCGCCTCAGACGAAGTCCTTCAGGAATCGCGTATCCGCTTCCCTCGCAGAGATGCGCTCGATGCCGCGTCCGGCAGTGCAGATTGACGGACAGCTCATCAGGATTCTCGCCTCAGCAGCAGCGATGACCGTCGCGGTGCTGCTGGCGGTCCGCTTCGGCGACACACTGCGCAGCTCGACGGTACCAGCGCCTCAGTCCAAGCCGACGCCGGGCACCGGACTCGACGACATCCGCCGCAAGCTCGCCCTCGCCGTCGATCCAAGCCTGACGCCGAAGCCAAGAACCGCTCTATCAACGCGCTCGCTGCCGTCCTGGAGACTGTCGCGCTAAGCGGTGTGGGCGTTGTTCGTTCACTCTCAGACCACCTGCTCGCCGAGGTTTCTCCCTTTCCCTTTGGAGACCTGCGCACAAATCGCGGGGCTCTACTCCCTCTCCATTTGGAGACCTGCGCGTAAACCGCCCCGGTCCAGTCCCCGACTTGTTCGGGGACCGGTTCCCGTTCGGCACTACCGGGGATCTACCAGGTACGAGACGGGGAGCCGAGCGGGTCCCCGAACAAGTCGGGGACTGGGAGGAGTCCGCCATCGCATTGAAGCTCGGGGTTACGCACAGGTCTCCTGTGGCAGAAGCCTGCCTCCACGATGGCGGGGGGCTGGGGTGAGGGTCCGGCCGCCTTCTGCTATCTGGCCGCAGGCAACTTTAGGGGCAACGGAGGGCCCTCACCCTAACCCTCTCCCGCCGGGAGAGGGGACCGGAATGGGATTACGCGCAGGTGCCAAATGCCTTCGACGCTACTCCTGGGTCGCCAGGGCGTGGGCTCGCTCTTCGGCTTGCTCGCGGAGGACTCGCTTGTAGTCGCGTGGGATGATCTTGACGATCTGGCCCACCACGACGTCCCAGTTCTCCAGGACCTCGAGCGCCAGCGGACTGCCGGTCCGCTCGGAGTGGGTTTCAATCATCTCCGACAGCATGGCGATGTCGTTCGCCTCGGACAGCGGCTCCAGATCGACCATGGCGTGGTTGACCTGATCGTCGAGGTCGCCGTCGACGTCCCAGACGTAGGCGATCCCACCGCTCATGCCGGCGGCGAAGTTACGGCCCACCGGACCAAGCACCACCACGGTGCCGCCCGTCATGTATTCGCAGCCATGGTCGCCGACCCCTTCGACGACCGCGCGCGCGCCGGAGTTCCGCACCGCGAATCGCTCACCGGCCCGGCCCGCCACCCAGAGCGTGCCTCCGGTCGCGCCGTAGAGCACCGTGTTGCCGACCAACACGCCGTCCCGTCCCCGGAACCCGGCATCCTGATCGGGCGACACGGCGATCATCCCGCCGGCCATGCCCTTGCCCACGTAGTCGTTCGCTTCGCCTTCGAGATAGAGCCGCATGCCGCGAACCAGGAACGCGCCGAACGACTGACCCGCCGATCCAGTGAAGTGCAGCTCGATCGTGCCTCGCTGCATGCCCAGGTCACCGTATTGCTGCGCGATCCGTCCCGATACGCGAGCGCCGACGGTGCGATGCCTGTTGGTGATTTCGTATCGCGCCGAAATATGTTCCGAGCGCTGAATGTGCGGTTCGAGAATCTCCAGTAACTCGTCGTCCAGGCGGATGTCGTTCTGCCGGTCGTTGCGCTCCTGGACTCGTACCCGAGGCAACGAGGGATCGGCCTCAATCGGCGCGAGCAGCTTGGACAGGTCAAGCGTCTTGGCTCGTTCGCCCTCGCGCGGCGCAACCTGCTCCAGCAAGTCGGTGCGACCGACGATCTCGTCAATCGAGCGGTAGCCCAGCTCGGCGAGGATGACCCGTACCTCCTCGGCGACGTGCAACAGGAAGTCGATCAGCATCTGGGGCTTGCCGAAGTACTTGGCTCGCAGGTCTTCGCGTTGCGTGGCGACGCCGACGGGACAGGTGTTGAGATGGCACTGCCTCGCCATCTTGCAGCCCAGCGCGACGAGCGCCGTCGTGCCGAAACCGTAGGCCTCGGCGCCCAGCATCGCCGCCACGACGACGTCGCGGCCGGTGTGGAAGCCGCCGTCGGTGCGCAGCTTGATCCTGCCGCGCAGACCATTGACGACCAGCGCCTCGTGCGCTTCCTTGACGCCCAGCTCCCAGGGAGCGCCGGCGTACTTCACCGAGGAGAGCGGCGACGCGCCGGTCCCGCCGTCGGCGCCGGAGATGTGCACCACATCGGCATAGGCCTTGGCGACCCCGGTTGCAATCGTGCCGACGCCCTCGCAGGCGACCAGCTTGACGCAGACGCGCGCTCGCGGGTTGGCGATCTTCAGGTCGTAGATGAGCTGCGACAGATCTTCAATCGAGTAGATGTCGTGGTGTGGCGGGGGAGAGATGAGCTCCACACCCGGCGTCGAGTGGCGCAGCATCGCGATGTACTCGGTCACCTTATGTCCGGGGAGCTGGCCGCCCTCGCCCGGCTTCGAGCCCTGGGCGATCTTGATCTCGATCTCGGTCGCGCTGCCCAGGTAGGCCGGGGTCACGCCGAAGCGTCCCGATGCGATCTGCTTGATCGTCGAGTTCGCGTCCGATTTGTCGCCCGACTCGAGGAATCGTCTGGGGTCCTCGCCGCCCTCGCCCGTGTTGGAGGCCGCGCCCAGCGCGTTCATGGCTCGCGCGATGTCCTCATGCGTCTCCGGACTGAGCGCGCCCAGCGACATCGCTCCGGTGCTGAAGCGCGGCGTGATCGACTCGTGCGGCTCGACTTCGTCCAGCGCAATCGGCGCTCGGTCCGACTTGAAACCCAGCATGTCGCGCAGCGCGGTCGGTCGGCGGTTGTTGGCCCGCTCGGAGTAGACCTTGTACTCCTCTTCGCCGCCGCCCTGAACCGTCTTGTGCAGCGCGCGCCAGATTGGCGGCTCATTGGCGTGATAGTCAGCGTCGCGGCGATAGCGATACCAGCCGCCCGCATCGAGTCCGTCAGCCGGGTACGCCAGCGCATGTCGAGCCAGCGCGTCCGCGCCAATCTCCTCGAAGCCGATCCCGCCGATCCGCGAGAGCGTCCCGGGGAACGAGCGATCGACAACCTCTTGTCCAATGCCCAGCGCCTCGAAAATCTGAGCGCCGTGATACGACGCCCGTGCGGCGATGCCCATCTTCGACATGATCTTGAGAATGCCCGAGTCGACGGCCTGCACGTAGCGATCGATGACCTCGCCGGCGTCCATGTCGTCGAACTCGCCCTCGGCATGTAACGAGTTGAGCGTCTGCAGCGCGAGGTGAGGATGCACAGCGTCGGCGCCAAAGCCGATCAAGCAGGAAATCTGGTGCACATCGCGAGCATCACCGCTGCTGGCCACGATCGACGCAGCCATGCGCTGTCCGCTGTTGATCAGGTGATGATGCACGGTCGATACCGCGAGCAGCATGGGAATCGGCACGCGATCCGCGCCGACATGTTCGTCGCTGAGCACGATCAACGAGTGACCGTCTTCGATTGCGTTGTCGGCGTGATCGCAGAGCGCGTTGAGCGCCGCTTCGAGGCCGGCCGGTCCGTCCTCGACCGGGAACGATGTCTCCAGTTCAGTCGCCGAGAAGCCGGGCAGCCGGTAGTCAACCAGCGCGTCGAGCTCGTCGCTGAGCAGGAGCGGCGACTTGAGATGCACCAGGCGCGCCGCCTCGGGCGCCTCTTCCAGCAACGAGTGCCGTCGCCCCAACCAGGTGTCGAGCGACATCACGTTGCGTTCGCGGATCGAGTCGATCGGCGGATTGGTGACCTGCGCGAACTTCTGCTTGAAGTAGGTGTACAACGGTCGCGGCGGATCGTGCAGGATCGAGAGTGGCGTGTCGTCGCCCATGGATCCGACCGGCTCTTTCGCCTGCCGGGCCATCGGCTTGAGCACGTATTCGATCTCTTCGCGGCTGTAGCCATGCAGAATCTGCCGCGTCAGCAGTTCGCCCTCGTCGGGTTGCGGAATCTTGGAGGCGTCGATGCTGGCGACGCGGTCGATCCGGCCCATGTGCTTGCGCACCCAGCGCGCGTAGGGCATCTGCGCGGCGATGCGCTGCTTGATGTCGTCGTTGCGGAGCAACTCGTGACGCTCGATATCGACAGCCACCATCTGTCCGGGACCCAGGCGTCCCGATTCCACGATGTCGGACTGGTCCAGCTCGATCAGGCCGACCTCCGAGCCCATCACTACCAGACCGTCGCGGGTGACCTGGTATCGAGCCGGGCGCAAGCCGTTGCGATCCATCGCGGCGGCCGCAATCGTGCCGTCGGTGAAGGCCATCGCCGCCGGACCGTCCCACGGCTCCGAGAGGCACGCGTGGTATTCGTAGAAGCCGCGCAGCTCGGGGTCCATGTCGTCGAGCTGCTCCCAGGCCTCGGGAATCAGCATCATCATCGCGTGCAGCGGTCCGCGTCCCGAGGCGACCAACAACTCGAACGCCTCATCGAAGGCCTGTGAGTCCGAGCCGACCTGTGCCAGCACCGGATGCAGTTCCGCGACCGCATCGCCCCACAAATCCGACTCCATCGCCGGCCCTCGCGCCTGCATCCAGAGGCGATTGCCGAGCAGCGTGTTGATCTCGCCGTTATGGGCGATGTAGCGGAACGGTTGGGCGATCTTCCAGTCGGGCAACGTGTTGGTTGCGTAACGCTGATGGAACAACGCCACTGCCGACACTGTCTCGGGATTGGTCAGGTCGGGGTAGAAGCGACTCAACTGCGGCGCGACCATCAATCCCTTGTAGACGACGGTCGAGGTCGACATCGAGACGATGTACGTCTCGCCGACGTGGTCGTCTGCATCGGCCTCGCGGATCGCGCGAATCTCGGCGTCGGCGCGCCGCCTGGCCAGGTAGATCAGACGGGAGAACTCGGCGTCGGTGATCTCCTGCGAACGGCCGATCAGTAGTTGCTCGATCACCGGCAGATCGCGCAGCGCCCAGCTTCCGAGCACGCTGGGATCGGTGGGCGTTTCGCGCCAACCGATCACGTCGAGGCCGGTGCGATCAACCGACGCCTCGATCAGACGCTTGGAGCGCTCCGCCGCCTCAGGTTCGTCGGGCAGAAAGACCATCGCCAGAGCGAGATCGCGATCCGGCAGACCGGCACGTCCGAGCTGTTCGAGATCGTCCTGAAGAATCGCATAGGGGATGCTGATCGTGACGCCCGCGCCGTCGCCGGTATCGGGATCGGCGTTGACTGCGCCGCGATGGGTCAGGCTCACGACGCCCTCGACGGCCTGTTCGACCAACCGATGCGTGGGAACGCCGTCCAGCCTGGCGATGAACCCGGTTCCACAAGCGTCTCGGACGCTGATCGGGTCGTACAAGCCCGGATAGCTCGTCTGACTCGCTCGGTGTGGCAGGTGGATCGTTGTCATATCGACGTCGTCTATCGCTTTCTCACGATTGACTGTTTTCGTCAATGGAACAGTCGGCGTTGCGGACTAATGGTACGTGAATATTCGCACAAATGGCCCCACGACGCTAGCGACTCGATTACAGCCTGCGACCGTTGCGTAAGCGCCCAAACCCCTACAGGATCTCCGCTCGCCGCAGGTCGGCGAGCGCCGCGCTGAAGCTCCCGACGGTCGATTCGATGTCGGACTCGGTGTGCACACATGACACCAACGCGCCCATGCCCATCAGGTCGACTCCGTGATTGAGCAACGCCCGCCGGAATGGCCAGGCGATCTCCGGCGGCGTGGCCGCCAGCGTCGGTTGCGGACCACCGTGCTGCTCCCAATCCCAGGTCACGCCGTCTCCCGGCCGGGCGTGCTCCTGTCCAAGCACGATGTGGACCATCGACGCGTCGGCCCAGACGCAGCCGGGAACCTCCGCCTCGATCAACGCGTGATTCAGGCCTCGCGAGAGCTGACCCGCCCGCTCGTTGGCGATGCTGAGCGGGTCTTCCTCGGCGATCGCGCGGAGCGCGCGCTCCCCGGCGACTGCCGAGAGCGGATTGGCGTTGAAGGTGCCCGGATGGGCCACACGTCCGTTGCCTGCATCGAAGCTGATCTGATCGAGTAGATCGGCCCGGCCGGCCACTGCGCCGCCCGGCAATCCGCCGGCGGCAATCTTGGCGAGCGTCGTCAGATCGGGCCGCACGCCGATCCGTTCCTGCACGCCGCCTGCACTGGCGCGGAACCCGGTCACGACCTCGTCGAATATCAGCATCGTCCCGGTACGTTCAGTCAGGTCGCGCAGTTCGCGCGGGACCGAAGGATCGAGCGGGCAGGTGCCCCAGGAGTAACCCGTCGGCTCGAGAATGACGGCGGCGTACTCGCGAGTGTCCAGCGCCCCGCTGATTCCGGGGAGATCGGTCTGGTCGAAGACCGAGATCAACTCCTGCATCGCGTTCGGTTGTCCATTCGCCGCGATCGGGCCGGCCGAGGTCCGGCCGGCGGCGAAGACGCTGTCGTTCCAGCCGTGGAAGTGATGACGCAGACGCAACAGACGATCGCGTCCGGTCGCGGCGCGCGCCAGACGCACCGCCATCATCGTCGCTTCGGTGCCCGACGACGTGAATCGCACCTTCTCCGCGCCGGGCAGCAACCGCTTGATGGCGAGCGCCCAGCGACGCTCCAACTCGCTCGATCCGCCCATGTGCGTGCCGCGCGCGACCTGCTCGGTGATCGCCTCGACCAGGTACGGGTGACTGTGGCCGAAGATCAACGCCCCGTGGCCCATCACGTAGTCGATGTACTCGTTGCCATCGACATCCCACTTGCGCGGCCCGATCGCGCGATCGACCGTGATTCCGAACGGCTCGAAGTGCCGGGCGTCGTGGGTGACGCCGCCGGGGAAGATTGCTTGCGCCTCCTCCGCCCGTCGCGCCGACTCCGCGTGCTTCGCGAAGAACTCCCGATCAATCGCCGTCGAGCCACTCATGCCGCTCCTCCATGCTCCCTGCATGTTCCTGCACTCGACACTAGCGCACAGCGCCAAGTCGGAAGTTGCGCAGGGTCAAACTAGAGTGACGACATGACCAACTGGCAGATCAATCGACGCCGCGCCGCGCTCCTCGCCGTCCTGGCGGTGGTCGTCCTCGCGGCGCTGATCGGCGCCTACCTGGCCTACGAACGCTGGTTCCCGTGGGACCGGGCCGAGATCGAAGCGTGGATCGACGGATTCGGTGTCTGGGGGCCGATCGTCTACATCGCCGTGTTCGCCGCGTCGATGCTCTTCGCTCCGCTGCCGACCGCGCCCATGCCATTGGTCGCGGCGGCCGTCTTCGGCCCCGGGCTGGGCTTTCTCTACACCATCACGGCGACGGCGATCGGATCGACCGTGTGTTTCTGGGCCTCCCGCCGTCTCGGACGGCCAACCATACGCAGACTGATGTCACAGGCTGCGCTCGACAAGATCGACGAGCTAGGCGAGCGGCTCGGCATCAGACTCTTGATCGTCCTGCGACTGTTCCCCATCGCCGGTGTCGATTACGTCTCCTACGCTGCCGGGCTGACGCAGATGCGATTCCTGACGTACATCGTGATCTCCATTCTGGCCTCAGCGCCGATCCTGATCCTGGCCGCCGTGCTCGGCGACGCGGTGCTCGAGCGCAACCGCGAGCTGTTGATCGGCGCGGGCGTCGGCATCGTCGGATTCTTCGCCGCGCCCGTCGTCTGGGTCTGGTGGCGGCAACGTCGACGGAGCCGCGCTGATCAACAATCTGCTTCAATCGTGAGCGACCGTTAGCCTCGACACATGCCACTCGCCGACGCGCCGTCGCTGCTCACCCTGATGTGGTCGCCGCTGACCGTCGTGACCGCCGCGCACCATGGCAATCGCGGCGGTCAGATCGCCGTGGGCGCCTTCGCCGCGTCGATTGTGCCGGCGCAACCTCGCGTGCTGGTCCAGATCCAGAAGCGCAATCACACCAACTCGCTGATCACGGAGTCGGGCAAGCTCGCCGTGCATGTGATCGCCCGCGATCAGTGGCAGTGGGTCCGGCACTGGGGCTTCCGCTCGCAGACCGAGGTCGACAAGTTCAAGGGTCTCGACTGGTTCGAGCACGAGAGCGGGCTACCCATTCTCGAAGGCGTGCTGGGCTGGATGACGTGCGAAGTTGTCAACTACATGGACGGCGGGGACATGGCCATCTGGCTGGCCGACGTCACCGACGCCGCCCGAAACGCCCGCGCTCAGCCGATCCGCTGGCACGAGGTCCAGCAAGTCCTGCCACCCGAGTGGGCCGACGAGTACGGTCAGAAGCTCAGCTTCGACGTGCCCGATTCAGGCCGTCGGATGGCCGAGCTGTCGGCGAATCCGGCGTGGCATCCCGAGCAGTAGGGCGCACGCTGGAAAACTGCGCGTCTAACTCCCTCTCCCTCTGGGAGAAGCCTGCCCCTGCGAAGGCAGGGGGGCTAGGGTGAGGGTCCGGCGCGGCGCCCGATATCTGGTCATCGTGGTCATATGGATCGCAGAGGGCCCTCACCCTAACCCTCTCCCGCCGGGAGAGGGGACCGAAAGGGGTTTACGCGCAGGTCTCCTCAGGGAGAGGGGACCGGAGTGAGATGGAAGCAGCGTCGAACTGAATCAGCGGCCCTTCCAGTTTGGGGTTCGCTTCTCGGCGAAGGCGCGCGGGCCCTCGATCAGGTCCTCCGACTGACCCATGATCCGCTGCTGGTGGAAGCTGTGCGTCAGCGCGGCCGGTAGCGGCAGGTCGAGACCCCGATAGGCCGCTTCCTTCGAGGCTCGCACCGAGATCGGCGCGCAGAGCAGGATTTCGCTGGCCCAACGCCTGGCCGTGTCCATCAGCTCGGCGGCCGGGACCACCTCGTTGACCAATCCCCACTGGTGCGCGACGGCGGCCGGAATGTGGTTGCCGGTGAGCATGTAACCCATCGCGATCTTGAGCGGGATGTGTCGCGGGAGGCGGTGCACGCCGCCGGCGCCCGCCATCAGGCCGACGCGCGGCTCGGGCAGACCCAGACGGGCGTGGTCGGCGGCGATGATGATGTCGCAGGCCATCGCCATCTCACAGCCGCCGCCGAGGGCGAAGCCGTTGACCGCGGCGATCATCGGCTTGGGGCATTCCCAGTCGGCCGTGATTCCGCCGAATCCGCCGCGCACCGGGGCGAAGGTCGGACGCTCATTGGCCGGCACGCGCGACATCTCGGCTGTGTACTTCAAGTCGTTGCCGGCCGAGAACGCGCGCTCGCCGGCGCCGGTCAGGATGCCGACCCAGGCCGAGTCGTCCTCGGCGAAGGTGTTCCAGGCGTCGGACAACTCCTCGGTCGTCGGCGGGTGAATCGAGTTCATCCGCTCCGGCCGGTTGATCGTGATCGTGACGATGTTGCCGTCTTGCTCGTACTTGATGAATTCGTAGTCAGCCATGCTCGTTCCAATCGGGTGTGTGTGGAGACTGGGGCTAGTGCTGGACGCAGGTGCCGCCGTCCACATTGTAGGACTGACCCGTGATCCACTCTCCTTGCTGCGAGCAGAGGAATGCCGTGATGTAGGCGATGTCCTCGCCTTCGCCCGCGCGGCCGAGCGGGATGCGGGTGTCGATCGCGCGCTGCCAGAACTCGCCGCGGCCCATATCGTCCATGCGCGAGGTGTCGATGATGCCCGGACAGATCGCATTGACGCGCACGCCGTGCTGGCCGATCTCCTGGGCCATCGAAGCGGTCATCGCCTGCAGTCCCGCCTTCGACGCGGCGTACGCGGCGGTGTTCGGACCCAGCATCTTGCCGGCGATCGAGGAGATGTTGATGATCGCCCCGCCCTCGCCCTGCTCAATCAGGCGCTTGCCGAAGACCTGGCTCATGTAGAACGCGCCGTTGAGGTTCACATCGAGCACCACGCGCCAGAGTTCGGGGTCAATCTCCACCACGGGCACACGGTCGGAGCCGCGAGCGGCGCCGGCGTTGTTGATTACGAAGTCGACGCGGCCGAACTCGGACAATGTCGTGTCCAGCAGGTCCTCGACCGCGCCGTAGTCGGCCACGTCCGAGACCAGCGCCAACGCGCGCCGACCCTCGGCGCGCACTTCGTCGGCGACCGACTCGATGTCGCGCCATCCGGCGGCCTTCTCGTCGTCGGGATAGTCCTCCGGCGCGCGGCCGGTGCCGGTCAGTACGACATCGCAGCCCTGTCGGGCCAGCTCGATCGCGATTGGCCGGCCGATACTGCGCATCCGGCCCGCTCCGGTGACCACCGCCACCTTGCCCTCAAGTCCGCTCAACTGCATGACTGCTCCTGTTCGTCCGCGAATTCAACTCCAAGGCAACGCGGCGAGGCTAACAGCCGGAAGCGGCCCTACTCTTCCTCGTCATCCGCGTCGTCATCCTCGTCCAGGTCTTCGTCCTCGTCCTCGTAGAACTCTTCGGACTCGGCCAGTCCCCGGATGTCGTCCAGAATCTGTTCCAGGTGGGGACCATTGCCCGCGCCGCGGATCAACCTGAGCAACGGACCGAGTACGCCCGAGAACTCAAGCTCGGCCTCGGCGCGGGTGAATCCGCCGCCGGCGCGCTCGAAGCGGAAGTCGTAGCGAGCGCCGGTCAGCATCGTCGACCAGCCAATCGCGTAATGCCGGGGCGCCTCGCTGACCAGCTCCTTGAACGCCCCCTCGGTGATCGCCCGCTCCAACACCTCAAGCGCCGCCTCAAAGGCGTCAATTGGCTCAGCCTCGATTTCGGTGTCTCGGATGGTCATTCGTCGTCGCCTCGCACCACATTGCCTAATGTCCGGCCACTCTTGGTCTTCCATTCGCGGTAGGGCGCAGGTGCCCGCCCAGTGAGCGCACAGGTAGCAGCAGAAGGAGAGGAAAACACATAATCCCTGCTGAGGACGTAGTGGTCGCCCTCTTCTACAAAGATCTGGTCGTCGATCAGCGACTGCCTCCTGGCGACTTGACCACGAAACTCAGGCCGACTCAACAAGGAGGGGACAGGAGTCCTATGTGCCTGTGAGCCTTTCAGCACCACGAAGTCGTTCGCACTCTCCACTCGCGCAGCGGCTTTGATGCCCCTAACTTCCAGAAAGAACAACTGCTCTCTGATCCCGTTGTCGCCGGGGGCATCCGATGATGAACGAAATCCGGCCACGCCGAGCACTTCGAGACACGTCAGCATGTCATCGAGAAATCGATAAGCATCCGCGCTGTCGGCCTCAGAGATTATCGGCGCTGATGGCTCGTTTCGGTTCTGCAGGTCTGATCTGCCGCGTTCTTTGGCGATCCGAATCAGCTCAGACTCGATGAACCGCGCATGCGCGCTGTTGAAGGTGCTGTCCTTGTTGGTGAACGCTGCTGCGTCGGTCCAGAAGTCCTTCTCCGAGTCATGGCTGAGTAACCGCGTCATGACGTTGTCGGATTGTCCGATGTAAACCCTCGGCGATTCCAAGCTGTCATCTCGTTCCCACAGAACGTAGACCCCAGTCCGGTTCATTTCCTCCCGGGCGCGGGCTTGCGCCAGCAACAATCGCGGAAATGCAATTCCTTGACCTGTCCAACCCGGACGCTCGACCACCTTGAGTCCTTGAGGGTCTCCGTCAGGGAAGTACAGACGCACCGAGAACCCTCGTGTCGGCATACCATGACCTCCAGTGACACAGCCTAAAGCCCGAAACCCTGAACTGGACACGATCCCCGTCCTCGACTCTGAGGAGCGGGCCGCCTACGAGGCGGGGCTGGCCGTTCGCGCCGACGCTGCTTCCCGCTCTCCCGGCTGGATTGAGCGCACGGTTGATGTGGCTCTGAACACCAATCATGGGTTTCCTCGCGGGGAGGCTCGGATTGCGCTGCAGCTTGGGCCGGCGGACGAGGTGGTGGCGGCCCTGCTGCCGGCGCTGCTCTCGGCCAACAAGCGGATGCGCCGACGCTCGATGACGCTGTTGCCGCGACTCGATCCGGACGAGGTCTGCCGGCAACTGGGTCCGGTCCTGGAGACGGGTGAGCGCAACTCGCGACGCGCGGCGTGTGTGGCGCTGGCGGCGATCGGCGCGCCGGCGACCGAGCTGCTGGAGCGCCTGACCGGCGATCCCGACGGCGCGATTCGCAATCGCGCGCGACGAGCGCTCGACGCCATCGCCGCGCGACCGCCGGACAACGGCAATCGAGCGCTCTCGTACGTCCGCCCCTTCGGTCTGCCCTATCGCGACGAACCCCCAAGCAGGCCGCAGTCGTTCGCCGTCGCCGCGTTCAACTTCTCCTACGGCGTCAATCTCGGCACGCTGGTCCGCAGCGCTGAGGCCGCCGGCGCGGAGGCCGTCTGGATCATCGGCCGCGACTTCTACTACCGACCCTCGACGAAAGGAACCGACTGGTGGGTGCCTGTCGAGACGCTGGACTCGCCTGCCGAGTGCCTGGAACGCGCCGCCGATGAAGGGTTCGAGATCGTGGCCTTACAGCAGGGCGAGCAGGCGGTCCCGGTCTGGGAGGCCGAGTGGCCGGAGCGACCGCTGATCGTGGCCGGCAACGAGGGCGACGGTCTGCCGCAACAGTTCATCGACGCCGCGGCGCTGCAACTGGAGTTGCCGATCTACGGCAACATCGACAGCCTCAACGTCGCCGTGGCCACATCGGTGGCGATGTTCGCGTTTCGCGGCTGGCAGGCTCGGCGGGGATCGCCATGACCGTTCCACGCCGATTCAGCCGTCGCGCGCTCTTGCGAGCCGGAGCGGTCGGCGTGGTCGGCGCCGCTCTCGGACCTCAACTGTCGGCGCTCGCGAGAGAGACCAGCAGCATTGAACTCGTCGAGGGTTGGAACAGCGCGACCTGGTGCGGTCCCGACACGCCGATCGGCGACGCTATCGGGTCGCTGCCGTTGCGGTCCGCCCTGAGCTGGCACGTGCCGGAACAGCGCTGGCTGGGCTACGCGCCCAACACGCCGGTCAACTCCATTGGCACGCTGCGGCACGGTCAGCCGCTCTGGATGCAGCTCGACGCCGACGCAAGCTGGACGCAGCCCAGCTATCGCGGACCGCTGCCGGAGGCGACGCAGTTGCCGGCCGGCTGGTCCTACATCGGCTGGTCGGGGATGCGTGAGCCGGTCTGGACCGCATTCGGCGAGGATCCGTTTGGTCCAGTCGCCGAGGTCCGGCGCTGGAACACCGATTATCAACAGTGGCACTCGTATGTGCCCGGAGAGTCGGCGCAGCAGCTCTTCGCGATCCTGCATCCAGGCAACGCCGTCTGGGTGCGGATGCGGGTCGGCTCGGCGCGCTGGAATCCTGCATCGGGGATCGTCCCGGCCGATCTCGCCGCGCGGGTCGTTCCCGGCGAGATCACCTACTATCACCCGTCGCTGGCCGGTGGAATCATGTACTGTCCGCCGCACAATCGATACGATCCCCAGGACGTGACGATCGGAGCTGCCGTGACCTGGCCATGCGGCACTCGGTTGCGTATCTGGCGCGACGAGCGGTTCGTGGATGTGATCGTGCAAGACACCGGGCTCCTCGGACACAACCACGTCGATCTCTCCGAGGCGGCCTTCCAGCGATTGGCAATCCTTCCTGAAGGGCGTGTAAGCGTTTTGATCGAAGTGCTCGCAGGACCCGAGTAGCCGCCTCCGCTCGCCCGGTCTCTGGTTAAGTTGTCGCCAGGGAGAACAGAAATGAGCCGACGAAGATCTTTCGTTTCCTCCATCGCAGCAGCGGTAGTGGCCGCTGCGATCACTGCCGGTGCGTTCCTCCTGAGCGGCTCAGGCGCTCAAGATCGCAGCGCGACGGCCAACATCGTGGCGAGCGAGTCCGGCGTCGTCACCGAGATTCGCACGCCGATCGCTCCCGCAGAGCCGCTCGACCTGCTCAACGAGCAACCGATCGGGGCTGTCGACTGGGCGGCGGTCTATGCGGACGTCGTGCGGTCGCTGGTCACGATTTCCGTCGATAACAGAACGGGATCGGGGTTCTTTGTCAGCGAGGACGGGCATGTGATCACGAACTTCCATGTCATCGCCGGCGCCGGATCCTTGATCGTTTGGACTCACGACGGAACCCGACTCGAGGCGGAGTTCATCGCCAGGGACATCGGCAACGACCTGGCCTTGCTCAAAGTCGATCCAACCGGGCTCGGCATCTCCCTGCCCACGTATGCTCCGCTTGACGATGTACGGATCGGCGATCCGGTCGGCGCGCTGGGCAGTCCCTTCGGACTGGCGAACACGCTTACGGTGGGAATCGTCTCGGGATTGGGACGGCCTCGGCCGAGCGGGAATGGCACGTTCGAGCCGCTGCGCAACACGATCCAGACGGACGCCGCACTCAATCCTGGTAACTCCGGCGGCATCCTGGTTGACGCGCAGGGACGGGTCGTGGGGATTCCCACGCAGATCGAGAGTCCCGGCCGTTTCTCAAGCGGAGTCGGCTTCGCGATCAGCGCCGACGCGCTGCTTCGCTCGCTGCCGACGCTGCTCAGCGGAACCGATGTCGAACGCGCCTATCTGGGCGTGACGCTCGATCTTAGCGAAGGCCGGCTCGAGGTGACCGATGTCACCTGCGACTCGTCGGCCGACCAGGCGGGCGTACGCGACGGCGATGTCATCCTGCGGATCAACGGACAAGCGGCCGAGACGTTCGATCAGCTCGGCGACGCGTTGGCGAATGTCACGCCAGGCGATGATCTCTCGGTCGCGGTGCGACGAGGTCTGCGGGTGTTGACGCTTAACGCAACGGCGAAGGCCTGGCCAACGGCGATTCCGCGTAGCGGCTGCGGCTAGTTCGATCAGCTAGTCATTCTGGCCGCCTCGGAGCCATTCGTCCCTTGAGACATCGGCGTACATCGAGCGTCGCCAGAGCCACCAGCGCACGCGCGGCGTGGAGAGCGCCAGGATCGCGCATGCGAGCAAGCAGGCGCCCATCGTCAGCAAGCCCCAACGCGGGCCGAGCGTGTCGGCGAGCGTTCCGGCGATCAGCGCGCCGATCAGACTTGTGCCCAGCACAAGGTTCATCAGGGCCAGCGCCTGTCCGCGCAGCCGCTGCGGGGCATGAGCGAGCAAGGAGAGATTCGCGACCGCCACCATGTTGTTCGTGCATGCGCTGCCGAAGAACGCGCAGACCCCGACGACGGCCAGATGCGGCGCCTGCGACAAGACCGCCACCATCGCGCCGCCGACCAGGATGATCCCGATCATGAGCGCACTAGGCGAGCGGATTTCCTTCATGCTCGCGATGGCTACCGATCCGAGCGTCGCCCCGACGCCGCCGATCGCCACCATGTATCCCACCCAAGAGCGATCCTCGCCCAGCTCCTCGATCACGATGAGCGGGATCATCACGCCTTCGTACGGAACCAGGAAGATGAAGAGGACCGAGGCGATGCCGATCACCGCGAGCGGCCAGCGCGATTCGACGGCCCAACGGATGCCTGCCGTGATCTGCGACCACACCGAAGCGGCCGTCTCGTGCTCACGCTCGCGCTCATGCTCACTGGATTCGTCGCGTGGGCGAATCGTCATCACGAGCGTTGCGGCGGTGATACTCATCAGCGCCATCAATCCGAACATCAGGGTGAAGTCGGCCACGCTCAACAACACACCCGCCAGCAGCGCGCCGCCGATGCGCATCGACGTCTGTCCGGTCTGCGAGAGCGCCATCGCGGAGCGGAAACGTTCGCGAGCGACGATCGACGGCAGCATCGCTCGACGCGCCGGATTGAAGACGCCGCCGCTGACGCCGGAGCAGGCGGCGAACACGATCACATGCCAGCCTTCGGCCGAGTCGAGCAGGAGCAGCAGGAAGAGCGTCCCCGAGGCGGCAATGTTGACCGCCAGCGACCCCAACAGCACCAGCTTGTATGGGAATCGATCAATGATCACGCCGGCCAGCGGGGCCAACACCAGGTTGGGTCCCATGAAGGCCGCCAGGACCACGCCGAGCAGAAAGGCCGACCCGGTCAGCTCGACGATCAGAACCGGGCGGCTGACCATCTCCAGCCACAAGGCCGCCGAGCGCACAAACACGACCAACCAGAGCAAGCGGAAATCACGGAACTGAAACGGGGCGAACGCCTCGGCGTGAATCAGTCTCGAAACCGGATTGCTTCGGGTGTCGCGGCTTGCGTCGGAGTCACGATTGCTCACGTCGCCTCACTCGCCACGGTCGGAACCGGCGCCCGGTCGGCGTGAGCGTCATGATACGAGCTCTTGAGGGATGTCTCGCTAGTCCGTTACGCGACGGGCCAGCGGCGTGGCGAGCATGAGGGCGGCGACTACCGCAAGCGCGACGCCCATGGCCAGCAGACCGCTGCGCGGACCCAGCAGGTCTGCGAGCGCGCCGGTCACCAGCGCGCCGACGAGGATCATGCCTCGGGCGATGTTCATCAGGCTCAGCGCGCGCCCGGCCATGCCCTCGGTTGCCTGGGCGAGCAAGGTCAGGTTGGCCAGCGACATCACGTTGGTCGAGCACGCCGCAGCGAGGAACACGCAGATCGCCAACACGGACAGATGCGGCGCGCCCGACATCACGGCCAGGGCGATTCCCGCGACGATCAGCAGACCGGCCATGAGCCGGCCGGGCGTGGGAATCGTCCGCCATCCGGCCAGCATCAGCGATCCGCCGGCGGCTCCCGCGCCGCCGATCGCGATCAGATATCCGACCCAGGATCGCTGCTCGCCCAGCACGTCGATCACCATGAGCGGCACAAAAACGCTTTGATAAGGGACCAGGAAGATGAACATGACGACCGAGATCGCCAGTACCGCCAGCGGCCAGCGCGTCTCGAACGCCCAGCGAACGCCGCCGACCGTCTGCCGGATCAGCGAACCGCCGGCCCGGGTCGCGGCGGCCGCGGCCTCGCCCCGGGTCTTGATCAACGCGCTGCACACAACCGCGCCGACGTAGATCCCGGTCATCGCGCCGTAGATCCAGACGAAGTCGGCAACGGCGAGCAAGACTCCGGCGAGCAGCGCGCCGCCGATGCGCATGACCGTGTTGGCCGTCTGCGACAGGGCGACCGCCGGCCGCAGCGCGGACTGCGGCACCATCGCCGGCAGGATAGCCTGTCGCGCGGGCTGGAAGAACGCGATGTTGACGCCGGCGGCGGCTGCCAGGAGGATTACCTGCCAGGCCTCGGCAATGTCGACCAGCAGCAACAGGAAGAGCGCGCCGGCGGCGACGACATTGCCGGCTTGCGACAGCACGAGGATGGTGCGTCTGGGGTATCGGTCGACGATGGCGCCGGCGAAGACGCCGAGGATCAGGTTTGGCGCCATACGCGCTGCGAGCACCGTGCCCAGCAGCACGGCGGAACCGGTCAACTCGTAGACCAGGACCGGCCGCGCCACCTGGTCGAGCCAGAGCGCCGCAGAGCGGAGGAAGATGGCAAGCCAGAGCACGCGATAGTCGCGTGAGGCGAAGGGGGCGAACATGCCCGCTTCGCGATGCCGGAGGAAGGCGTTTCGCCCACTGGCGGGCGGCGCGCTGGTTGGACGGTCTGAAATCTAGGCCTACTCCTCGTCGGCGTACGGCGCGCGGCCTTGCATCACGTTGAGCAGACCCTGCCTGGAGAAATCGTCGGACTTGGCGAAGTTGATAATCACCCGCTCGCGATCCTCGACCGCCTGGGCGGCTGCCGCGACCTGAGGCGCAATGTCGCGCGGAATCTCGCAGACGCCGTGCTTGTCGGCGTGGAGCAGGTCGCCCGGATGGACGGTCACTCCGCCGACGGTGACCGGCTGGCCAATCTCGACGATGTGCACGTACGCGTGCGAGACCAGGATTTCTTTGGAGAGAAACTGGAAGCCGAGCTCCTGCACCTCGTCGAGATCCCGGACGCCGCCATCGGTGACCAGGCCAATCGCGCCCAGCGCCTTGTGGATGTTGCCGTTGACCTCGCCCCAGAACGAGCCGATCGGCGGCTGGTCAAGGTCCTGGATCACGATGATCCTCGGTTCGGGGATCGACTCGATGTGCGCCCACCAGTCGGGGGCGGACTTGGTCTGTGGATCGTCGCCCGGTGGGATCGACGCGCGAATCTTACAGGTGGCGGCGTAGCCGACGATCGGTTCCATCTCGGGGAACCGGCAGACGATGTCGGGCGTCATGAAGCCGGTCGCGCGGCTGCGGACATTGAACGTCTCGATCGCGTTGGCGATGGCGGGCGAGGGCCAGGCGCGAAGCTCCGCAAGTTGCTCGCCGCTCAGCGGCTGCTCGGAATTCTCTGTCATGGCGCACCCTTCACGGAAACCCTGGATACACGCGACGCGCGGCAGCCAGGCAATGGGGAATCGTTACGGCGACAGGGAGTACTCACGCTCCAGGGCCGTTCGGTCGACAATCGTGACGCGCTGTCGATTCACGTCGACAATCTGCTGCTTGCGCCACTGCTGCAACTGCTTGTTGACCGCCACGCGAGAGGCGCCGATCATGTTGGCCAGCTCCTGCTGCGAGACGCGGAGGCCGATGTCGATGCCGTCTTCGCCCTGCTCGCCATGCTCGTCGGCGATGGTCAGCAATCTGCGGGCGAGGCGGCCCGGGACGTCCAGCAGGTAGGCGTCCTGGATCGATTGGTTGGTCGCGCGCAATCTGGCGACGAGCACATCGATGATCGCTCGCTGCGCCTCGGGATGCCGATCCAGGACCGAGAGGAAGTCGTGCCGGTTCAGGCTGACCGCTTCGGTGTCCTCAATCGTGGTCGCCGAGGCGGAACGGGGAAAGTCGTCCAGCAGCGACATCTCGCCCAGCAGGTCGTATTTGCGGTGCACCGCAAGCACAACTTCGCGCCCGTCGAGCGAGGGGATGAAAATCTTCACGGCGCCCTTGAGGATGATGTAGAGCGTCGCACCCTCATCCCCCTCGTGGAAGATGTCGGTGTGGGCCCGGTAGCGGATCGGTCGCAGCTTCTGCGCCAGTTCAAGCAGCATCGGACGTGGCATGTTGCGAAACAGCACCACGTTCATCAGCAGGTCCAGGGCTTCGCCAGCCCGATCGGCCGACGGTGAACTTCGAGTGGTCATCTTTATCTCCGACGTGCATTCTAAGTGCTACCGCATGAGGGACCATTCTCAGTGATTGCCGGTGACGATCAAGTGGTTAGCGTCAATCCTCGTGCCTGAAGGCAACATCGGCGTCCACGAGCAGGCTCGCGGCAGTAGGCAGCGATTCCACACGCGTCGCAGCCGGGTGGGCGCGTCGTCCGGCCACCTGACGGTCGGGGACCAGCATGCCGGTCTTCCACTCCCACAACAGCCAGGCGACAGTCGCAACCACGAGAATCGAGAGGAAGATCATTGGGAACCCCTTTCACGGAATGTACGTTCTGGGTACACAATAGAACACCTGTACATGAGAATGCAAGTTCTTATGACTTCAGCGAGAGCAGTGTTCCTGGGTTGCGACAGGGGACGACAGGGGATCAGTTCCGCGCTTGCCATCCCCGCGGCTCCGGGCAATTGGTACCATCGCTACAGGAGATGACGATGACCACTCGCAGCGTCCGCGCCCGGTATCGCAACGGAGTCCTCGAGCCACTTGATGACGTGGGTCTGCAGGAGGATCAGGAAGTGTTGCTGACCTTCCAACAGCAGGCGACGACGGACGAAACCGACAGCGACGCGTTCGTGAACGCTGCCGGAGGTTGGGCGGACATGTTCGAAGATCCCGACCAGTTCATCCGCCAGATCTACCAGGCGCGCATCGACGGCTCACGGGAACCGCCGACCCTGTAGGTCCATGCGCTACCTCCTGGACACCGACTGGGCCATCGAGTACTTGCGCGGCACGGAGCGGTTTGCATTGAGGATCGCGTCCCTGCTGCCTCAGGGCGTCGCGATCAGCATCGTCTCGGTGGCTGAGCTGTATGAGGGAGTAGCTGCGGCGCCGGATTGGCACGCCAGCGAGCGGGAAGTCATGAGACTGGTCGGCTTCCTGGACTTGCTGGACATCGACCTGGAGATCGCGCGGACGTTCGGTATCGAACGACGCCGACTCCGCGCGGCGGGCCAGGGCATTGGCGACATGGACCTGCTGATCGGCGCGACCGCGCTGCGGCATGAGTTGACGCTGCTGACCAACAATCGACGGCACTTCGAGCGCATCCCGAACCTGGCGATCGAGAGTATCTGAGAGCCGGCCTCCGGCACGGGCGAGTCTCCAAGGGCTGAGACAACGGGACCGGTGGAGTACCTTCCAGCCAGGTAGAGCGAGGGAGAAGTTGAACATGCCGGAGACGATTGCCCTGGAACAGATCGGTCGCGTGGCCCGCGTGACTTTGAACCGTCCGGAGAAGTTGAACGCCATTTCGAGACAGCTCCAGCGCGAGCTGATCGAGGTGCTGACGGAGCTCGAACGCGACGACTCGGTACATGTGGCGCTGGTCTCCGGGGCGGGACGAGCGTTCAGCGCCGGGTACGACCTCGCCGGCGGCTCCGGCGTGGCGGCGGAGCAGGCCTCGGCGATTTCCAGGGACCGAGACGGGTTGGAAGAGCTGCTGCGCAACTGGTTGCGCATCTGGGACCTGCGGCTCCCCGTGATCGCCAAAGTGCACGGCTACTGTCTGGCCGGCGGATCGCAACTGGCGTCGATTTGCGACGTCACCTTCGTCGCGGACGACGCCCGGATTGGCGCGCCGCAGCTGCCGCTCGGCGCGGGATTCGTGGCATCGTTCTGGGCCTGGCAGGTCGGCGGCAAGCGGGCCAAGGAGTTCTTCTTCCCGGTCGGCAGCATGATCTCGGGTCGCGAGGCGGCTGACATCGGGCTGTTTAACCGGTCGATCCCGGCCGACCAACTCGACCAGTATGTCGATGATTATGTCGAGTTAGTCTCGAAGACGCCGAAAGAGATCCTGGTGTTGCAGAAGAAGGCGATCAATCGGACGCAGGAGGTGCAGGGCTTCCGCGAGGCGCTGATGGGCGGCGTCGAGATCGACGCGATTGCGCACTTCACCACGCCGGTCCTCGAGATGAACCGCTCGATCAAGGAACGCGGCTTGCGCGCGACGCTCGACGACTTCCACAACCAGTAAGCACGCAATCAGTTAGCACCCGATGATGTCCGAAGGGCAGCCCGCGACGCTGGAGGAAGCGAGGCTTCCGCTTGATCAGGCGGCGCGGCTCTTTGCGATCGCCGATGGTCTCTGTGCGATCGGCCAGCTTCGGACGGGTGAGCGAGCGGGCCAGTTCTCGGTCTTCAACTTCCTGATCCGCTGCGCGCTGGACCATGAGTATCCGTCGCCGGATGAGCGGGAGACGCACGTCCTGCTGATGCAGGCGGGGATCATCCGCCGCCACGGCTGGTACTGCCACTTCTGGCTGCCGGACGAGGAATCGCCGCTACGGATCGCGCTGCCCGCGCCGATTGGTAAGTCCTGGCACTGGCACGACGACCTGGTCGAGATCAGCAAGCGATTCGAACAATCCGAGGGCTGGACCCAGGCGGTCGGCGAAAGCGTCGACGATCACATCGCCCGCTTCCGCGACGCGCTGGAGCGTGCGGAGGTTGTCAGATCAGCGAAGGCGTAGACGGCATCTCGGAGGCGGGCTGGATACCTTCGGGCGCAGTGGCGATCACGCCGGCCGTCTCGAGGCGAGCTTGCTGCTCGGGCGACATGCCGAGCAAGCCGCCCAGGATCTCGGCGTTGTGCTGGCCGAAGTCCGGCGCGGGACCAATCACGCACGGCCCTGCGCCGTCGGTGCGCCAGAGCCAACCGTGGACGTTCCAGATACCGACTTCCGGCTGGCGGATCGGTTCGTAGTACCTGCGGGCGCTGAGATGCGGCTCGCGCACGACTTCGAGCATCTTCCAGACCGGCGAGGAAGGAATGCGTTCTGCGTGGAGGGCGGCGAAGATCTCGGTCTTGGAGCGCTCCGCGGTCCAGGCGGAGACGAACTCGTCGAGTTCGGCGCGGTGTTCCCAGCGCAATATCTGATCGGAGAACTCGGCGCGCTCGCCCCAGTCGGGCGATCCCATGGCTCGCTTGAGACCCTCCCACTCGGCGTCGGTGCGGACGCAGATCGCGATCCAGTCGTCGTTTCCGGCGCAGGGATAGACGTTGTGCGGGGCCATCCAGTCGTGACCGGTACCCATGTGCTCGGGCAGCCGCTGGTTCATCGACCAGTCCATGTAGAACTCGCCGAGCAAGGTGGACATGACCTCTCGCTGGGCCAGATCGATGTACTGACCCTGGCCCGTGCGCTTGCGCTGGATCAACGCGGTCGCGACGGCGGCGGCGGCGCAGATGCCGGCGATCGGATCGCCGTAGGAGATGCCGCTCTTGTAGGGCACGCCGTCGTCGCCGTAGCCCGAGGTTGAGGTCATGCCGCTCATCATCTCGATGATCGGTCCGTAACCGACCGCGTCTTTCTCCGGGCCGGTCTTGCCGAAGCCGGCCATGCCGACGACGATGATGTCTTCCTTCTGCTCGCGCAGCCACTCGTAGGTCAAACCGAGGTTGTCCATCACGTCGGTGCGATAGTTCTCGATCACGACATCGCAGTGGGCGAGCAGGCGGGCGAAGACGGCCTTGCCTTCGTCGGCGGCGAGATCCAGCGTGAGCGACTTCTTGTTGCGGCTGTACTCGTGGAAGTAGAAGTTGGTGTTCCACCAGTGCTCGCCGGGAGCGACCGGCGGCGGCAGCAAGGTGCGGATGTTGTCCCAGGCGCGGGGCGATTCGATCTTGATCACTTCCGCGCCCTGGTCGGCGAGGATCTTGGCGCCGTAGGGACCGGCCCAGATCATGGTCAGATCGGCGACGCGGACGCCGGTGAGCGGACGGCCGGGGTCAAACATCAAATCGCATCCAGTTCTCGCAGGCGGACCAGGTCCTCGCGGTCGTAGCCGAGTTCGCCGTGGATGACCTCGACGTTGTGCTCACCCAGCCTCGGCGCGCGTCCCATCTTCCAATCGTGCCCGTTGCTGAGCCAGAGCCGCCCCGGATAGGTCAGCGAGCCGGCCTGTTCGTCGTCGACGTTGGCGAAGAAGTCGCGGCCCTGCAGGTGCTCGGAGTTGGTCAGGTCCTCGAACGTGGCGACGAAGCCGAAGGGGACCTTGTGCTCGATGCCAAGTTCTAGCAGTTCCTGTCGGGTCTGACCCGCGAACCAGCCGTACATGATCGCCATCAGTTCGTCGTTGTTGAGCAGCCGTTGGCCGGGATCGGAGAAGCGCTCGTCTTGCAGCTCCTCGAGGCCAACCGCGCGCGCGAAGGCGGGATAGTTGCGCGGCAGCGCGCAGATACCGCCAAAACCGTCGGCGAGCTGGTAGACGCCCCAGAGCGCATTGAGGTTGTTGCCGGAGCGCTGCGACTCGATGCCAAGCTGGTTGGCTCGGGTGTGAAAGGCCTCGGCCATCCCGGCGTAGGTCTCCTGGACCGAAAGGTCGATGTACGAACCCTGCTCGTGCATCACAGCGCCGTAGTACGCGCCGGAGATCGCGGCGAACGCGTTCAATCCAGCCTGGTAGGAGGGCTGCGAGCCGCCGTTCTTCAGCGGCGACCGCTCAGGATGCCCGGTCAGCCACATCTGACCGGAGGCGGCATAGAGCGTCAACTCGGTCGCCGGCAGATTGGCATTGGGACCGGTCTGTCCAAAGGGCGTGATTGAAATCATGACCAACGCAGGATTGTCTTTCGACAGCTCGTCGTAGCCGAGTCCACGCTCGGCCAGATAGCCGGGCTCGAACGACTCGATCACAATCTCGGCCGGTTCGGCCAGTTCGCGCAGGATTTCGCGTCCATCGGACGTGTCCAGGTTGATCGTGACGGATCGCTTGTCGCCGTTGAGATAGAGGAAGAGTCCGCTGGTTTCGTCGTCGGGCAGATCGTCGGGCCAGGGACCGTAGGCTCGCGACGGATCGCCGGTTGTGCGCTCGACCTTGACCACATCGGCGCCCAGCGCAGCGAGCCAGCGTCCCGCGTAGGGACCGGAGATGCCTTCGGCGAGTTCGAGGACGCGGACGCCGTCGAAGGGTCGGCTGGCGTCCGGCTGGTGCTGTTCGGGTTCGCTCATCGCTGGCAGTCTATGAGCACTCCCGATTGCGTTCTAGACTGTCCACGCATGACCAGCCAATCCGCTACTGACGCGCCACACCAGGATCAACTGGGACCTCCCTTGCTGGACGGCGTTCGCGTGGTCGAGTTGGCGGAAGAGATCGCCGGTCCATTTGCCGCCAAGCTGCTGGCCGATGCCGGAGCGGAGACGGTCAAGATCGAGTCGCCGCACGGCGACGCGGCGAGACGGATGGCGCCGTTCGCGGAGCCCTCGCCGCACCGCGAAACGTCGACCACCTGGCTGGCCTACAACACCTCGAAGCGCAGCGTCGTGCTCGATCTGGAGACATCCGCCGGAGTCCGCGTGCTGCACGAGCTGGTCTCGAACGCGGATGTGTTCGTCACCGACCGCACGCCGGCGCAGTTGGATGCGATCGATCTGAATCCGCACGATTTGCGAGATCGGTCGCCTCAGTTGATCATCGCGTCGGTGACCGCGTTCGGATTAGTCGGCAGCGCCAGCGAGTGGCCTTCGACTGCGTTGACGCGAGCGCACGCGTCGGGCTCGGCTGCGGGAGTCCGCCGCAACCTGGGCGCGAACAGCGGCGCTCCATTGATGGCCGGCGCCTACGTCCACGAAGCGGACGGCGGCACGGCGCTCGCCCTGGCGACCTGGGCCGCGCTGATCGTGCGTGATCGGGACGGGCATGGACAGATTGTCGATGTCTCGTCGGTCGAAGCGATGATGAACATGGACCGCGTCGACATCTCGATCGCCCACAACGACGGCGGACCGCCGCCCATGCCGCCTCGTCGCGGCGGCAGCGCCTTCGGCGGGCGGCTGGAATGCTCGGACGGTCACCTGATCGCGGTGACGCCCCAGTCTCACCAGTGGGCCGGCTTGATCAAGGCGATGGGCGATCCGGATTGGGCCTTCGATGCCGACGGCAACCTGATCGACCGGTTGCAGCTCGGCGACGACGCCGGTAAGGCGATCGAGGATTGGGCCGCGACGCGGACGCGCGACGAAGTGTTTCGCGCGTTACAGGTGAACAGCGCGCCCGCCGGTCCGGTGTTGCGACCCTCGGAGGTGATGAACTCGGAACAGATGCACGTCCGGGAGTTCTTCGACGAGTTGGACCACCCGATTGCCAAGACCAGCCGCTATCCCCAGTTCGCCGCACGATGGAATCGGGCCGCGCGCTCGCCGCGACACGCCGCGCCGCTGCTCGGCTCCTCGACAGCCGACGTAACGCGATCTCACATACACCCATGGACGCCTGCCCAGGCGCGACGAGCGGGAGTCATCGGATGACCACAAGCCCAGCCAGCACTGCTAACCAAGCCAACGGAGTCGGATCCAACGGGCAACCAGTTGAGGACGGTCACCTGCCGCATCACGTGGGGCACCACAGCTTGTTGCGGCCGGGCAAGCGTCGCGGTCCGCTCTCGGGCAAGCGCGTGATCGACTTCACCTGGGCCTGGGCGGGACCCTATGGCGCGATGCAAGTGGCCCTGATGGGCGCAGAGACGATCAAAGTGGAGTCGGCGACGCGGATCGATCACTCACGTCAGCGCTCGCTGGCGATGGGATCGTTCAAGGGCGGCGTCAACCAGGCCCCGATGTTCAACGAGGTCAACCTGAACAAGTACTCAATCCAGCTCAACCTGAAGCTGGAAGGCGCGAAGCAGGTGATCCGCGACCTCGCCCGCACCGCCGACGGCGCCATCGACAACTTCCGGCCCGGCACGCTGGACAAGCTGGGGCTGGGCTACGACGAGTTGCGCAAGATCAATCCGGAGATCGTGATGGTTTCGGCCTCCGCGCTCGGCGCGACCGGACCCGAACGCAACTACACCGGCTACGCGCCAACGTTCGCCGCGCTCAGCGGTCTGTCCTATCTCTCGGGCGAGCCCGAGGAGCCGCCCGTGATGATGGGCGGCTCGATCGACCTACGTGCCGGCACCGCTGCCGCCATGGCGATGCTCGCGGGCTTCCACTACCGCGAGCGGACGGGTCGGGGACAGTTCATTGACGCCTCGTCCTCGGAAGCAATCGGCATGCACATCCCGGAGGAGTTCCTGCACGTCGATCTGCTCGGCTTCGATGGTGAACGGCTCGGCAACGGCCATCGCGCCTACGCGCCGCACGACGTGTTCCGTTGCGCATCGATGCGCGCGCCCGACCTCTACACCGACGAGCACAAAGGCGCGAAGACGGGTTGGCTGGCCATCGCTTGCCGGTCGGACGCGGAGTGGCAGGCGCTGTGCGATTGCAGCGGCCTGGACCACTTGCGAGACGACCCACGCTTCCGCACCGGCCTCAAGCGATGGAAGCACCGGAACGAACTAAAACCCATGATCGAGGCATGGACCTCGGAGCAGTCGGCAGTCGAGACGGCGGAAACGCTGCGCGCCGCTGGCGTTCCCGCCGCCGCTTCGGTCTGGGGCAGCGACATTCATCACTCGGAGAACTTCCAGGGACGCGGCGGCGCGGTCTCGGTACGCCCGCCGGAGACGCATCTGCGCGAGGTGTTGCCGCCGCCCTGGAAACTCTCGGAGACTCCTGCCGAGATCGTCTCGCCCGCCCCGCGGCTGGGCGAGGACACGGAGTACGTCCTCAGCCGCATGCTCGGCTACGGCCAGGATCGGATCGACGCACTCGCGCAAGAGGGCGCGCTGGAATAGTCTGGGAGTCGTAGCCACGCAGTGAGCGCGACCACGAGTCAGCGGAAGGGAAGACCATGCGACACGCGATGAGTGTCTGGCGGGCCATGAGCGCGATCATCAAGCCGATGGCTCGGCTGTCGTTGGCCGGCGCGTTGGCGCTGGTAGCGGTCTCGGCGATCCAACCGGTCTTCACCGACGGCGGCGATCTGCTCGCGGCCGAGTCCGAGCCAATCGAAACGCAGCTCGCCATGCCGCAGCAGGCCGCACCCGACGAGGGCGGCACCGGGGTCAACAACTTCGATCGCGAGGAGTGGTACGAGTTCTCAATCCTGCTCGCGCCGTTCCTGGTGCTGGTCACGTTCATCCTGATCCTGATGTTCAAGTGGGACAGCTTCACCAACAACGACGACTAGTGATCCAGCGCTAGCGCACCGCCGCCGCTCGGCGACGCCGAAGCTGCGCCTCATCCCATTCCGGTCCCCTCTCCCAGAGGATTCCCTGCGCGTAGATCGCTGTTCTGACCCCCTCGCCCTCTGGAAACCTGCGTGTAATCCGGGGGGCTTGACCCCCTCTCCCTCTGGGAGAGGGCTGGGGTGAGGGTCCGGCGCGGCGATCGTATCTGGCAGGGACCGCATCCATCGGCACAGAGGGCCCTTACCCTAACCCTCTCCCTCGGGGAGAGGGGACCAGAAAGGGATGTACGCGCAGGTCTCCATTGGGAGAGGAGACCGGAAAGCGGTTTACGCGCAACTCTCTCAGATGAGACCTGCGTGTAAACCGACCCGGCCCACGAGCCGCGACCCGCTCGGCTTCCCAGCGAGTAGCCTCTAGTCGATAGCCGGTCTGGCGCCGGGACCTCTTCCAGATGAAGCAGGGGCAGATCTCGACAGGCAGATGTTCCCAGGCACGAAGGGTTGATTCTTATGGCTGAGGCGATTGCGCAGCGACTTGTGGACGAGTTGGGAGCGCGTGAACTGACGCTCGCCACGGCGGAGACGGATACCGGCGGGTTGATCGGACACTGGATCACCGACATTCCCGGTTGCTCGAAGGCCTGGATCGGCGGCGCGGCGCCGTATCACAACTACCCCAAGATCGACCTGATCGGCGTGTCGCGGGATTTGCTGCGCGAGCACGGCTCGGTGTCGGAGGAAGCGGCCGTCGCGATGGCGCGGGGCGTGCGGGACACGCTGAACGCCGACATCGGCGTTGCCGAGACCGGCATCACCGGACCGACCGGCGGCTCGGAATCGCGACCGGTCGGGACCGTCTGGATCGCCTGCGTCGGACCCGGTGATCGAGTTCACGCCGAGCGGCAGGTCTGGGACTCCGACCGCGAGGGCAACAAGCGGTTGACCGCCGTGCGATGTATCGAACTCGTGCTTGAAGCGGCAGACGCCTAGCCTCTTGATCGTGCCCTACCTCCGCTGCAACGAGATCGACCTCTACTACGAAGCGCACGGCGACCCGGCCGACCCGCCGCTGATCCTGGCGCACGGCGCCGGCGGCAATCACCTGGTCTGGTGGCGCAATGTTCCGGTGCTCAGCGAGCGCTACTACACGATCACCTTCGACCATCGCGCCTTCGGACTGAGCCGCGACGTTCCGGGAGGACCGGGGCGTCGCGCGTTCCCTCACGACCTGCACGCCTTGCTCGAGCATCTCAACATCGACCGGTTCGCCATGATCGCCCATTCGATGGGTGGACGCACCGCTACACCGTTTGCATTGCTGTTTCCCGGCCGGATTGAGGCGTTGATTCTCTCGGGGACCCTCGCCGGGGCGGTCAACGACGAGGTACGCGCGATTCAGTCGGCTCACTACAAGACCGTCGAGGGGATGACTCTGCGTCAGCGCGCGCTGGCCCCGTCGACCGAGCAGAACGATCCGCAACTCGCCTGGCTCTACCGGCGGATGAACGGCTGGAATCCGCGCCGACCATCCACCTTCCTTGCGCCCACGCCGGGACTCGCGACGTGGCGCGGATCGTCGATGCCGCTGCTGCGGCAGTTCGGGATGCCGATGCTCTACATCATCGGCGAGCACGACCGGATCATTCCCTGGCGCGCGATGGAGGCGTCGCATCGCGCGATGGAAGGGTCGGAGCTTGTGGTCGTGAAAGACGCCGGTCATTCGGTCTACATGGAGCAGGCGGACCGCTTCAACGAGGCGGTGCTCGACTTCCTTGATCGTCGCCGGCAAGGCTGATCAGCCGCGAGGGCCAAGCGGCGCTTATCATCGAACCATGAAGACTCCCACACCCATGGTTCGCGATCTGATTGACGCCATCGGCGAGCAGGCGGTCGTCTGGCACGACGAAGACCTGCTGGTCTACGAGTACGACGGGACGATCGATCGGGGCAATCCCGACGTCATCGCCCTGCCCGCCACGACCGAAGACGTTGTCACGCTGATCAAGATCGCCAACAAGTACGAGGCTCCGGTGACGCCGCGCGGCGCAGGGACCGGCTTGAGCGGCGGCGCGCTGGCGGCCAAGGGCGGCGTGATCATCGGAATGAACCGGATGCGTCGGATTCTCGACCTCGATGTTGAGAACAAGACGGCGCTTGTGCAGCCCGGCGTCGTCAACCTCGATCTGGGAACGGAAGCCGAGCGTCACGGTCTCGCCTATGCGCCGGACCCAAGCTCGCAGCGCGCCTGCACGATCGGCGGCAATGTCGCCGAGAATGCCGGCGGTCCGCACACCCTCGCCTGGGGCACAACGACCAATCACGTGCTCGCGCTGGAGTTGGTCACCGCCGACGGCGAGGTGCAGTGGATCGGCCATGAGACGCGGGACGAGCCGGGCTACGATCTGGTCGGCTGCGTCGTGGGGTCGGAGGGCACGGTCGGAATCGTGACCCAGATTCTCGTGCGCCTGGTCCCCAAGCCCACAGCGGTGCGAACGATGCTGGCGGTCTACGACAGCGTGCGCCAGGCTTCGAACGCGGTCTCGGCGGTCGTCGCCTCGGGGATCGTGCCGGCTGCGCTTGAGATGATCGACAAGATGACCATCGCCGCGGTCGAGCCGGTCCTGAATACTGGTTTCCCACTCGATGCGGAAGCCGTGCTGCTGGTCGAAGTCGATGGACCCGAGTCGCAGGTCGAGGCGGAAGGCGCGCGGGTCGAAGGAATTCTGAACCGGTTTGAGCCGCGCGAAGTGCGGTCGGCGACAGATCCCGAGGAACGGGAAACACTGTGGGCGGGTCGCAAGGGCGCGATCGGCGCGCTGGGGCAGATCATGCCGAACTACTACCTGCTCGACGGCGTGGTCCCCCGGACGACGCTGCCCGACGTGCTGGACGGCGTCTATGAGATCGCGGAGCGGTATCGATTGCCCGTCGCGAACATGTTCCACGCGGGAGACGGGAATCTGCACCCGTGCCTGCTGTTCGACGAACGAGAGCCGGGCGCGACGGAGCGCGTGCTCGACGCCGGCGGCGAGATCATGCGGCTCTGCGTTGATGCCGGCGGCGCCATCACAGGCGAGCACGGGGTCGGCCTGGAGAAGCGCGACTATCTGCCCTGGATCTTCACCGAGGCGGACATGGACACGATGAAGTCGCTGCGAGCGGCGTTTGGTCCGACGGAGAACTTCAATCCCTGCAAGATATTCCCCAAAGGCCACGGCTGCGGAGAAGCTGGTCACCAGCACGCCCAGCACCAGATCGCCAAGTTCGGCCCAAAGGCATTCGTGTAGGTTGGATTCAGCTTCCGGGAATGAGGTGGCTCGTGGACAGACTTGAAGCTGTACAAACGGCAAAGCAGTACATTGCCGACCTGTACAGCAGCGAAGGCATCACCACGACGCGGCTCGAAGAGTTGAACTATGACAGCCTCAACGGGTGGTGGCTCGTCACCGTTGGATTCGCATACGTTGGTGGCAGCGACGCCGGCGGATCTGGGACGGTCACACCAAGCCTGGCAAGGGCGGTGTACGGCGACCGCGTGTATAAGCTGGTCAGAATCGATGCTGGAAGCGGTGACGTGATCGGCATGACCGATCGGATGCTCGACCCAAGTCTGCCTCAGTAGCCGCGCATGAATCTGTTCCAACGCGGCTACTTCGTTGACTCCGAGCTCCTGGTGCTGCTTGTCGCCGGGAGAACTGATCGTCGCATCGTAGAACGTCACAGAAGGCTGGTGACCTACTCCTCTCAGGATTTCGACCAGCTCAGCAATACCATTGGGGACCGGGGTGGAGTTGTCTGGATCACGCCGAACACGCTCACCGAGGCGTCCAACCTCCTGGGCCAGCACGGTAGTCCCGAACGAGAGTTGCTCTACGAGACTCTCGCGCTCTTGATCGCTGAGGGCCGAGAAGTACTGGTTGACAGCAGCCAGGCCTCGATCAATCCGCTCTTCGTTCAACTGGGACTGGCTGACGTGGCGCTCCTGGAAGTCATCTCGCCAGATCGACCGCTGCTCACTGTGGACGGACGCCTGTACGCCGCCGCCATAGCCGCCAACCCGCAATCCGCTACGAACTTCAATCACCTACGGACGAGCGAACTTGTCACCTGAGCAGTCACCCACATCCGCTTCCGATTCAGATCCGCCGACCGGTCGCGGAGTACTGAGCTTGGCGGCATTCACCGTTGACTCGCGCTTACCGGGAAGTGTCGTCGCCGCTGAATCCTGCCGCCAGGTTGAAGAGGCTCTGATCACAGCATGGACAGGCGAAACGGCCGTCATTCCCAGTGGCGGGCGGACGATGTTGGGGCTGGGGATGCCGCCTCGGCGGTATGACGTGGCGTTGGATATGTCGGCGATGAACTCGATCGTGGATTACGAGCCCGACGACTTCACGATTACGGTCGAGGCGGGCATGACGTTGGCGGACTTGCAGCGAGTTCTGGCATCCAACGGTCAGTTCCTCCCGCTGGATCATCCCCAGTTCGAGCGTGCGACGGTCGGCGGCGCCTGCGCCGTCGGACGCGGGGGACTGCGCAGGAATGCGTTCGGTGGACCGAGGGACTGGTTGATCGGGATGCGGGTGGTCAAGGCGGATGGAACGACGGTCAAAGGCGGCGGCAAGGTTGTCAAGAACGTCAGCGGGTACGACCTGCCGAAGCTGTTTGCCGGCTCGCTGGGAACGCTGGCCGTGATCGCCGAGGTGACGTTCAAGCTGCGACCGCAACCAGCCAGCGACCAGGTAGTGTCGCTCGGCGCCGCGACGCTCGCCCAGGCATTGTCGGCCGCGAGAGCGGCGGCGAAGGCGGCGCCATTTCTGAACGGCTGCGTCGTGTTGTCGGCGGAGGCGTCGGCGCGGGCGACCGCATTGGGCGCGGAGATTCCCGGCGACGGTCCGGTGATCGTGCTGCGTGCGAGCGGCCTGGAATCGGCTGCCGGGGAGGTGCTCGCTGCGGCGATTGCCGCCGCGCGCGAAGCTGGCATTGACGGCACGGAGACACGCACCACGGCGATCGTCGAGACCTGGCAAGCGATCACCGACCTGGAACTCAGCACGCCTCCCGATCACGTGCGCTTGCGGGTGGGGTTGCCACCGGGCAACCTTGAGCGGGCGCGGTCGCTGATTGAAGAGCGAACGGACAGCGCAAGCTGCTGGGTTGTCGCTGCGGACTCAGGATTACTGTTTGTCGAGTGTCCGCAGATTGACGGCAGTACGGTCGACGGCCTTCGGGACGCACTGGGACCTTTGCAGGGAAAGCTGACCATCGAATCGGCGCCGCTGGAATTGAAGCGGTCTTGCGATGTCTGGGGACCGCCGGGACCTGGCCTGAGATTGATGCGCAACATCAAGGAGCAGTTTGATCCGCAAGGAATGCTCAGCCCTGGCCGATTCGTCGGGGGAATCTAAGCTGCATTCATGAGCATCGCGCCGTCCCAGGACTCCGAATCGCTCTGGCTGACCGATGACCGGCCCGATGTCGCGGAACTCGGGCTGTGCGTCCATTGCGGCTTCTGCCTCAACGTGTGTCCGACCTATCACGATCTCGGCGTCGAGACCGACTCGCCTCGCGGACGGATCGCGCTGATGCGCGGCCTCGACACGGGCAGGATCGAGTGGTCGGATCGCGTGCAGCAACATTTCGACCAGTGCCTGCAATGCCGAGCCTGCGAAACCGCCTGTCCGTCAAAGGTGCCGTACGGACGGCTGATGGAGGCGACCCGGGCCGAGGCGTTTGCGCAAGACAAGTGGCCGCGACGGCAACGAATCATCTGGCGACTCGTGATGCGCGGCGTGTTTCCGTCGCCGCGACTGATGCGCCTGGCCGGCTACGGTCTCAAGCTCTACCAGCGAACCGGCCTGCAATCGATGGTGCGATGCAGCGGTCTGCTCAGACGGATCGCGCCGAAACTGGCCGAGATTGATGCGCTGTCGCCTGTCGTGGATCAGCCGTTTTACGCCAACCGGGAAGCGGCGGATGTCGCCGCAGTCACGCCCCAGCGCGCCAGGGCTGCGTTGGTGACCGGCTGCATGATGCCGCTGGCTTATCCGGAGACGCACCGCGCAACCGTGCGCGTGTTCGCCCGCAACGGAGTCGCTGTGCATGCGCCCGACGCACAGGTCTGTTGCGGCGCGTTGCACGCGCACGGCGGCGATGTCGAGGCGGCGCGCGACCTGGCGCGACGCAACATCGATGCGTTTACGCCGGAATCGCAGGACTTACCAGACGCGATACTGATCAACGCAGCCGGCTGCGGATCGCATCTCAAGGAATATGGTCACTTGCTGCGCAACGATGCTCGGTACGCGGAGCGCGCGTCGGCCTTCGCATCGCGAGTCCGCGACGTGCATGAGTATCTCGTCGAGATTGGCTTCAGCCCGCCCCGGGGACGCATTGAGCGTACGGTGACGTACCAGGATTCCTGTCATCTGTCGCACGCGCAGAATGTGCGCAAGCAGCCTCGTGAAGTCTTGCGCAGCATTCCCGGGTTGACGCTGAACGAGATGCGGACGCCGGACAAGTGCTGCGGCTCGGCCGGCATCTACTCGGTTGTGCAGAGCGAGATTTCACAGCGGGTTCTTGCCGAGAAGATGGACGACGTCCTGTCGACCAACGCCGAACAGGTCTGCACGGCCAATCCCGGATGCATGCTGCAACTGGACGCCGGGATCGCCCGCTTCGATGTTGATGGCCGCATGATGTCTCGCTCCACCCACGCCATCGAGTTGCTGGACGAGTCGTACCGACTCGGAGACGCGGATGCGGATGGTTAATCCGTTAGCCTCGCTATCGCGCACAACCGGCAACGTGCGCGAGAACCTAGAGAGGCGGCATCCATGGGACAGTTTCACAGGGTTGACGTTGGCGGCGCCACGCTGATCGCGGTGCAGGATTCGTGGGCGGCGATGCCGCCTACGGCGTTCTTCAACAGCACCGAGGATTCCGATTGGGACAGCTACCGCGACCTGCTGGACGACGACGGCAACATCACGCTCAATCTTGGCGCCTGGCTGGTCATCTCCGGCGGTACGACAATTCTGGTTGACTCGGGCATCGGCGGACGACCCACGATGATGCCGCTGAAGGAGCCGCCGGCGCTGCCGACGGTGATGCAGGAAGCCGGCGTGTCGCCGAACGACATTGATGTCGTCGCGTTCTCGCACCTGCACTTCGATCACACCGGCTGGAACACGTGGGACAACGACGGTACTCCCGTGCCCCAGTTCCCGAATGCGCGGCATGTGATTCAACAGGAGGAGTGGGACTTCTGGACCAGCAGCGACGACCTCAAACAAGGCGCGCAGTACGACAACGTGCTGAGCCCGATCGTCGACGCGGGCCTGGTCGACTTCGTCGAGGGCGAACACGCGCTGACCGATGAAGTCGTGACCGTCCCGACGCCCGGGCACACGCCGGGACACGTTGCGTTTGCGGTGTCCAGTGGAGGCGAGAAGGCATACGTAATCGGCGACGCGGCGCATCACCTGGTGCAGCTCACGGAGACCGACTGGTGCCCGGGCGCAGATGTCAACACGACCGACTCAACCGCCAGCCGTCACAAGCTGTTCGACCGGATCGAGGCCGAAAACGCCCTGATCGCCTCAGGTCACTTCAACTTCCCCGGCCTGGGCCGAGCCGCCCGTCGCAACGGAGTCCGCTACTTCGCCGCGGAGTAGCGCTTGCTCGTGCGCACAACTCATCCCTCACTCTTCGAGGGCGACGCTTGTCGGCAAGTGCCGCACTAGCGTGATGAGCCGGCGAACATCAGTGGTGTCGATCCCATCGAGCGCAAAACCATGAACGATGGCGTTCCTGGTTGCCGATAAGGACCTGAGTAACGCGATATCGTTGTCGTCCACGATCCCGAGGAACGATACGTGATTGATCAGGAACCGCGTGCTGGTGACTCGCTCGCCGGAGTCCTCTGACGCTGCCATCGATCTGCGAAGCTTTGCTTCGAGCGCTGACCAAGCCCAGAGGAAGGCCAACTCGATTCGAGCTGATTCAAGCAGATCCTCCGCATCCTTGAGACGTTGAGCGATGTCTGAATCGTCAAGCGACTGGACTGCGCCTGGAGCATCCAACAGCTCAGGTTCCGGCACAATCACGAGCTCGAAGGACCAGTCGGGAATCGACTCGATTTCCCGAACGACGTGAGCGATGTTGGCATCGGCTGCCAGCGCTGATCGTGGGCGTACTGCGACTACTGTGGTCTCGGTGCCGTTTCTGGCGATCAAGTCTGGCTTGAATCCTCCGCAGAGATCGAGCTGCTCGTCCTGCGTCACGCGGAAACCGGCGCGACGAAAGCGCTCCGCAGCCTCTTGCACCGCGGCGTCTTCAGCGAATCGCGTTGGACTCACCAAGATGTCACCTCATCGTCGTTTGCCCGTCTCAGAGACAAGTGCACCGTGGGCGAACTGCTTCCAAGGTAATCGAATAGCTCCAGGGGAGGACGAACAAGACGTAGCTGCCTTCGCATGTCACGCTTCCGGCACAAGAGATCGGTGACTTGCGAATCGTCGCCGTAGATGACGCCGTTGAGCGCGTCGAGGATGGGCTTCGCCATGTTGTCGAGATCGATGTCGTGATCCAGGTGGAAGTACGTGATGGTCACTGCGATCTGTCCGCCGTCCGGACCCTGGTCTCCCCAGGCCAGGACGGCGGCAGACCTGACGGTTGTCACCCATGAGCGTCGAGAGTGCGACATTGCCTGTCGCGACTTAGGTTCGCCGCCAACGAAGAAGTGAACCGGCAATGCCATCAACAGGCCAGGATCTTCCGTGCTTCCGCAACCAGTGCAACCGAAGATATCTGGGAGTCGAGCTTAGGCACAACCGTTCTGTCCGGAACAGCTACACATAGCGGCCGCGTAGCGTCCCAGCTGCTCGGCCGACCGCGTTAGTCGCGGAGACGGTCGGCGTACTGCGCGATGTCGATGTAGCGGTCGGCGACCTGGCGGAGATCCGATGAGGTGCTCTTGCCGAAGGCCATGACCTCGACTCGGACTCCGCGGGCGCCGACGATCTCGACCAGACGGCGGAAGTCTCCGTCGCCCGAGACGAGCACGATCACGTCGACGCGGTCCGACATGGTCAGCACATCGATCGCGAGTTCGACGTCGAAGTTGGCCTTGACCGATCCGCCGGAGAAACGCTTGAGCGGCTTCGTCGCGATGCGGTAGCCGTGATCGAGGAAGGGCACAACGAAGCGCTCGTTCTCCGTGCGCTGGGCCGGATCGTCGGAGATCGGCGAGTAGGCGATCGCGCGGACGAGCGTGCGTCCGTGGGAGAGGAAGTCGGCGACTTTGCCCCAATTCAGCCGGACGCCGGATGACTCAGCGCCGTAGAGGATGTTGGGAACATCGACGAAGATCGCCAGCCTGGGCAGCACCTCGATCCGCGCAGGCGCTTCCTCTTCGCCGCGGCGACCGAGCAGCGTCTCGGTCAGGAGCGCCTGCGACTCGGCCAGTCGTTCAATGGTCTTGCCTTGCTGTTCGAGCAGCGAGGTCTGACGTTCGAGCAGCGCCAGCATCTTCTCGTTGGGGTCTTGCGGCTTGTCGGCGGAGGAGCGGCGTGTCGCTCGTCTGGGCGCAGGCTTCTGCGCCGGCTTGGAGGTGGTCGCCTGCTGTGTCGCGGGAGCCTGTGATCCGTTGGAGCTGTTGCGGCGGCGCGAACTGCGTCGAGTTGGCGTCTTCGCCGGGGGCGCTTCGGCAGGCGCGGTAGCTGCGCTGCGGGATCGTGGCGGCGGCTGCGACGCTACGAGCGGAGCCGCGCTCTGTGTCTGTGGTTCGTCGGCGGGGGAATCACTCGTAGTGTTCCGCCTCAGGAATCTTGCCATTACCTAGCTTTCCGTTCA
>DAOUKQ010000115.1:0-2014 GCA_034421135.1 Dehalococcoidia bacterium
CGCTCATCGAGAATGATCTCCAGCGCAACCCATGAGTCGTCGATCAATGGGCTGATCGTGGGGGCGTGCTCGCCGAATTTGCCGATCACGGCGAGCACGTCTTCCAGGCTCGATCGGGGCGTATTGAGCTTCAGGCCGACCTTGGTCGTCGCGGTGATTGCGCCCTGGAGCAGGGTATTGATCGCTTCGATCTTTTCTCGGCGGGCCGGATCGTTCCAGGCCTCGCGGTTGGCGACCAGGCGGGCGGTGCTCTGCAAGACCTCGGCGATCACCCGCAGGTTGTTGGCTCGCAGCGAGGAGCCGGTTTCGGTCACGTCGACGATCGCATCGATGATTCGGGCCTTCACCTCGGTGGCGCCCCAACTGAATTCGACGCGGACGTCGATGCCTCGCTGCTCGAAGTACTCGCGCGTCGTTCGCACCAGCTCGGTCGCAATGACGCCGCCCTCCAGTTGCTCGACCTCCTGCACCTCGGACTCTGCGGGCACAGCGAGCACCCAGCGAGCGGGGCGGCTGGTGGCTTTGCTGTAGGTCATCTCCGCGACCTCGACCACATCGGCCCCGGTCTCGACGACCCAGTCGTGGCCGGTGATGCCGACGTCAACGACGCCGTCCTCGACGTAGCGGGCCATTTCTTGGGCTCTGAACATCGTGCAGGTGATCGATTCGTCGTCGATCTGCGGAAAATAGGAGCGGGAGTTGACGGATACATGGAAGCCGGCGCGCCGGAAGAGGTCGAAGGTCGGGGTTTCGAGCGATCCCTTGGGCAGTCCCAACTTGAGCATGGCGGCGGCTCCGATGTCGGTGTACGGGTCGTACCTGTTTCTGTGTGTTTCGATCATCGCGCATCGAGAGGGATGCCCCGTATCGCGGGATACACTGGCCCAATGACCACGATGGATCCGCCCCAGGCTCACGTCCCGCTGACGGACGAGCGCCGTGCGCGGCTGCGCGAGATGATCGGCGACGAACTCGACGCGGCCTGGCTCTACGACCGGCTCGCCGGGATGAGCGAGGGCCAGTCGGCCACGATGCTCAGCGCGATGGCCGAGTCGGAGCTGCGGCACGCCACGCATTGGGTCCGGTTGCTTGGCGAAGAACGGTTTCCGACCGACCTCCATCGGCCGTCGCTGCGCGTGCGGCTGATGGCCTTCCAGGCCCGGTTTTGGGGACTCGGCTTCGTGATCTCACAGCTCCGGCGCGAGGAGCTGGTCGATATCCAGAAGTACGTCTCGGACCCGGACTCCGGCGACCTCGCCGAGGAGGAGCGCGAACACCGCGCGACGCTGGCCGAGCTTGGCACGCAGTTCGGTGCGGTCGGAGCAGTGGGAGAAGGGCACGCTGGCGTCGGCTCTCAGGGAGCATCGACGTTTCGCGCGGCGCTGTTCGGACTCAACGACGGGATCGTGTCGAACCTGGCTCTCATTGCCGGCGTCGCCGGCGTGGCGATTGGTTCGGAAGCGGTGCTGGTCGCAGGAATCGGCGGGTGGCTGGCAGGGGCGTTCTCGATGGCGGCCGGCGAGTACATCTCGGTGCGCGGACAGTCGGAGGTCTTGCAGAAGCAGATCGCGATGGAGCGGGATGAGGTGTTGCTCGATCCGGCCGAGGAACGCCGCGAGCTGGTCAGTATCTATCGGGCCAAGGGATTGTCGGAAGAGCTGGCTGAGCAGGTAGCGACGGAACTGTCCAAGAAACCTGATGCGCTGATCGACACGATGGTTCGCGAGGAACTGGGACTCGACCCCGAGCAGCTTGGCGATCCGTGGCGTGCGGCGATCAGCTCGTTCGCCTCGTTCTCACTGGGCGCGCTGATCCCACTGATTCCGTTCCTGGTCTGGCACGCCGCCGGCTGGAACGTCGACTACTGGGCGCTGATCGCTGGTGTGATCGGCAGCGTGGCCGCGCTGGCTGTCGCGGGGCTGTTCACTTCTCTCGTGACAAGCCGGAACCCGCTGTATTCGGCGAGCCGATCGGTGTTCGTCGGCATCCTCGCGGCCGCCGTCACGTTCGGGAT
>DAOUKQ010000116.1:0-1540 GCA_034421135.1 Dehalococcoidia bacterium
GTGAAATTTTTCCCGCACGCCTGACGTGACGGCGGTGCGGGCTGAGAGGAATCACACATGGGAATGCTTGATGGCCGAGTGGCAATCGTCACCGGCGCGGGACGTGGGATCGGTGCGGAAACTGCGAAATTGTTCGCCTCCGAGGGCGCCAAGGTCGTCGTCAACGACCTCGGCGGCGCGGTCGACGGTTCAGGCGCCGCCGCTGCACCGGCCGATGAGGTCGTCTCGGCGATCCGCGACGCCGGCGGCGAAGCCGTGGCCAACTACTCCTCGGTCTCCGACTACAACGCGGCCGAAGGCATCGTCAAGGACGCGCTGGACAACTTCGGCGACCTCGACATCGTCGTCAACACGGCCGGCATCCTGCGCGACCGGATGATCTTCAACATGACCGAGGCCGAGTGGGACGCCGTTCTCGACGTGCATCTCAAGGGCCACTTCAACCTGACCAAGTACGCCTCGATCCACTGGCGCTCCGAGCGCAAGGGCCACTACCGACTGATCAACTTCTCCTCGGTCTCCGGCATCTTCGGCGCGCCTGGCCAGCCCAACTACGCGGCTGCCAAGATGGGCATCGTCGGCTTCACCTATAGCTGCGCCAACGCCCTGGGACGCTACGGCGCGACCGCCAACGCAATCTCGCCCGGCGCCTCGACCCGCATGACCGACACCGTTCCCGAGGAGCGGCGTTCCGCGACGAACGTCGAGTCGTCCGAGGAAGACCCGCAGCGCTCGCCGGCCAACGTCGCCGTGCCGCTGGTCTACTTGGCCTCCGAGGAGTCCGACTGGCTCACCGGCCAGATCGTCGGCGCGTCGGGCTACGAGCTGCAGCTCTTCAACAAACCCGCCGTGATCCGCCAGGTGCGCGGCACCGAGCGCTGGACCCCCGAGGGCGCAGCCCAGCAGATCGAAGAACTGTTCAAGCCGGCCGTCACCGGCGGCGGTGGCTCCTTCGGCTAAACCTGTTCTCCGCCCTCCGCGGGGGGGAGATGTCACGAAGTGACAGAGGGGGCTCCGGTCCTGGACTGATCGACACAGGCTGAAAGGGACACATCATCATGGGAATGCTTGACAATCGCGTCGCGATCGTGACCGGCGCGGGTCGCGGGATCGGCTCCGAGGTCGCTCAACTGTTTGCGGCCAACGGCGCCAGCGTGGTCGTCAATGACCTCGGCGGCGCGGTCGACGGCACCGGCGGCGAAGCCGGCCCGGCCGACGACACCGTCGCCGCGATCCGCGACGCCGGCGGCAACGCCGTCGCCAACTACACCTCGGTCGCCGACTACGACGGCGCGGAGGGCATCATCCAACAGGCCCTGGACGAGTACGGCCGCCTCGACATCCTTGTCAACGTCGCCGGCAACCTGCGCGACCGCATGGTCTTCAACATGACCGAGGAAGAGTGGGACGCGGTCGTGGCGGTGCACATGAAGGGCACCTTCAACACGACCAAGTACGCCTCGATCTACTGGCGCGCCAACCGCGAGGGCCACTACCGGTTGATCAACTTCACCTCCGGCTCCGGCCTGCACGGCGCTCC
>DAOUKQ010000117.1:0-17183 GCA_034421135.1 Dehalococcoidia bacterium
CCCGGCATTCTCGGACACGAGGCAGCCGGAATCGTCGAAGAGGTCGGGGAACTCGTCCAGCAGTTCAAGGCCGGCGACCACGTCATCATGTGCCTCTCCGTCTTCTGCGGCAACTGCTCCTACTGCCTCAGCGGACGCCCGGCCCTCTGCCGCAGCCCCGAGACGCAGCGCCGACCGGACGAGGACCCGCGTCTCTCCTGGAACGGCAACCCCGTCGCCCAGTTCGCCAACCTGTCGACCTACGCCGAGTTCACGCTCGTCCACGAGAACGCGCTCGTCTACGTCGACGACGAGATGCCGCTCGAACAAGCGGCGCTGATCGGCTGCGGCGTGATGACCGGCGCGGGAGCGGCGCTCAACACCGCCAAGGTTCACCACGGCAGCACCGTCGCCGTCTTCGGCGCCGGCGGCGTCGGACTCTCCGCCATCCAGGGTGCCCGTATCGCCGGCGCCAAGCAGATCATCGCCGTCGACCTGCACGAGCACAAGCTCGCCCTCGCCCGCGAACTCGGCGCGACCCACTCCGTCGACGCTTCCACCGGCGATCCGGTCGCCCAGATCCAGGACATGACCGATGGCGAGGGCGTCGACTTCTCCTTCGAGGCGATCGGCCTCAAGAGCGTCGCCGAACAGTGCTTTGCCGCGATCAGGCGCGGCGGCGTCGCCACCATCATCGGCATGGTCCCGCTCGGCCAGAAGCTGGAGATCCCGGCGCACGAGCTGCTCTCCGAGAAGGTCCTGCAGGGCTCGAGCATGGGCAGCAACCGCTTCCGCACCGACATGCCCAACCTGGTCGAGTACTACCGCCAGGGCCGCCTGATGCTCGACGAAATGGTTACCCAGACAGCGCCGCTCGAGGACATCAACGAAGCCTTCCGAGCCATGAAGGCCGGCGAAGTCGCCCGCACGGTCCTGACCAGCTTCTAATCCCCCGCCGCCAGGCCTCCCCTCTCCGAGGGGAGGCCTGCGCGTAATCTCATTCCGGTCCCCTCTCCCGGCGGGAGAGGGTTAGGGTGAGGGCCCTCTGTGCCGATGGATGCGGTCCCTACCAGATACGAGCGCCGCGCCGGACCCTCACCCCAGCCCCCCCGCCTTCGCAGGGGCAGGCTTCTCCCATAGGGAGAGGGGGTCAGAAGCAGCGTTTTACGCGCAGGTCTCCTCAAGGACAGGGCATCTAACGGCGCTGGAAACAATCGCTGTAGGCTGACCCTGACGGAGGGGTGGCCGAGCGGACGAAGGCGGCGGTCTTGAAAACCGTTAGGCGTGCAAGCGTCTCGGGGGTTCGAATCCCTCCCCCTCCGCCAGCATCGATACCAGTTCAGCGCTCGATTCCCGCGATGGTCCGAGCGATGCCCAGCACCGCCTCGACCATCGTGGATTGCGGCAGGCCGGCCCCGCTGCGATGAGCCGCCACGCGCACCCGCGAGGCCGTCGGGGCCACTTCTACGTGCAACGTCTGCGGTTCGCTGAGCAACACGTTGACCAGACGCGCGATCCGATCATTCGCCGATAGCAAATCGACCGCCTGACGACATCCGGGCGTGGTGGCGTTCAGCGGCCGCCATGCGAAGGAGCCCTGATCCTGCGGTTGCGCCAGGATCAGCGTGTCCCAATCCGCGGGCCACTGATCCGGCAGCTCCGACCGTTCCGCGGTCACATGAATTCCCGTTACGGTGATCTTGCCCATATGACCGGCGGCGTCCCCGCCGATCTGCGACGCCACCACATGCCGCAATGGGGCAGCCGCGTGGTGCAGTTCAATCACAGCCAGCGCTCGCGCCCCTCGCGGTAGAGGAAAGTCTCGCGTGACAGCGTCAGGTTGCTCGGCTGCCCGGCCGAGCACACCGCGCTGGGCCAGCATCTCGATCAGCGCGTCGACCGATCTGGCGTCGGGACCGCGGCGGAACAGTCGTCTGAGGATGCTCACGTAGCCTGCCAATCACTCTCGCAACAAGGGTATCTCGCAAGGAGGAGCGCTCATGTTGGTTGTCATGCGCCGATTCTGGATTCCGAAGGGAACGTTCGACGAGTTCGAACGTCTGAGCCGCGAAGAAATCTGGCCGCCGATTGAGGCCGCCGGGGCGCGCATCCTGGGCATGTTTCGAGCCGAGGAGCCGCACCCGAACGATGACGTGTCCGAGCCGTGCGACATGGTAATCCTGCTGACCCAGTACACCGATCGCGACCACTGGCACGCCACCCGCGCTCGAGCCGACACCTGGCGAGGCCCGGAGGATGTTCGAGCCAAACTCGCGGAAGGCGGTCGCGCTCGGCACGAGCTCACCCTGTCGACCGATGCCACGTTTACCGAACCTGTCCACGTGAAGATCGGCGGACCGTTCTTTACCTGGAAAGAGGAGCCGATGGGCGAGGTCGAGTAGCGCCCAGCGAGCACATCAAGGGCAGCCGACGGTCGGCCTCACCAGCCCGTTCCGGGAGCCGCCAGATGCCGCGCTCGGTCTCGACCAGCCAGGGCAGCGCCCGATAGACCGTCCAGTCTTGCTCGTGCAGGAACTCGATCTGCAGTCCGGCATCGATCACGGCCGTCACGATCTCGCCCAAACTGTGATTCCACTCGTACGAATCCTGGTGCGTCATCTTCACGGTCGGGTCGGCGTAGTCCCCATCGCCGCTCCAATGCAGCGGCGACTCAGTCTCGAAGTATGGATACATCAACCGCAGATCGCCGCTCGCGGAATCGTCATCGAGCGTTTGCGTCACCGGATGCACATCGCGCACGTAGAGCGTGCCTCCCTCGCGCAGGAAACCGGCGCAGATCCTTGCCCAGCCGGCGATGTCGGGCAGCCAGCACAGGGCGCCCAGGTTGACGTAGACGATGTCGAACGTCCCCAGCCGATCGGCCAGCACGTCGGGCGAGGCGTACAACTCCGACTCAATGAACTCGGCGCTGAGATTCGCCTGACTGGCAAGCTCGCGGGCGGTCTCCACCGCCGTTGGCGCGAAATCGACGCCGACGACATCCGCGCCCAACCGAGCCCACGACAGCGTGTCGAGACCGAAATGGCATTGCAGATGCAGCAGCGACTTGCCCTCGACATCGCCGACTTCGTCGAGATCGAGTTGCAAGAGCGTCGATTCGCCGGCCAGGAAGTCGTCAACCCGGTAGAAGTCCGATGCTGCGTGGACCGCGACCGACTCGTCCCAGCGAGCGCGGTTGGCCTCGCGGTACCGATCCGGTAGGTCAGGCGATGACACGGGAACCCATTCGCGAGGCCAACACCTCGGGCAAGATGACGGAACCGTCCTCCTGTTGACCGTTCTCCAGCAGCGCCGCAATCGTGCGCGGCAGCGCCAGGCCGGACCCGTTCAGCGTGTGCACGAAGCGCGTGCCTTTGCCTTCTTCCGGTCGGTAGCGAATGTTCGCTCGGCGCGCCTGGAAATCGGTGCAGTTGGAGACGCTGGAGACTTCCAGCCATTCCTGTGCGCCGGGCGCCCAGATCTCGAGGTCGTACGACACCGAGGCGTTGAAGCCGATGTCGCCGCTGCAAATCTGCAGCACGCGGTACTCCAGCTCCAGACCCTGCAGCAGCGACTCCGCCGAGGCCAGCATCTCATCCAGCGCCGACGACGACGTCTCGGGCGTCGTGAACTGGTACATCTCGACTTTCTCGAACTGGTGGACTCGCTTGATCCCGCGCACGTCCCGCCCGGCGCTCGTCTTTTCGCGGCGGAAACAGGGCGTGTGGGCTGCATAGCGAATCGGCAACTGTTCTTCGGAGAGGATTTCGCCCGCGTGCATGTTGGTCAGCGGCACCTCGGCGGTCGGGACGAAGTAGTAGTCCTCTTCCTCGTCGCGATACAGGTTGTCGCGGAACTTGGGCAACTGGCCCGAGGCGCGCATCGCATCCTCGCGCACCATCGCCGGGACGTAGCACTCTTCGTAACCGGTCGAGTGGTGGCAGTCGAGGAACCAGCCGATCAGCGCGCGCTGCAACCGAGCGCCCGCTCCACGCAGCGCGTACATCCGAGAACCGGACATCGCCGCCGCGCGTTCGATATCGATGATCCCCAGTTGCTCGCCGACCTCCCAGTGAGGGCGCGGCTCGAAGTCGAACGAACGGCGTGTGCCCCAGGCGCGAATCTCGACGTTGGCTTCCTCGTCGTCGCCGTCGGGCGTCTCATCGCCGACGACATTGGGAATCTCGGCCAGCAGCGCATCCAGCGAGGCTTCAATCTCGCGAAGCTGCTCCTCCAGCTCGTCAATCCGTGTGGCGGACTCGCGCTGCGCGGCGATCAGGCGCTGGCGTTCCTCGTTGTCGTTGGCCTTGCCGATCGCACGGCCCGCCGTGTTGCGCGACGCGCGCAGCTCCTCCAACTCAACCAGAATCCCGCGCCGCTGTTCGTCAACCCTGATGGCATCGTTCACCGGGGCGTCGGCGCGACGACGCTCCAACGACCGACGGATAACATCCGCGTGTTCCCGGATCATCTGCGCAGAAATCACGCTCGTCGCTCCTCAACCGTTGTGATGTGATCAATCGCCGCCATGCCCAGCACCCGCACGTCCTCCGAGATGCGCGCCGAGACGCCATCGAGCGTCATCGGCGCATCATCCTCAAGCTGTTGCCGGCTGACCCAGCGCCACGACTCCGACGGCGGCTCGGGGCGCGTCTCTGCGAACGGACGCGAAAAGTAAATCAAGTCGATGTGGTGATGCGCATCCTCGCCGTCGAAGGCGCGAATCGGCTCGACCATGATCGTCACCGGTGGCGAAACCTGGGGCGGATCGGGATAGGCAAACGGCGACTTCGTGGGCACAATCTCCACAGGAAATTCCGTCTCTTCCAGCGCCTCGCGTCGAGCGGCCTGCACGGGGTCCTCGTTCGGCTCGATGTGACCGCCGGGCGGCAGCCACAGACCAACTTTACGGTGCCAATGCAACAGGGTCGCGCCCTGCATCGAGACAAACGTCGTCACCGTGAAGTGTCGGATACCGTCCCCGGATTTCATTGTCACGTACCGTATCGCACATGGAACTGATCTCCGCCGAAAACGGCATGTCGCCCGCCTGGTCGCCCGACGGCCAACAGATCGCATTCCTCAGCAACCGAGCCGAAGGCTGGGACCTCTACACGATGCCCGCGACCGGCGGCGAGGCGACCCGCCTCACCAGCGGCGCGACCGCCGACGATCCCGCCTGGTCGCCCGATGGTCGCTGGATTGCCGTCGAGCGAAATCACCGCATCGAAGCGGTCTCGACCGACGGCGAGGAGCGCGAGGTACTAGCCCGGGAGGCATCCCACGCCACGTGGTCGCCCACTGGCCAACTCGCGTTCGTCCGCAATCGCGATCTGTTCATTCGCGAGTCGGACGGCTCGGAACGCCTGCTCCTGCGTGACGCCGATCAGCCGCACTGGTCCGCCGACGGCCGGACGATCGTATTCGTCAGACGCGGAATCTGGGAGCTCGATACCGGCAGCGGCGCGGTCCGCCAGCGAACCCTGAATCCGGCCGACGAGTCGCCCTGCATCCAGTTCGACGGCGACATCGTCTTCGTTCGCAACGCGCAGTTGATGATCATCCATCAGGACGGCACGATGACGGACATCTCATACCTGCCTTCGCCGGCTGGCGCCCCGTCACCGCATCCGCTGGAGATCGACACCATCGCCTATCAGCTCCACGACGGCGGTAACTGGGACATCGTGACCGCCTCGCTCGAGCATGGCAACGTCCGCAAGCTGACTCGCGCGACCTGGACCTCGTGGAATGCTCGGGTGTAGAGGCGACTTCGCTATCGTGGGGCCATGTCCCACTTCCTGATCCGCCAGGCGGCGAAGGTGATCGCGGGATCGGCTGCGCCGCAGGTCGCCTCGCAAATCGCTCAGCGGCTGACCGCTCCGTCGACCCGAGACGAAGACCGCCGCCGATTCCTGATCTGGCTGGCCGGACCGTTCAAGCAGTCGCAGCCCGACGCATACGATCGGCTCTGGCCCCGCCTGCACGGCAATGACGAGACGATCCACGCATTGACCGGCGTGTTTCTGGAACTGCAGAGCGCCGGTCCCAGCGCCATGACCCTCTGGTTCGGCCAGGCGGCAGCATCCGACCAGCAACATTTCGATGAGCTGATCGCCGAACTGGCGCCGAAGCAGCACGATCCGCAAATGCTGGTCAAGCAGGCCTCGCAGGAGGCCGAATCGACCCTGCGCGGCGCGGCCCGGTTCCTGGGTCGCACCTACCGCCGCACGTCCGAAGAAGCCCGCAAACGAAAGCGATAGCCACGATGCCGATGATCGACTACATCACCGACGAACAGGCCGACCTGATCCGCAGCGCCAAGGTCTTCTTCGTCGCCTCGGCCGACCCCGAGATGGGCCAGGGACCGAACGGCGAGGGCCCGGTCAACCTGTCGCCCAAGGGCGCGGCCGACCTGCAGGTGATCGACCGCCACACGCTCGCCTACTTCGACTACCGAGGCAGCGGCAACGAGACCGCGCGACACACGGCCGCCGGCGGTCCGATCACGATCATGGTGACATCGTTCGACGAGGACGCCGCCATCGTCCGCCTCTACGGCCACGCCAAGGCAATGCCGCTGGAGGAATCGATCCTTGCGGACCAGGCGGAGTCCCTGCGCGCGGTCGAGATGCCGACGCCGGAGCGCCAGGTGATCGAGATCAGCGTCGATTTCACGCAAACCTCATGCGGCTACGGAGTCCCGCTGTACGAGTACAAAGGCGACCGTTCCCAAGAAGAACGCGGTCGGCGGTTCAAGTAGGCGACACGAGAATCCCGCCGGAGACCTACGCGTAAACCCATTCCGGTCCCCTCTCCCGGCGGGAGAGGGTTAGGGTGAGGGCCCTCTGTGCCGTTGGATGCGGTCCCTACCACATACGATCGCCGCGCTGGACCCTCACCCCAGCCCCCGCCTTCGCGGGGGCAGGCTTCTCCCAAAGGAGACCTGTGCGTAAACCCGAGCTTCAATGCGATGGCGCACTCCTCCCAGTCCCCGACTTGTTCGGGGACCCGCTCGGCTCCCCGTCTCGTACCTGGTAGATCGCCGGTAGCGCCGAACGGGAACGGGTCCCCGAACAAGTCGGGGACTGGACCGGGTCGGTTTACGCGCAGGTCCCCAGAGGGAGAAGGGGTTGCTCGCTATGCAATCAGCTTCGCCAGTCGATCCAGCTCCGGCAGTACCTCGTCGGCGCCGGCGTGGGGCAGACCGAAGACCACGCGATCGACGCCGATGCGTTCGTACTCGGGCAGCGCGTCCTCGATGGCCGGGAAGACATTGATCGAGATCGAATCGAAGTCGCGACCGGCCAGCTCGGCTCGAGACTTGATGTCTTGCATCGCGCGCTCGACGAATCCCGGCGCGGGGATGTTCGGCAACCAGCCGTCGCACCAGTCAACCACGCGCTGACGCGCCCACTTGCTGCCCGCTCCCATCAGGATCGGCGGGTGCGGGTCTTGCACCGGCTTCGGGATCACATGCGTGCGCGGGATATCGACGAATTCGGAGTGATACTCCGCGATCTCATCGGTCCACATGACCTTCATCGCCTCGATCCGCTGCTGCGTGACCTTCCAACGGTCCTGGAAGCGCACGCCGAGCGGTTCCATTTCCTCGGCCAACCATCCCGCGCCGATGCCGAACTCGAAGCGCCCGCCCGAAATGAAGTCGAGCGACGCGACCTGCTTGGCCAGCGCGATCGGCTCATGTTCCGTCACCAGGCAGATGCTGGTCCCCAGCCGAATCTCCGACGTCGCGCCGGCCGCTGCGCCCAACGCCACGAACGGATCGTGCAGGCGGTAGTACTGCTGCGGAAGCGAGCCGTCCTCCGAGCGCGGAAACGGGGTCTCGCGGTCGGCGGGCATGTGCACATGCTCGGGCACCCAGAACGATTCGAACCCCCGCTCCTCCGCCGCCGCAGCCAACGCCCCCGGATCCATTGCCATGTCGGTCGCAAAGATCATCACGCCGTACTTCATCGTGGAGTCCTTTCTCAAACGGTCATGCTGTCGCCTACAGACTACGACGCGCGGTCCGCGAATAGGCTGGGTTCATGCAACACGACGTGCTCTCTCCACCAGCTCCGCCGAATCGCGTGCCGATGGTGCTCGACACCGACACGGCCAACGAGATCGACGACCAGTTCGCCGTCGTCCATGCCTTGCTCTCGCAAGACCGGCTGCAATTGGAAGCGATCTACGCGACGCTGTTTGCCCGCGCGGGAAACACGCCCGCCGAAGGCGTCGAAGCGTCGGAGGCCGAGATTCATCGGCTGCTGGAACGGTTGCAGGTCGATCCGGGCGGCCGCGTCCTGCGCGGGGCCGACCGATTCCTCGCCGACGACCGTCGGACGGTCGCCAATGCCGCCTCCGACGACCTGATCCGCCGTGCGCTTGAGCCCCGTGAGGGCCGGCTCTGGGTCGCCGCCATCGGCGCGCTGACCAACATCGCCTCCGCGCTCAACGACGCGCCCGAAATCGCCGAGCGCATCTGCATTGTCTGGCTCGGCGGCCAGGCGCAACACGCGGTCGACGCCCGCGAGTTCAATCTGTACCAGGATCCGATCGCGGCGCGAGCCGTGTTCGACAGCGGCGCGCCGCTGGTCCACATCCCCTGCTACGGCGCGGCCTCGCACCTGCTGACCAGCACCGCCGAACTCGACGCCTACGTCCGACCCCAGGGCGCAATCGGCGAGTATCTCTGCGACATCTTCCGCGACCACGACGAGCAATATCCGGGCCGCTCAAAGGAAATCTGGGATCTGGCGGCGACCGGCTACCTGATCGGCGAATCCTGGGTCCCCAAACTCAGCCGCCCCAGACCGACGCTGAGCAACGACATGACCTGGAAGCTCCCGCCCGACGACGCCCCCCTCGCGCCCTTCGCCGAGGCTCACTACGTCCGCCGAGACCCCATTTTCCAGGACCTGTTCACGAAGCTCGCCGAGTTCCACGCAGGCGAACGAGTCGCCGGCTTCGCGACCTGATCCTGACAGCGACCTACATCCGCACCGTCACCGGGCGGGTCATGCCTCCGAAGGTGGGCATCCAGCAGGAGTGTTTGCCTGGGCCTCCAGCGACGATGATGTGGATTTCTTCGGGTCTATCGCTGATTGGCAGCAACTCGTCGGGGTCGTGAGGGTCCAGGATGCCGCCGGCCATGCGGATATTGACCGATTCGAGGAACTCGGGACTGAGCTTGCTGGCGGGATAGCGGGCGTGCTCCCAGAGGTATTCCTGGATCGCCTCGCGGGTCCAGCCCTCTGAGGCGACGGTTTCGGCGTGCTCGGGTCCGAAGGCGAGGACGGGTTCGCCCTTGCCGAGGATGTTGTTGGAGCCCGCCTGCCCCATGGCGCCGGCGACGGTCTGGAGGATGCCGGCGGCGGTGTTGCTGCCGTGGTCCTGGATGTTGTGCGGACCCTCGCAGGCCCAGGTGGTGACGCAACTGTCCTCTGCGTTGAGCCCGCGCGTGGTCTGGAACGGCGGCCAGGGCGAGGCGTCCTCGCGCTCGGTGGCGCAGAAGGCGAACTTGGCCGGCGTGCCCTGGGTCGCCCGATCGCCGCGGCCGGGCGTCGCGCCGGCGACGTTGAGCTGAACCAGCCGCACCGCGCGACCGATGGTCGCGTTTGACGGGAATGTCGGCCCGAAGCAGCCCGAACCGCCGTGAAGCCCCGCTGCCCGCGCTGCGGGTCCGGATGCCAGCACGAACACCGCGCAGGGATGCGTGGTCGCGTTGATCCCGTCGAGATTGAACGGCGCCTGCGCAATCGCCTCGACCGCCGCCAGCACGACCGGGAACTGCTGCGGCCGGCATCCGGCCATCACCGCGTTGATCGCAATCGCCTGGACCGTCGCCTCGCCCTGACGCGGCGAGAGCACGCCCAGCACCTCGAGCGGATCGCGATTACCGGCCGCCAGCATCGCCTCGACCCGCTCGGTCGTCGGCGGAATCAGCGGCAGTCCATCCGACCAACCGCGCCGGATGCACTCCTGGGAGAAGTCGAACGGGTCCGACGGCAGCGAGAATCGCTCGGCCTCCCGGCCTTGAACGGCCGTCACGAGCCGTTTCCTTGACCCAGCAGCGCCGACTCCAGGCGATCGAGCACCGCGTCATCGACTCGCGCGCGCACTCGATCCGGACGCAAACCGCCCAGGGGATGCTGCACGATCAGGCGGTCGAGCTCTGGCAAACCGCGCTGCTCCGCTTCGAGCTGCAGCAGGTCGGTGAAGGCCGATGTGCCGACCGTGACCGTGGGGATTCCCAGTTCTTCAAAGAGCACAGAGGCGTGGACACTCCACGTCGTGCAGCTTCCTCAATCGCAGCTCCCGATCAGGAGAAAGTCGGCGCCGTTGCGCAGCGAGTCGATGGTGGAATCGGAGGGCGGCCCGCCGACGGGTTTGCTGCCGACCACCATCTCACCAAGATCGTGGCGCTCGCCGAGCCGCTCGACCATGGTCTCCATGAGCAGCCGCGCGTTGGCCTTGCGATTCTCAAGAATGCCGGGTCGGAGGCCGTCGAGGGAGAGGGGACGCGGGGCCGCGGTCGCCTCGTGGATGGCGACGTGTGCCTGTGGGCTGAGGATTTCGATGGTGTCGGGCATGGCATCGCCTCCTGTCGGCCGATCTTGGCGAGATACAGCGTCAGGTTAGCAAACACGAGGCGCAGCATGTCACGGACCTGTACTTGTGGCCGCAACCTGACGTGGGCGCACGATAACTTCCACATACCCCATGAGCCTGGCATCGTGAAGGACATCGTCGGTACATACCTTGCCGACTTCGATCCGGACCTGCCCCTCCACATTCGGTGTACCTTTCAGGCGCAGTCCTACAGACGTGGCCCCATGGAAGGTCCGGAGCTCCAGGCCATTCCACAGACGGCCGTCACCAACTGTAAACCTGCCCAGCAAAGCGGGTGAAGAAGTAGTCCAGCCGTGGAGCTCCTGATAAGGCACCTCGCATCTGGGGACCCGAATAATCGTTGATCTGGTGTAGTGCGTTCCCACTTGAAACTCGGCAAGCCCGAGGAACAGGTCTTCGGGTGTCTGGTCAAAGTCAAACAACAGCGCAGGGGCGCGTTGCGTCAACAACTCCCGCACGAAGCGGGTTCTTGCAGATTCTGGCTCTAGGTCGATTGAGAAATCGAATATCACTGAGTGTTCTCCGGCCAGGACGCGAGCATCGTGTTTGGAGAACCCGGGAATGTACCTGTCCAACAGCTCTAGGAACATGGCAGCACCCTTTGGATTATGCACTTTCTCCGGGTGCATAATCAAGCCAACCAGATTGAGTAACATCTCAGTCGTGCTTGGAGTCGAGCTTGATATAGTTCTTTTCACGATGTCGAACGATGAGTCGCCAGACGCCAGCATGACAAAATGCACCGATTCAACACGATCTCCGAACAGATCAGTGACGATTGCGTCAATCAATTCCTGAGCAGCATTCACATACGCTTCTCGATCAGGTAGCAGTCCTTGACCCGAGAACTCGAACGGCGCGATGGTCGAGTCACCAAGGATGAGGTCGCGTCGGATACTCTGGTACCAGTCGTTGAAGTTGGCTTCCTGAGCGGGTCCCGTAGATTCGGCAATCAAGTCAGATTGATAACGGGTTTGAATGCCGGCCGGTGTTTGAATGGCGTGCGCTCGTATGAGCCAGATGCCGGGATAACCGTCGTAAAGACGGATCTCGCCCCACCGCTCTGGATAACCATCTCCAACAGATTCGCGCGAGTACCCTACGTGGAACCAGCCGTCCTCGCCGTCAATCACGAAACTCCGACTGGTAAAGTAGATCGTGAAATCAGCATCGCTCACTTCCCGTTCGTCGACGAGCATCTGACCAATCCCATCACATACGCTACCACTCGCGGTGATTGATGGCCGACTGCTCCGTATCTCTGCTTCTCTAGCGCATGCCTGTGTCAGAGTTATCCGGTCGTCGAACGCGGTGAGATCCAAACTGACGCGATGGCCGACCCTGGACGGCCAATAGATTGCCCCCTGTCCAGCGTCCAGCAGCAATCCTTGATCTATGACTTCGCCCCTGATTGATCGAATCTCGCCCCGCTCAGCCGACTTTTCAAGGCAATCTGTCAGGGCGTCTTGTGAAACGCTGCCGGGTACCCCCTCCGAGTAACCCAGCCAGTGCCAGTGTTCTCGATCGAAACACCAAGCAACAAACCGGTCAGACCCGCTTGCCTGATGAACCATTGAGAGTGAGATGAGAAGAGTACCTAACGCCAAGAGCAGTGCCCCGATGCCACGGCGACAAGCGGTCAACATCATGGCCCTACACCACCGTCACCCGTGTGCCCTACTCAAGGTAGCCGTACACCAACTCCCGGAGTTCGTCCATGTCGGGGAACCGGCCCATGGCGGCCTTGCTGAAGACGAGTTCTCCGTTGACCTTCCACTCGAACAGCCCTTTGGTGTCCGGAATCAGTGTTACGCCGGAGACGAGGTGCTGGATGTCGGTCATCAGCTCGCCCAGCATCCACGACGTCCGCGGCCAGTAGCCGCAGTCGGCGCAGTAGACGACTTCGATGGCGATTTGCTTGTCGGACATGGCTGGCCCTCACCCTAACCCTCTCCCTCGGGGAGAGGGGATTGGCCCTTACCGTAGCCCTCTCCCTCAGGGAGAGGGGACCGGATTTAGCCTCCGAGGTACTGCTCAAGCCTGCGGCCGACGTCCATCGTGTCGCCGGACGGCAGCGGGATCATCTGCAGGTCTGCGCCGGCGTCGGAGCGGGCCTGGAGTTGCTCAGGGACGGACTCGATCGGGCCGATCACCTGGATCTCGCGGACCATGCTCTCGGAGAACGCCATCAGCGCGCCCTCGGAGTCGCGGTCGGCCCAGGCAGCGCGAGAGTCCTTGATCTCGGACTCGAAGCCGGAGCGCGAGAGCATCTGCCAGTAGAAGGAGCCCATGCGGTTGGTGTAATGGAAGAGCGGCTGCCGCGCGTTGCGCCAGACCTGTTCATCGGCGCCCTCGCCGGTGACGAAGACGTTGGTGAACGGAGCGATGGTGACTGAGTCCTCGGGACGACCGGCGTCGCGCGAGGCTCCGGCGAGTTGCCGCTTGAGTGGTTCGAAGCCGCGCTTGGGCCAGTGAATCGGATAGATGCCGTCGGCGATCTCACCGGTCTGCTGGATTGAGCGAGGGGTGATCGCCGCGATCCAGACCGGCAGGTCCTCGCGGACGGGTTCGTAGCCGAGCAGTCGGAAGCCGCGCTGCAGCGTGTAGATCTCGCCCTCGTACTGCAGCCGCTGACCGCTGAGCAGCATCTTGATGATCTCGGTGTACTCGCGGATGCGCCGCAGCGGCCGGTTAAACTCGGCGCCGTGGAAGCCCTCGATCACGAGGTTGCCCGAGGATCCCAGGCCGCAGACCATGCGACCGCCGGAGATTGTCTCCAGAGTCGCGAACTCCTGCGCAATCGCCGCCGGCGTGCGCGAGAAGGTGTTGAGGATGCCGGTGCCGATCTGCATCTTCTCGGTGTTGGCCGCGATCACGGTGAGCCAGGGCAGCACGGAGTGTCCCCAGGCCTCGCCCGTGGAGACCATCTCGTAGCCGAGGTCCTCGGCAATCTTCACTTTCTCCAACGTGTCGCGCCAGTCGGCGCTGAATCCGGCCAGAATGCCTAGTCGCATCACGTCCTGCTTTCTCTTGTCGCTCTGGTCCCCTCTCCCTGCGGGAGAGTTGCGCGCAAATCGCTTGGGCTTGCCCCCTCTCCCTCTGGGAGAAGCCTGCCCCGTGCTTGACACGGGGGGCTGGGGTGAGGGTCCGGCCGCTGCTCGCTGCCCGCTGGTCGTTGCTGACTGACCGTAGCGAGGCCCTCACCCTAACCCTCTCCCTCGGGGAGAGGGGATCGGAGGCTCTTACTCGATCTCGACGATCATCTCAATCTCGACTGACATGCCCATCGGCAAGGACTGCATCCCCACCGCCGAACGAGCGTGTCGTCCGGTGTCGCCGAAGAGTTCGACCAACAGGTCCGATGCGCCATTCGCGACGCCGGGGTGATTGCCGAAGTCGGGCGTGCAATTGACCATGCAGAGCAGCTTGACGATCCGCGAGACGCGGTCGAGCGAGCCGATCTCGGCGCGCAGCGAGCCGAGCAACTGGACCATGACAGCCCGCGCCGCCTGGTAGCCCTCGTCGACATCGAGGTCGTCGCCCAGCTTGCCTCGGATCAGTTCGCCGTCCTGGAACGGTCCGTGACCGGAGAGAAAGACCAGATTCCCGGTCCGCACCGCCGGCACGTAGTTGGCCAACGGCGGATTCGTGGACAGGTCGAGTCCCATCTCCAACGCCTTCGCGTCGGCGTTATGTGCAGACATCGCTAGCTCCTTCGGCTGAGGTTCAACCGCGACTCAGACTATCGCAGTCCTCGTCAGTCACTCCGATAGGCGCGCAACTCGATCTCGTTGCCGTCCGGATCGGCGATGTACAGGCCATCGGCATAGCCTCGAGCTCCATACAGCGCGAAATCGGGATCCCGCACGATGTTGAACTCGCCCGACGATCTCACTTCGGCAAGGTCGCCGGCCGACACCACCATGCAGAAGTGGTCGAGATTGCGGGAATCCAGTTCGACATCGCCTGCAATCAGGTCGATGATCGTCTCTGCGGAGACGCGAACCGAGGGAAACGGGCAGTCGCCGGCGCGCCATTCGTCAACCCGCACCGGCGCGAGACCGAGTTGCTTCGTGTACCAGCGCAGCGAGCGTTCGACATCGGACACGCGCAGCACGATGTGGTCCATTGCGGTGATCTGAATCATCGTTCGGCCTCTCGTTACGTCATCTGGCCGTAGTCGTCGCAAACGACTCGCCGGCGCGGGTTGTAATATCAAACACTCGTACTATGATAGCTCGGCAGGTGGAGTTGATGCGATGAGCGTAGAGATTCGGATGGCGCGGGGTCTGCGCGTGCATGTCGATGTCCCGGCCGCGGTCGATGTCGTCGGGGGCAACGCTCGCGAAGCCGTCGACGCCCTGATTGTCGCTTTTCCCGAGTTGCAACGCTTCGTGCTCGACGACGCCGACCGTCTGCGGCAGCACGTCAACATCTACATCAACGACGCCTTGATCGTCGACAGAGAACACCTCAGCGACCCGCTCTCCAGCGGTGACAGGTTGTACATTCTTCCCGCCGTCTCCGGCGGCGCACTCCAAGCCGCGCCGGAACCCTCGACAAACTGGAGCTAGAAATGAGCGAAGCCGGACTGTTGGTCAGCACACGCAAGGGACTGCTGCTCGGTCGCAGCAGCAACGATCGGGCGCAATGGGAGTGGTCCGAACTGCAGCGCGGCGGTTGGATTGTCGATTACTCGATGTACGACCCGCGCAGCGGCAAGGTCTGGTGCTCGGCCAGCCATTGGCAATGGGGTCCTCGATTGCACTACAGCACCGACTGGGGCGCCACCTGGACGGAAGCGGGCACGCCCGCGTTCACCGACGGCGAGCGCTCGGTCGAGGCGATCTGGACGCTCGAGCCGGGTGTGACGCCGGGCAAGCTCTACGCCGGGATCATGCCCGGCGCGATGTTCGTCTCCGAGGACGACGGCGAGACCTGGAGCGAGGTCGCATCGCTCTCGCAGCATCCCTCGGCCGAGCACTGGGAGCCGGGCGCTGCGGGGTTGGTGATTCACCACATCTCGGTCGATCCGGGCAACCCCGATCGCCTGGTCGTGAGCGGCTCGGCGACCGGAATTATGGTCAGCTACGACGGCGGCGAGACCTGGAACGTCCGTAACGAGGGCATCTTCAACGAGCATTTCCCGGCCGAGTTCCAGGAGGGCGCGCCCTGCGTCCACTCGCTGCACGCGCATCCGTTGCAGCGCGGACGGCTCTGGCAGCAGAATCACTTCGGCCAGTACCGCTCGGACGACGACGGCGCGTCGTGGCACGTGATCGGTCAGGACCTGCCCGGCGTCTTCGGATTCCCCTCGGCGATTGACCCCACCGACCCCGACGTCTGCTACTTCGTGCCGCACGACTCCGATCAGGCGCGGATGCCATACGAGGGCTCGCTGGCCGTGTTCCGCACCCGCGACGCGGGGGCAAGCTGGGATCGTCTGGCCGACGGGCTGCCGCAGTCGGGCTTCTACCACACGGTCTACCGGCACGCCCTGGGACAGGATGCCTGCGATCCGCTGGGCCTCTACTTCGGTTCCAGCGGCGGCGAACTCTACGGCTCGACCGATTCGGGCGACACCTGGACCCTGATGCGCGAGCATCTCGCCGCGATCACCGCCGTCCGCGCGTTCCCTCTGCCTGACTAGGAGGGATCGAGGGTCGGGCGTATCTTCGGGGAGTGACTACCCAGCCTTCCGAGACGCAGCGAACGGACGAGGCCACCGCTCAGGGACTGCCCGAGCTGCGGCGACCGCTCACGCTGCGAGCGGCATTGTTCGCGTTCCTGCTTGTGCTGTTCTGGGGCGGACAGCCGGTGGCGATCAAGGCGGGGCTGGAAGAGGGCGTCGGACCGCTCCGGCTGAGCGCGATCCGCATGGCGCTGGGCGGCGCGGTCGTGCTGGTCTACGCCATCGTCACGCGCACCCGAATCCGACCGACGCGCGAAGAAATCCGACCGTTACTCGGACTCGGCGTCCTCTTCGTCGTTCAGACCTACCTGATGTACGCCGGCGGCGACAACACCAGTTCGGGTCACGCATCGGTACTGATCTTCTCGTTCCCGCTCTGGACGGCCGTGCTGGGTCACATCTTCATTCCTGGCGACCACATGTCGGTCCGCCGGACGTTCGGGTTATTGATCGCGTACGGAGGCGTAGTCGTCGTCTTCGTCGGCGGACTCAGTGCGCCCGGTGCGACGATCCACGGCGACTTGATGACCGCCACGTCCGCCATGCTGCTCGCGTCGAGGCAGATTTATCTGGCCCACTTCTCGCACAGCATCCATCCGGCGCGATTGCTGCTGACTCAATCGGTCGCCGCCGTCATCGTCTTCGGCATCCTCGGGCTCACGCTCGAGTCGAGCGGTCCGGTCTGGACGACCGACTTCGTGATCGCCCTGGTTCACCAGGGCATCGTGATCGGCGGACTCGGCTTCATCGGCAACATCTGGCTGATCCAGCGCTACTTGCCCTCGCAGGTCGCGGCGACGATGCTCTTCGCACCGATCTTCGGCGTCTTCTTCAGTTGGCTGCTGCTGGGCGAATCGCTCGGCTACGAGGTGCT
>DAOUKQ010000118.1:0-2506 GCA_034421135.1 Dehalococcoidia bacterium
TGATGCCCAGCGCCGGACTGCGGGATCGCACGCTGGAACAGACCCTCGGCTTCGGCCGAGCCCATGAGGACCCCGACGCTCATGCCGCCGGCGGACTCACCGAAGATCGTCACATTGTTGGGGTCGCCGCCGAATGCGCTGATGTGGTCGCGGACCCATTCCAGCGCCGCGACCTGGTCGCGCATGCCGTAGTTGCCGCTGTGCGGGTCGTCGCCGTCGGTCAGCGCCTGGTTGTAGAGATAGCCGAGCGCGCCGAGCCGGTAGTTGATCGTGACCACCACTACGTCTCCTCGACGTGCCAGGTACTGACCGTCGTAGATCGGCGTCGCGCCGGAGCCTCCCGAGAAACCGCCGCCGTGGATCCAGAACATGACCGGACGGTTTGCGTCGTCGAGACCGGGGGTCCAGATGTTGAGGGAGAGGCAATCTTCGTCGACCGGCATCTCCCAGGCGCCGAGCAATTCGAGACCAGGCATGAACGTCTGCATCGATCCCGGGCCGACCTCGTTCGCTTCGCGGACGCCGTCCCAGGGTTCCGGTGGTCGCGGCGCCCGGAAGCGCAAGTCGCCGACCGGCGGCGCGGCGAACGGAATGCCTCGAAACACGTGCAGATCGTCTTCCAACCGTCCTTGCAATCTGCCATGACGGGTGTCGACGACCTGTGTGCTGGTGGCCATGCGGTGCTCCTGTTCTTGCTATTCGAGGATGTCCGTACCCCAGATCGAACGCTCTTCCTCTCGATCCTCGCGGATCGTCTTGACGTCCGGTCCAAGGACCATGGTGTAGCGCTGGTCGGCGCGGTACTGCGGCCAGCCGGGTAGCGCCTTGGTGCTTGGATTGCCGCTGCGGGCGAAGTTGAGCCAGGCGTCCATGACGAATCCGGCAAGCTGGTCGGTCTGCGGATCGTCGCCCACGAACTCGCGCATCGCGTCGGCGGTGCCGAGAACATAGGGCAGATCGATGCCGTGACAGGCGCGCAACGCGCCGTCCATCGCGGGCGACTGCTGATTGAACAGGTAGGCGTAGGTGCTGCCGTCGCCGTCCTGTCCGCTGTGGGCGTCAAGCAGGCGATCCGCGGGAATGCGGAAGACGTAGTCGGTCATCACTGCGTCGAGGATCGAGAGCGGGTCGGTCGCGGCGCCGCGAGCGGATCGAACCTCGTGGTAGTGGTCGTAGAGCCGATCGCCGAACTCGTCATCGCCGAAGGCGTAGAGCGAGAACTGGGCGCGCGCCTGCGCTTCATCCGTATCGGTGACGCCGAACATCAGCATGCGCAGCAGGGTCCACTCGTCCTCGGTCGTACCGCAGAGCAGGTCGACATCCTTGCTGCGTCCGTCGCGGATCGAGGCGATCGGCAGAGTCTCCAGAAAGCCGCCGTCGACCGTCGGACAGAAAGGCATGCCATATCGCCCGAGCAGTTCGCGCGTCCGCGGTTCGAGCAGAATGGCGTTCTGCGCGTCAAGAATGTCCTGCGCGGGAACGCTGCGCAGGGAATCGGCGTCGTCGGGCGCGATTTCAAGCACGGCGCTGAAGCGCCGCCCGATCTCCTCAGCGAAGTCGAGCGGCAAGGCATGGTGGCCTGCGCCCGACTGAGGAATCGCGCGCTGGAACAGACCCTCAGCTTCCGGCGAACCGAGCAGCGCGGCGACGCTCATGCCGCCGGCCGACTCGCCAAAGATGGTCACGTTCTCCGGGTCGCCGCCGAACGCAGCGATCTGCTCGCGCACCCAGTTCAGGGCCGCGACCTGGTCGCGCATGCCGTAGTTGCCGCTGTGCGCATCGTCGCCGTCGGTCAGCGCCTGGTTGTAGAGGAATCCGAGCGCACCGATCCGGTAGTTGATGGTCACCACGACGACGTCGCCGCGGCGTGCGAGGTGCTGCCCGTCGTAGGTCGGGGCCGAGCCTGCGCCTGCCGCGTACGCGCCGCCATGGATCCAGACCATTACCGGCCGCTTCGCGTCGTCCAGTCCCGGCGTCCAGATGTTCAGGGTCAGGCAGTCCTCGTCCGTCGGCATGTCATAGAAGCCGATCAGCTCGCCGCCGGGCGCGTAGGTCTGGATGGCGTAGGGGCCGAACTCGGTCGCTTCCCTGATCCCGCCCCAGGGCTGCGGCGGACGCGGCGCACGGAAGCGCAACTCACCCACCGGCGGCGCGGCGAACGGAATGCCGCGGAAGACATGGAGATCGTCTTCGGTCGTCCCTTGCAGTCGGCCGTAGCTGGTGCTGACGATTGGCGACACTCGATGTTCCTCTCCGCCCGATCCTTGATGGGCGATAGCCTGCGAGGGCAATCTGGGACGCATGATAGGCGGGACGCGATGGCAATCGGACGGGTCGGGTTGGGGCTGGACTTCTCGCTGGGGATGACGTTCGAGGATCAGCAGACCTTGGCTCGGGAGGCAGCGGAGTTGGGCTACGAGTCGCTCTGGACGCCCGAAGGCGCGGGACTGGACTCATTCCACCTCTGCGCGATGCGCAACCAGGCCAGCGGTCTGGCGACGGGGAT
>DAOUKQ010000119.1:0-33009 GCA_034421135.1 Dehalococcoidia bacterium
GGGTGAGCGAGGACTTCGGCGTCTGCGGGTAGCCGATGTCGTTGGCTTCGGCGGCGCCGATGATCGCGGCGGACATTGATGCTTCGCCAGGCATAGTGTTCTCCTGTGTGCTCCGTGTGTTGCAGGTCGTCAGCGCGCTTAGACAGGGCGCCAGAAGGGGATGTGCACGTCTTCGGACGCTTCCTCGAACTCGATCTGAACGGCGCCGCCGATTTCGATCGATTCGGGATCGTTGGGGTCGACGCCCTTGAGGACGGTCAACATCCGGTCGCCCTCGGCGAGGTCGATGTATGCGCTGACGTACGGGACTTCGTCGCCCCAGCCGCGCGCCACAAGGCCCTTGTTGTGCTGCACGGCGAAGGTGTGGATGGTGCCCTTGCCGGTCGCCTCGACCCACTCGATGTTCATCGAGTGGCAGAACGGACAGATCACCCGCGGGTACCAGTGGACTCGGTTGCAGTCGTCGCAGCGGGGCAGCATCAGCTTCCCCTCTTTGGCCCCGTCCCAGAAGGGCTGTGAGACCGGGTCGGGACTCGGAATGGGCTTGGTGTACTCAGCCACCGCGCTCCCCTCTCAACAATCGCTTGTATGGGCCGCGCAGTCGATTGCTGCGCGAACATGGCTAGATCACGTGATTTCGTTCACGCAGCCCGCAGTGTACCAGCGACCCGTGTCGAGGCCTCCGCGACCGGAACCCGGAACATTTCCGGCTGCTCACTCAGCCGCGGCGCGCGTCACCCGGACCGAGAGCTCCTGCGGCGCTGAATCCAGCGAGAGCGCGGTGTCGAACACCCGCGCAATTGTCCATCCGACGGCAGCGGTCGACCACTCGGGCAGCGACACCGCTATGCCGTTGGGTGTCTCTTTCATTCCGAGCCATCCCCGGTCGCGACCGGCGGCATACTCCTCCGGCGCGCTGACCAGAGGTCCGAACTCGAAGAAGTTGTGTCCGGTCCCCTGAATCCCGTCGAGGACTTCGGCGACCAGGACGTCGGCGCGGTGCGAGGATGCCATCGTAATCGTGGCCGGCGCGATTTCAGATGGAAGTGAGACGCTGAACCATGCGAGCACGCCGCCGAGAAAATGGTCGACTGGTCGGGGCTGGAGGTCGTAGCCGGTCACTTGATATGCGGAAATCTCCGTTGCTCCGAACCAGCGGATCGCGTCGTCCAGGCACTGAATCAACGGCGAGATCGCGATCGCCGGGTCCGTTGGGGGACCGGCGTCGTTCAGTGTCGGTACCGCTGCCCAAGGCATTTGCGACGGATCCACCGTCGACGGATCAAAGTCCGGGGGCGGCTCCAGTTCGCGCATTCGCTCATAGTCGGGAGTCGCGGGGTTGACGTCGATGCCGACCTGAGCGAAGCCGACTCGCGATGGATCGAGGTGGTAGGTCAGCTCCGCTTCGTGGACGTACCACAGTCCAGGTGGGTCTGTTCCCTCACGGGTTGACCACCGCATGTGTTCCGACCGATTCCGAAAGGCGCTCCAGAGGTAGCCATCGAGTGGATTCTCGGGGTCAGGTCGGTACTCGGGATCGGGAGCCACCCGTTCCGGAATCGGGTCGAGGCGCCCAAATGCGTCGGCGAGCAGAGTTGCGGACATGTCGAGCGCCTTCTCTTAGCTGGTTCGCCTGGGCCGTATCAAGGATTGCACAGGTGGCAATGCAGCAGATGTCCGCGTCCTAGGCCAACCTTACGAACGCGCGGGGCGGGAACATCAGCCAGGGGCAGTACGTTCTAGCAGTATGCGGAAGCCTCTTGTGTCCTCGCTGTGGCTGGCGGCTTTGTGTGCCGCCCTGCTCGCGGCCGCGTGCAGCGGCGACGAGCCGGCGACTGTCTCCGAGCCGCAACCGCAAGTGTCGGGGGCCCAAGCATCGGAGTCCGCGGCGCACGAAGACGCTCAAGACAAACCGGCGACGCGATCGGCGCAGCGGGCCGAGGATGCAGAACCGACGGCGCGGCCAGTCGAGCAGGCGTCGGGTGGGGAAGAAGTCGACTCCTCGCCGAAGGACGAGGACGTGCAACAATCGGAGTCGGGCCCGATGGAGGCGACTGCGAGCTCGCCGATGTCGGAACGGGAGGAAGAGGGAGACGAGGAACCGGCTGAAGACTTAACCGACGTTCCCGGCGTAGTGCTTGCGGATGCGGATGTGCGCGTGCGGCCGGGGTTGGCGTGGCCGACTGTCGACCGGTTGGCTGCGGGTGAGCCGGTGGTGGCACTGTATCGCGGGGGCGGCTGGTATCGGATCACGTATGGGGACGGCCACGAGGGTTGGATCCGGTCGACGGCGGTGGACCTGGGCGGGATTAACGAGTGGTCGGTGCTGCGTCAGGCGGCGCCGCCGATCCTGGCCGTGTGGCGAGGCGTCGAGTACGGCGTCATGGGTCAGTCGGCGGACGGGGCCGAGGTTCGGTTGCTGGCGGTCGACGACGAGCTGTCGGAGATTCTTGGCGCGCCGAAGGACGAGGTGACGTTGCTGGCTGATGATGTGACGTTGGAGGATTTGCCAATCCTGATCGGCGATGAGACAGTCGTGTTCCCGGGCGACGACTTCCGGGCGGGACAGGGTCGGATTCTGCCGAAGGCGAACGAGTGGATGTGGCTGCCCTGGGGTTGGCTCCTCGCACACAACGACGAGTACATCTGGCAGTGGCGTCCGGACACGAACGAGTTGGAGTTCATTCGGCGGCCGCAGGGCTATGCGAAGTTGTCGCCAGACGGTCGCTACCTGGCGATTGCGAACTTGTGCAGCGTGGGGTGGAGTCATGACTGCGAGCCTATCCAGAGAGTCATCATCTTGCCACTGGACGGATCGCGGCCTATCTCACTGTTCGATCAGCTACGCCGGCAAGGCGCGTCTACAAGGGTGACTTGGAGCTACTGGTATCCGGAGGGAGCTATGCAGTGGTCGCCCGACAGTTCTGCGGTCAGGATGTATGTCAGTATGGAGAATGACGACGAGAGGTTCGTAAGCTTCTCCCTTGTGTTTCAGGTCAGTGGTCAAGTAGCCCGCTTTGAGGAATGGTCGGAGTTCCCGATCGAGGACGTGGTATGTGAAACTCACCGGTTCATTGACGACTACACGGACCATTGGTCTATTGACGATGGCAATGTGATGACAAACTACCTCACTTGCGTAGATGACGAAGGGGAACACTGGAATACATGGGTAGAGTTCACGCTTTCCGGCGAGTTTCTGAGATTCACGGAAGACTCCCCCTGGCGGGAGTGGGATCACGGCGCTGAGCTCATCCGGAGCGCCGCAGGCGGTGACGAACTGGGTGACTTCCTGATCACGCAATGGTCCGAGGACGACCGATACGCGCTGGTGGTCGACCTGGTGGCAGCAAACGTCTGGGTCTACGACGGCGACCTACATGAACTCGGACTGGTTGGGGTTGGATCGGACGTTGCGACCGAATATCGCCTTTGGGATCCCCTGGATCCTGACGATGACATGAGACACTTCTACGCGCTCGCAGAGTGGCACGAAGGTCAAGCCGGCATCAGGATTCTCAGACATCCGGAGATTCGCGCTGCCCTGGTAGTCGATGCGCCGACGAGGCGTGGCCAGATACTGGATCGCGGAGGTCCTGCGCTTGATCCCCCGTGGCCGGGTTCGCATGGTATGAGGGCAGAGGGGACCGGGTACTTCCTCGTGTCCCTCCCCGAGGTGCACGTTGATGGTCTGGCTGCTAGACACGACAGTACGTTTCAACTGCAGATTGCCAATCGCGAAAGTCTAATCGTCGCTTCGGTGGGCATTGCCGACACCTGCGAGAGATCTATGTATCACGCCTCATTGCGTCACGAACTTGGGTGGTCACCCGACGGTGAGTGGTTCGCAGTTGGCGGTGACGAGTTGGAAGGGCTATGGGCCTGTGGAGGTTGGTGGTAGTGAGGACTGTGAATCCAGACACGACGCGAGATTGGGAACCATCCAGGCAGGCATTACGTTCTAGACGTATGTGGAAGCCGATTGTGTCTTCGGTGTGGCTGGTGGCCTGCTGTGCTGCCCTGTTCGCGGCCGCGTGCGGCGAGGATGAGCCTGGGCCGGTGTCGGAGGCGGTGGAGCGGGGTGAAGACGTGGAGCCGGCGGTGGAGGCGGTTGAGCGGGCGTCGCGTGTCGAGGAGGGCGAAGAGTCGGCCGCTGCGGTGGAGCCGACGCAGGAGTCGGAGGCGCGGTCGACCGGAGGGACTAGGCGGCCGGCGGTGGCAGAGGTTGAGGAGGACGACGAAGCGGAGGAGGACTTGACCGATGTGCCGGGGGTCGTGCTGGCGGACGCGGATGTGCGCATTCGGCCGGGGTTGGCCTGGCCGGCTGTCGACCTGTTGACTGCGGGCGAATCGGTGTCGGTTCTGCATGCCGGAGGCGGCTGGTATCGGATTTCGTATGGGGACGGGCTTGCGGGTTGGATTCGGTCGACTGCGGTCGACCTGGGCGACGTTGACGAGTGGTCGGTGCTGCGTCAAGCGGCGCCGGCGATCCTGGCGGAGTGGCGGGGGGTTGAGTACGGGGTGATGGGTCAGTCGGCGGACGGAGCCGAGGTTCGGCTGCTGGCGGTCGACGACGAGCTGTCGGAGATCCTCGGCGCGCCGATGGACGAGGTGACATTACTGGCTGACGACGTGACGCTGGACGATCTGCCGATTTTGATTGGGGACGAGACAGTCGTGTACCCGGGCGACGACTTCCGGGCGGGACAGGGTCGGATTCTGCCGAAGGCGAACGAGTGGGTGTGGCTGCCCTGGGGTTGGCTCCTCGCACACAACGACGATTACATCTGGCAGTGGCGTCCGGAAACGGACGAGCTGGAGTTCATTCGGCGGCCACCGGGGTATGCGCGGCTGTCGCCGGATGGTCGGTATCTCGCGATTGCGGATCTGTGTTTCGGATACAGGATCGACTGCCCGAAGCAGGGTGATGTCCAAGTTCTGCCTCTCGACGGATCTCCGCCGATATCGCTGCTCAGGCAGTTGCGCGAAGCCGGATGGTCTCCTGTCATCTTCTGGGATGGCCATTGGCCAAGGGTGGATATGGAGTGGGCGCCCAACAGCACCGCAGTGAAGCTCTACATCGAGTGGCAGGATGAGCACTCCCCGCCGTATCCAGGCAGCCTCGTTTCCCTTGTGTTTCATGTTGATGGTCAGGTGGTCCGATTCGAAGAATGGACTGCATTTCAAGCAGGAGGAAAGACTTGCATGATGACGCGCTACATCGATGATTATGGCTCTCATTGGGAGATCCGCGCAGACAACACAATCACTTCTGGAGTCAGGTGCACTGACGCAGATGGCAAGCATCAAGGACACTGGGTGGGATACGCCCTGTCTGGTGAGTTCCTCGGCTTCGACTTTCAGCGACCTTGGCGACAGTGGGATCATGGCGCGGCACACATTCGCACCGCGGCGAGCGGCGACACACTCGGAGATGAAGTGATCACGCGCTGGTCGCCAGACGAACAGTACGCACTCGTTGTCGACACGGTGGCCGGACACGTATGGGTCTATGACGCCGAACAGCATGAACTGACACTGATCCGAACTCAGGTGCCTGGTCGATCGGATTCCCGGCTCTGGAGTGTGCCGGATCCCCCTGACGACTTCTATGCAGCTTCCGTGTGGCATGATCGCCACGTGGGAATAGCCATCACCAATGTCTGGGGCGTTCGCGCAGTCATGGTGATTGACGTAGCTTCGCTGAAAGCCCGGATGTTGGACTTCGGCGGCCCTGCCGCCTACCAGGACTGGGGCGGGACGCAGAGCTGGAGTCCAGATGGAGCTACGTATCACATTCTGCTGGATCGCTTCAGGCCCGCCGACGGGTTGGCCATGAGAGTATCGGCCGGCTACCAACCACTGTTGTCCGGCAACCAACTGCTGATCTTCGCTGAGGAGACCGACGCGATTGCGGCGTTGAACATCGACGTAGCCAGGCGCGCGAACTGGTCGCCCAACGGAAACTGGTTTGCCGTCAGTGGCCGCGAGTAGACACGACAAAGGGCGACTCCAGTAGTCGCCCTTTGAGGTGGTTTCCTTGCTGCCGGGGTTAGCGGCCTCGGAAGAAGCGGTCGTTGAACATGTTGTAGACGGGGGAGAGCGAGTTGGCCACGGCTCGGCCGGGGCGCAGTTCGCGGATCTGCTGGACGCGGTTGGCCGGCTTGGAGGCCTGACGCTTGCGCTGCTGGTCGCGCTGGACCTGCCAGCGGCGGGCGGCGACGTAGCGCAGGTGGGCGTCCTTGTCCAGCTTGCCCGAGACCGGTCGTTGCCGGTACAGGGAGGGGTCGGGAACGGAAATCATGCGGGCACGCTCCTCGCGGTTGCATGAAGGTCGGCTGACGGCCCTGCGCCGTTCGTCCGATGCCTTCATTTCCGACGTTACGGCGATTTGTGACGCGCGGAACGAGCGCGTTGTCAACGTTTGACCACGCGCTACTGGCGGACACTTCGCTTGACAAGCAGGTCTCAGATCGGCGCTAGCCTGCGCAGGAATCAGTGCCGAGGAGTTGGATCATGCTGAAGCAGTTTGCCGTTCCCGAAGACATCGCCGTGCGCGTCCCCGGAGAGGCGATGCGCGGCGCGGTGCACGAGATCTTCACCACGCTAGGGATGCCGGAGGAGGACGCGACACGCAGCACCGACACGCTGCTCTACGCCGACCTGCGCGGGATCGACTCGCACGGCGTCTCAAACATGCTGCGCGCGTATGTCGCGGGCATCAACGCGGGCGAGATCAATCCGACGCCGAACTGGACCGTCGAGCGCGACGCGCCGGCTGCGGCGACGATCGATTGCGACCGCGGGCTGGGACTCACGGTGGGACCGCAGGCGATGGAGCTGGCGATCGAGAAGGCGCGCAACCAGGGCGTGGCGACGGTGGTCTGCAACAACGGGCGGCACTTCGGGGCGGCGGCGTACCACGCGCAGATGGCGCTGGAGCACGACATGATCGGGCTCTCGATGACGGTCGGCGGACTGCTGGTCGCGCCGACGCACGGGGCGCAGGCGATGGTTGGACTCAATCCGCTCAGCATCGCCGCACCGACCAACGAAGAGCCGCCATTCATTTTCGACGCCTCGATGTCGTCGGTGGCGGGCAACAAGATTCGACTGGCGCAGCGTCTGGGCGAGGATTTGCTGCCCGGTTGGGTGGCGACGGCCGACGGGACGCCGATGATGGAGTCTGCGCAGACACCGGACGAATTCCTCATGCTGCCGCTGGGCGGGACGCGCGAGATTGGCTCGCACAAGGGCTACTCGCTGGCGGTGATGATCGACATCCTGAGCGGGATCATGGCCGGCGCGGGATCGGCGCTGTTCCGCTTCAACGGCGTGGGGCATCACTTCACGGTGTTCAACATCGCGTCGTTCACGGACGTGGACGAGTTCAAGGGTCACATGGACGAGTACCTGCGAGCGCTGCGCGAGACGCCGACCGCGCCGGGCGAGGAGCGCGTGATCTACGCGGGGCTTGAGGAACACGAGCAGGAGATTGAACGCTCGGAGCGCGGGATTCCCTATCACCCGGAGGTGATCGAGTGGTTCCGCTCAGCGTTCAGCGACCTCGGCATCCGTGACCACTTCGCCGGCATCGCTTGAGTCGGTCGGCTCATCCGTCCCGGCCCGTCCGCGCTCCACGGCCAACTGGGCCATCGTGCGGTTGACGACGCTGAACGACCAGAGCATCAGCACCAGGCCGAGTCCGTAGCCGAGCGGCATGCGGATCCACGCATACGTATCTGCGCTGACCTGCTCCAGAATCCACCAGCGCAGCACGCCGGCGAGCGCGATGTAAACGGCCCAGACAACGGTCAGCAAGACCCAGACGCGGTGCTCAGCAGGAATCTGCCCGCGGATGGCGGGGAACGTCTCGCGCACCAGCGCGCTGACGATCGGTCGGCCCCACAGCACACTGAGTAGGAACACGCCGCCCAGCACAAAGTTGTCGATGAAGTCCCGCGCCCAGAACACCTTGCCGTCGTCCTCGATGATGCCCCAGATGCCGAAGCCGACCAGGAAGCTGACGCTGAAGACCATCAGCCAGCGCACCACCTGAATCTGCGGGCGCAGCCGACGCTGGATGATGAACACGAGCACGCCGGCGACCATCGCCGCTGCTATCGCGGGTCGGACGCCGCCGATGGCGTTGAAGATCAGATACGACAGCGTCGGCGCCACGCCGAGCACGGCAACTGGGTCGACCTGGGGGATGCTGTCGGCCTTCTGCAACCAGGCGGGCAGCTCCGGATCGGCCGCTGCCTGCTTGTCGTCCGCTGGTTGCTGTTGAGGGGGCGAGGTCAAGCGGGTTAGTGCTTCCAGAGGGGTGAGGCGACGTTGAGGGAGACGTCGGCGGCGGACTCGCAGACGGCCTTGATCGTGACGGTCTGGACGACGTCGGCCTCGGGCGACGAGCGGGCGTGCTGCTCGGGGTACCAGTTGACTTCGGCGATGCCCCACTCATCGGAGTCGACCGTGCGCTCGCGTCCGCCGGCGGAGGCCAGAGTGCCGGGTCCGTCCTCGATCGTGAATGCGACGGGCGCGCCGGCCAGTGAACCCTCGCGGCTGCTCACCGACGCCGAGACCATTCGATAGCCGACCTCGCCGCGGTCGGCCATGCGCACGCTCACTTCAACTGTGTCTTCCGGCATCGCCTTGCTCCTGAACTTGCTGAATGGAATCAGCCTATCAGCGAGTGGCGTCAGCAGACGCAGGCGACGACAAGCGTCGCCCCTGCGGAGATGTCGCATCCGATATCGTTCGATCTGGTTAACCATCGATCAACAGGAGCCTCCTCATGGTCCGCACGTCCGACATGCACCCCGACATGGCCAAGAACCTGCTGAGCTTGCCCTTGCCTGAGATCGAGCCTCAGCCCTGGATTGCTCCGCGACCGCTGTCGGAAACGACCGTCGCCATCGTCACGACCGCCGGCATGCACGCGCACGACGACCGACCGTTCAATCCGGGATCGGTCGAGTACCGGCTGATTCCCGGCGAGATCGACTTCGCCGACCTGCGCATGTCGCACCTCTCGGTCAACTTCGACCGCTCCGGATTCCAGCAGGACATCAACACGGTGTTCCCGCTTGAGCGTCTGCGCGAGTTGGAAGCGGATGGGACAATTGCGGGCATCAGCCGGTATCACTACTCCTTCATGGGAGCGCAGCCCGATCCGACGCGGTTGGAGAAAACGGGCGAAGAGATCGGTCGGCTGCTGGCCGAGGACGGCGTCACCGCGGCGTTCCTGACGCCCGTTTGACCGTTCTGCACGCGCGCCGTGTGCGCGCTCAGCCACTACATCGAACGCGGCAGCGAGGGCCGGGTGGCCACGACCGGCGTATCGCTCATCCGCGAACACGCCGAGGGGATGAAGCCGCCGCGTTCGCTGTTCGTGCCGTTCCCACTCGGGCGGCCGATGGGATCGCCCGATCAGCCCGACTTCCAGCGCGACGTCCTGCGCTCCGCGCTGGGGTTGCTGGAGTCGGCGACCGAGACCGCGCTCGCCGACTACCCGCACGACGCGCCAACCTCGGGCGACGATCCGTGGGCCTGCGCGGTGGCGCTGGCTCCGCCTGAGCCGGCCGACGAGACCGAGGCGCTGCGCGACCAACTGATCGGCGAGATTCGCCAGCTCGCGCCCTGGCACGCCGAGTCGGTCAAGCGGCGCGGGCGATCCACGGTCGGCATTTCCGGCGCGTCCCTGCAACAGGTGGAAGACCTGGCCGCGCTGTTGGCCGACTTCGCCACCGGCGCCGAACCCGCCGACGGCGAGATTGACTGGAATCACCCGATGCCGGTACGGCTCAAGTTCGCTTCGGACGACCTGCGAGCCTTCTACCACGAGGCGGCGACGGCTCAACCCGGCGCCAACTATCCGACCGACGCCGACCTGAACGACTGGTTGTTCAACCGGACGCTGCTGGGCACGGTGCTGCGCCAGATCGTGGGTCGAATGCGCGAGAGCGAGGATCGGCGAGTCGCCGGCCTGGTGATCGGGATGATCCCAGCCGGCTTCGCGAGGTAGAGAGCCTGTGCGTCGCCAGATCCGCTCCCCTCTCCCCGCGGGAGAGGGTTAGGGTGAGGGCCTTCTGCGGTCCAAATGACCACGATGACTAGATAGCTAGCGCCGTGCCGGACCCTCACCCCAGCCCCCCGTGTCAAGCACGGGGCAGGCTTCTCCCCGCGGGAGAGGGGGTTGACCTCGGCGATTTACCCGCTCGGCCGCTACGGATCGTCTTCGTCGAAGGGATTGGTGAAGCGCGTTCCGACGCTCGACAGGTCGTCGCCTGAGTGTCATGCGCAATTGCCCAAGCATTGATACGCGGCTATGTTCGGATACGACCGTATTGAAACAACCACCCTCAGGGACACTACTGGCTGGCGACAATGAACATTCACGAATATCAGGCCAAGCAACTGTTCAAGGCGCGCGGCGTGCCCGTGCCCGCGGGCGGCCCGGTCACAAGCGAACGCGAGGCGCGCGATCTGCTGAGCGAGATCGGTCCCGATGTCGTGGTTAAAGCGCAGGTCCACGCGGGCGGACGCGGCAAGGGCCGGGTCGTCAAGCGCGACCGCGCCAGCCGCGTCCACGGCGAGCTGATGGCCGATCCCGAGAAGAGCGAAGGCCAGATTGCCGGCCGCCGACGAGGCGGCGTGCGTCTGGCCAGCGGCGTCGAGGACACGCTCAAGGAATTCCGTCCGATGATGGACAAGGACAGTCGCCTGGTCAGCATCCAGACCGGCGCAGAAGGCGTCCCGATCTCGGCCGTCCTGATCGAGCAGCAATCGTCGATTGCCCACGAGTACTACTTTTCGGTCCAGGTCGACGGAGCCAACGGGCAGCCGCTGATCATCGCGTCGGCCGAGGGCGGTCAGTCGATCGAAGAGGTCAACCGCACCAATCCTCGCGCCGTGCTGCGCGTACCGGTCGATCCGGTCGAGGGCTTCCCCGCATTCCGCGGACGGTCGCTGGCCAGTCAACTCGGCATTCCCTCCTCGGCAATTCGCGCCGCCGGCGAGATGTTCGCCAACCTCTACAGCGTCTTCATCGACATGGACGCATCCCTGGTCGAGGTCAATCCCTTCGTCCTGACCACCGAGGGATCGGTTCTGGCGATCGACGGCAAGGTTGGTCTCGATGACAACGCATCGTTCCGCCATGGCGGATACGAGGAATGGCGCGACCGCTCACAGGAGAATCCGACCGAGATCGAGGCGGAGGAAGCCAATATCGGCTCCTACATCAAGCTCGACGGCAACATCGGCTGCGTCGTCAACGGCGCCGGACTCGCGATGGCGACGATGGACACGCTGATGCTGCATGGCGGCGAGCCCGCCAACTTCCTCGACATTGGCACGGTGAACCGCAAGGATCGCGTCGTCGAGGCGCTGCGCATCATCGTCAACGACCCCGACGTGAAGGCGATCTTCATCAACATCTTCGGTGGACTCGCTCGCGTCGACATCGTCGCCGAGGGCATCGTGGACGCGGTCAACGAACTCAAGATCAAGCAGCCGCTGGTCGTGCGACTGAACGGCTCGAACGTCGAAGAAGGCCGTCGCGTGTTGCACGACTCCGGGGTCTCCGTACAGACAGCCGACGAGCTGGCCGATGCGGCATCGCTCGCCGTCGAGGCAGCCAAGTCCGCACGCCGCCGCTCGCGCTGAGCCAACGCAGAACCAGCACACTCGCACATACACCAAACACATCCCAACACTCCGACGCAAGGAACCGGCGCATGAGCATCCTCCTCAACGACCGCACCAGGCTGCTGATCCAGGGTCTGGGCAACGAAGGTCAGAATCAGATCCGCCGCTCGCTCGACTACGGCACCCGAGTCGTGGCCGGCGTCCACCCGGGATTCCGCGGCGGCGAGACGTTCAGCCACGGCACGCACGAGTTTCCCGTCTACGCCACGGTCGCCGAGGCCGTGTCGAAGACGCAGGCGAACTGCAGCATCATCTACGTCCCGGCTCCGGGCGCGGCAGATGCGATCCTCGAGAACATCGCCGCCGAAGTGCCCTTGATCGTCTGCATCACCGAAGGCGTACCGGTTCACGACATGATCCGCGTGCGAACCGCGCTGGAAGGCTCGAAGAGCCGCCTGATCGGCCCCAACTGTCCGGGCATCATCCAGCCCGCCTCCAACTGCCGCGTCGGAATCCATCCGCCCGATGTGTTCATGGCCGGCAACGTGGGCGTCGTCTCCCGCTCCGGCACCCTGGTCTACGAGGCGGTCGATCAGCTCACCAGAGCAGGCATCGGCCAGTCGACCTGCGTCGGCGTCGGCGGCGACCCGATCATCGGCGAGCAGCAACAGGCGATCCTGCGGCGTTTCCAGAGCGATCCGGACACCGACGCCGTCGTGCTGATTGGCGAGATTGGCGGTCTGGCCGAGCAAGCGGCGGCGGCCTACATCAAGCGCAGCATGACCAAGCCGGTCGTCGCCTTTATCGCCGGCGCCACGGCTCCGCCAGGACGCCGCATGGGTCACGCCGGCGCAATCATCGAGGGCGAAGCAGGTACCGCCGAGGCCAAGATCAAGGCGCTCGAAGAGGCCGGCGCCGTGATTTCGAGGAGCCCGGCCGAGATCGGCTCAACCATGCGTCGCGTGCTGGAAGAGGCCGGCAAGTATCAGCCTCCGGGCGCGAGCGAGTCATGACCGAGTGGAACAGGCGACTCCCGTGAGCGACGGCCCACTCAGTCCGAAGCAGCAGGGGCAGATCGCAACCCTCGCCGGTCTCATCGCCCCCCTGGTCGGGATCGCGCTGATGGTGATCCTGAGTCTGACGGTCGATGTCGTGATTGGCGTGATTGTCGGAGCAATCACCGTGATCGTACTGGTGCCAATCACACAGCGCCTGCTCAGGCGACGGGCAAAGTCGGAAGATTCGTAGAGGCAGCCCTCGCGGCTACCCGCTCTGGGAGTTCGTCCGCCCTGATCACTTGCGGCAGCGACACATTGACACGGGTCACTGTTGACTGGACCCATTGGTGACGCGACCGGCATAAGTCATGTTGCGCGCAGCGGTCTCTGCGAGTTCGATAGCGACTGCTAGCGCGTCCGCGTTCCCGCAAAACACCCCTGCATGTGCTGGATCGTTGTCAAGCGGCAGGTGATCAATCCTCAGGTGCGAATCCGTTGCCGCAAGCACCCTTGCCTTAGCCTCGCCGACCTCCAGTACCGCGAACACACCGTTACTGGACAAGGAGAATCCGTTGGTCGTCATCGTGACCCGAACCTGATCGATCGCAGCCCCGACCTGCTCGACCCCGAAAAAGTTCAACCAATGCACAGACAGATGGCCCTCGCCTTGTCTGAGCACGAATGCATGAACACTGGGAACGCCGTTGACGACCTGTCGCGGCCGGCAATACCGGCTCACGCGATCCGACTCAGGCAACGGCTCCCCGGTCACGATTCAGACGGTTGCTCAAGGAGTCCGCCGACGACGCTGACTGCGGCATCGAGTTCGCACACCCCGCTCTCACGCCGGCGTTCGTCCAGACCAGGCTGCCTCGACACGCTCCCGGCGTAGACGACATTCCCATTCGCCAGAAATGTGCTCGCCACAATGCCAACCGGCTCCAGTCGCCAATCGAACCCAATGTGCCCGTCCTGATCGACCGCGATTCCCGGTGTCGGCGCGTGGGTCATGCGGAGCAGAAACGCGGCGGCGTATTGAAGGGATGCGAGACTCATCGGCAACCCATCGGGATCATCAACCTCAAGTTCGATGAGGTGGTCCAGTCGATCGGCGAGCGTTGTGAGTCCGTACCTGCGAAGCGAGCGAATGATTGCTCCGCGGTCGGTCGCGCAGCTCACTGCCGCCAAACACTCGTCTACCGACATAGCAATGTCCTGCATGGTCGCTCCTGCCTTCAGAGTAGCGACACACGCAACCTCTCGGGCAGTTGCCTACCCTTGAGCGTCGTCCCCACCCTGCTGCCCGTCTTCTTCGTCGCCGGGCGGCCAGCACTCGGTGTCGGGGTTGGCGTCCGGGGCGAGGTTGCGCTTCTCCTTGCCCAGGATACCGTCCGGGTCTTCGAGGAAGTCGAGCACCTCTTGCACCGCGTCGGGGCCGATTTCGTCGTCGTCGAGGATCTCCGTGCCATGCAGGTCGGTCTCGTAGATGACAAAGCGGACGGGTTCGCCGGCTCGGCGGAAGTAGCGATTGGACTGCCAGTACGAGCACTGGTTGCGGGCTCCGGCGATGTACAGCTTGGGAACCTGGATATCGGCGACGCTGCTCAGGCCGTCCAGCTTGTCGAAGCCGTCGTCTCGCGCCCGATCGGAGTCCTTGGGCGCCTTGTTGGGGAAGATATTGGGACTTGAGATCGCGCTGACGGCGGTGAACTCGTCGCGATAGGCGGCGACCTGCATCAAGCTGGTGCCGCCCATGCTGACGCCGATGCCGTACAACTCGTCCGCGCCCTGTTCGACTGCGTAATCGAGCGCGGCCTCCCACTCGCGATAGATGTCGGGGACATCCTCGATTGGCCGGTCGCTGTAGACGCAGGGCGACTCACCGTGACAACGGAAGTCCCAGCGCAGGACGCGGTAGCCCTCGTCCACGAGGCGCTCGGCGAACTGGTCCCAGATGCCCCGATGGGTGGGTTTGGTGTTCTTGGTCGGGTACATATGGCCGAGCAGGACCCAATCGTCGCCGTTGCCATTGACTTCGGCGACGAATCGCGCGCCATCGGCCGACTGCAGCACGAAGGCGGTGTCGGAGTTCACCCTCGTGCTCAGCGACAACGACAGCACCAGCGCCAGAGCGGCTCCGAGCGCGCTCATCGCTCCGATGTAGGGCATCCAGCGGTTGGACAGCAGCGCCCAGAGATTGACGGTCAGCGCGGCCCTGACGCTGCGCACCAAGTCGCTCAGACGTTGTCGCATCGTCAAGCCGCCAATCCTGATGCCGCGTCGAGTGTGCCGTGATTGACCTGGTGTCCCGCGATCTTCCACACAGGATATGCCTCGCCCGCTGTTACCCTGATTTCGGAGGGTTCGCATAGTGGCCTAGTGCGCCCGCCTGCTAAGCGGGTTCGGGGGAAACTCCGTCGAGGGTTCGAATCCCTCACCCTCCGCCAGTTGAGCCAGCAACAGTCGAGTCGTTATGTCGCAGTACCACATCTGGACCGTTGGTTGCCAGGTCAACACGGCCGACTCGGCCAAACTGGCCGCCGGCCTGCGTCGTCTGGGTATGGAACCCACCGACCAGCCGCGCGATGCCGACCTGATCGTGCTCAACACCTGCGCCGTGCGTCAGCACGCCGAGGACAAGGCGCAAGCCAAGCTCGGTTCGCTCAAGCACCTGAAGCGGACCAATCCCAAGCTCAAGGTTGCAGTGATGGGCTGCATGGTCGGTCCGCACACCGCTCGCGGCGACGACCCGATCACGACTCGATTCCCCTTCGTCGACACCTGGGCGCAGCCGCAACGCTTCGATCAGGTCGTCGGGCTGCTCGATCTCCCCGGACTGCCCGAGCCGGAGGACGACGGCGGCGAGTTCTGGCCATCCCAATGGACCGACATCTTTCCCGACGAGACTCGGCCCACCGCGTTCGTGCCCGTGATCGAGGGTTGCGACAAGTTCTGCACCTACTGCATTGTGCCGCTGCGACGCGGCCGCGAGCGCTCACGGCCGATCGACGAGATCGCCCGTGAGATCGAGGCGCACACGCAGCGTGGCGTGCGCGAAGTGACGCTGCTCGGTCAGACGGTTGAGGCCTACGGCAAGGATCAACCACCCGTTGATCCCGACACCGATCACGCCGACCTCTCCGACCTGATTCGCGCGATCCACGATCTCCCAGACCTGGTGCGCATTCGGCAACTGACGAGCTATCCGCCCGACATGACGGACCGCATTCTCGAAGGCATGGCGGAGCTGCCAAAGGTCTGCGAGGCGTTCTCGCTACCCGTGCAGGCCGGCTCGGACGACGTCCTGACCAACATGCGGCGCGGATACAGCGTGGCCCAGTTCCGAAATCGGGTCGACAAGGTTCGTTCGCTGTGGCCCGATGTCAGTATCTCGACCGACGTGATCGTCGGCTTCCCCGGCGAGTCGGAGGCCGATTTCCAGGATACCTACGACCTGCTCGAGGAGCTGCGGTTCGACAAGGTCCACGTCGCCGCGTACAGCCCTCGGACCGGCACCTACGCCCAGCGCAACCAGCCCGACGACGTGCCGCATGAGGTCAAGATGGAGCGGCTGCACCGCATCGAGGAGCTGCAGCGCGGGGTCTCATTCCAGATCAACAATCGCTATCTGCTCAGCGATGTCGAAGTGCTGCTCGAGTCGACCAAGCCGTCCGACCTTGAGGGCATGGAACGCCACACAGGCCGCACGCGAACGATGAAGCTGGTTCATTTCGACGCTCCGCTCGGCAAGTACGCCGCCGGCGACATGCTCACCGTGTCGGTCACCCGCGTCGGACCGTGGAGCCTCCAGGGCCAACCCGCCTGATCGACCGGGCGGAACCATGACGGCACCGACATGACGACTCCGAACACGCGATCGGCAGAGCCCGCGATTGACGCAACGCGCCGACCGGCGGTCGCGGTGCTGGTCGTGATCTTCACGGTCGTCGATGGGGCGTTGCAGGTCCTGCTGATCGAACGCTCGGCAGCGCCGGCGGAAGGCGAGTGGGCGATCCCGGGCGGAGCGCTCCTGCATGGCGAGTCGCTGCAGCAGGCCGCGGTCCGCAAGCTGGCCGAAGAGACCGGCGTCACCGATGTGTTCCTCGAGCAGCTCTACACGTTTGGCGACCTCGACACGTCGCCGCAGGACGGCAGCGTAGCCGTGGCCTGGTTCGCTCTGGTCGATTCATCACGTGTGCGTCTGGCGCAGCGCACAGCCTGGCGTCCGGCCTGGTCGAACCTGGATGAAACGCCGCCGCTCGCGTTCAACAACGAGCAGGTCATCGACGTCGCCCGCAGCCGCCTGATCAGCAAACTCGAATACACCGACGCGGCCTACTCGCTGCTGCCGCCCATGTTCACGATGCGGGAACTGCAGCAGGTCTACGAAGCCATCCTGGGTCGCGCGCTGGACAAGCGGAACTTCCGCCGCCGGCTGCTGGCGAGCGACTTCATCGAGGTCACATCGGAGATGCGCAGCGACGGCCGTCATCGCCCGGCGAGGCTGTACCGCTTCAGCAGCCGGGCTTGAGACTCAAGGCGCCGGATCGAGCGGGCCAGTTACTCGACCGTCACTCCACGGCGCTCCAACTCAGCGACTACGGCGCCGTAGATCTCATGCGCCAGGTCCAAGCCCCATTTCGCGGTAGGGTCGGTGAAGTCCTCGAAGCCCATGTCGTAGCGCGACTTCTCGGCCCAGGCGCTGACTCGCTTCAGTTCCTCAGCCGAGCCGGGAAGCTCCCAGCCGCCGGGCAGCAGGTCTCGCAGCTTGTTCAGATCGTGGGTCCTGGGCGGATCAATGCGTTCCGTCACCAGGGCTGCTTTCAGCGACTTCTCGGCGGCCTGCTGAACAAAGAAGCAGGCAAGCGACGGCTCCGTGGGATTGGAGGTCATCATGATCTTCGCCCCGCGCTGATCTCGCCGCGCCATCTCCAACCACTGCAGCACCGTTTCGGTCACGGGGTCTCCTCTGCCTCTGACGTGGAGCGTCCGGCCTTCGACCATCGCCGCTCGTTCGATCGTGCCCGCCACCGTCGCCTTCCGCACGACGTCCGCCGGAGTGGCCAGTTTGACGTCCCGAGGAGTCTGTGTACAGGCAAGCGCGGTCTCAATCTCCGAACTCTGACCCCAGTAATCCTCGACCTCATCCAGGACCACCAGCAGATCGACATCGCTGTCGTCTCGATGGTCGCCCCTCGCGCGGGAGCCGAACAGGATCACCTGCACGGGATCCCAGCCGTCCACGATGATCTCGACCATCTGCCTGATGGCGTCGTCCGTCTCGCTAGGCGCGTGGACCTGGGTGACCATAGGTGAAGCGTAGCGAGGTTGACTGAGTCGTGGATTGTTTACCGACTCTTGACAAGCCCCACCTGATTTGCAACAATATCTCGGATTGATAGTGTCACACTGACACTAAGTGATGGGTTGATGATCATGACCGAAGCCGTCGTTGTCGAGTCCAGTTACGTACCCGAGACGCTGCCGCCGAACCTGCCTGATGAGGCCTGCGAGACCGACATCGCCACCGTCCCCCTGGTCTCGGAACCGCACCTGACCAACTGGCAGCCGGAGATTCCCGACGAGTATCTCCGGCTCTCGGGCGATGAGTTGCGCGAGCGCATCCGCGCGGCGCGGGCCCAGCTTGGCGATCGGCTCCTGATCCTCGGTCATCACTACCAGCGCGACGACATCATCGAGTTCGCCGACTTCCGCGGCGACTCGTTCAAGCTCGCCCAGCAGGCCGCCGACAATTCGCGGGCCGAGTTCATCATCTTCTGCGGCGTGCACTTCATGGCCGAAAGCGCCGACATCCTGACCACGCCGGAACAGTCGGTGATCCTGCCCAATCTCGCGGCCGGCTGCTCGATGGCCGACATGGCCCAGCCCGAGGATGTCTACGACGCCTGGGACGACCTCAGCGAGGTCGTCGACTCCGAGCGCGTGATTCCGATCACCTACATGAACTCGGCGGCGTCGCTGAAGGCGTTCGTCGGCAAGCACGGCGGCGCGGTTTGCACCTCGTCCAACGCGACAGCCGTACTGCAGTGGGCTTTCGAGCAGGGCGATCAGGTCCTCTTCTTCCCCGACCAGCACCTTGGCCGTAACACCGGCAAGCGGCTCGGCATCGATCCCAGGACGCAGACCGCCGTCTGGAGCCCGCGCAAGGCGCTGGGCGGTCTCTCGCCCGAGCGCATCGCCCAGAGCAAGATCTTGCTCTGGCAAGGGCACTGCTCGGTCCACGTCCGCTTCCGCGTCGATCAGATCGAGCGTGCGCGGCAGGAACACCCCGGCGTGCGCGTGGTCGTGCATCCGGAGTGCCCGGAACCGGTCGTCGACGCCGCAGACGCCGATGGGTCGACCGAATTCATCATCAACTACGTCCGCAACGGACCCCCGGGCGTCTACGCCGTGGGTACCGAGATCAATCTCGTCCACCGGCTGAACGAAGAAGTCAAGCACGAGGGCAAGACCGCATTCTGCCTCGATCCGGTGGTCTGCCCATGCGCGACGATGTACCGGATTCACCCGGCCTACCTCGCCTGGGTAACCGAAGGCCTCGTGGAAGGCCGCGTAACCAATCCAATCACGGTCGACGACGACACGCGCGAGTGGGCGCGCGTCGCGCTCGACCGCATGCTGGCGATCACCTAGGCAACGCGACCAGCGATCAGCGACTATGCGCATTCTCGTCATCGGCAGCGGACTCGCCGGCATCAATGCCGCGCTGTTGGCGTCGGACTTCGCCGATGTCACGCTGCTGAGCAAGTCATCGCTGGATCAGACCAACACGCAACGCGCCCAGGGCGGCATCGCCGCTGCGGTGACCGCGTTGGACGATCCGCAATTGCACGCCGAGGACACGATCCGCGCCGGCGCAGGCCTGTGCGATCCCGATGCAGTGGCAACGCTCACCGCAGACGGCCCAGCCGCAATCAACCGCCTGGCTCAACTCGGTGTCGAGTTCGACCGGGGCGAGGACGGCGGGCTGGCGCTTGCGATGGAAGGCGCGCACTCCACGCCGCGCGTACTGCACGCCGGCGGTGACCGAACCGGGATGCACATTCAGTCGGCATTGGTAGACCGTCTCGCCGACGCTTGCGTCGACGTGCGGACCGATGTCGCTGTGACCGAACTGGCGATTGAGGCCGGACGCTGCGTCGGCGCGACGACCGACACCGGCGAGACATTGCTCGCGGACGCCGTCGTGCTCGCCACCGGCGGCGCGGGGGCGTTGTACCGGACCACGACCAACCCGACCAACGCCACCGGCGACGGCGTCGCGTTGGGCTTCCTCGCGGGGGCCCTGGTGCGCGATGTCGAGTTCGTGCAGTTCCATCCCACCGCGCTGGTCTCGGACGGCGGCGCGTTCCTCGTTTCCGAGGCGCTGCGCGGAGAGGGCGCGGTCCTGCTCGACGCATCGGGCGATCGATTCATGACTCGCATCCACACCGACGCCGAGTTGGCCCCGCGATCCGTGGTCGCCCGCGCAATTGGCGAGACGATGCGCCGCGACGGAGCCGACCACGTGCTGCTCGACATTTCACATCTCGACGCCGAGTATCTGCGGCGGCGCTTCCCCGGCGTCTATCGGGGAGCGCTAGATCGCGGCCACGACATCACGGCGGGGCCGATTCCCGTAGCGCCCGCCGCGCATTACCACATGGGCGGCGTGTACACGGACATTGACGGTCGTACGACGGTTCCTGGCCTCTTTGCCGCCGGAGAATGCGCATCGACCGGAGCGCACGGCGCAAACCGAGTCGCCTCGAACTCGCTGCTCGAAGCAGTCGTCTTCTCAAGTCGTCTGATCGAGGCGATCCGTATGGGGACCGAGCCGGCCGTGGCGCCCGCAGCCGAGCTCACGACGCTGCATTGGCGACCCGGTGGGAGCGCGCCATCGTTTGACGCGTTGTGGTCGATGATGAATGAACGGGTCGGCATCGCCCGACACCGCGAGGGACTGACCGAAGCGCTGGACCAGCTCGACCGCTGGTCGCGGGACGACCGGCGCCATGGCCACGCGCCCCTGCCGCTGGCCACGCTGACGGCGCGACTGATCACAGAGGCGGCGCTCCGGCGCACCGAGTCCCGCGGCGCTCATCTGCGACTCGACCATCCCGAATCCGACCCCGACTGGCAGCGACACAGCCTCCGGCGACTGGCACGCGAATGACCGCACTCGATATCACCATCGTCCAACGACTGGTCGACGCCTCGCTGGCCGAGGATCGGGCCGATCTCGATCTGACCACCGGATCACTGAGCAAGTGGATCGATTGGCGCCAGGGCAGCGCCCGGATCACCGCTCGCGCCGACGGCGTCGTATGTGGACTCGACTTTGCGCTCAGCGCGTTCGCGGCGCTCGACCCTGACGTGCGGTTCCTGCCCGAAGTCAGCGATGGCGACCGTGTCTCGGCGGGCCAACCGATTGCCGATGTCGGCGGGCAGCTCGACCCGCTGCTGCGCGCAGAACGCACCGCGCTCAACTGGCTGCAGAGGCTGAGCGGGACGGCGACGCTCACCGCACGAGCCGTGGAGGCGGCCGGATCGCGGACCAGAATCCTCGACACGCGCAAGACCACCCCCGGCCTGCGACCGGCCGAGCGCTACGCCGTCCGTTGCGGCGGCGGTCTCAATCACCGCGACTCGCTGGCCGGCGGCGTGCTGATCAAGGACAACCACATCGCCGCCGTCAGGCTCGCCGGTGGCACGCTCGGCGATGCCGTGCGCGCTGCGATCGCCAGCGTCGGACCCGCGACCGGCGTCGAGGTCGAGGTAACGAATCTCGGCGAGGCGCGCGAGGCGCTCGACGCCGGCGCCGGCGCGCTGCTGCTCGACAACTTCGCGCTCGACGACCTGCCGCCGGCGGTCGAGGTCGCCAGGGTCTACCACGCCAAGACCGAAGCCAGCGGCGGCATCACGATCGAGCAGATTCCCGAGATCGCCAGGGCGGGCGTCGATTACATCTCGCTCGGCGCATTGACCCACTCAGCGCCATCGCTCGATATCGCGCTGGACATCAACATCGACTGAGTGCGCCGATCGCCACTCAACTTCGCCGCGGACGCTCAAGGTCGGAGGAGTCGATCACGATGGTAAACGGTCCATCGTTGACCAGTTCCACCGACATCATCGCGCCGAACTCGCCGGATTCGACCGGGACGCCCTGGGCTCGCAGCGCCTCGGCGAACCGATCGACGAGCGGTTCCGCGATCTCCGGTCGCGCGGCGGCGGTGAAGCTGGGACGCCTGCCCTTGCGGACGTCGGCGTGCAGCGTGAACTGGCTGACGACGAGCGCCGAACCGCCAATGTCGAGCAGGCTTTCATTGAAGCGGCCTTCGGCGTCGGCGAAGATGCGCAATCCGGCAATCTTGGCCGCGAGCGCGTCCGCCTGCGCTTCGCTGTCTCCGTCGGCGACGCCTACGAGGACGAGCATGCCGTCCGCAATCGCGCCGACCACGCGACCATCCACCGTGACTGATGCGTGCGTGACTCGCTGCAGTACAACTCTCATGCTGAGGGACTCAAGGGGTTGCCGAGCAGCCCAGGGCCAGTTGGGTCAGTCGGTTGCCGCGGCGGTCGGTTCACGCTCGGACGATCCGTCACCGTCGCTGGATACGGACTCGGCCTCCGAGTCGCCGCCCTCGCCCTCGCCGCCTGCGTCGCGGTCTTCGTCGCGGCGCGACTTCCAGTTGCTCTTCTTGCTGTCGGTCGAATACCAGCCGGAACCCTTGAACACGATCGCCGGAGCGCTGGGGATGCGCTGCAGCGTGTGGTCGCACTCGCTGCAGGGCTGCTGCGCCGGGGCGCTCCAGCCTTCAAGCTTCTCGACTGTGTGACCGCACTCGAAACACTCGTACACGTAGCGGGGCACGTATTTCCTCCGCAAAGAACATGGGACAACACTGCATAAGCTATCACGAAGCCGCTGGGAGTGCGCATAGAGTGCGTGAACGGCGAGCGCGTGCGTATACTCGATCCAAACGCCCGCGAGTGGGACGGGCCGAGCGTGACTGAAGCGAGAAGCATCTGAGGAGCCGGATGACGACATCGATCTCAATGCGCGATCTGCTGGAAGCCGGAGTCCACTTCGGCCACCAGACCGGTCGCTGGAATCCGAAAATGGCGCCCTACATCTACGGCGCTCGCAATGGGGTCCACATCCTTGACCTCGCCCAGACCGTCACCCGACTCGATGAGGCCACCGGGTTCGCGCGCGAACTGGCCGCCAATGGACAGCAGATCCTGTTCGTCGGCACCAAGCGACAGGCGCAGGACGTCGTGCGCAACGAGGCCGACCGCGCCAACATGCCCTACGTCGTGACGCGCTGGCTGGGCGGAACGCTGACCAACTTCCCGACGATCCGCAAGCGCGTCGAGTACATGATCGAACTCGAGCGCCGCGAAGAGGCGGGCCAGCTCGATCTGCTGCCCAAGAAGGAAGCGCTCAAGCTGCGCGACAAACTCACGCGATTGCACCGCTATCTGCGCGGTCTGCGCGACATGCACGCGCCGCCCGGAGCGCTGTTCATCGTCGATGTGCCGCGCGAGCACATCGCCGTCGCCGAAGCGCGCCGACTGAAGATCCCGATCATCGCCGTCTGCGACACCAACGCCGATCCGAACTTGATCGACTACCCAATCCCTTCCAATGACGACGCGATTCGCGCGGTGCGGCTGCTGACCTCGCAGATCGCCGAGGCGGCGCAATCCGGCGGCATGATGCGACAGAGCGCCGTCGAGCAAGACGGCGCCTACGAAGAGAGCGAATCGGCCGAAGCCGCCGCCGTGCGCTAGCCGATCCGCGACCTCCGGTACACCAACCACAGCCCATCCACCGTCCAGAGGAGCAACCAACGTGCCCGTAACGATTGACCAGATCAAGTCCCTTCGCGCCGAGACCGGCGCCGGCGTCATGGATTGCCGGCAAGCCCTGACCGAAGCTAACGGCGACCTGGAGCAGGCCCGTCTGGTGCTCCGCGAGAAGGGCATCGCCACCGCCGCCAAGCGCGCCGACAAGGCCGCCAGCCAGGGACTGATCCACAGCTACATCCACGGCGGACGTATTGGCGTCCTGGTCGATCTGCGCTGCGAGACCGACTTCGTCGCCAAGACTGAACAGTTCCAGGACCTGGCCAAGGACATCGCCATGCAGATCGCATCGATGAACCCAGCCGCGGTCAGCGCCGACGACCTGCCGGCGGACGACCCCGACGCGGTCGCGTTGCTCGACCAGGAGTTCATCCGCGACGGCTCGCAGACCATCGCCGACCGGATCAATGACGTGATTGCGTCGATCGGCGAGCGCATCGAGGTTGCCCGCTTCACGCGCTACGAGATGGGCGAGTAGCGGCCAGAGCCGTGTAGGAGTCCCGACCCAGCGGATACACACTGCCGATGACCGCAACGACCAACAAACCACGAGTCGTCCTCAAGGTCTCCGGCGAATCGCTGCAAGGTCAGCGCGAGTCCGGCATCGACTCGGACGCGCTTAACGACATCGCCCGGCAGATCGTCGAGTGCCGCAATCGCGGCGTCGAGATCGGCGTCGTGGTCGGCGGCGGCAATCTCTTCCGCGGGCGCCTCGCGGCCAAGCTTGGCATGACCGAAGCGACCGCCCACTACGCGGGCATGCTCGCGACCGTGATCAACGGACTTGCCCTGCAGGACGCGATCGAGGCCGCAGGTTGCGAGGTGCGCACGATGTCGGCGTTGCAGGTTCGGCAGGTCGCTGAGATCTTCATCCGCCGGCGCGCCTTGCGCCACCTGGAAAAGGGCCGCATTGTGCTCTGCGTTGGCGGGACCGGCAATCCCTACGTGACCACCGACACCGCCGCAGCCCTACGCGGCATCGAACTGGACGCCGATCAGCTCTTGATGGGCAAACACGGCACCGACGGCGTCTACACGGCCGATCCCGCGGTCGATGCGTCGGCCAAGCGCTACGCACAGCTCAACTATCGCGACGCGCTCCAGCAGAATCTTGGCGTCCTGATGGACGCCTCGGCGCTCGCACTGTGCGAAGAACATTCGCTGCCGATCGTCGTGTTCAATATCGAGTCGGCTGACGCTATCGTGAAGACGGTGATCGACGGTCCCGACCTTGAGCAGGCCGGGACGCGCGTTGATCACGGCGCGACCGTATTGGCGGGCTAGCGCCGAATCTGACTGCCTGACCACGACTGGAGCGCGACATGTCCGAAAACGAGCTCCTCGACCTTGCCTTCGATGATGCCAACTCGCGAATGGAGGGCGCAGTCGGCGCGCTCGAACGGGATCTGATGGTGGTACGCACGGGACGGGCCCACACATCGCTGGTGGACCAACTCCGGGTCGACTACTACGGCACCACTATGGCGCTCAACCAACTCGCGACGATCTCGACACCCGAGGCGCGGCTAATCGCGATCCAGCCCTGGGACAAGAACGCCTTCGAGCCGATCACCAAGGCGATCCAGCAGTCGGACATCGGGATCACCCCGCAGTCCGACGGCATCCTGATTCGGCTCGCTATGCCCGAACTGACCGAGGAGCGCCGGCGCGACCTGGTCAAGGTCGTCCACCAGAAGACCGAGTCGGCACGCGTCGCGATTCGCAACGTGCGCAGGCACATCCACGACGACTTGCGCGGGATGCAGCGCGATGGCGACCTGTCGCAGGACGAAGAGCGCCGCGCAGAATCCGAACTCGACACGCTGACCAGCCAATTCATCGCTAAAGTTGATGCTGCGGGCAGTCAGAAGGAGCGCGAGCTCCTCGAGGTCTAGTTGTGCCAAGCCCAATTGCTTCCAGCGTCGAAGCGCCCGTCCAACACTCCCCGATACCCGCGCCGGTCAACGGCGTTCATGTCGCCAATGCCGACGCAATACCTGACCATGTCGCCGTGATCATGGACGGCAACGGTCGCTGGGCGGCGCAACGCGGGCTGCGACCGACCGATGGTCACCGCGCCGGCACCGAGAACATTCGCGCCGCGATCGAGGCATTCGCCGAGCGCGGCGTCCGCTGCCTGACGCTCTTCGCCTTCTCGACCGAGAACTGGAAGCGTCCCCGGCCGGAGGTGCGCGGCCTGATGCGCATCCTCTCCTCGACCATTGACCGCGAAGTCAAGCCGCTGCACGAGGCCGGCGTCAAGCTGCGCTACATCGGCCGGCTCGACGCGCTGGACGACCGTCTGAGACGCAAGATCGACGAGGCGATTCAGCTCACCAGCCGCAATGATCGCATGACCGTCTGCGTCGCATTCAACTACGGTTCACGCGCCGAGCTGGTCGACGCCGTGCGCCGAATCGTGGCCGACGGCGTCAGCCCCGACGACATCTCCGAGCGGATGCTCTCGGACTATCTGTACACCCGCGAACTGCCCGATCCGGACCTGATCATCCGCACCGGCGGAGACCAGCGAGTCTCCAACTTCCTGCTCTGGCAGGCGGCCTACGCCGAGTACGTCTTCTCCGACACCTTCTGGCCGGACTTCTGCGAGCGGGATGTCGATGCCGCTCTCGCCGCATACGCACAGCGCAACCGAAACTTCGGCGGACGCCCCGCCAATGATCGTTAGCACACAAGCCACTGAAGTTAACCCGCTCTCCCTATGGAGACCAGGGCGTAAATCGCGGGGCTTTACTCCCTCTCCCTTTGGGAGAGGGCTGGGGTGAGGGTCCGGCCTGTGCCTGCTATCTGGTCGTCGCGACTCCTCAGGGCAACGGAGGGCCCTCACCCTAACCCTCTCCCGCCGGGAGAGGGGACCGGAATGGGATTACGCGCAGGTCTCCAATGACAAGTAACCGGCCCACGCTCAATCGCTTCGTCTCGCCCGGTCCGGGCGGCTGCATTCCGATAGTTGGCGCCCTGATCAGCGTCTTGCTCGGACGGCGGCGCGACGAGCCGGACAAGGACGGCGACGATGCGTGAGCGGCTCTTCGCCGGAGGTCTGCTGACGCGGCTGTTCAGCGCTGCGGTCGGGATGCCGATCATCATCGGAGCCATTCTGATCGGCGTGAATCTGTTTGCCGCGCTGGTCGCGCTCAGTCTGGCGATCGCGCTGGGCGAGATCGCCGTCATCATGCGGCTCGACCCGAAAAGCCCGCTCGTGCTCGTCGCCGACGCAGCAATCGGCGCCATCATCGCGGCTGCCGTCCACCCCGACCTGCCGATCTTGTGGCCGCTGCTCGCCGGAACGCTGGCGATCGCCGGCGTGACGACCGTCACGGCGGTCCACGACATCCCGAAACCGGACCCGGCGCAGCTCCGCCCGTTGCTCAACGGCGGTCTGGCGATGCTCGGCGGTGTCCTCTACCTGGCGGTCCCCGGGGCCACCTTCGTACTCGTGCGCGCCAGCGATCAGGGACTGGAGTGGGTCCTGCTGGCGATGCTGGCCATTATGTCCACCGACGCCGCCGCCTATGCCGGCGGGCGTCTACTGGGCCGCCATCAGCTCGCGCCGTCCGTGTCTCCAAACAAGACAGTTGAAGGAGCCGTCGCCGGTTGGTTCGGAGGATTCGGCGGGACCATCGCGCTCGACCAGATCCTTGGACTTGACGTCCAGATCTGGCCTCTCGTATTGCTCGCAGTCACCTTGCCCATCGCTGGTCAACTCGGCGACCTCGCCGAGTCCCTGTTCAAGCGCGCGATGGACGTCAAGGACTCGTCGAACCTGATTCCCGGGCACGGCGGCGTGCTCGACCGGCTCGATTCACTCCTCTTCGGTCTGCCCGTCGTATTCTTCTTTCTGCGATGGGCAACATGAATCGAACACGGATCAACCTGATTCTGCTGGGTTCTACCGGGAGCATCGGGCGTCAGACGCTCGATGTCGTGCGGGCGATGCCTGACCGATTCAACATCCTCGGACTCGCCGCGGGCCGCAACCTCGATGCGCTCGAGACGCAGGCGCGCGAGTTCGCGCCGACATACATCTGGGCCGCATCCGACGACGTCGACCGACTCTCGCAGATCGCCGACGAGACCGGCGCATCCCAGGTCGCGATGGACGAGATGGCGGCCGATCCGGATGGCGATGTGCTCGTTGTCGGAACGGCGGGACGCGCAGGACTCGAACCGACCCTGACCGCGCTCGAACGCGGTGGAGCCGTCGCGCTGGCCAACAAGGAAGTCGTCGTGATGGCCGGGCAACTCGTCCGCGACGCCGTGGATCGAGGCGGCGGTCAGTTGCGTCCCGTCGACTCCGAGCACTCGGCAATCTGGCAATGCCTCTGGGGCGAGGATGGGCACGAGATCCGCCGCATCCTGCTCACCGCGTCGGGCGGCGCGCTGCGGCATCTGCCGGTTGAAGCGCTCGCCGATGTCACGCCCGAGCAGGCGCTCGATCATCCGACCTGGAACATGGGCGACAAGATCACGATCGACAGCGCCACGCTGATGAACAAGGGCATGGAGACGATCGAAGCCAAGTGGCTCTTCGACGTACCGTACGAGCGGGTCGAGATCGTTCAACACGCGGAGTCGATCGTTCACTCATTGGTCGAGTTCGGCGACGGGTCGGTCAAGGCGCAACTCGGCTATCCCGACATGAAGCTGCCGATCCAGTTGGCGCTGTCCTATCCGCAGCGGCTCGAGCCGACCGTCGAGCCACTCGACCTGGCGTCGGTCGGCACGCTCAACTTCTCGCGACCCGATCTCGACCGCTACCCCTGTCTTAGGCTGGCGCAACAGGCCGGTCGCCTGGGCGGCACCTATCCGGCGGTTATGGCCGCCGCCGACGAGGTGGCAGTCGAGGCCTTCCTCGAACGCCGGATACCGTTTACCGACATCGCCGACTACGTCAATCAGGCGATGGACGCCCATCGCAGTGTCAACGACCCCACTATCGAAGCCATCGACGCCGCCGACGCCTGGGCCCGAGGCTTCACCACCGGCCGCATCGCAGCATCGGTGTAGCCGTCTCCCAGATCCGGTCCCCTCTCCCCGAGGGAGAGGGTTAGGGTGAGGGCCCTCTGTGCCGATGGATGCGGTTCCTGCCAGATACGATCGCCGCGCCGGACCCTCACCCCAGCCCCCCCCCGCCTTCGCGGGGGCAGGCTTCTCCCAGAGGGAGAGGGAGTAAGACCCCAGCGATTTACGCGCAGGTCTCCAGAGAGAGCGTGCGATAACGTCGGAGAGAGTGAGGCAAGACGGTCAGCAACGAGCGTTCCAGCTTGAGAACGGCCTGACAAACTCACTAGTACGCTAGATTCATGGTCTTTGTCGAGACAATTCTGCCTTTCATCGGCATCCTGCTGGGGCTGGTGGTTCTGCACGAACTCGGGCACTTTGTCGCCGCCAAGCTGGCCGGTGTGCGAGTCGAAGAGTTTGGCGTCGGCCTGCCGCCGCGGATTGGCAAAGGCTGGCAATTCGGCGAGACGCTGTACTCCTTCAACTGGCTCCCGATTGGCGGCTTCGTCCGTCTGACAGGCGAGGAGGCGTCGGGGCTGCTGATCACCGCCGTCGATCCGGACTCGCGGATGAGCAGAAACTTCGTGCCGGGCGACCGCATTCTCCAGGTCAACGGCAAGCGCGTGGTCACCCCGGATCAGTTGGTCGAGCGATTCCTGGCCACCCTGGGGGAAGACAAGCGAGTCCTGGCGTTCGACCACACTGAACCGGACGGACGCAAGACGAGCTGGTCGCTCACACTCACCTCCGATCAGGATTCCGACAGCGAGCGAACTCCGCCGCGCGGCTACAAGACGACGCCGGAGATGCGGGCTGAGTTCATCAATGAGAACGGCGAGGCCGAGATCGGCGGCCTGACCGTCGGCATCGACCCGCGATCGCTGGGCGCCAAGTCCCGCCTCACGCGGATCGGCATCCTTGGCGCGGGCGCAGCCGTGAACGCGATCCTGCCGCTCATTCTCTTTGCTGTCGGGGCGCTGATTCCCGACAACGTCGCGGCCGGACCGGCAGTCGTGACCAGCACGGTCGAGCAGGCGCCCGCGCACCAGGCCGGCGTCCGCGCCGGGGATCGCGTGATTGCCGTCAATGGCGAAGAGATCCGCAACGCGCTCGATCTGCAGCGCGTGATCCAGCTCAACCTCGGCGAGGATCTGCTCTTCTCCATCGAGCGTCCCGACACCGACGCGCTAGCCAGCGGAGGAGCGGCAGGGCAGCCGGAGCGCTTCGATGTGGTTGTCCATGCGCGGCTCGCGCCCGGAGCCCTGACCCATATCGTCCAGAGCGGCGATTCGGTCCACCAGATCGCCGACAAACTCGGTGTCTCGGCTGCGTCCGTGATCGCGGCCTGGGGTATCGAGACCGAAGAACTGCGCGAAGGCATCGAGCTGGAGTTCCCCGGCGACATCAGCTACATGACCGAGAAAGACGACACGATGCTGAGCATCGCGATCGATCAGTCGGTGCGCATGGCGTCGGTCTATGCAGCACTGGACATCGATCCGTTGTATCCGCCGCCGGGCACGAAGATCGATGTCCCACAAGGCGCGACGGGCATCTCGGTCGGCGACGCATCGAGGCTCGTCGCCCGGCGCAGTCCGTCGTTGGGCGAGTCGATCGCCTCCGGTTGGACGCAAACCCGGGACACGTTCATCCTCGTCCGCAACCGGATTCGATCCTGGATCGCCGGCGGCGAACCGATTGAGCTCTCCGGACCAGTCGGTATCGCCAGGGTGACCGGAGAAGTGGTCGACCGCGCAGGCTGGTCACGTTTGATCGAGTTAGCGGCGCTGATCTCGCTCAACCTGGCGATCATCAACATCCTGCCGCTGCCGATGCTCGACGGTGGGCGGATCATGTTCGTGCTGATCGAGATCGCCCGCCGAGGCAAGAAGATCAGCCCGGAGCGAGAAGGCCTGGTCCACATGGCCGGCTTCGCCGCGTTGCTCGTGTTCATCGTCGTGATCAGCTACTTCGACATCATCAAGGCGATCTCAGGCGAACCGGTGATTCCGTAAGAGGATTGCACCCGCACTCTGTTTCCCAGTCCCGCCCCCCCCCCCGACGCGGTGCGCGGGTGTGTGTGGCGGCGGTTACACTGGTTGCCATCTGAGCTGCCAACGACGGAGGAGCACATATGGCGTTCCAGACATTCATCGACGCCGACACCCACATCACTGAACCTGCCGACCTCTGGACCTCCCGAGTGTCCTCCAAGTGGGGCGACCGGGTGTTGCACGTCAAGCAGGACGATCAGGGCACCAACGCCTGGTTCGTCGGCGACCAGAAAGTCGCCAATGCGCCCTCGGGCGTGTTCGCGGGTTGGAGAGGCAAGTTCCCCAGCTCGCCGCCGACGTACGAGGAGGCGCACCCGGCCTCGTTCGACGTGCACGAGCGGCTCAAGCTGATGGACGAGACGGGCGTCTACGCGCAGGTGCTCTACCCCAACGTCGCCGGCTTCGCCTCCCAGCGATTCCTCTCGCTGGGCGACCCTGAGCTGATGCTCGATTGCGTGCGCGCCTGGAACGACTTCCAGATCGACTGGATCTCGGTCGCGCCCGAGCGCTTCGTGGCCAACATCTCGATCCCGTTCTGGGACATCGACGCGTCGGTCAAGGAGATCGAGCGCGTCGCCCCGAAGGGCATGCGCGGCATCCTTTTCACCGGCGACCCGCAGTCGCACGGTCAGCCGTTCCTTGGCGACAAGCACTGGGATCCGCTCTGGAACATCGCCACCGACACCGGCCTGCCGATTTCCTTCCACATCGGCTCGGGCGACTTCACCGACGGCTTCACGCCCGACCGACTCGCGGTAGATGGACCGGAGGTCACCTACGCCCGAACTTCAACGGTGTTGTTCATGGCCAACGGCCTGCAGATGACCGACCTGCTGCTCTGCGGCGTGCTGCCGCGATTCCCTGAGCTGAAGTTCATCTCGGTCGAATCCGGCATCGGCTGGGTACCGTTCTGCCTTGAGAGCTGCGACTACCACTTCCTCGCCGCCGACATTCGCAAGGCCCGACCCGAGTTCGAGATGATGCCCTCGGACTACTTCCGCCGACAGGTCTACGCCTGCTATTGGTTCGAGAAGATCGCGCCGCAGAAGCTGATTGGCGACATCGGCGCGGACAACATCCTCTTCGAGACTGACTTCCCGCATCCGACCTGCCTCTACGGCAACGTGCAGGAGACAATCGAGGCCGGCCTCGCCGGTCAGCCCGAGGATGTGCAACGCAAGATTCTCTGGGAGAACTCGGCCAAGCTCTACAACATCGACATTCCCGAGGTCATGCCCGCCGGTCTCGCCGCAGCAGCCGCAGCCGGCGGTGGCGGCTAAACCGCGCTTCATCCTCGGAGCAACATGTAGGGGCGCCCCTTGTGGGCGCCCCTTACAGCCTCCCGCCATACCCGAGCTTGCCGAAGGTATCTCGGCGGAATCCGGCTACAACGTTCGTCGTGAGTGCAGCGAGATTGCCGCGGCAAGCGCGGCAATGACGGAGTGGTCATGGACATCAACGGCAAAGTCGCGGTCGTCACCGGATCATCCTCAGGCGTCGGCGAGGCAACGGCCAAGCTGCTCGCCTCGCTGGGAGCGTCAGTCGTCGTCAACTACTTCCGAGGCTCGGAGGCTGGTCAGCGAGTCGTCGACGAGATTCAGGCCGCGGGCGGGTCGGCCATTGCCGTTCAGGCGGATACCCGCTCCGATGCCGACTGCCGCCGATTGATCCAATCGGCGATTGACGAGTTCGGCCACCTGGAAATCCTGGTCAACAACGCCGGCATGACCCACTTCATCGCCCACGACGATCTTGAAGCGGTCACCGACGAGGTCTGGGACGACATCATCGGCGCAAACCTGCGAGGCGTGTTCAACTGCACCCGCGCCGCCGTGCCGCACATGAAGGCCTCGGGCGAAGGCGCGGTCGTGAACGTCTCCAGCGTCGCCGGAGCGGGCGGCGGCGGGTCGAGCATTCCCTACGCGGCCAGCAAGGCCGGCGTCAACGTGATCACCAAGTCGCTCGCCCGAGTCCTCGGCCCGGAAGTCCGCATCAACACCATCGCCCCCGGCTTCATCGAGGGCCGCTGGCTGCGAGGCGGCCTCGGCGAAGACACCTACGAAGCAGGTCGCCAGCGCCTGGGTGCAACCGCGCCACTGAGAGGCGTCGCCACGCCGGAGACCTGCGCCGACGCCATCGTCGCCCTGATCGAGCGAAACGTCTTCGTCACCGGCCAAACCATCACCGTCGACGGCGGCGCAACGCTGTAGCAGTCAGTTGCCGGCGGCGGGCAACTGGCCCCTTCTGGTCCGCTGCCCCTCTGGAGACGTGCCCAAAGAACGATGCTTCTGACCCCCCTCTCCCCCTGGAGACCTGCGCGTAAACCCGAGCTTCAATGCGATGGCGCACTCCTCCCAGTCCCCGACTTGTTCGGGGACCCGCTCGGCTCCCCGTCTCGTACCTGGTAG
>DAOUKQ010000120.1:0-3460 GCA_034421135.1 Dehalococcoidia bacterium
TCCAGGCCGACTACGACGGCACCCCGATGGTGACCGACATCATGTCCGACAACGAGTGCCTCGCGCTGGCCGAAGTCCTGCGCGACCGCGATGAGGGCTTCATCCAGATCACGCAGGCGACCGGCGACATCAAGTCCGACCTCGCCTTCGAGGCGAAGCTAGCTGAGGTCTCGGGCCGGCCGATCCTGCACAACGTGATCGCGCCGAGCATGCAGCGACCGGACGCGCACACGAAGTCGCTCAAGTGGCTGCACGAGTGCAACGACCGCGGCGAGCGCATCTTCGGGCAGGCCTTCACGATCCGCTCGGCCTTCGCTTACACGCTCGAAGACTGGAACCTGTACGACTCGTCGCCGGCCTGGAACTACGCCACGACCGGCACGATCGAAGAGAAAATGGAGAAGTTCGCCGACCCCGATGTCCGAATGCGGCTCAAGGCCGAAATGGACGACGCGATTGAGAAACTCGGCCAGACGCAGGCCATCGGCGGCTCAATCGAGAGAGTCATGATCCAGCACCTCGAGGCCAAGCCCGAGCTGGAGGAGTATGTCGGCCTGACGCTCGCCCAGGTCGGCGAGAAGATGGGCAAGCACCCGATCGACGCGATGCTCGATCTGGCCCTCGCCACAGACCTCAAGGCCGAGTTCCTGACTGAAGTCACGAACGCCAACGAGGAGCACATGGCCGAGATCATGGAATCGCCGTACACGATTCCCGGCGTCTCGGACGGCGGTGCGCACACCAAGTTCCTCACCGCCGGTTCGTACCCGACCGATTTCCTCATGTGGATGGTCCGCGACACGGGTAAGATCACGCTCGAGGAAGCCCATTACCGCCTGTCGTACCTGCCGGCCCGGGCAGGCGGCTTCACCAGCCGCGGATCGCTGGTCGAGGGCGCACCCGCTGACGTGGTCGTCTACGACCTCGACGAACTGAAGCTCGATCCCGAGTTCCAGGGCGAGATCGTCTTCGACTTCCCCGGAGGCGAGTGGCGCCGAGTCCAGAAGCCGCACGGCTACAAGTGGATCCTCGTCAACGGCGAAGTCACCATGCAGGACGGTCAGGAGACCGGAGCCACCCCGGGCAAGCTGCTGCGTCACGGTCGGGGGTAAACCGGGCTGCAATGAGCGTTCTGTACGCCGAACGGACACGTTCGGTGTACAGAACTGATGTATCGATCCGCGTGTAACGTGGACACATGCCCGAGAGTGAGTTCGAAGAGATCGACGAACTTGGCTGGCGGCTGCAGGAGCAAGAAGAGATTGCTCCTGCAGACCGCGAGATGTACGCCCAGTACCGTGACGGCTTCCAGGACGCCCTTGATCACGTCAGGGCAACGACAGAGCGAACGGCCAGACGGGCTGAGATATCGGAGTGGAGCGTCTCGACACGCTTGAAGCGGCTTGAGACGTTGGCGCTCAAACTCAGAAGAACGGGCTATCCGCTGTCGAGCCTGCAGGACATCGCTGGCTGCCGATTGGTTGTTCCGACCCTCTCGGATGTGCGCAGCATCCAGGAGCCGCTGTTTCGGGAGTTCAGTGTCGAGCGATTTCGCGACTATCACTTGGGCCGGACGGACGGATATCGGGCATGGCATCTCATCATTCGCACCAGCGACGAGAGGTTTGTGGAATTGCAGATTCGTTCACGGCTTCAGGATCATTGGGCGAACACGTCTGAGTCGTTGGCGTTCGCGATCGACCACGGCATCAAGTCAGGCGGCGGACCGGCTGAGATTCGTCCACCCTTGCAGATTCTCTCGGCCTGGGGCTGGGCGCTGGATACGCGTCGCGCGGCTCTACTCGATCAAATCCAGGGTTGGGAACTTCTACAACGCTTGCTGCTTGAAGCGGGTGCGTCGTCTCCGAGCGCTGCTTCGATGGGGACCACGCTTGATACCATTGTTCGTGTATTGAGCGCCGAGGATGAGCGAGTCGAAGACGAAATCGGACAACACATGACCGCCTCTGAATCGCTGCGCCGCTTGGGACGGGAATCGACGGAGAGGCGTTGACATGTCCTACATCATCCTCACCTACGACCACAATGCGAAATGCGTCACACACGTCTCCTTCGAAGATCAGAGGGAAGCGCTCGCCGACTTGCGAATCCGAGAGGCTGCCGCCGCTCCGCATGAAGAAGTAGTGCTCTTTTCTTCCGATTCGCTGGAAACGCTCAAGCGCACCCACTCACGCTACTTCTACACGCTGGAAGAGATGGAAGAGCTGACTATCTCCTGGTATCGGGACTCGTTGAAGGATCTTGGGACCCGGATCGAGGCGCTTCGAGATCCGCTGCCTGTCGCCGACAGCGCGCCGGCAACAGCCGACTAACCCGCCTCTGACGCCTCCTCCGCCGTCATTGCCCTGGGCAGCTTGACCTTCGGGTCGATCTTCAGATCGACCACGTGAATCGTCCCTTCGAACTCGAACGGTGCCACGTAGCCCTCCGACACCGGCGAGTACTGATCTGCTCCGACATCCGCGCCGCCGCGTACTCCGATCCCGCTGATATCCGGAATCTCGACTTGGCCCGCGACTTCGCCGTCGATTGAGAGCGCGACCGTGCCTCCGCCGCCCTCGTGTGACGTCATCCTCGCCGATAGCCTCGATCGACCGATCGGCAGTTCCGAGTCAGAGCGACCGACGGTGTGGTTCTCGCGCGAGTTGTAGTCGACGCAGAGCCGGTTGTCCTGCACGTAGATCGAGACGCCGCCGGCCATGCTTCCTGAGGCGTAGAGCACGCCTTGCTGATCGGCGCTGTCGCGCTCGACCTCGGCGCTGATCTCCCAATCGCCAACATGCAGCACCGGCGCCACCCGACCGTGCAGGTGGGAGACGGGCGGGTAGAAGCGGTAGTGCAGGCCTTCATGGGGTCCGCCGGGTTTGGGGCTGGGGAGACCCAGCGTGGGTAGTCGGTCGTCGAGAGGCAGGACGTTGTAGCGGCCAGCTTCGATCCACCAACGGTCGATCATTCGCTGGAGGCGTTCGGGTTCTTCTCCGGACAGGTCGTGGAGCTCTGAGAAGTCTTCTTCGAGGTTGAACAGCTCCCACTGGTCCTCCTCGAAGGCAGTGCCGCGGAAGTGACGGGTGACGGCCTTCCAGCCGTCCATCCAGACCGCGCGGTGGCCCCACATTTCGAAGTACTGCACGCCCTTGTTCGAGGCCGCGTCGGGGTCTGCGAAGGAGTAGGCCAGGCTCTTACCGTGTACCGGCATTTGCGCTCGTCCGTTGAGTGTCCCGGGCGCGTCTTCACCCAGAACATCGAGCACCGTCGGCACGAGGTCGGTCACGTGGTGGAACTGGTCGCGGATTTGACCCTGTGGGACCTGCTCCGGCCAGCGGACAATCAGCGGCACACGGATGCCTCCGCCGTAGGCGTCGCTTTTGTACCAGCGCAGCGGCGTGTTGGCGACCTGCGCCCAACCCCAGGGAACGTCGGTCCAGCTCCGCGCCGTGCC